>JBNLGJ010000031.1:0-84012 GCA_050305995.1 Cellvibrio sp.
AATAGTGCGGCACAGGGATGTACCGCCGTCAGCTGAAGGCTGGCGCTAGCCCTGGAAAATCAAGCAGATTTACGCATCTGCGCCGGATTTTCCAGGGCGCCGATCAAATATGTCAGGACGATATATTTGATCGCCGGGTTAATAGAAACTAGTCGCCTTGAGCTATACCTAAGAGGACAGGGCTAAATCCTGCAGTCAACTCTGTAAAAAATTGTATGTGCTTATTGGTTTTGTATGTGAGTTTTTTTGTGTTGCTTTAAGCAGTAAAGCCATAGAGGAGATGTAGCTTTGATGTCACTAAAATCACTGGTCAAACAATGGGAAACTCAAGCTCAGGGTGCCCTGACCAAAGAGACTTATGAAGTTCACTTAACTGTGGAGGATGCGGCAAAAATTAATGCGCTTATGGAAATGTACCCCAAACGGTCCAAGGAGCAACTGATTCGCGAGTTGGTTACTGCCGCGCTGACGGAATTGGAGGCGAGTTTTCCCTATGTTCAGGGTAGCAAGGTAGTGACCACCGATGAGTTGGGTGATCCTATTTATGAAGATGTTGGGCCAACCCCCGCGTTTATTTCGCTCACCCGCAAATATTTGCAGCGAATGACGACTAACTAAATCTTTGCAGTCTGCTAATAATCCTCAACTGGCCGGGTTTTGCTCCCGGCCACAGCTGAATTAACCCTTTAATTCTCGGTTGATTAACCTGCGGGTTTTTCTTGACCAACTCAATGCAAAGCATTAACTTGCGCCCCCGAGGTGTCTGATGGGCTGGATTTTCGTCTTCCAGCTGGGATCAGAATAAATGGGAAGTCGGTGCCTGGGTGCAAACCCAAAATTCCGACACTGCCCCCGCAACGGTAAATTCGCGCGCGAATGAGTCCGATACCAGCCTTGCCCCCGGCTAGCAAGTTTTACTAGCCATGTTCACGATGTCGCGGAGGGCCGCATCGGTGGAAAGCTCTGTATCTCGCGTTTCAAGCTACATCTTTTTCCGCATCCCTCCCTCATCCCACGGCATTTGCCCATTCAGGATTGAGGAATCATGTTCCAAGTAAAATCTGTATTTCCCCTGCGCTTATTAAGCGCCGCCGTTATTTCATCCCTGGCTATCTCCGCCCTTGCCCAAGAGCAAATCGAAAAAGTTTATGTGAGCGCGACCCGCAGTGAAACGGCGCAGCTGCCAGTGGCCAGCCAAATTATTGTGATTGACCAGGAGCAAATTCGCTTAAGCGGCGCCAAGCTGTTGTCGGAAGTGCTGCGCAGCCAAGCGGGCATTCAACTTACCGACTCCGATGGCAGCGGCGCGCGCAATGTCACTGTGTCTCTGCGCGGCCTGGCCGGCGCCAACAATGTGCTGGTATTGGTGGATGGGCGCAAATTAAACAACGCATCACTGGCGGCACCTGCGCTTAATACCGTGGCCTTAAAAGATGTGGAGCGAATTGAAATTGTGCAGGGCAGCGCCGGCGTGCTTTATGGTGACCAGGCGGTGGGCGGGGTGATTAATATCATTACCCGTCAGGCTAGTAGCGGCGAAGTGCGCGGTAATGTCTCTGCTACGCGCGGGAGTTTTGACCTGGAGGATTACACTGCCAGTGTCAGCCAGGGCTTTGCTAACGGCCTGAGTTATAGGCTCTCAGCGCAAAAACGCAGTGCCGATAACTATCGCCAAAACAACAACACTAATTATCAAAACCTGCTAGCTAATCTGCGCTATGAATTTGATCAGGGTTTTGTGTTTGCTGAGGGACAGCACATCAACGACCAACTGCGCTTACCTGGCGCACTGACAGAAAATAATGTGCTGCTGGATCGCCGCCAGACCTTGAGCCCCAATGATTTCAGCAATCAGATTACCGATATCTGGCGCCTGGGCGGTGGCTATAAGCTTAACGAGCAGTGGCAGTTACTGGGTGAGTATTCTGATCGCAACGAAGAGGGTGAATATGAAAACTGGGGGTTTACCCAAACCTCGGTGCGAGTAAAAAGCTTGACGCCTCGCTTGATTGGCAAGATCGCCACCACAGAAGGTGATGCTTTAGTTACTTTGGGTGTGGATGATGTGCGCAGCACTTACGAGGGCAACAATATCTACGTGCCGGTGAATGCCAAACAATCACAGCAGAGTGTTTACGCGCAAATAATTTACCCTTTGCTGCAGCAATTAAGCGCAACGGCGGGCCTGCGCCGCGCGTTTGTTGATGATCACAACTACTTGGCCGATGTCGCGCAAAAGCATCAGCTTACCGCTAGCGAGCTGGGTTTGAGCTACGATTTAGACAATGACTGGAAACTCTTTGGTCGCTATGCGGAGAGCTTCCGCTTTAGCAATCCGGATGAAAACAATCTGGTCGCACCGGGTGTAGTGTTGCTCAATCCGCAAACTGGCAAGTCGCTGGAGTTTGGCGCTGAGTGGAGTGGTGCGGCTGGCCAGGTGTCCTACTCGATTTACAAAATGAAGATCAACGACGAGATTGTGTTTGACAGTATCCAGTTCGCCAATGTCAACCTGCCCAATTCGCAGCGCCAGGGCTTTATGCTCACTGCCGACAATCAGTTGAACCAGGAGCTGTCGCTGCGCTTTAATTACACCTACACAGATGCGGAAGTTGTCGATGGTGAATTTACCGGCAGGCAAGTACCCTTTGTGGCGCAAAATTCCGGCAGCGCCAGCGTCACACTTATGCCAACAGCGGCCTTGAGTTTAACCCTGGAGGCTAACTATACCGGCCCGCGCTATAAGGCCAATGACGATGCCAACCAGTCAGCCAGGTTGCCGCAACTGATTGTGTTTAATCTGGGTGGGCTCTACACCTTGGGCGAGCTTGATATGTCGCTGCGGATCAACAATATCACCAATGAACTCTACGCGGGCTGGCATTCGGTTTACGGCCAGTACCCAGCGCCAGAGCGCAACTATCAATTGGGTGTGACTTACAGCTTTTAAAGCTGGCAATTGGGTGTGACTTACAGCTTTTAATAGCTGGCAATTAGGCGTGAGTTACAGCTTTTAATGGCTGGGGCAGGGATGCCCAGTTTGTAGTGGTAATTTTCAAGACGTTTTAAAAAAATGAGACCAAGTCATGACCGAGGATAAATCCCAGCGCCATAAAGAGCGCATGCAGCAGCGCAAAGAAATTGTCGATGCTGCCATCGCCCGCGCCGATGAGGAGCGCGGGGTGGTGATAGTGCTCACCGGCGACGGCAAGGGTAAAAGCTCTTCGGGTTTTGGCACAGCGCTGCGCTGTTTGGGCCATGGTTACAAGGTTGCCATAGTGCAATTTATTAAAGGCACCTGGGAGTGCGGCGAAAAAAACTTTTTAACCGAGAGCATTTTTCGCGGCGCCAGCCCACAGCTTGAGTACTACACCATGGGTACAGGTTTTACCTGGGAGACGCAAAACGCCGAGCAGGATCGCGCCGCTGCTGAGCAGGTGTGGGCTGAGTGTGAACATGTGCTGCGCGACCCGCAAATCCATTTGGTGCTGTTTGATGAGCTTACCTATATGCTCAATTACAAATACCTGGATAAAGATAAGGTGGTCGCTGCGATTCAAAATCGCCCGCGCAATCAGAATGTGATTATCACCGGGCGCGGCGCCAAAAAATATCTAGAGGATTTGGCGGATACTTTTAGCGAGGTTAAATCCATCAAACACGCCTTTAACGCCGGCGTTAAGGCGCAGAAGGGGATTGAGTGGTAGGCCTGGGTGCCGAGTGCGCTAGTATCAACTGAATCAACTGAGTGTAATTGCCATCAAAGTGGTGATCGCCGGGTAGATAAAACAGTTTGATTTGTTGCTGCTCGCGGCTATCCAGTTTTTCCAGCTGCGTGCAAAGGCTTTGGTCTTTGTCCGAATAAAAGCAGTTGCTTGGCCACTGCTGCCAGTTTTTTACTTCCGGGTAGGTTTGGTAGGGGGCTTCACTCTGGGTGTTAAGCCAGCCGCTTAAGTGGAAGGTGAAATCCACGCTGGTGCTGGGGTTGAGCAGGTTGACACTGAGCAGTTGTGCTTGTGTTTCGGTATTTAACTGGTTGACCATAAAGGGCATCACATCGGCGCCCATGGAAAAGCCAATTAATATCACTTTGTTTTTATGCCAGTGGGCGCGATAAAAATTAACTACCGCTTGCAAATCCTGCCCGGCAATTTGCGGATTCTTACCCTGCCAAAAATAATTGAGCGAATTCCAGCCCACTACGGGTATGCCCTGTGCCGATAAATTATTGGCTATGTCCTTATCGATATTGGCCCAGCCGCCATCGCCGGAAATCACCAGTGCCATGGCATCCTCAAATTCCGGTTTGGCGGCAGCTTTTGCATCGAGTATCACCAGCGGCAATTTGTCCAGGTTATTGTCATCACTCGCTTCGCGGCGCGCTAACTGGTTTTCAAACGCCTGGCTCGCCGCCTGCCAGTTATCCATCAGGGGTACTGATGTCAGCCAGCGCTGGCTGGGTGAGTTAAAGGCCTGCCAGGGCGTTGCCGGATTAGCGTTTGGCGCAAATGAAAGAGTTTTATTATCAGCTTGCCACCTCATCCCTGCGGCCGGCTTGCAGGGCGGCAGTGATAAATTTATCTGCGTCGCTAAGGTATTGCTAAAACCGCCGCGAAACAGTCCGGCGGGCGCCTGCTCCAGCATGGCTAGTAAATAACTGCCAGCACTGCCCAGGCCGTTAATAAATCCCGGTGTAAATTGCACAAACTGGTGCGCTTGCTCGACATCCTGCACATACACGGATAGCGGTGTGGCGGCGTCAAAACACTGGGCGCGGCTTGCGGCTACATGGGCTAAATAACTATCCATATTTAACACGGCGGCGAGCTTGTGCTCGCGGCTAAGTGTTGCGGCCAGGTGTTCGCCTGCTTGTTGGTGTTGGTTGTCGGTGAGTATCAATTCCAGGCCCTGGGTGCCGCCCCTATAAATATGAGTTTCGCCAAAGTCGCCCCAGTTAAAATGTTCCACAGCAGTTTGTGCCGCAGCAGTTTGTATCAGAGCCGGGTGGCAAATTAGCAGCAACAACAGGGCGAGGGTTTTCATTTTGCTTTTGCTCTAGGAGTAAGCGCGAATTATTTGCCAAAGCTGCCGCGCAGGCCGCCGGAAATTTTTTGCGTGATAGTAAAAATGACCTTGGCAATATTTTGCCCGGCGGGGTAGGCCAGATAACTGGGCCGCCACTGCGGATGAAATTTTTCCTTGTAGTGGCGCAGGCCCTGGAAATCGTAAAAATCGTTATCCAGTTGGAATAGCGAAGCGCCCAGCCGCTGCCACAGGGGCGCGAGCCGGTCGCGATCCAAACCGGACAGGGGGGCCATGCCCAAATTAAACTGGCCATAACCCTGGGCCTGGCCCCAGAGCAGGAGGTTAATTAGCAAATAATCCATGCTGCCCTTGGGTGCCTGGTCGCTGTAGCGCATAAGATCGATGGAGATTTCTGCAAAGGCTTGGCTGCGCAACACATTGGTAAAGGCGACAACACTGCCATCGGGGGAGAGCACCAGCGCAAGATCGGTTTGGCTTAAATAGTGTTCGTCAAAAAAACCCAGCGAAAAACTTTTTTCGCGCACTTTTTTGTGCTCCAACCACCGTTTAGAAACGGCGGCCAATTGCGCTAAATACACCGGCACTTGGCTGCGCGGCACCAGGCTAAAGCTGTAGCCCTCTTTGTTGATTTTATTAAGCGTGCCGCGAAACGACGTGCCGGCATTGCCTTTGATGGAAAACTGCTGCAAATCCACCAGTGCCTCTTCACCCAGTTTGGCTAGATTTAGCCCCAGATCTACATAGCGGGCCAGGTGCTGGCTGGATACGCGATAGAACACAGGTTTAGCGCCGTAGAGGTCTGCCGCTGCGCGAAATTCGCGCAACAGCTGGGCATATTCTTCGGCTGGCCCACAGGGATCACCTAAGGCAATCCAGTAGCGGTTGCTGGTGGTATAGGCAATAAAGGTGTCGCGATTTGCATTCCAAAAAAAATACTTATCGCCGGTTAGGGCAATAAATTGTTCGGTGCTGGATTGGCGCTGAATAACCTGAGCCGCTTCGGCGAGTTCATCGGCGCTTGGCAATTCCGGTTTGTAGCGACCGCGCGAGAGTAAAAAGTAAATCACCAGGGTAATACACAAAATGCTCAGCGCCAGGCTCGCGCGCAAAAAGCGTGAAGCGCTGCCGTGCAGGCTGAAATCCCACCAGAGTTGATTGCTATAGTCCACGTCCTGATGGGCGACAAAGCCAACGAACAGACTCAAGCCCACCAGGCTCAGCAGCATTAGTACCCAGGGCCAGGTGAGCAGCCGCTGCTCAAAAAAAGATTGGCGATAAAAGTAGTGACGATTGCTGGCGATAACTATCAATACCAGGCCTAAAAAACTTGCCTCCTCGTAATCCCAACCTTTAAACAGCGAAAAGAAAATTCCGGCGCTGAGCAGGATAAGCGTGAGTGGATAGGCGAGGCGAATGCGTAGTGAAACTGCTCGCGCCAGCAGTAAGAGCAGCAAACCAATCAGGCTGCCGAGCAAATGGGATATGGCAATTAATGGCAGGCCCACCAATTTTGCCAGGGGCTGTAAGCGCTCCGGCAGGGCCGGAGTGCTGCCGGAAATTAACAGCACCGCGCCGGCCAAAATCATTAATGCGGGCAAGAGCCGCGGCAGTGCCTCCTGCAGCAAGCCTGCGCCAATCTGGGTGAATTTGGCGGTGCGGCTGGCGAGCGGGTTGTTGATTAATTTGGCCAACCACTGGCGATTTTGCATCCAGGCAAAGGCCAGTGCTGCTGCGCCCAGGGGAATAAAGTAATACACCAGGCGATAGCCAATAAGTGCCATTAGCAATTGCTGGTGGTCGGCTGCCGGGCCGACCAGGTAGAGGAATATACCTTCAAATACCCCCAGGCCACCGGGCACCTGGCTGAACAAACCGCTTAATTGTGCGAGTAAAAAGAGGGTGAAAAACCAAAAAAACGACATGCCGATGCTGTTATTCAGCAGGCTGTAAAGCACCAGGCTGGTGAGAATTAAATCCAGCGCGCCCAACAGGGTTTGCCACAAGCTGGTTTTAATATTGGGTAGATGCAGCTGAATTTTGCCCAGGGAAAATTCGCGCTTAAAAATCACCAGCAGCCAGTAGCCGAGCAACCCCAGAGCGACAGCGGTGACTAGCCAGTACAGGTGGCCGCCGACTAATTGCGGGTCGGCAAATTCCTTTGGCGTTAAAAAAAGGGCGCTGAGGCAAAATAAGCTAAAAGCACCCAATAAATAGGTGCTGCTGCCAAACACAATTACCTTGCCAATGGCAGCGGGGGTTAAGCCCCAGTCACTGTAAAAGCGAAAGCGGATGGAGCCGCCGGAAATCATGGCCTGGCCGGCGTTATTGCTGACCGCATAACTGAGAAAGCCTACATAGAGCGCCTTGCGCCAGCTGATGGCTAAGCCCAGCGTGCGCACCGCCAGCAGGTCATAGGCGCCAAGGCAGAGATAACCAAGAGCGCTGAATGCGAGAGCCGCAAGCAGCTGTGCCCAGGTAAAATCGCCGACAAGTTGGGCGGTTGTTGCCCAGCTGAGTTGGTATTGGGATATTTCACGGCCAACCATGTAAATTGCCGCGACTGCGGCCAAGGCGGGAATCCAAGGTAAAGCGCGTTGCCATTTCATCAATGAATATGACCTGGGTATTTTGGTTTATTGGCCGCTGACCGACAGCTTTGCGCCAGGTTAAAAAATGAGGAGAAAAGCGGCAGCGCATTATCCATTGTTGCCACTAACCCCTGTAGCATTCGACCTGTAAGTTTCCCTAAGATTTTGCGCCGAATTTATTTTGATATTTTTTTTACGCGCGCCGTCCCTGTTGGAGTAATTGTAGTGGCGACACTGATGATTCAAGGCACCACCTCCGATGCCGGTAAAACCACTCTGGTGGCGGCACTCTGCCGCATCTTTAAAAATCGCGGCCAGAGAGTGGTGCCTTTTAAGCCGCAAAACATGGCGCTTAATTCGGCGGTAACTGCCGACGGCGGTGAGATAGGCCGTGCCCAGGCGCTCCAGGCCCAGGCCGCCGGGCTTGAGCCGCACACAGATATGAACCCGATTTTAATTAAGCCCAGCAGCGATACCCGCGCGCAGATTATCGTGCAGGGCAAAGCCATTACCGATATGGATGCCGCCGTTTATCAGGACTACAAAGCCCAGGCCATGGGCTTTGTACTGGATTCCTATCAGCGGTTGCAGCAGCAGTATGAATTAATGGTAGTGGAGGGGGCGGGCAGCCCGGCAGAGATCAATTTGCGTGATCGCGATATAGCTAACATGGGCTTTGCCGAGGCGGTGGATTGCCCGGTGATATTAATTGCCGATATAGATCGCGGCGGTGTTTTCGCCCATTTGGTGGGCACCTTGGCGCTGCTCAGTGAATCCGAACAGGCGCGGGTGATAGGTTTTGTGATCAATCGTTTTCGCGGTGATATGAGCCTGCTGCAATCCGGCCTGGATTGGCTGGAGCAAAAAACCGGCAAACCGGTACTGGGAGTCATCCCTTATCTGCAAGGCTTACACCTGGATGCAGAAGATGCCTTAACCTCAGCTGCACCTAAGGCCAATAGCGAATTGCGTGTCGCTGCTTTGGCGCTGCCACGTATTTCCAATCACACCGACATGGACCCATTGCGCCTGCATCCCCAGGTTAATTTTACCTGGGTGGGGCCGGGGCAAACTATTCCGCCTTGCGATCTGGTGATTATTCCCGGCAGTAAAAATGTGCGCGCCGATTTGCAGTTTGTGCGCGACCAAGGCTGGGATGCCCAGCTGCAAAAGCATTTGCGTTATGGCGGCAAACTGCTGGGTATTTGCGGCGGTATGCAGATGTTGGGCAAAACGATTGCCGATCCACAGGGGGTTGAGGGGGCTGCTGGAGCGAGCCAGGGCTTGGGTTATTTGGATATTACGACTGAACTCAAAGGCGAAAAAATTTTGCGTCAGCGTCAGGGGCTGCTGTGGGACAAGCAAACACCGGTCAGTGGCTATGAAATTCACTTGGGGCGCAGCAGTGGAGAAGGCTTTAACCAGCCCTTTGCCTATTTACATTCGGCAGCCAATGAACAGTCGCTTGAGCCGGAAGGTGCAGGCTCGGCAGATGGGCAGATTATGGGAACTTATTTGCACGGATTATTGGATTCACCACTGGCTTTACAACAAATACTGCACTGGGTGGGGCTCGAGACAAGTCAACTTTTTGATGCAGATAAGGAGCGCGAGCTACAGTTGGAGCGCTTGGCCAAGGCTGTAGAGGTCAGTCTGGATTGGTCTAAATTAAACACCGCTGCGCCATTTATTTGCCAACATACTCCTTATTAACCTGGCAATTAAATAGATCATCCTGAACTATTTAATTGCCCCCTTAAAAACGGGCGGAATTGTGTGAAATTCCTTGTTGGTAAGGGGGGCGCTAAGCTGTCGGTCAGCAGCAAATAAACAGCTTCAGCAGTGCAATCTCTGGCACTAAATAATCCTAAATCACCGTCAAAATAGTGAAGCGTTAAACCACAGATGGGTGGCGACGCTGGCAAAGTAACCCAGCGCAATTACCGGGGTCCATCTTAAATGGCCGAGAAAGGTGTAGTAGCCGCGCGCCTGACCCATAAGTGCGACACCGGCCGCCGAGCCAATCGACAGCATACTGCCGCCCACACCTGTGGTAAGTGTTATCAGCAGCCAGTGGCCAAAACTTAAATCGGGCGACATAGTCAGTACCGCGTACATCACCGGAATATTATCGACGACTGCCGACACCAGCCCCAGGGCCACGTTGGATACAGTCGGGCTAAAGTGGCCGTAAAGCGATTCCGACAACAGGGTCAGGTAACCCATAAAACCCAAGCCGCCCACGCACATAATCACCCCGTAAAAGAACAGCAGCGTATCCCACTCCAGACGCGCCAAGGGCTGGAATACGTCAAACGGCAGGGGAATACGGGTGAGGGGGTTTTCACCCTGGGGTTGAATGTAATCCGAGGTGGGCTGCGACATAACCACACCTTTTTTGCGCAGGTAGTAGCCGTAGAGTTTTAAATAGGCGAGGCCCATCATCATGCCCATGACCGGCGGCATATGCAGCACTATATGGCCCATGACCGCGCTGAAAATAGTGGCTAAAAACAAAATCAAAAAGGGAATCGCGCCCTCTTTGTAGGTGAGGTGCTCAAGCACCAGATCTTCCGCGTCTTTGTGGCTGGCTTTGTTTTTAATAAACAGGCTCATGGCAATGGCTGGCACTAAAAAATTTACCAGGGCGGGCAAAAACAAGTGGAAGAAATCGACAAAGGGCACCTTGCCCGCCTGCCAGACCATGAGCGTGGTGATATCGCCAAAGGGGCTAAAGGCGCCACCGGAGTTGGCGGCCACCACAATATTGATACAGGCGAGGTTGACGAAGCGGCGGTCGTCCTCGGCAATTTTTAACACTACTGCGCACATCAGCAATGCTGTGGTGAGGTTGTCAGCAATGGGTGAAATTAAAAAGGCGAGGAAGCCGGTAAGCCAAAACAGTTGGCGATAGCTGAAGCCCTTGCGGATCATCCAGGCGCGCAGGGCGTTAAACAGGCCGCGCTCGTCCAAGGCGTT
Source organism: Cellvibrio sp. (assembly GCA_050305995.1). Lineage (GTDB taxonomy): Bacteria > Pseudomonadota > Gammaproteobacteria > Pseudomonadales > Cellvibrionaceae > Cellvibrio. The sequence goes on from JBNLGJ010000031.1 coordinate 10,614, forward strand.
AATGTAAGTCATGGCCACCAGCAGGAAGAGCATCAGCTCGGAGAATTCCAGCAGCGTGTGTTTGAAGGCTTCCTCCGCCAGTGGCGAGTGGCCTTCAACTTTATAGAGCCAGCCGATCAATAACCAGATAAGACCTGAGGCGGCCAATACCGGTTTGGATTTGCGCAGGTGCAGCACTTCTTCCAGCATCACAAACACATAGGCAAGGACAAACAAGCCGACGCAAATCCAGCCAATATTGGAGTGGGTGTAGTCTGTGCCCTGACTGGCATAGGCTGTGCCGCAGAACAGCGATAACAACAGGGGGATTAGCCACTGATATTTGGCTTGAACTCTGCTTTGAAAATTGGCTTGGTACTTGGTTTGTTGCATTGTTTCTCCCTTGTTCTTGTAAGGTTTTTAGGGTTATAAAAAGCGAAAAAGGCAGCGTTGCAGCTGCCTTTATTATTTATTTAAGGGGTTTGTATTTCATGCGTTTGGGTTGCGCATCCTGCCCTTTACGTTTTACCAAGTCCTCGTGGTACTCGGTGTAGTTGCCTTCAAAGAAGACAATATCCGAGTCGCCTTCGTAAGCGAGTATATGGGTGGCGATACGGTCGAGGAACCAGCGGTCGTGCGAGATCACCAGTACACAGCCGGGGAAGGCGAGGATCGCATCTTCCAGGGCACGCAGGGTTTCCACGTCCAGGTCGTTGGAGGGTTCGTCGAGCAGCAGCACGTTGGCGCCTTGCTTGAGGGTGTTGGCCAGGTGCAAACGGCCGCGCTCACCACCAGAGAGTTCGCCTACGCGCTTCTGCTGGTCGGAGCCTTTGAAGTTGAAGCGGCCAATATAGGCGCGCGAGCTGACTTCGTAGTTGCCGATTTTGAGAATGTCCTGGCCATCGGACACGGCTTCCCACACGGTTTTGTTGTTGACCAGGTTCTCGCGGCTCTGGTCGACAAAGGCCAGGTTGACGGTTTCACCTATCACAACCTTGCCGCTGTCTGGCTGCTCCTGGCCGGAGATCATGCGGAACAGGGTGGATTTACCCGCACCGTTACCACCGACGATCCCCACCACCGCGCCCTTGGGGATGCTAAAGCTGAGGTTGTCGATCAGCAGGCGATCGCCATAGCCTTTGCTGACATTTTCAAATTCGATGACCTTGTCACCCAGGCGCTCACCGGGCGGAATATAGATCTCGTTGGTTTCGTTGCGCGCCTGGAATTCCTGGCTTTGCAATTCGTCAAAGCGCGCCAGGCGCGCCTTGCTCTTGGCCTGGCGGCCTTTGGGGTTTTGCCGCACCCACTCCAGCTCCTGCTTCAGGGCTTTTTGGTGAGCGGCTTCGCTGCGCTGCTCCTGCGCCAGGCGGGCTTCTTTTTGCTCCAGCCAGCTGGAGTAGTTGCCCTCGTAAGGGATGCCGTGGCCGCGGTCGAGTTCAAGAATCCAGCCGGCGGCATTGTCGAGGAAGTAGCGGTCGTGGGTGATGGCCACTACAGTGCCGGTGAACTTTTGCAGGAACTGCTCCAGCCAGTAGACGGATTCCGCGTCCAGGTGGTTGGTGGGTTCGTCCAGCAGCAGCATATCGGGGCGCGACAGCAGCAGGCGGCAGAGCGCTACGCGGCGCTTTTCACCGCCGGAGAGTTTGGTGACATCGGCATCCCAGGCGGGCAGGCGCAGGGCGTCGGCGGCGACCTCTAAGGTGTGGTCCAGGTTGTGGGCGTCCCAGGCCTGGATAATGTCTTCGCACTTGGCCTGCTTTTTCGCCAGGTCATCAAAGTCGGCATCTGGCTCGGCATAGGCGGCGTAGATGCGGTCCAGCTCGGCCAGCGCGTCTACCGCCTCGCGCACGCCGTCTTCGACATTGCCGCGCACATCTTTGGCTGGGTCCAGTTGTGGCTCCTGCTGCAGGTAGCCGACTTTAATGCCGGGCATGGGGCGGGCTTCACCGTTAAAGTCCTGATCCACGCCGGCCATGATGCGCAGCAGCGAGGATTTACCCGAGCCATTCAGGCCGAGTACGCCGATCTTGGCGCCGGGGAAGAAGGACAGGGAGATATCCTTCAGAATTTCGCGCTTGGGCGGCACAATTTTGCCCAAGCGGTGCATGGTGTATACGTATTGAGCCATGGGGGCTAAAACCTCGTGAGTTGAGCCCAAAGCCGGGGCTCAAGTAGTGGGGAATTTGCGAAGGCCGCTACTATAAAGGATGCGCCTCGCAAGGCCAATGCTTCCTCTTGGGTTGATTCGCCAAGCGGTAAAACCCCCGGTTCAAGACGAGCCAGTGGGCATCTTCCGTAGGTGCGCAAAAATCGCCGCCAATCAGGCATAAAAAGCGCAAATGCTATGCTTCAAATTGACTGACTAAGCTAACAGGCTCAATTCTGGAAGTTGCTAAGAGCCAAAACCGGTAGTTAAGGAGCCAATCCCCATGGCGCAAAATGCCAACGCAAATCTGTCGGATTCCCGTATTCATCTCACTGTCCGCAATGCCCGTATCGCTGATGTCAGCACCATAGTGGCGCTCTCGGAGCAGGTCTATAAACCCCTGCAAATGGACACCTATTCACCTGCCGCCATACTGGGGCAGATCAATAATTTCCCCCAGGGGCAGATTGTGGTTTATGCCGGCGATGTACTGGTGGGCTATTGCGCCACCTTTCGCATCGCTGAGCGGGTGTGTATGCGCAAACACACCTGGGCGGAGATTACCGGCAATGGTTTTGCGTCGCGCCACGATATCCATGGCGATTGGCTCTACGGTATGGAGGTTTGTATTAACGATGAATATCGCGGCTATCGCATAGGTCAGCGCTTGTATAACGAGCGCAAAAAACTCTGTCAGGCGCTGGGCCTCAAAGGGGTGGTCTTCGCCGGGCGCATTCCCAATCTGGCCAAGCGAATAAAAAAATTAAAAACTGTCGAAAACTATATAGATCAGGTGGCGCACAAAAAAATAAAGGATCCGGTGTTGTCCTTTCAAATGCGCAATGGTTTTGAAGTAATCGGCGTAATCAAAAATTACCTGCCGGACGATAAGCAATCCCTGGGCTATGCCGCGCATATGGTGTGGCGCAATCCCAAAGTTATTGCCCAGGAGGATAAACCTGTTAAACAGTTTGGTGTGCGCATGCCCGATGTGGTGCGTATAGCGGCGGTGCAGTACCAATTGCGCAAAATCAGCTCGTTTAACGAATTTATCAATCAGGTAGAGTATTTCGTTAATGTGGTGGCCGATTACAAGAGTGATTTTGTGGTCTTCCCAGAGCTATTCAGCCTGCAACTGTTATCCATTGAGGATCAGGAATTAAGCCCCTCGGAATCCATTGAAGCCCTGACCAAATACACGCCTCGCTTTAAAGATGCCATGCGCGATTTGGCGCTGAGTTATAACGTGAATATTATTGCCGGCACCCATCCAACGCGCGTAGAAAATGGTCGCATCGAAAATATTTGCTATGTGTTCTTGCGCGATGGCCGGGTGTTTGAACAACCCAAAATTCACCCTACACCCAATGAGGTTTACTGGTGGGATATTGAGGGCGGTAGCAGCCTGCAGGCGATAGATACGGACTGCGGGCCCATTGGTGTATTGATTTGCTACGACGCGGAGTTTCCCGAATTGGCGCGGCATTTGGTAGATCAGGGCGTGCAGATCCTGTTTGTGCCATTTTGTACCGATGAGCGCCAGAGCTATATGCGGGTGCGCTATTGCTGCCAGGCGCGCGCGGTGGAGAATCAAATTTATGTGGTGATGGCGGGCAATGTGGGCAACCTGCCCAATGTGGCGAATTTGGATATTCAATACGCCCAGAGCTGCATACTCACGCCCTGTGACTTCTCCTTCGCCCGCGACGGTGTAGCGGCCGATACCACACCCAATGTGGAGATGGTTGCCTTTGCCGATTTGCGCCCGGAAACTCTGGTGATGGCGCGCAACAGCGGCACGGTTAAAAATTTAAAGGACCGACGCCACGATTTGTACCGCGTGCTCTGGAAGGGGGATAAATAGCGGATTATTCCGCCGCAAAAAATTAAGGGCCGCAAGCTGTGTGCTGCGGCCCTTAATTTTTACCCTGTAACCGCCATAGCGGCGCCTAAGTTGAATTTGCTAGCGGCGATCCTCGCCTCTATTTCCGCTTCTATCATTGCCTCTATCACCGCCCCTATCTCCGCTTCTATCAACACTGCGGCCCTGGCTGCCACTATCTTGAGTGCTGCGGGTAAATCTTGGGGTTTCCTGGCGACTGTTGCGCTCCTGGCGCGGCTCAATGCGAGATTGGGGAATTATTTCGCGGACCTTGGGTGCTGTTTCCCGCGGTTGCGGTGCGGCCTGGCGCGGTTGAGGTGCATTTTCGCGAACTTGCACTTGGCGCGGAGCGGGAGCCTGACGAGGTAAGTTGGCGCGGTTGGCCTCAGCTGGCGCAGTGCTGCGTCTCGCCGCTTCCAGGCTGGTGCCAGGGGTGCTGATGCGCGGCAGGGTTTGGCTGCCAGTCATCACTGGTTGGCGCACTTGATTGTTGCTCGCGCGGGCATCGTTTCCATAGCGCGGAATGCTGGCATCCCGCTGACGATTCTCACCCTGGTGCTGTTGGTCGCGGCCTTGGCTATAGGGTCCACCTGTGTCTTTACTCTGGCCCACCAGTTGATGAGGGTTGGCGGTCAGGCGGCCCTGGCGCTGATCGCGCGCGCTATTAGGTTGGACGTGGGGGTTGCTGCTGGTGCGCAGCCTGTCGCCTTCGCGGTCGTGAGTTTGATTGCCCTGGCGGTAGTCGCGTCTGTCTGCATCCTGGCGGTAATTGTGGCTGTCTCTATAGCTCTCACGGCTGCTGTGGTAGCGATCTGACGTGGGGCGGTCGTAATAGGCTACGCCGCGTCTGTGCACCGGGTTGTGGCTCCAGGGGCGCGCCTCGCGATAACTGGCAATATAGCGGTTGGAGTAGTGACGGGGGCGATAATGGCGATCCACCACCACAACGCGCCTGTCGTGCCAGCGGCAGCCGGAGTAGTAAAAACTGCTGCCCAGGTAAATGCCACTACTCCAGTAAAAGCCGGAAACGTACACATAGCTATTCGGGTAGTACCAGTAAACCGGCGGATAACCCGCCCACCACCAGTTGCCATAGACAACGCGGGTATCATAGGCGGGCACGTAAACCACTTGCTCCACACTGGGTTCAATAGTGATTACCCGCTCTTCACGCACGACTTTTACGTGCTCCATCTTGTCCAGGTTGCCAGCGGCATAAGCCTTATTGCGCAGCAGCTGTACATGGTCCATTACACGGCCTTCGTCGGCGAGGAAGGCGTCGCCCAATTGCTGTGTCCAGTCCAGATCTTCACTCATGCGGCGCAGTAAGTCGGGGAAGGCCACCAGGGCTTTTACGCTCGGGTCCCAGTCCTGATCGTCTACTGCATTGACGGCGTCTTCGCCACCAATATCCGGGTTGGCGCGCACCCAGCGGTCGGCTTGAACCACCTCCAATGGGTAGGTGGCGGCAATTAATACGTGAGATAAAAGTGTATCTGGATAAAGGGCGATAGGTGCCAGCAGCGAATCCAGCTGCGCCTCGCTAAAACTGGCGTTGGCGGTAGCGCTGGTCATAGCCTGGCCTGGCGTACTTTGCGCCAGAGCCTGGGCAGTGGGGAGCGCCAGCAGCGCGGGCATGGTCAGTGCGATTGCCAAAACGATAGGCTTTTTCATAGCGGGTTACCCCTGAGCGCCCCAAAGGGCAAATTGTGCTTATGTTGTGATTGTTATAGCCCCAGGCTAATTAACCTGGGCTGAATGTTTTTTATGCGACAAATCCCCTTGGCGCATTCTTAGCCGCTGCTCGCTTGACTAATCATCAGCTGCCCTGATAATGGCGCCCCAGAACCACAAAAGCTGATTTTCAGCTGCCGCATTCCCGCTGGCCTTTTTACCGCTGGTGATTGTAGAGTCCGCTACCGGCACTTTCAGAGACAGACGCATGATAGATGTAAATTTTCAGCTAAAGGGCAGTGCCGTGACCGTGGTGATTCTCGCCATCAGCCACTACCAACCCCAAACCCTGGCCGCTGAACTTAAAGAGAAAATCGATCAGGCGCCGCAATTTTTTGAAAACTCCCCCATTTTGATCAACCTTGATCGATTGGAGAATCCGCAAGATCTGGCGGATCTGGATGAATTATTAGCAATTTGTCGCCAACTTGAGCTACAACCCCTAGGTTTCACCGGGGTACCTGAGGTATTGTTAGCCGCGGTAAATGCCACAGGTTTAGCGCGCCTGCCGACTCCCAATGAGCGGGCACTCAAGTTACCTAAACAGACCGCAGCCGCGACTGAAACACTAGTGGAGCGCGTGGTTGAGCGAGTAGTAGAAGAGCGGCTAGTGCAGCGCCAGAGCCGGGTAGTTACCCGCCCGGTGCGCTCCGGCCAGCAAATTTACGCCGAAGGTGCGGACCTGATAGTGCTCGCCCAGGTGAGCGAGGGGGCGGAAGTGTTAGCCGATGGCAATATTCATGTTTACGGCACATTGCGCGGCCGCGCTTTGGCGGGGGTGCGCGGCGATGAGAGTGCGCGAATTTTCTGCCAGCAGTTGGATGCCGAGCTGGTTTCAATTGCGGGCAACTTTGTGTTGCAGGATGCACTGCCCACAGAATTACTGAAAAAACCTGCCCAGATTTCTCTCAATGGCACCAAGGTGCTAGTGGAATCTCTGGTCGGCAATTAACACAAACAATAGTGCAAGTGAATCCACCTTGCTAACCCAATTTAAGTGAGGAGCCTGCCTTGGCTAAAATTATCGTAGTAACTTCAGGAAAGGGCGGTGTGGGTAAAACCACCAGCAGCGCAGCCATCAGTACCGGCCTTGCCATGCGCGGCAACAAAACCGTGGTTATCGATTTTGACGTGGGTCTGCGCAACCTGGACTTGATTATGGGCTGCGAGCGCCGCGTGGTTTACGATTTCGTCAATGTTATCAAAGGGGAATCCACCCTCAACCAAGCGCTGATTAAAGATAAGCGCATCGACAGCCTTTATATTTTGCCTGCCTCGCAAACTCGCGACAAAGATGCACTGACTCGCGAAGGCGTAGAGAAAGTGTTGGAGGAGTTGGCTAAAGATTTTGACTACATCATCTGTGACTCACCCGCCGGTATCGAGCAGGGCGCGCTTATGGCACTTTATTTTGCCGATGAAGCCATTGTGGTAACCAACCCGGAAGTTTCGTCAGTGCGCGACTCAGATCGTATTCTCGGCATTTTGCAAAGCAAATCCCGCCGCGCCGAGCAAAGCCTGGAGCCGATCAAAGAGCATCTGCTGCTCACCCGTTACAACCCCAATCGTGTAAATGCCGGTGAAATGCTCAGCGTGAGCGACGTGGAGGAAATCCTGGCGATTAAATTACTGGGTGTTATTCCCGAGTCAGAGGCGGTGCTTAAAGCGTCCAACTCAGGTGTGCCGGTTATTATGGATACCGAGTCACCTGCGGGTCAGGCCTACAATGACGCGGTAGATCGTCTTCTTGGCAGCGACCGTCCTCATCGCTTCCTGGAGGCGGAGAAGAAAGGTTTTATCAAACGTCTTCTGGGGGTTTAAGCTGTGAGCATCCTGGATTTTTTAATTAAGAAGCGCCAGCCCACCTCGGCCTCCATCGCCAAGGAGCGGCTGCAAATTATTGTCGCACACGAGCGCAGCAAGCGCGGCCCACAGCAGCCGGATTACCTGCCGCAAATGCGTGAGGAAATTATCGCTGTTATCCGTAAATATATTCCCATTGATTCCAGCCAGGTTTCAGTAAACGTGGATAACAACGATAATTGCTCAGTGTTGGAGTTGAATATCACCCTGCCGGATTAATGGCGGTTTTATCTTGGCCATTTTAAAAGGGGCGCTACCTGCGAGCGCCCCTTTTTTATTTGGGGGTGATGGCATATTAGGTGTTTGTAAGCAAGCGTGTAGCTGTGACAAGCTGAGCAAAATTGGCGGGAGTTTATCGTGGCTTTAATCAGCGAAAGAGCGGATACCTGTGTTGTATTCGACTTTGAAACCACCGGGCTAAGCCCGGATATGGGCGACCGGAGTATCGAAATAGGTGCTGTGCGTATTGAACAGGGCAACATAACCGCGCGCTTTAACGCACTCATGAATCCTGGCATTCGTGTTCCCCGTTTTGTAGAAAATCTTACGGGTATTAGCAGCGCCATGGTTGCCGAGGCCCCGCGCAATGCCGAGGTGATGGCGGAGTTTTTTGAATTTATTCAGGGTTACAATTTGGTTGCCCACAACGCCAGTTTTGATGCACGGTTTTTGCGCGCAGAGTTTAAACGGATTAAAAAGAATCACTCGGGTGATATTGCCTGCAGCCTGTTAAGTGCCCGGCGAATTTTACCTCTGGCACCCAATCACCAATTGGCGACTCTGGTGGACTATAGGCAATTGCCTACGCCTGCGGAATATCACCGCGCATTGGCCGATGCCGAGGTGACCGCGCACCTGTGGCTGAGCATGCTTGACGAGTTGGCGGAATATCAGCAGCTGGTTAATTTGCCGTTTGTATTTATGCAGGAATTAAATAAAACACCGCGCGCGCAACTGGCGGCTTTGTATCGTCGCTGGCGCCCACTGCCAGTAAATTAGAGATGGCTCTGCCACTTAATAAGGGGATTCACTATGGTAAACCTTCGCCAACCAGGCCTGCTGTTGTTGATAGTTGCTAGCTTGCTACTGACGGGTTGCGGCTACTTGATAAAGCCCAAAATAAAAACGGGAATAGTGCAGCTGCAGCCTGGTAGTTATCAGCTAGATCCGCGCCATACCAGTGTGCTGTTTAAAATTAACCATTTTGGTTTTACCGATTATGTGGGGCGTTTTAACAAAATGGACGCGCAATTGGAGTTTGACCCAAAAAATTTAGCTGCAGCCAAACTCTCGGCGTTGATAGATATCGCCAGTATTGATGTGAATAACTCCGAGCTGGAGGAAAGCCTGCGTGGCGATTCTTGGTTCGATGCGGCACGCTATCCGCAAGCGCTGTTCACTACGCGTAGCGTGCAGCTGGTAGATGCGCAATCGGCAGATTTTTTGGGAGATTTAAGTCTGCATGGCAAGGTGATGCCCTTTGTGCTTCACGTGCATTTTAACGGGGGCGGTAACGATATTCTCACCGGTGCCTACACCCTGGGTTTTAGCGCGCGCGGGCAGTTATCACGTTCGGCCTTTGGTATTAGCTATCTGGTGCCCGCCATAGCGGATACCGTCAATATTGAAGTCTTTGCCGAATTTCAACGACGGTAATTTTTGACGGCTGCTTTCCTGTGCAAACCGTATTTCGTACCGCTATGGGTTTTGTTTGTCATTTCAGTTGTCTATAGTTAGCGCTGGCTGTGGGAGTAACAGCTTGCATTTGGTTAACTATGCACCAGCAATACCTTTGAGGACGGAATATGATAAAAATTGGAAAGTGGCTGTTGGTTATTGTGGTAATTTTTGCAGGCCTGATTTTTTGGCTGAGGTGGCGGGAAGCTCCCGAACTTTTTATTGATATAGCGCTGCGGCAAAAAGCGGAAGTGCCTGCGGATACAGAATGGAACTTGCCCACTCAATATCTAGCTCAGGGTTGGTCTGAGCAGGATCGCGACCTTGTCTCCTACACCTCTTTTGGCTCGCGCATTTTACCCTACGACTGGTTTATTTCACTGGAGTCGCCCGCATCTGAACTATTACTGGCGAGCGACGAAAACCTGGCTCGCCTTGGCTTTATTGCCACTAGTCCCAGTGCACAAAACCCCGATGGCTTGCCGGTTGGCGTTACCCGCGATGGTGTTGGTGCCAATGCCTGGGTTGGCCTCACCTGTGCCGCTTGCCACACAGGGCAGGTTATTGTTGGAGGGAAGCGCCTGCGCATTGATGGCGGTCAGGCATTAATTAATTACACTGCCTTTGAAGATGCTATTTGCAACAGCCTTAAAGCTGCCTTGGCCGATGGCCAAAAGTTTTCGCGCTTTATGGCGCGCTTGCGTCACCTGCCATCGGCTCCTGCCAGCCTCGCCGATGAGAAAAAGCTGCGCGCCGCCATGCAGGAACAAGTGGATATTCTCGAGCGGCGCTTCGCCACTAATGCCACTCAGGTGGCCTATGGTCACGGGCGCTTGGATGCCTTCGGACAAATATTTAATGCTATCTCGGTGGAGGTATTAAAGCAGCCGGGTAACGGCCATACACCCAATGCTCCCACCAGCTTCCCGGTTCTTTGGGATGCATCTCATCTTGATTTAGTGCAATGGAATGCCTCTGCGCCCAATGAAGAGCCTGGCCCGCTGTTTCAAAATACCATTACCGCTATGGCAGTTTACGGCAGTGTGACAGTTAAGCCGGGCGAGAGAACCTATGCTTCGCATATCCGCATTAATAATCTGGGTTTTGTACAAAACCAATTTTATAAATTGGTGGCGCCCCAGTGGCCAGCCGATTTAGCCGGTGCAATCGACTCGCAAAAAGCGGCTGCCGGTAAAGCCATCTATGATCGCGAATGCCTCCAATGCCACAAAATGGTAGATGCGCAAAACCCCAAGCGTCGCTTGCGGGCTGTGCTAACTCCTTCCAGTGAAGTTGGTACAGACCCGCTCATGGTGGAAAATTTTAATCATCGCCAGGTTAAGTCGGGCATATTGGAAGGCAGCAAAATCATGGTGGTTGCCGGCAGTAAAATTCCAGCGAAAACCTCACCCATGGATTTGGTGATGCATGTAGCAGTGGGCACTTTGTTGCATCAACCTTGGACCAGTTTTAAATCCCTGGTGCAGGAATTTCACCGCAACGATTCGGCGCCCGAGCAGGATGAGTACATGAGCTACAAGGCGCGCCCCATCAATGGCATCTGGGCCTCTGCGCCTTATTTGCACAATGGTTCGGTCCCCACGGTTTATGACTTGCTTTTGCCTGCAGTCGAGCGCCCCAGCCTATTTAATGTCGGCAATTTGCATCTGGATGTGCACAAGCTGGGTTATTTAACCGATGCAACTGAGGCTACCAGTGAATTTGATACCCGCTTGCCGGGTAACTCCAATGCCGGTCATGAATATGGCACTAAGTTGACTGATGCCCAGCGCTGGGAGTTGCTGGAATACATCAAGACTTTGTGAAGATGAGCGATTAAAAAACTTAGTTACCAAAAAAAGCCCCGCTTTGATTGCTCAAGGCGGGGCTTTTTTTGTTGTTGGTATCGAGGTTAACGCTTGGGACCTTTATGGGGGTCTTTTGTATGGCTGCCTTTTGAACCTACAGGCGCGCTGGTTTTGCCAGCAGGTTTAGGGCTTGCTTTAAAGCCCGGCTTGCCCGCAGGTTTGGCTGTAGTGCCTGCCGCCAATTGTGCATTGTGTTTTTTCGCACTTTCAAATTTATCGCCAAAGGCTTTGTTGATGGGCTTGCCAGCCGCATTTTTGCCCGGCTGATTGCGCGCTGCGGCCGACTGATTGCGTCCGCCCGTGGCTTTGCTGCCCCAGGAGTTGCCGCGCGTTGGCACTGGATCTTTCTCCGGGATCAGCGCCGAAGCGCTGCTGCCAATCAAATGGCTCTTGCGCATGTCCTTAAGTGCCTGGCGAATCATCGGCCAGCCTGATGGGTCGTGGTAGCGGAGCAGGGCTTTTTGCAGACGGCGCTGGTCGATACCGCGTGGAATCGACAGTTTGCCCGCCTTGTAGCTGAGCTTTTTGAGCGGGTTGCGCTCGGAGAAGTACATGGCGGTGGCCAGCGACATGGGTGATGGATAGAAGGTTTGCACCTGGTCTACCTGGAAGTCGTTTTTCTTCAGCCAGAGCGCCATATTGACCATGTCCTCATCGCGGGTGCCCGGGTGGGCGGCGATAAAGTAGGGGATCAAATACTGCTTTTTGCCCGCCTCTTTGGAGAACTTGTCAAACATCTTTTTGAAGTCGTAGTAGCTCGACATCTTCGGCTTCATCATCTGCGCCAGCACCCCGTCTTCAGTGTGCTCGGGGGCGATTTTCAAATAGCCGCCCACGTGGTGGGTCACCAGCTCTTTCACGTATTCCGGGTCCTGCACCGCCAGGTCGTAGCGTAGGCCTGAGGCGATGGAGATGGTGTGCACACCCTTGAGCGCGCGCGCTTTGCGGTAGAGCTCGGTGGTGTGCTTGTGGCTGGTGGTCAGGTTTTTACAGATAGTGGGGTAGACGCAGGACAGGCGGCGACACTTGCTCAGGGTCGGCATGTCCTTACAGGTCAGACGGTACATATTGGCGGTGGGGCCGCCCAAATCCGAGATATGACCGGTAAAGCCGGGTACTTTATCGCGGATATTTTCGATTTCGCGCAGGATGGATTCCTGCGAGCGGCTTTGAATAATGCGACCTTCGTGTTCGGTAATGGAGCAGAAGGTACAGCCGCCAAAGCAGCCGCGCATGATATTGACCGAGGTCTTGATCATGTCAAACGCGGGGATCTTCTGCTCGCCATAGGCCGGGTGAGGCACGCGCTGGTAGGGCAGGTCGAAGACGCTGTCCAGCTCGTCGGTTTCCAGGGGGATCGGCGGTGGGTTGATCCAGACTTCGCGGTTGCCGTGGCGCTGAATCAGCGGCCGCGCGTTGTAGGGGTTGGCCTCCTGGTGCAGCACGCGCGAGGCGTGAGCGTAGAGCACCGAATCATTGCGCACTTTTTCAAAGGCGGGCAGGCGGATATACACTTGGTCGTCGTCGGCAAGATCGCTGCGGTTTTGCAGTGGCATGGGGATAATGCGCACTGCCTGCTCGGCGTCCGGATCAAGGGCTTTGACGGATGCTTCGCCCTGAATCGGGCAGCCCTGGGTTTGCGGGCCGCTCAGTTCCTTGTTAGGAGCAAGCGTGTTATTGGGGTCGAGCAGGGCGATCTGCGCCGCCATTTTCTCCGGCTCCAGCTGGCGCATGCCCACTTGCGAGTTGTTGGCATCGGCGACATCTACGTGGGTGTTGCTGTTGTGCTGATACTCATAGGGGTTGGGCAGCTTGTCGATATGGCTCGGCCAGTCGATGCGGGTGGAGTCGATTTCGGTCCAGCCGGCGGGCGGCGCTTTGCGGATGACCGCGGTGCCGCGGATATCGCTCAGCTCTTCAATACTTTTGCCGCCGGCCAGGGCATGGGCCACTTCGGCAATGGCGCGCTCGGCGTTGCCGTAGAGCAGAATGTCGGCGGTGGAGTCGATCAGCACCGAGCGGCGCACCTCGTTGCTCCAGTAGTCGTACTGGGCAATGCGACGCAGGCTGGCCTCAATGCCGCCGATCACAATAGGCACATCTTTGTAGGCTTCTTTACAGCGCTGGCTGTACACAGTCACGGCGCGGTCGGGGCGCTTGCCGCCTAGGCCGCCGGGGGTGTAGGCATCGTCGGAGCGCATGCGCAGGTCGGCGGTGTAGCGGTTGATCATGGAGTCCATGTTGCCCGCGCTCACGCCAAAAAACAGGTTGGGCTTGCCCAGGGCTTTAAAGGGCTCGGCGCTTTTCCAGTCGGGCTGGGCGATGATGCCTACGCGGAAGCCTTGCGACTCCAGGTAGCGGCCGATCACCGCCATACCAAAACTGGGGTGATCCACATAGGCATCGCCGCAGACGACAATAATGTCGCAGCTGTCCCAGCCAAGCAGATCCATCTCCGCCTTGCTCATGGGCAGGAAGGGCGCGGCACCAAAGCACTCGGCCCAGTAGCGGGGGTACTCAAACAGGTGATGGGCGCGGTTTTTGGCTGGCATTGCAAATTGGGTAGGGCTGGACATAGCGGGATCTGGACTGCGTGAAAACGAGGGCGGCTATTCTCCCAGAAAAGCCCTGGTCTGGACAGCTTAAATATTGAGCAATTTAACTGCGGGGCGACAAATTTTTAGGCGCGGCTTTAGTTTCTGTCTGTGGGTTGTTTGCAAAAAATTCAAATCGCTGTTTGCGGCACCTGTGGCAGGCACTCGGTAAGGGCTTGGCGCAGCTGGCTCAAGTAATGGCGATGCTTAAGCGGAAAATGCATTTGCACCGAACTGCCATCATTAGACTCCAGCACTAGCAGATGCAGATGATATTTAATGTGCGTAATTTGCGCTAAGGGGATGCGTTTAAATGGTTGCTTGGGTTGTAGTGAAAACCCTAGGGAATCCCGGGTTAATTCCAATACCAGTGCGTTATCTGCCCAGCGTTTTGCAAATAGCCAGCTGGCCCAAAGCGTCACCAGCAAGCCACTGGTAACCACACCGCGAACAAGGTCCGAGCTGGCGGCTGAATAGGCCACCAGCCAAAAGGCAAAACTGGCCAGTAACACTAAGCGGAATAAATGAAAGCCGCGATTGCTAATACTGCCCAAACGCGGCTCGGTAACGCGGATTAAGGGTTTTTCACTCATAGCTGGGCAAGGCGTTTGGCAACATCCTCGTAACCACCTTCATTGATGGTGTGGGTAAAACCCATAGCTTTTAAGGTGTCCTGAGCCATGCCTGAGCGGCGGCCGGTGCGGCAGTAGAGGTGAATAGTGGCGTCTTTGTCGCTGGTCACTTCGCCAATGCGCTGGCCGATTTCCTCATAGGGGATATGGGCCGCATCTTTAACGTGACCGCTGTTGAATTCCTCGGTGGTGCGTACATCAATCCAGTAGTCAGTTGCCATAGCCAGAGTACTCGCAGTTAATAAACAGAGACAGGACAGTAATTTAAGGGGGCGCAGCATAACAATCTCCTAACGGGTTTTGCCAGTATTTAAGCATAAACAAAAATGCCCGCAGCGGCGGGCATTTGGCGTAATTTTAACCGTGACAATTTAGCCATTTATGCCTTGGCCAACAGCGTATCGTACTTGCGGCTAAGCATATCGTAAAACTGTTCACGCACCTGGATAATGGCCGACTTGAGCGCGGTGATCTGCTCTGGGGTAATATCCTTGCGGCAGGCGTAGACCTGTTTGCGGTAGATGGCGATCTTGGCACCGTAGAGGCGCAGGCTGCGCTCCAGGTTTTTCTCCCCCAGCATCAACAGCTTGGATTCGGCTTCGGCCAATTTCTTAAACTCGCTAACCAGTTCGTTATTCACACCGTCCAATTCCTGACGCCTGGCCTGGGGCCAGCGGTCGCCAAACTGGATAGATTCGTTTACCAGCGACGAATATTTGGCGAATATATGGGTGACTGTACCCACCTGAGCTGAAACCTGCTCCAAAATTTCCAGGCGGCGGTTGCCTCGCTGCATATTTTGCTGCAGGTGAATACTGCGGCGTAGCAGCAGCCACGCCATAGAGCCGGCAATAAGAGCGCCCAGGCCAATTTTTAAGGGGGTGTCAGTCAGTTGGATCAGGGTATCCAGGTCCATAATGGCCTCGCGTCAGAAAGTCGTCGAAACGGGTTAATGACAGAGGTTTTGCAAGGACCAGGCCAAAAGGCTGCTGCATCAGTGGCGCAGTGGTGCCAAGAGCTTTTCCAGGCCGTTGACCCGGATTTCATACATCAGTGCCAGTAGCTGCCCCAGTTTTCCCTTGGGGAATCCCTCTCTGGCTATCCACAGCAGATAGTGCTCGGGCACATCGGCAATCGCATAGCCGGCGTACTTGCCGTAGGGCATAGGGGTGCTTATCAGTTCCCGTAAAACCTCAGGGTGTAGGTCAAAATCCTCCATAACGCACCTAACCGCCTGCGAGCTTGACGGTAAAACCACGCTTTTCGAGCTCGGCTTTAATTTTTTCGCGTTGATCGCCCTGGATTTCAATAACTCCATCTTTAAGTGAACCGCCCACGCCACAGGCAACTTTTAGGGCTTTGGCCAGATCCTTAAGCTTGGCTTCTTCCAGCAACACCCCGCTGATGGTGGTTACACCCTTGCCATTGCGCCCGGCGGTTTCGCGGCGGATGCGCACTATGCCATCGCCGCTGGGCAGGCTCGCCGTAGGTTTTTCATCTTTGATGCGGCCGGTTTCGGTGGAGTAAACCAGGCGGGTGGTTTTTTCTTTGGACATAGTTAAACCCCAAGGCAAATTGGCTGTTGCATTAAGCAGGGGCCAATTCTACCCGCCTGGGCTGCTAGAATGCGCGGCAAATTTTGACGAGGTGACAAATGCATATTCAGGGCGAGTACCTGCCCCAGTGGCAAGGTGTAGTAGATGCCTTCGTGCAGAATTTTGCGCGAGCGGGCGAGGAGGGTGCTGGTTTGGCGCTCATGCACCGGGGGCAGTTGGTAGTTAATATTTGGGCGGGCTCGTTTAGTAATAAATTGGAATCTGTCAGTAATAGCCCCTGGCGGGAAGATACCCTGGTTAATGTTTTTTCCAGCGGCAAAGGCCTGGTGGCGCTCTGCGTGCTACAACTGGTTGCCCAGGGCAAGCTACAGCTGGATGCGCCTGTCGCTGATATCTGGCCTGAGTTTGGTCAAAATGGCAAAGCAGCTATTACCCTGCGCCAGCTACTCTGTCACAGGTCGGGGCTATCGGCTTTTCACGCGACTATCGCCGCTGACGCCATATTCGATTGGGGCACAATGACTGCCGCAGTGGCGGCGGAGAATCCTTGGTGGGAGCCCTCCCAAGGTCAGGGGTATTCGGCGTTTATCTATGGCTGGATGCTGGGTGAATTAGTTAAACGCGCCAGCGGTTGCGCCAGTTTTAATGCATATTTTCAGGCCCAAATAGCCAATCCATTAGCGATTAATTGCCATTTTGGTGTGCCCAGTACACAGCTTGCTTCTATTGCCGATACGGGTCCCTTAAAGCGCCCGCTGGGTAGCCCTGCCAGCGTTACCGGCGCTGATAGTGTTGCTTTGGGGAAAATCATGAAGGCAGATCCCCGAGGGGTGACCAATCGCGCCTTTAGCAATCCCATCAGCCTGATGACCTCCACCAACAGTCGCGAGTGGCGCCAGGCGCAGATACCCGCAGCCAATGCCCATTGCAATGCGCGGGCGCTGGCCAGTATCTATGGGCAATTGGCTGTTGGTGGTGAGCTGCTTGAGGAAAGTTTCCGGCCTTTATGCTGGCAAGAGCAGACTTTTGAGCAGGATAGGGTGCTGGGGCTGCCGCTGCGATTTGGCTGTGGCTTTATGTTGTCGCAGCAGGATAGAGTGGACTGCCGCTACGGTCGCGGTGCTCGCGGTTTTGGCCATCCCGGCGCTGGTGGGTCGGTGGGCTTTGCTGATCCGGATTATCAATTGGGCTTTGGTTATGTCACCTCGCGCATGGGGCAGAGCCTGTTAATAGATTCGCGCGCGGTTAGCTTAATTGACGCCGCCTACAATATATTGGGTGAATAAATGAACATTGAAGAAGAAATCATCGAACTGCAGACCCGCGTGGCGTTTCAGGAGGACACAATTAATCAGCTCAACCTGGTTGTTAGCCAGCAGGACAGTGAAATTATGTTGATGAAAGAGCAGCTGCGCCAACTCTTAGCGCGCTTTCAAGAACTGCAAAATCAGCAGGCGGGTACGGGTGTTGAAATAACTAACGAGCGTCCTCCTCATTACTAGAATGGCTTTTTGGGATAAAAATGGCATAAAAAATAGCTAAATGGCGCATTAGTTCACACTTTTGCTAATATTCAATTTAACTTTTAGTCCTCGCCGAAATAGTGCCAAAAGTTAGCTACACTAGGGGATCAATGAATCTTTTGTGAGCTATTCGACTTTATGCGGCATCCGAATTCACAAGGGAGCCCAGCGGATATATCTGCCGCCAATGGCTTTGATAGCGCCTTGGTGGCTGCGGGTATAGCCGCCTGGAACATGGACGTAAGTAGCGGGGTGATAGTTTTTTCTCCCGGTGCTAGAGCCCTGATTCCCGGAATTACTGACCTCCGGTTGAGTCTCGCCAAACTGTTGCAGCAGGTAGTTGCAGCAGATCGTTTTGTATTTTTTCAAAATTTTAATGCCGATTTTAGCGATATAGATTCCGACAGCCTCAGGACCTGTGAGGTGCATTGGCCAGGTGGCAAGCCTGGCCTGCGTTTGCGGTTTGTTGGGCGGCTTATTGAGTCGGATACCGCTAATCGCCAGTTTCAAGGGGTAGTGCTTAATGCCTGCCATTGGGCCGGCCAGCCGACCCAGTTTGCGCCTCAGGAGTTTTTGCTCGACCTGCTGGAAGATAATCCTGTCCCCTGCATGCTCACTGACAGTCGCGGAATTTTGTTGTACACCAACCGCGCCTGTGAGCAGCTGTTTTTACTTGCTCCGCGCCAAGCGGATTCTGCGTTGGGTCGCTACTCGCTGCTCGAGGATCCGCAAATTACCAAGCTGCCGGAAGTGGCTGAAGTCGTAGAGGAGATTTACCGCTCGGGTCAGCCTGGCGCTACTGAGCTCTACTACCAATTGGGGGCTCTTCACACTAGTCCCTTTGTCACTGATCGGCGTTTGTACCTACAGGTTAACTTTCTCCCCATTAAAAATGCCTTGGGGCAATCCGAGCGCATGCTGGTGCAGCTCCAGGATCTCTCTCGCGAAAAAAATGCCCGTGTTGCGCTGCAGGAGAGCGAGGCCAGTTATAAGGCTTTTATCACTAACAGCTCGGAGGCAATTTGGTGTTATGAAATACAGCCTCGCGTAGATATAGCCGCGCCCTTGATGGATCAGGTACAACAGATTGCGTTAAACGCGCGCCTGATAGAGGCCAATCGAGTGCTGTTGAACATGATGGGCGTCCAATCGATTGATGAAGTTATGGGTATGGGCCTGGTTGAGAGTGGCTCTACGCAATATCGCTTTGATATAGATAGATTTGTCGCCAACAACTATCAGATGGATGATCACGATATCATCCGCCAGGATGGCCGCGGCAAGCAGTACTACTTTCAAATTTCCTGCACTGGCATAGTGGAAGATGGCCTGCTGAAGCGCGTTTGGGGCACCACCAAAGATGTCACCGCCAGGCGTCGCTATGAAGAGCGGCTGCGCTATCAATCACTGCACGACTCACTCACCGGCCTGCCCAACCGGGAAAAACTTTATGAGGACATGGAAGAGTGCTTTAAGCAGCGTCACGCGGAGCAAATTAGCGCGCTTTTGTTAATTGACCTGGATAGGTTTAAGGAGATCAATGACACCCTGGGCCACAATGTCGGCGACCGTTTGCTGCACATGGTGGGGCCAAGGTTGGCGGCGGAGATGGCGGAAGTTCCCGGTACAGTGGCACGCCTTGGGGGCGATGAGTTCGCCGTGTTTTTACCGCGTATTCGCAGCACCCACCAGGCCGTGGTATTTGGCCACAGGCTGTTGGATGCGCTGGCGCAGGAGTTTGATCTCGACGGCTTTTGTACCCAGATGTCCGCCAGTATCGGCATCGCCATTACCCCACATCAGGCGCAGGATCACCACGCGTTAATGCGCTATGCCGATATCGCCATGTACCACGCCAAGAGCCAGATGCTTGGCTTATCAATATACAGTCCCGAGTACGACCCCCATTCACCCAAACGTTTGGCAATGATGGGGGAGTTGGGGCGTGCCATACGTGAAAACCAACTGTGCCTCTACTTTCAGCCCAAAGTGATCCTTGAGGAGGATCGGGTTTATGGCTTTGAAGCGCTTATCCGCTGGATTCATCCAGAGCTGGGTTTTGTCCCGCCCAATGAGTTTATCCCTATCGCCGAATTTACCAGTTTGATTCATCCGCTCACTGCCTGGGTGTTGGAAAAAAGCATCGAGCAGTGCCGTCAGTGGTTGCAGCAGGGGTTGAGTTTAAGCGTTGCTGTCAATCTGTCAGCGCGCAATTTAATGGATGACAATGTGCCCAAATTGGTGGAGCGGTTGCTGGAAAAATATCAGGTTCCCGCATCGCGCCTTGAGTTGGAAATTACCGAAAGCTCGATTATGTCCGACCCCACCCGCGCCTTGCGCGTGCTCCAGCACTTGCATGAATTGGGTGTGCACTTGGCGATTGACGATTTTGGCACCGGCTACTCGTCGCTGGCGTATTTAAAACGCCTGCCAGTGCAGACACTGAAAATCGACAATTCCTTTGTGCGCAATATGCTTGAGGATTTGCAGGACGAATTAATTGTCAATTCAACGATTCACCTGGCCCACAACCTGGGCTTGACGGTAGTTGCCGAAGGCGTGGAAAACCAAGCACTACTGGAACGCTTGGGGCAAATGGGCTGCGATGAGGCGCAGGGGTTTTATATAGGGCGGCCCATGAATCCAGAGCAAACTGCCAAGTGGTTGGCCGAGTCGGGTTGGCTGAAAAGCCCCAGCAAAGGCACCGACTAATCTGTGCAATTGGCTGGGGCTTAAGTAGTTGTAGGCAGTTGTTCGAATAATCGTTTATTGCTAAAAACTGTGGTCGAGCATTTGTTCTTCCACATATTTTAAGCGCTCTTCCAGCAGTGCAGTGTGGTAGTGATCGCCCTTGGTCAGCTTGAGTGCGTTGCGCAGCTGTATTGCCGCCCGATCGTAAACACCATTCAAAATAAAATATTCGGCGCGCGCCTGATGAACGCCGCGAATATTTCCCGCCAGACCGCTGACTTCCGCCAGCAAATACCAAACGTAATCATCTTGTGGGCGAGTGCGTGAAAGCTTGTCGAGGATTTCGGCAGAGTCTTGGTAGACGCCAGCTTTCATCAGCGCCTCGGCATAGCGCACCTTAGCGGGATAGCTGTCGGGATACTCCTGATTTAACTCGCGCAACATTTTCAGTGCGTTTTTATAATGCTCAGCGGCGATTTCAATATCGGCACGCATAATTTGGTAGGTGAGTCGTTTAGGATCCTTGGCTAGCAGTGGCCCTAATGCATCCCTGGCTGTGTCGAACTGGCTGGCGCGCGTCAGCGCCAATACCCAGCCATAGCGGCTGGCGTCGGGGTTGTCGCTCTCTTTGTCCAGTTCACTTTTAAATACCTTTACGGCGATTTGTGGTGTCTCTTGTGCATCCACGCGAATGCGCGTGCGCATCAACTGAAACTCCAAGTTGTCCGGGTAAGTTTTTTGCGGGTACTGCATGGCGCGGTTGCGAGCATCGGCTACACGGCGTTCGGTTAATGGGTGGGTGAGCAGATATTCCGGAGGGCGGCGAGTGAGGCGGTTTGCACGCAGCATTTCTTCAAACATATCGGCTTCGGCATAGGGGTCCAAACCTGCACCAACCATAGTTTGCATGCCAATGCGGTCAGCCTCCTCTTCATTTTGACGACTGAAGCTCAGTCGCGCCTGCTGGGTTGCTGCCTGGGTGGTCATAATTGCGGCCATGCCTGCATCGCCACTGGAGTTGGCTGCTAATACCAAGCCCGCCAGCATACCGGCGAGCATCGGCAGCATCATTTTTTTCTCGCTCTCCAGTTGACGAGCATAGTGACGCTGGCTCAGGTGCCCCATTTCGTGGGCAAACACTGCTGCCAGTTGGTTTTCAGATTTGGCATAGTTGAGCAGGCCGGTATGAACACCAATTATTCCGCCGGGAACTGCGAAGGCGTTTAGCGTTGGGTTTTCCACTAGCACCATTTGAATGTGCTTTTCCTTTAGCTGACTGTAGGGCAGCAGGCGATCAAAGAGCTGCTCGAGGTAATCAATTACCAGAGGGTCAGAAGAGGTGGGCACCTGGCTGCGAAATGCGCGCAGCCATTTTTCGCCGAGTATTTTTTCCTGGTAGGGGGTAATGGTGACTGAGCTGGTATCTCCCAACGTGGGCAGTTCTATCTCATTGGCGCTTAGCCCGCTGCTCGTAAATAACAGTGGGGCAATTAAACCCAGGGTAGTAAAAAGGCGCAAACAACACTTGCGGGTGTTGACGCTATAGGCCAGGTGGGCGAGGTTTGACACAGTAAATACAGGCTCCTGCAAAACAACTAAACCCTATTTGGGCATGTACAGCGAAGCTGCAAGTTGCACAGACTTTAATCGCTGTCGGGTAAATTTGGCGAATTACTCTAGCCTTTTTGCCTCTTAAAGACTAGGTTAGCAATCTTCTCAGACTCCGTAACTCTTTGCTGGTTCGCTATTCGGGCTGGTCGGGGGTAAAAACCTTTCCCCCTGCCTGGGTTCAGGTATTATTCAGTCTATCTTTGAGCCAGCTTTGACGGCGTTGATTGTGGATTGGGGGGTAGTGTGGTTGTACTCCAGGTTTCTTAAGTCTGCCCTGATTAGTTTAAGGGGGATCTTGTGGATGATTTTGACCATTGTTGTCAGCGCCCTGTGGCGCGTGAGCTAGATGCTCGGGGGTTGCGCTGCCCCCTCCCTCTATTGAAAGCCAAACAGTCTTTGCGCGATCTTGAGATCGGACAGATTCTTAGGGTTTTGGCGACTGATGCCGGCTCAGTACGTGATTTTCAGGCCTATGCGCATTTAAGTGGCCAGCAGCTGGAGGCTGCTGCAGAAGAGGGGGGTATCTATTGTTATTTGTTGCGCAAAAGTCATTAGCAAAAATACCAGCCACTGCTTTCTGTCGGCGTTTCGTGGCGCTCGGCGGGATACAGGAGAGTGAATGTTTAAATATATTTCCAGTCGGCATGCGCTAAACCTGACATTTCAGGTATGCAGCATTTACCTCCTGGCGATCTGTAATTTATGTTTGGGTGAATCGACTCTTGCCGCTGCACCTCAGGTGGCAGCCCAGAATAATTATTTGGATTTGCCACTAGTGCGCGTTACACCAGAAAAGAGTGTGCGCGACACTCGCGACTATCGCCAGCTTGAGCTGCCGAACCACTTGCAGGTTTTATTGGTCTCAGATGCATCGCTAACCCGCAGTGCTTTGGCTGTACATCTGGCCATTGGCGGCATACAGGACCCCGTTTTTTTACACCGGCTACCCCGTTGGCCGGAGCGGCTATTGGATTTGCCATCGGAAAACTTTGCCCAGGGCACTTTTGCGCAGCAGGTTAGGGCCTGGGGCGGGCAGATTAGCTCAAGCGCAAAAGCCAATAGCAATGTTTTTTCTGTCGAGGTTAACTCTACTCAATTAACCCAGGTGTTGGCTCATTTCAGCGAAATTCTGCAGCGGCCCCAGGTTGATGCAGGGTTTATCAAGAGTTTGAATCAGCCCAAAGTCAATCCCGCCACTTGGCG
This sequence comes from Cellvibrio sp., assembly GCA_050305995.1. Classification (GTDB taxonomy): domain Bacteria; phylum Pseudomonadota; class Gammaproteobacteria; order Pseudomonadales; family Cellvibrionaceae; genus Cellvibrio. The sequence goes on from JBNLGJ010000031.1 coordinate 33,576, forward strand.
TCCCACAAGTCCACAGTCGCGTGAACTGGCGCTGTTTGGCGATCTTTTTCAGGTCGGGGAGAGTGGTGGCCTGGACGGGGGTGAGAACACTCCAGCGCTAGAATCCCCGGAGATTTTGGCGACCAGGTATTTACAGCGGCAAATATCCCCGGAGCGCGTAAAGTTAGTTGTTGTGGCTCCGCTTGGTTTGGATCACCTGGAGAAGTTGGTTGTTAACGAGTTTGCCGATTGGAAACCTCAGGTTAACGAAACTCAGATTAACCAAACTTTGGCTCGTGGATCTTTTGCTCTGCACAAATTTGCCAACCCCGTTGACTTGCCCTTAAGTATCGACGTGAAGCCGGAGCTGGAATACCGTCAGCTCAGTTTCAATTTTCCTGTGCCAATTAAGGCGGATACTTACACCAAAAAGCCCTATGAATATATTGCTCGCATGGTGCGTCAGAAGGGGCCGGGGAGCTTATTGTCTTTTCTTAAACGGCTTGGTTGGGCGCAAAATGTGTCTGCGGGCTTGGTGCGCCTCAATGATCGCCAGGGGCTTTTTCAAATTCATTTGGCGTTAACTCGTCAGGGGGTCAAGGCGAAAGATCAGCTGGTGCCTTTGGTGTTTTATGTGTTGGATCAGATTCGCACCCATGGCGTGGCGCCCTGGCGCTATGGCGAAATGCAAACTATGGCGGATTTGGAGTTTCAGTTTGCCGATGACTCTGCTCCAGGGCGCCGCGCAGCGGACTTGGCATTTGCCATGCAAAATTATGGCGCGCCCGATCTGCTGCGCAACCGGCTATTGTTTGCGGGCTATGATGAAAAACTGATCAAGCACTGTTTGGCGCGCTTGCAGCCAGATAATCTGTTAGTCGTTTTAACCGCACCGGAAGTTCAACCTTTGGTGTTGAGTAAACCCTCTGAAATAGCCTATAACCTGCGCCACCAACTGCCTCCACTGCTGGATTTGAAATTCGCCGCCAAGCAGGCGCTATCATTGCCTGAGCACAATACTCTGATACCGATTCGAATGGCGGTAAAGAGCAGCTCCATGCTTGAGGAGCCTGGGGCCAACCAAAGCCTGCCCCAGCTCATTATGGAGAGCAAAACGTCCAGAGTCTGGTATGCACAGGATCGCCAATTTAAGCAGCCGCAGGCCTATCTGGCGTTTAATATAAAGTCTCCTTTGGTGGCGGCAAGCGTAGCCGGTGCCGCTCAGGCGCAAGTGTTTGCCGCCTTGATAAATGATCAGGTGGCTGAGTACGCCTACATGGCTGGCGCTGCGGGAATAAGTTACTCGTTTAATTCCGGGTCTCGCGGCTATGAGTTAAAGCTGAAAGGTTTTTCTGGTCGCCAGAGTTCGCTACTTAATAAAGTCGTTAGTGCTATTGCCCAGGGTAATTTTACCCCCGAGCGTTTTGCGGTAGTAAAAGAAGAGTTGCTGCGTAAACTTCGCAATCGCCAGCAGCAACCTGTACCTATACAAATTGCTAACCTGGTAGCTCAGGTTGAGCGCGATCCAGCGTGGAGTGATGAGCAAATTATTCAGGCACTTAATGCCATGGATTTTGCGAGTTTCTCTCGCTTTGCTAGCAATCAATTACTTGATGCCAATATGGACATGCTGGTTTATGGCAACTACTTTCGCCAGGAGGCCCTTAAATTGGCCGTGTTGGTGGAGCATGAATTACTCGATCGTCAAACCGGTCGAGGGATGACGAGTGAAAAGTTTATAACTCTGGGGGCGACTGAAGCTTCGCACAGTTTGCCGTTGGAGAATGGGGCTGAATCTGGTTGGGTGGGCTTGTGGATACCGGCGCGCTCTGCGGATATTCGCGAAATGACTAATATGTTGGTTGCTCGACACATACTTGCCGCACAACTAGCATCTAGCTCCCCCTATGTCATAGCGCCAGACTTGACTGGTTTTAACGGTATTTCCGATTCGCCCTTGGCGAGCAGCCTGCTTTTGGTGCCGCGCAATGATACTGTCGCCGCAATGGCTGAGCTGGATGGTCAGTTGCAGGCTGGCGCAGCGCTAGATGTGCAGGCGCGGCAAGCGGCAGTCGCTTGGCTAAAAGCGTTCATAGCTTTACCGCCCATTGGTTGGCAGCAAAAAGCGGAATTTTATTGGGCGATGATTTGTAATTATCAGGGGAATTTTTTATTGCAGGAACAGTTGTTAAATGCGTTGAAAAACTTTTCGGATGAAAATTTTGATGCATTCTATAAGCAAGTTTTTCTCAGTTCGTCCCATCGCCTGTGGCTAAATGTGGCACCTGAGTCTGTCGATGGGGAAAAACCAGTACCTATTGAAAATCTGGAGGACTTCAAGCGCACCCAACCTGGCTTCTTCTTGCCTTGATAACCCAGGATAAAAAGCATCAGGCTTTTAGGCGCAAGTCTGTATAAGTTGCTTTAAATATTTACCCTGGAGCCCTTGGTGGTTTTAAGGGCTTTGGGTAATAATGCCTGCCCCATCCCGAATCCGAATGCATGTGTAAAAACAACGCATTAGTTTTTGGGGTATGCGGATTTCGCACCCTTTAGGTGCCCCTCCGGAGTGTTACCTTTCTGGTCAGGGCTGGTAAAAAATTCCCATTTGTGCAAGAATTCGTGGATTTTTTTGCTCGTCCGAAATGGAATTTTCACTTATAACCCTTTGAAAACATTCATGTTTTTTTGGTTTTTTTCACTGGGGCCGAGAGGAAGACACCGGTTACAAATTCCCGTTTATTGACTACTGCAAGGTTGATATGTGCCCAGTGCGCATGGCTGAGGAGATTTGAATGCTACAAGATATCGATGCCATTGAAACGAAAGAGTGGCTGGATGCCTTAGAATCCGTAATTCGCCATGGAGGTAAAGATCGTGCGGCTTACCTCTTAAAAGCTCTTTCTGAGACTGCTGTAAACAAAGGCATCGAACAGCCTTCATCAATCCAAACCCCTTATCGCAACTCCATTCCCGTTGAGAAAGAAATCAAATCTCCGGGCGATGCCAAGTTGGAGCGCAAAATTCGCTCAATCGTGCGTTGGAACGCTATGGCGATGGTTATGAAGGCCAATGACAATGATGATGGCCTGGGTGGTCACATCGCCTCTTTTGCGTCTTCCGCCACTTTGTACGATGTGGGTTTTAACCACTTCTTCCGCGGCAACGATGGCGATACTCCCGGCGACCTGATTTACTTTCAGGGCCACGTTTCCCCTGGCATGTATGCGCGCTCTTTCGTTGAGGGCCGCTTGAGCGAATCCCATTTGGATAATTTCCGTCGCGAAGTAAACGGCGGCGGTCTGTCCTCCTACCCGCACCCTTGGTTGATGCCCGACTACTGGCAGTTCCCAACCGTATCCATGGGTTTGGGGCCAATTAAATCTATTTATCAAGCCCGCTTTAATCGCTATATGGAAGCGCGTGGCCAGATTCCAGTAACCGACCGCAAAGTATGGGCCTTCCTCGGCGATGGCGAGTGCGACGAGCCGGAAAGCCTGGGTGCCATCTCTCTCGCGGCGCGCGAGAAGTTGGACAATCTGATTTTTGTGATCAACTGTAACCTGCAGCGCCTCGATGGCCCTGTGCGCGGCAACGGCAAAATCGTGCAAGAGCTGGAAGGTGTCTTCCGTGGCGCCGGCTGGAATGTGATCAAAGTACTCTGGGGGCGCGGTTGGGACGAATTGCTTGCCAAAGACAAAACTGGCCTGCTGCAAAAACGCATGGACGAAGTGGTCGATGGCGAAATGCAAAACTACAAGGCCAATGGCGGCGCCTACACCCGCGAGCATTTCTTCGGCAAATACCCGGAGTTGCTGGAGCTTGTTAAAGACTTGTCAGATGATGAAATTCTGCACCTGGCGCGCGGTGGTCACGATGCCCACAAGGTGTACAACGCCTACCATCAAGCGGTTAACACCAAGGGCCAGCCCACGGTAATCCTGGCGCAAACCGTAAAAGGTTACGGCATGGGTTCATCGGGCGAAGCCATCAACAAGACTCACTCGGTGAAGAGCCTGGTGATCGAAGACCTGAAAAAATTCCGCGATCGTTTCGAGCTGCCCATCAGCGACGAAGATCTGCCCAAGCTGCCCTACTACCGTCCGGCGGAAGACAGTCCGGAAATGCAGTATATGAAAGCGCGCCGTCAATCGCTCAAAGGCTATTTGCCTTCGCGTAACGCGGCGTTTGATCCGCTGCTGGTGCCAGAGTTGGAAGCATTCGCTGCGCAGCTGAAGAGCACTGGTGAGCGCGAAATTTCTACCACCATGAGCTTCGTGCGTATTCTGTCTTCCCTGGTGAAGGACAAAAACATCGGCAAGCAAATCGTACCTATTGTGCCCGATGAAGCCCGTACCTTCGGTATGGAAGGCATGTTCAAAACTGTGGGCATCTACTCATCTGAAGGCCAAAAATATGTGCCTCACGATGCCGGTCAAATGATGTCCTACCACGAATCGGCCTCCGGCCAGATTCTGGAAGAGGGCATTAACGAAGCGGGTTCTATGGCCTCCTGGATTGCGGCGGCAACGTCTTATAGCAACTACCGCAAACCCATGATCCCCTTCTACATCTACTACTCTATGTTCGGTTTCCAGCGTATTGGTGACCTGGCCTGGGCAGCGGGTGATGCGCAAGCGCGCGGCTTCCTGATGGGTGCTACCGCCGGTCGTACCACCTTGAACGGTGAAGGCCTGCAGCACCAGGACGGTCACAGCCATGTGTTTGCCAACACTATTCCCAACTGCCGCTCCTACGATCCGACCTATGCCTATGAGCTGGCGGTGATCATCCAGGACGGTATCAAGCGCATGTACCACAACAACGAGAATGTGTTCTATTACATCTCGCTGATGAACGAAAACTACCAGCATCCAGATATGCCAGAAGGTGCCGAAGAGGGCATCATCAAGGGTATCTACCAACTGGAAAAAGGGACTGGCAAGGCCAAGAACCGCGTTCAGTTGATGGGTGCAGGTACTATTTTGCGCGAAGTGCGTTTTGCTGCAGAAATCCTGCGCAATGACTTTGACGTTGAAGCCGATGTGTGGAGTGTAACCAGTGTCAACGAACTGACCCGCGACGGTCAGCGCGCGACCCGCTGGAACATGCTCAACCCCACAGCGGCACAGCGCAAGCCCTACATTACCCAGGTACTGGAAGGCGCCGAAGGCCCATTCATTATCTCCACTGACAACCTGAAAACCTACTCAGAGCAGCTGCGCGCCTATATTCCCGGCGAATACACTGTGCTGGGTACCGAAGGTTTTGGTCGCAGTGACACCCGTACCCAGCTGCGTCATTTCTTCGAAGTTAACCGTTACTTCGTGGTGATCGCCGCGCTCAAATCCCTGGCTGACCAAGGCAAGATCAAGGCCGACGTGGTTGCCAAGGCCATCAAGAAATTTGGCATAGATCCGCAAAAAGCGGACCCTATGAGCGTATAACTCCGTCGCCCTCCCACAAAGAGGGCGATGTTATATTCGCATTGAATAAAATTTAATCGAATTCGCAGATTAGTGAGGAATTACAGTGGCAATTCAAACTATTAACGTGCCAGATATTGGCGGCGCCGAAGGCGTTGAGGTAATTGAAATCTCCGTCAAGGTAGGCGATATGGTCGCCGAAGGTGATTCAATTGTGGTGCTGGAAACTGACAAGGCATCCATGGAAATCCCCGCTGATAAATCCGGCAAGGTTGTCGCTATCAAAGTTAATGTGGGTGACAAGGTTTCCCAGGGTAGCCTGTTGCTGGAAGTTGAAGCCGAAGGCGCTGCTGCGCCGGCTCCTGTAGCCGCCGCTCCTGCTGCGCCAGCAGCGTCAGCTGCTGCTGAAGTGCAAATGCTGGTACCGGATATTGGCGGTGCCGAAGGTGTAGAAGTTATTGAAATCTGTGTGAAGGTGGGCGACCAGGTTGCCGCTGGCGACTCTTTGATCGTATTGGAAACTGACAAAGCCTCCATGGAAATCCCCGCAGAAGCTGCCGGCACTATCGCCAGCATCGCGCTCAAGGTGGGCGACAAGGTTTCCCAGGGAGCATTGATTGGTGTTCTGGCTGGCGCCGCCTGTGCTGTTGCGCCTGCTGCTAGCGCCCCCGCCGCGGCGCCCGTTGCTGCCGCACCTGCCGCTGCCAGTGCCGAAATCACCCTGAAAGTGCCGGATATTGGCGGTGCGGAAAACGTAGAAATTATTGAAGTTGCTGTAAAAACGGGCGACGAAGTTGCCGAAGGCGACTCGCTGATCGTACTGGAAACTGATAAAGCCTCCATGGAAATCCCCGCCGAAGCTGCTGGCAAGTTGTTGAGCCTGGCGGTAAAAGTGGGCGATAAAGTCTCAATGGGTTCAGTGATTGGTGTGCTGGCGACGGCTGGCGGCGCTGCTGCGCCTGCGCCAGTTACTGCACCTGCTGCTGCGCCAGCCCCCGCTGCGGCCCCTAAAGCCGAAGCTGCCATGCCTGCGCCAGTAGCCACTGCGGTTGCTGATGTAGTGCAAACTGGTGAAGTCTATGCTGGCCCAGCGGTGCGCAAACTGGCTCGCCAGTTGGGTGTGGATATGGGCAAGGTGAAGGGTACTGGCCCTCGCGGTCGCCTGAGCAAAGACGACCTGCGCAACTATGTGAAATCCATTGTTGCCAGCGTCCAATCAGGCGCTGTCTCTAGCGGTGCTGCGGGCAGCGGTATTCCGCGTATTCCTGCGGTTGATTTTGCCAAGTTTGGTGAAATTGAAACCGTAAAAATGAGCAAGGTGAAGAAAATCACTGCGGATAATATGACCCGCAACTGGCTCAATATTCCCCATGTTACCCAGTGGGACGATGCCGACATCACCGACCTGGAAGCCTTCCGCAACGGCCTGAAAGCCGAAGCTGAAAAGCGCGGCAGCAGGCTGACTCCGCTGCCCTTCCTGATGAAAGCCTGTGCTGCGGCATTGATCGCCGAGCCAAGCTTTAACGTGTCTATACATCACGATGGCGAAAGCATTGTGCACAAAAAATATGTGCATATTGGCATTGCCGTAGATACACCTAACGGTCTGATGGTGCCAGTTATCCGCAACGTCGATAAAAAAGGCCTGTGGGAATTGACTGACGAAATCAACGCGATTGCCAAAAAAGCGCGCGATGGCAAGTTGCTGCCTGCCGATATGCAGGGCGGTTGCTTTACTATCTCCAGCCTCGGCGCTGCCGGTGGTAACGGCTTTACCCCAATCGTAAACGCCCCTGAGGTGGCTATCCTCGGCGTATCGCGCGCGCAGATGAAACCTGTGTGGAACGGCAAGGAGTTTGTGCCGCGCAATATGTTGCCGCTGTCGCTCTCTTACGATCATCGCGCCATTAACGGCGCAGATGCTGGTCGCTTCTTTACCTATTTAACCGCAGTGATTGCCGATGTGCGTCGTCTACTGCTTTAAGTATTAAAGCTGTCCAGTCCTGAAATAAGTTGACACCGATTTACCAAAACGCCCGATGAATCTCATCGGGCGTTTTGTATTGTAACGACTGATGTGGGCGCAGATGCATAACCTGGGAGTTAAGACCGATGTGGTACAAATTCCAGATTCGTCCCAGTCATATTGGCTGTTTAATCCTTGGTTGATCTCTAGTGTAGAGACCTTGGATAAAATTATGCGTGAAGCATTCAGCTTTTGAGGGGTTTTAATCCATTATTTTGCAAATCGCGAAACCATTTAAGGTAGTGCGCCAACAAAAATACCAGTGTAAGCCCCAATATCGTACCGGTTGAATTGGCCAACATATCTAACAAGCTAAAAGTGCGCGGCGGACTAAAATGTTGGCCAACTTCTATGGCGAAAGAGTAGACGATGAGAAAAGCTGCGCGCTGCCAATAGGGCCAATAAGGGCGGGCAAAACTAATTGAAAACCCCGCCAGCAAATATCCTGTACCGTGCATTAGCCAATCGGCAAACATGGGGATTTTGTTTTCCGGGTGTGGCGTTAAGCCTAAATAAGTGTAGATACAAAGCATCAAATAAAACTGAGCTACACAAAGCGCGCGCCACATAAACAACCCTCAAAACAAAACTTGCCGCGAGCTTAGCAGGTTCAACGCAAAAAGACTGTCAATCAACCTGGGGAATAATGCTCTCGGCGGCGTATAAGTCCTGTGGGGTATTGATATTTAGGAATGGGTCATAGGGAGTTGCTGCAAAGTCTACGCTGGCATGGCTTTGCTGGCTGACCCAATCCATTAGTCGAGGAATCTTGCCAGAGGCAAGTTGCTGCTCAATTTTGCCCAGTAGCGAGGCGTGCCAGAGGCCAAAAATTGGCTGTATTTGCTGGTTGGATGAGGCCACCACCAATTGCACCTGGTGCTCCTTGGCGGCGGCAAGTAGCTTGGCCACTATATCTTTGGGAAAGAAGGGGGTATCTGAAGCAAAACTTGCCAGCCATTCGGCATTTGGGTTATTGCTTTTTAGCCATTGTAGTCCTGCATGAATTCCGGCTAAGGGGCCAGGGTTTTCAGCAAAAACATCAGCGATAACCGGCAATCGAGTGCGGGCAAAGCGCAGGCTGTTACCGTTGGCATTGAGCAGCAGTTCGTCCACTTGCGGTTGAGCGCGCTCAATGGTGCGTTGTAATAGGGTTTTTCCCGACAGAGGGAGAAGGCATTTGTCGCCTCCTCCCATGCGCCGCGCCAAGCCTCCGGCCAGAATCACGCCGACAACAGGGGGTAGTTTCGTCATAAATACGCGATGTCTAAACGGGGTTAGTCCAACCCTCTGGGGTTGGCACAAAAATCATTATGTTGGTCGCCATAGTCTAGCGCTCCCAAAGGGCAACTTCTATTTTATTTTGTGCATTTTCAGAAGTTTCTAGCGCTGTACCGCGCTGCTTGGGTCGATACTATCAGGTGAATGGGTGAAATTGAGGAGACCTACTGCGCTAGCCGTTCTGGGCTAGCTATAAAACATGCATAAAAGTGACAGTCTCGAGTAGATGGTAATGTTCATGCAGACTAAAGGGGTGTTAATATTTTCAGGTTTATATGACTAATAAAATCTAATAAAGCACTGTTAATACTTAATTTGTAAGGAAATGACTATGTTAAGGACTATGATAAAGGCTCCTCACTTATCTGCCTCCCCCACCGGGCTGTTTAGTTCGCGCCGCTTTTGGCTGTTATTTCTGTGTGTATCGCTGGTTGCCGCGCTGGTTGCATTTAAATTTATGTACCGCGTGATGCCGGGCTTGAATGTGGATGTCGAGATATCTTCGGCCCAGGCCATAGCGGCGGCGACTGCATTTCAGCACAAGCATTTCCCTTCACTTAAGACTCAGCGCTCGGCAGTAACCTTTGTCAGCGACCGGGGACTGCAGAACTATGTGGAGTTGGAGGCGGGCGGCACTGAGGTTTTTCGTCAGCTTATTCCCAATATCGATGCGGTGACTCACTACTGGAAAGTGCGCAATTTTTCACCCGGACAAAAGCGCGAATTAATCATGGCGTTTAGTCCGAAGGGTGAGCCTATTTCCTATGCACTGCTGGTGGCCGATGATGAACCCGGCGCGGCTCGGACAGAAGCGGCCGCGCGTAAGATTGCCGAGCAGGGCGCGCGTGATTTTCTCGGGCAGCGTTTTGATGCCTATAAGGCCTTGGAATCCAAAGTGATTCAACAGCCATCGGGGCGGCTGGATTATAACTTCACCTATGAGCACTCCGATCTTAAGGTGGGTGAGGCACGTTTTCGTCTCGCGTTAAAGGTGGCTGGCGATCAAATGGTGGCCATGGATACGTTTAAATTTATCCCCGATGCTTTTGATCAGCGCTTTGCCAAAATGCGAGCCTTAAACACCCAAATCAGTCAAACCGCTGGCTACCTGATGATGGGGGTGTTTGGTCTGGGTGGTTTGGTGTTGGGCGGCATTTGGCTGTTTCGACGAGATCAATTGCGCTTACGTCTGGCGTTAATTCCTGCGCTGGTGGTGGCTACGGGGTTGGCTGGCGCCTCCCTGGCTAATTTTCCCAACTTGTGGATGGATTATTCTACCGCCGACAAGGTTCAGTCATTTGTGCTTAAGTATCTATCGCAAGTTGGGGGGCAATGGCTGCTGCTCACGCTGTTATTTACCTGTATTTACGCAGTGGCTGAAGGTTTGTCGCGCAGCGCGTTTAGTGCCCAGCCCAGCCTGTTTGATAGCTGGCGGCCAGCCGTGGCAGCAACGCCTGAGATAGCGGGGCGAGTGCTGGGTGGTTATGCCTGGGCCTGTTGGTTTTTGCTCTATGCCATGCTGTTTGTCTGGATTAGTCACACCCTGCTGGGCTGGTGGCAGCCAACGGATATCTCATCTGACCCGAATATTCTCGCCAGCTGGCGACCGGCATTGGTCCCGATATTTGCAGCCCTCCAGGCCGGAACCTGGGAAGAGTGTTTGTTCCGTGCTATCCCCTTGTCGCTGGCTGTACTACTCGGCAATCGCTTTGGTATTCGCAGGCCGCTGGTGATTGCGGTATTACTTCTGCAGGCACTGGTTTTTGCCAGTGCTCACGCCAATTATCCCAACCTTCCCGGTTACAGTCGCGTGGTTGAGTTGTTTATTCCCGCCCTGGTTTTCGGTTTGGTTTTTCTTCGTTTTGGGTTGTTGGCTGGGATGATATGTCATTTTAGTTATGACCTCACATTAATGAGCATGCCTATATTCACGACCACTGATAGTCACCTGTGGATAGATCGCTGCCTGGTTGTTGGTGCGGGCGCTGCGCCCCTGATCCTGGTGATCCTGGCCAGCTATAAACGTGCGGGCTTAGCGCCCCTGGCTGAAGGGTGGCGCAATGGTTATGTTGCAGCAATAGAATCGCCCGCTGTTTCCGAGTTGCCATTGCCACCGAAAAGCGTGAGTCAGCCAGCTGCTGTTAATTTCAAGCGCCGCTATTTTATGCTGGCCACTATTTTTGCACTGGCGGTGATAGGTTTTGAATTGCACAAGCCCGGTGATGTCAATTGGCCCAATTTTAGTATCAATCGCACTCAGGCATTGGCGGCCGCTCAGGCAGTGCTCGCCGATAGTCAGGTGAAGCTGACCGGCGATTGGCGCGCGACTGTGCTCACCCATGCCGATGTAACGCCGGCCCATAATTTCGTCTGGGAAGAGTCACCCCATAAGGTCTTCCAGCAATTGTTGGGGAACTATCTGGACACACCTTACTGGGAAGTACTTTGGAAAAAATTTGATGGACCCGTAGAAGAGCGTACAGAGCAGTGGGATCTGTGGCTCTATCCCGATGGTCAGTTACATGAGCTGGTGCACAAACTACCTGAGGCGCGCAGCGGTGCCAGTTTGACGCGCGCTCAGGCCGTTGCCAAGGCCGATGCCTGGCTGACGGCAAACGGTTGGGTGGATCCCGCGCAACTGGAGCCACCTTCGGTTGACGAGCAAAAGCGGCCGGCGCGTACGGATTGGACTATCACCTATATCAACAACGCTGCCTACAATCATCGGGATGCGCAAGCAATCATTAATATTAGTGTGAGTGGCGATGAGGTGACAGGTTTTTTGCGCAGCATGAAGGTGCCAGAAACCTGGAGTAGAGCGCGGCAAGAGGCAGATTCGAAGCGAGAGCCGTTTAATATTATGTTTGCCGCGCTGATAGTTATTTTTTCGATTGTAGCGCTAATTGGGTTGTTTAGTCAGCGCACAAAAACTCAGTTTAGCCTTAGACTCGCATGGCCCTGGATGGTTGCCGTTGCGCTTCCTGCTATTGCGCTACCGCTGCTTTGGCTGGATGGCAGCTTATCGGCATTCGCGCCAACCATGAGTTGGCAGAGCCAAATCCTGTTGCTGCTGGTTGGTATATTGATTGGTGTTGTGATGAAAACTGGCATTGGGTTTTTATTGGCACATGCAATTCATGGGCAACGTCCCCGTAGTGACGCTAACTGGCAGCGCGATTTTCTACTGGGGAGCACGCTGGCATTGGTTCTGTTGGGGGGGCGCCTCCTGATTCATCTAATTTTCCCATCGCCCTATGTGCCTGAGCCAAATGCGGGCAATGTCGCCAGTTTGTCTCCGTGGCTAACCAGTGTAGCTAATGCCATCAACAGTTTATTTAACGCAATGTTTTTGCTGGTATTGGTGCAGGGAATGGTTCGTTTTGTCAGTCGCCCTTGGCGCATCTATTTAATGATTGTGCTTCTGCTTGCTTTTGGGGTTGCCGGGGCTCTTAAGCACAAACTATGGTATTTGGGGTTCTTGGATCAGTTAGTGATTATGCTGGTAATGCTGAGTTTATTTGAATTGGTGCGGCGCCAGCAAATGGGAGCGGCCTGGGTATTCGCGGCTCTGTTTGAATTGGGTAATCAATATTACCAAGTACATGCACTGGGGCTTCATGCAGCACTTTATACACTGGTTGCCATGGGCTGTACGCTGCTCGTTATTTATAGTTTATTACAACACTGGTATCGCCAGGCAGTTGAACTTATACCGCAAACAAGTCTATCTGGAACTGCTGAGACAGCTTAGTGCTCGCATTGTGCAGCACGAACGACCGGCTATCGGTCGTTCGTGCTTAAGGTGCTATCATGTGCCCAGGGATTAGACCTTATTTTTGTAGACTTGGGCGGTTAAGATGTTTTTGGATTTGGAACACTTTCGGCGTGAATACACTCAGGGCGGATTGGATCGGGCTGATTTAGCGGATAACCCTATTGAGCAATTTGGGCTCTGGATGAAGCAGGCGATTGCCGCGCAACTGCCCGAGCCGACAGCCATGACTATTGCCACGGTGGATGCCAGTGGTCAGCCCTCCCAGCGTATAGTGCTGCTCAAGCAGGTCGATGATAAAGGCTTTGTGTTTTACACCAATCTTGCTAGCCGCAAAGCGCAGGACATAAAGAAAAATCCCAAAATCAGTTTACATTTTCCCTGGTACCCGCTTGAGCGCCAAGTCAAAATCTGTGGCATCGCACAGCAGTTGTCCAGTGCAGAGGCGCTAAAGTATTTTGTGTCTCGCCCGCGTGACAGTCAGCTGGGGGCCTGGGCCTCGCACCAGAGTCGTCCCATCAGTTCGCGCGCACTCTTGCTGCAACAATTCGAAGTTATGAAAAATAAATTCGCCAAAGGTGAAATTCCGCTACCGGATTTTTGGGGCGGTTTTCGAGTTAGACCGCACCAAATTGAATTTTGGCAGGGGGGCGCAGCGCGTTTGCACGACCGCTTTCAGTACAGCCTGCAAGCCGATGGCTCCTGGCAGATTGACCGTCTTCAACCCTGAGCCATCGTAGACTCAATACTGGAGCAAAAGCATGGCCGCTATCCCCGAGCAGGATTCATTATCCATGCCTAAATCAATGCGCAGCGTTACTTTTGCGGCACCGGGGTCAAGTGATCATTTGCGCATTGAACTAGCGCCCGTACCTTCACCAAAAGCCGATGAGGTTTTAATCAGAGTAATGGCCGCGGGTGTAAATCGCCCCGATGTATTACAGCGCATGGGGCTTTATCCCGCGCCTGCCGACGCTTCGCCTATTTTGGGATTAGAGGTGGCGGGAGTGGTGGTGGCTTGCGGTAGTTCGGTAACCGAATGGCAGCCTGGCGATAAACTGTGCGCTCTGGTCAATGGCGGTGGTTATGCTGAGTTTGCCCTGGCGCCAGCCACGCAATGCCTGCCAATTCCAGAGGGGTTTAGTTTTGTCCTTGCCGCAGCACTGCCGGAGACCTGCTTTACCGTTTGGCATAATCTTTGGCAGCGCGCGAGGTTACAGGCCGGTGAATGCTTGCTGATTCACGGTGGCAGCAGTGGCATAGGCACTACTGCCATTCAAATTGCCAAGGCTTTAGGTGTAGATGTATTCGTCACCGCTGGCAGCGATGATAAATGTCGCGCCTGCGAACAATTAGGGGCGACGGCAATAAATTATCGTAGGGAAGATTTTGTCGCGCGACTCAAGCAAGAGACGGCTGGTCGCGGTGTGGATGTTATTTTGGATATGGTGGGCGGGGATTATGTTCAGCGCAATATTGCCATTGCCGCCACAGAGGCGCGTATTGTCAATATTGCGTTTTTGCAAGGCAGCAAAGTTGCCATCGATTTAATGCCAGTGATGTTAAAGCGCCTTACCTTGACGGGTTCGACGTTGCGCGCGCAATCGGCCTCAGCAAAAGCGGCGATTGCGCGTGAGCTGTTGCGGCGTGTATGGCCGCTTTTTAATTCACACAAAATAGCCCCTGTGATTGCGGCGCAGTTTCCCTTGGCGGCGGTTGCCAGTGCTCATCAATTGATGGAATCGAATCGACATATTGGAAAGATTGTGTTGGAAGTGACAAATGAATAAGCAGTCTCGTCGTCCCTTGGACGGTATACGTGTAATCGAAATGGGGCAGTTAATTGCCGGGCCTTTTACCGGTTGTATGCTTGCCTATTTTGGTGCGGAAGTTATCAAAATAGAACCGCCCGAAGGCGATCCAATTCGCGGTTGGCGGGTCGTGGAAGATGGCACTTCGTTGTGGTGGCGCAGCATAGGGCGCAACAAAAAAAGTGTGACTTTGGACCTCAAAAAAACTGCAGGCCAAGATATAGCGCGACGCTTAATAGATACCGCCGATGTGCTTATTGAAAATTTTCGCCCAGGGGTGATGGAGGCTTGGGGCTTAGGGCCGGATCAGGTCAAAGCCGATAATCCGCGATTGGTCTATGCGCGTATATCTGGTTATGGTCAAGACGGTCCCTACGCCAGCAAACCGGGTTTCGCCTCGGTGTGTGAAGGCATGAGTGGGTTTCGCTATGTTAATGGCTTTGCTGGGCAGGCGCCGGTGCGCCCCAATTTAAGTATTGGCGATACTATTGCGGGAATTCATGCCGCCCTGGGGATTTTGCTCGCGTTGCTGGAGCGCGAGCGCGGCGAAGCAGGTGAGGGCCAAGTGGTGGATGTCGCGCTCTACGAATCCATGTTTAATTTAATGGAGGCGGTAGTGCCCGAGTTCTCTGGCGCTGGTGTAATTCGCCAGCCTTCGGGGACTACGGTAACGGGCATAGTGCCAACCAATACCTATCGCTGCAAAGATGGCAAATATGTCGTTATTGGCGGTAACGGAGATTCAATTTTTCAGCGCTTGATGCAAGCGGCTGGCTATCCCGAGATGGCCTCTGACCCGCGTATGGCCAATAATGCCGGGCGGGTTCAGCATGAGCTGGAGATTGATAATGCTCTGGCGGCTTGGTGCATGAGTAAAAATGCTGGGGAGATTTTAACGGCCCTCGAGCGGGCGCGTGTACCAAGTGGGCCGATTTATAATGTCGAGGATATGTTTGCCGATCCACATTTTAACGCGCGTGGATTATTTGAACGCGTTGAGATTAATGGCAAGCCACTTAGCATTCCCGCGTTGGTACCCAAATTATCGCAAACTCCTGGACGTACAGATTGGCCGGGTGGCGCAATTGGCGAACACACCAGCGAAGTGCTGCAATCTGTACTGAAGTTAAGTGATGCTGAATTGGTGCAATTGCACCAGCAAGCGGTAATCTAGGGGTGAGCATGAGTTTTAAAGCAGGTCTGTATCGTCACTACAAAGGCAACGATTACTTTGTGTTTGAGGTGGCGACTCACAGCGAGACGCGTGAGCTAATGGTTGTCTATCGCTGTCTTTACGGCGATTTTTCCTGGTGGATTCGCCCGCTGGACATGTTCACAGAATCAGTTGAGCTTGCGGGAGAGTTAATTGCCAGATTCAGATTTATCAAGCCTTTAGCCGCAGATGACATGCTGCTTTATTTGGCACCAGCAGAGCAGTTGCAGGCCGCCTTGCTAAGGTAAGAATGCAGTGCAAAAACGAGCAATTAAGAGGCAGTATCTGAGTGAGCCAACATGAATTTCAGCCAGTGCCGCAAGATGTTTTAGATGAGCGCTGGATGCACTACGCCATTAAGTTGGCTGCTAGGGGAAGGGCGCAGGGGGAGGTGCCCGTAGGTGCTGTCATAGTTAAAGACGAGCAAATTCTGGGCGAGGGTTGGAACCAGCCCATTACCAGCCATGATCCCAGTGCCCATGCCGAGCTAGTGGCGCTTCGTCAGGCAGCTGAAAAAGTGCAAAATTATCGCCTGCCGAATGCAACCCTCTATGTAACTCTCGAGCCTTGCACTATGTGTGTAGGTGCGCTTGTGCATGCGCGCATAGGGCGTTTGGTCTTTGGTACTACAGAGCCAAAAGCGGGCGTGGTGGTCAGTCAGGCGCGAATGTTAGATGCATCCTACTTCAACCATCATGTTGAATATGAGGGTGGGGTGTTGGCAGAGCGTTGCCAGCATCAATTGAGTGATTTTTTCCAAAAGCGCAGGCAGCAAAAGCGCGATGAAAAGCTATCTTCAGCAATCCTGGCGGATCCGGTCAATGAGGATATTAAGAGTTCGTGAGGGGAATGTGCCGCTTTTAATAATCAAGTCCTGAAAAGAGCTGGGGCCGCTTAAGCGGCCCCATTCCTATTCTATCCTTAGACGAAGTAGTCAATTTGCGACCAGTTCCCTTGGCTCTCCCTGACCGCCTTATCCTGCGCTAGTGCAATCCTTTGATGTCTCCTGACATCGCTTCCAATCGGTGGGGCGCTTCCTTTGACCTTGCCTGGCCAACACACATCATTGTCTACTTCCTTGATATGTCCATTATGGCGATTGGCGACCGCTGTAACTAGTCGCCATTTTCGGCAAATTTTGTAGGAGATTGACTACAAGCAATAACTAAATGCAGTAAATGGCAATTATTTAATCACTTTATAACATGGAATATAGGTTCGTCCTGGGAGCTTCATGCGGCTTTGGCGGGCAAAGGAATTGAGCAGCTCATCAACCGGATGCATGATCTCGCTGTCGCCATGCAGCTCAAAGTGGCCGCGCTCTTCAATTGCCCTTATACCATCCTCTTTTACATTGCCCGCAACTATGCCGGAAAAGGCACGGCGCAAATTGGCCGCCAACTGATCCACTGGCTGGTTTTTGTGAAGCTCTAGGTTGCGCATATTTTCGTGGGTTGGGGTAAATGGGCTTTGCAACTCAGAGCTAATTTTTAGCAGCCAGTTAAAGTAATAGGCATCATCGTTTTGTTTGCGAAATTCGCGCACCGTTTGAATGCCTGCTTTCATTTCCGCAGCTACAGCTTCCGGGTTGTTGATTATGATTTTGTAGTGCGCCTGGGCTTCAGGGCCCAGGGTGTTGGCGATAAATTGGTCAACACGTTCAAAGTATTCCGCCGAACTATCGGGGCCGGTAAAAATAAGCGGGAATGGGATTCGCTTGTTGTCCGGGTGTAGCAGTATGCCGAGGATGTAGAGTATCTCCTCGGTAGTCCCAGCGCCGCCGGGAAACACAATTATCCCATGCCCGAGGCGCACAAAAGCTTCCAGCCGCTTTTCAATATCGGGCATGATGACCAGTTGGTTGACTATGGGGTTGGGTGCTTCGGCGGCGATAATGCCCGGTTCGGTAATACCTATATAGCGGCCCCGGGTAATGCGTTGCTTGGCGTGGCCAATGGCGGCACCCTTCATTGGCCCTTTCATGGCACCTGGTCCGCAGCCGGTGCATATATCCAAAGCGCGCAGGCCCAGCTCGTAGCCTACCTCTTTGGTGTAGTCATATTCCACGCGGCTAATTGAGTGGCCACCCCAGCAGACAACCAGGTTCGGTTCTAAACCTGCGCGCAATAAATTGGCGTTGCGCAGCATATGGAAGACCGCATCGGTGATACATTCCGGGTGCTCCAGATTAAATTTGGGACTGTCTTTGATTTCATCATTGGCGAAGATGACGTCGCGCAAAACGGTAAACAAGTGGTCGCTGATACCGTGAATCATTTTGCCATCGACAAATGCCTCGGCGGGAGCGCCTGTTACAGCAAGTTTAATACCGCGCTCTTGTTGAACAATGCTGATATTAAAATCTTTGTAGCGTTCCAACAGCTCTTTGCCGTCATCTATATCGTTACCTGTGTTAAGTACGGCTAGAGCGCAATTGCGGAATAATTTATACAGGCCACTTTGGCTGGCATCGAGCAGTTTGGACACTTCGGATTTGGAGAGAATATTTAGTCGATTGGTGGGAGAGATAACTGCATCAACGGTTTTATATCCTTCGGCAGACTCTTGCAGTACTCTGTAGGGCAAATCTTTCATGGCATTCCTTAGATTCAGCAAACTGAATGTTTGGCTAAAAAAATGAGGGGCTTTCATTTCATCTATAGGCTAGCGGCGCACCAGTTGGCAAGCTTTTCCAGCAGATAAATTTAAATTCGCCTTGGGCTGTT
This sequence comes from Cellvibrio sp., assembly GCA_050305995.1. Classification (GTDB taxonomy): domain Bacteria; phylum Pseudomonadota; class Gammaproteobacteria; order Pseudomonadales; family Cellvibrionaceae; genus Cellvibrio. Next base: position 51,807 of record JBNLGJ010000031.1, read on the forward strand.
TAATTAATAGGCAGACTTCTTATGTTTTTCCCTCCCGTAATTGAAAAAGAAATCGGTAACTTGCCCTTGCAAGGTGCGGTCATCTGGCTCCATGGTCTGGGGGCTGGTGGTGAGGACTTTGTGCCGTTGGTTGATGAATTGGGGCTGCCGGAAAGTTTTTCGTTAAGATTTGTGTTTCCTAACGCACCACTTATGCCGGTCACAATAAATGGTGGCTATATGATGCCGGCCTGGTACGACATTTTGGCGATGAATCTGGAGCGAGAGGTTGACCAGGTGCAGCTTCGCCAGAGTGCAAGTTATATCCATCAACTCATCGCTCGCGAAATTGAGCGTGGAATCCCTGCCCAGCGAATTGTCATTGCCGGCTTTTCTCAGGGCGGTGCGGTAGCTTATGAGGCGGCCTTGAGTTGCTCGGTGCCTTTGGCGGGGCTGCTGGTTTTGTCCAGCTATTTGGCGGCGCCAGAGTCGCAAGACTTTGCCCGGGAAAATGCCCGACTGCCCATATTGATTCAGCATGGGGATCTGGATTCGGTTGTGCCGGAGCAATTGGGACAGCGCGCTTGCGGTTACTTAAGGCAAAAAAACTATGAGGTTGAATATCAGCGCTTCTCTATGGAACACAGCCTTTGTGCTGAACAGATAAGCGCAATCTCGGTGTGGCTGCAGGAGCGTTTAGGCCGCTAGTCGGTTAAACAGCTGGGGTCAAAGGTATATCCTCCTTCTAGCCACTCAATTAACTCTAGGGCTGCGGGAAAGTTGGCAAAGCGTTGATATTTTTGTAGCAAACAAGCTTTGTTGTCGGCGTCCAGCACCGCTAAACCCTGATCCTGAAATATGGCTATATCATCAGCCAGGTACTGCCCCAAATTCTGACCAAATAAATTTACTAACAATTCAAGTTGCACTTGCTCCGGGTGGTATTGATTGCCCAGTTGATACGCCAAATCCAGGCTGGCGATAGCTGGCTGGGAGAGTAGTGCTTGATTCATTGGGTTTAGAGCGTGACCGCTGATCAAATCGCCTATTTGATTGTGTGATTGGGGGACTGCGCGTAAATGCAGCAGCTTGGATTTGACTGCCCCATCATTCACGGGATAGTTATCCCAAAGAAAGGGTTTTCGCTGTAAAAGATCCCCTACATTTAATAGGTGGTCGCGCGAGTAACTGGGGGAGCAGACTTTCTCACCTGTCCAAAAAATTTCAATGTTGGAGTCTAGATCGCGGCCGAGAGTCTGCCAGTAGGCTTCGGGCATTTTGCCAAAAACTTTTTCCAGAATTGGATCAAAACTGTAATAGCTGGGGCAAAAAATAATCTGCTTGGCGCTACTGGCTTGGGCGGCTGCATGACAGAGATCTATCTGCCGCTGCGCCAGATCGGGTAGGTCTCCGCGCATATCATCAAATAGGATGCAGAGAATATCGGGTTGCATTTCATTTAATTGAATTACCCGTTGTTCCAGCCGCTTTACTTGTTCTCCGCTGGGGCTTAGGTAAAGTTCCAGCGGGCTGAGACCTATACCAAATTTCAGCTTGAGGCTGCGGCTGTGGTCGCGCAATTTTTGCAGTTCGCGCTTTTGCTCGGGCGTCCAATCCTGCTGCCAATTCCGCCTAAGTTGTGGATCGCTTTTGGGAGCGTAGATATAAAAACTAAAGTTGTGCGCTTTAAGAAACTCTAAGTGAATGCGGCGGTTCTCCCAGCTCCAGCTTCTGCCGAAAAAACCTTCGATGGTGCCGCTGGGGATTGGGTGTATTTTGTTCATAAAGTCGCTTTTTAATTAAAAATTAGTGGAGCTTCGCTATTTTGCTCCTTCAGGGGAGGAGGGTGTGGAAATGAACTGTTTGGCTGAATTGGTTCGCCGCTGTGCTTCAGAATAGCGGCTCGCAGTTTAATTAAGGTTAATGTCTTTTTTTGGGGCGGCAAATCTTGAAGAATTCCAACCCGGGTTGGCAATAGCTTGAATTGACACTCCATACCCATCTGCCTATGATAGCGGCCTTTTTGTGCCCTGTATCATTGAGTTTTGAGGCGAAGTTGGCTGTAGTTAGCGGGCATTTGTTGCTTATTTACTGCTTCGGTCAATTTGATCAAGTGCGATTCAATTCTAGGTCAAATTTTCAATATTTGTTTGTTGCTAGGATAGTTTAACTGCGCTTGCGTAGTCATTAGGATGACGGCTCAAGTTTTTCAGTATTCTGCAAATGTGATCAGCGGCCATTTACAACGACATAGGGGATCACCCCGGCGGTTTTATACCAGACAACGACCAAGACTATGGTGCCTAATCCGGCGCCGAACTGTGGCCACAGGCTTTATCCCCTGTCCAGGCAAAATGTCCCTATCCTTGTTGCGGAGCAGTAAATGACCAACTCAGTTACTTGTCCTACCGATTTGCCCTCTTGGCAAGCCTTGCAGGCCCATGCGGAGCAAATGAAAGCCAAACACTTAAAAGAGCTGTTTGCCGCTGACGACCAGCGTTTCTCCAAGTTTTCTATCAATTTGCCAGCGATGCTGCTGGATTTTTCCAAAAACCGGATCACCGACGAAACCCAGTCGCTGTTATTGGCGTTAGCTGAGGAGTCGGGTGTTGAGCAGTGGCGCGGCAAAATGTTTGCCGGCGAGCACATTAATGCGACTGAAGATCGCGCAGTAATGCATGTTGCCCTGCGCGATCGCTCAGACAAGCCAATTATGATTGATGGCGTTGATGCCCGCCCGGCTGTTCAGGCTGAGCTGGACCGTATGCGCAAGCTGGCAGACAGGGTTCGCTCAGGCGAGTGGAAGGGATTTACCGGTAAATCTATTACCGATGTAGTTAGCATCGGTATTGGCGGCTCCAATCTGGGCCCACTGATGGTGACTGAGGCACTTAACGCTTATAACGACAAGCGTTTGACCATGCATTATGTCTCCAACATAGATGGTGTGCAGATTGCTGAAACTTTGGCCAAAGTTAGCCCGGAAACAACCCTGTTTGTAATTTCCTCCAAGACGTTCACCACTCAGGAAACCATGACCAATGCGCGTACCGCCGAGGCTTGGTTTATGTCGGCCGCAGGCAACAAGGCGGCTATCGCCAAGCACTTTGTGGCTGTATCCACCAATCGCAAGCTGGTGACCGCTTTTGGGATTGCTGAAGAAAACATCTTTGATATGTGGGATTGGGTGGGCGGACGCTTCTCCCTGTGGTCAGCTATTGGCCTGCCGATCGTTCTCTCGCTGGGCTATGACACCTTTGTTGAGCTATTAGAGGGCGCTTACGAGATGGATCAGCACTTCCAAAGTGCACCTCTGGCGCAAAATGCCCCTGTGCTCCTGGCTTTGGTTGGTATCTGGAATCGCAACTTCCTGGGTTACCCCGCCCATGCTTTGCTGCCCTATGACCAGTGCTTGCACCGTTTCCCTGCCTATATGCAGCAGGCAGAGATGGAGAGTAATGGCAAATCAGTAAATTGGGCTGGCGAGCTGCTCAGCTACGGTAGCGTGCCACTGGTTTGGGGCGAGGTGGGCATCAATGGTCAGCATGCTTTCTATCAAATGCTGCATCAGGGTACAGATATTATTCCGGCAGATTTTATTGGCTCGGTGAAGCCTAATATTGCCGTTGAGGGTCATCACGATGCCCTAATGGCCAACTTCTTTGCCCAGACTCAGGCGCTTATGATGGGCATTGATGCCAATCAGGTTCGTGCTGAACTGACCGCCAAGGGTGTGCCTCCAGCCCGTATTGAAGAAATTGTGGAACATAAGGTGCATCGCGGTAATCGTCCGACGAATAGTATTTTGTTGCCCAATGTCAGCGCTAAAACTCTGGGCAGCCTGATAGCGCTCTATGAGCATAAAATCTTTGTTCAGGGTATTATTTGGCGCATCCACTCCTTTGATCAGTGGGGCGTTGAGTTGGGTAAGGTGTTGGCAGCGGGGATTCAGCCGCAACTGGATCTCGATAAAGCGGTTAATCCTGGCAATGACGCTTCAACCCGCGGCCTGATTGAATTCTACAAAAAGGCTAAAAACCAATAGTCCTATTGGGGCGGGTGTTTAGCCGCAACCACAATATTTTAAAAAGAGCGCCGGCCAAAGTGCCCGGCAGGCCATCTGCGTGTCGGGTGGCCATTGGTACCGGCTATGTCGGGCCATAAGCCAGAGGTAAAGCAGCGCTTTACTGAATTTGATATTACGAGCAATGGTACTTCCATGACTGACGTTATTACCGCAGATCCCCGCCTAGCCGCTATTACTGAGCGTATTATTGAGCGCAGTCGTGCTACTCGCGCGGCTTATCTTGATCGAGTTAATCGCTTTCGCAATAAGGGCCCAGCGCGCCACCACCTTGGCTGTGCCAACCTTGCGCATGGATTCGCCGCCTGCAACTCCTCGGATAAAGAGGCTTTGGCTGAAGGGCAGGCGTCAAACTTGGGTGTGGTTTCTGCCTATAACGAGATGCTATCGGCACACGAGCCCTATGGCGAATACCTGGAGCCTATTAAGGCGGCTGCCAAAGAAATGGGTATGACGGCGCAGATGGCTGGTGGTGTTCCCGCTATGTGCGATGGCGTTACCCAGGGTTTCCCCGGTATGGAGATGTCGCTGTTCAGTCGCGACGTGATTGCGATGAGCACAGCCATTGCCTTGTCTCACGATATGTTTGATGGCGCTATGTGTCTGGGGGTTTGTGACAAAATTGTCCCGGGCCTGATGATGGGGGCTTTGTCATTTGGTCAATTGCCGATCATTTTTCTGCCGGCAGGGCCCATGTCTTCCGGGTTGTCAAATGCCGAAAAAGTGAAAACCCGACAGTTGTTTGCCGAAGGTAAGGTGGGCCGCAAAGAGCTGCTGGCGGCCGAGAGCGCCTCCTATCACAGCGCGGGCACCTGTACTTTCTACGGCACTGCCAACACCAATCAGATGCTGATGGAAATTATGGGTATGCACTTGCCCGGCAGTACCTTTATTAACCCCTACACCCCGATGCGCGATGCTTTGACCCGTGCTGCGGTGCATCAGCTGGCGCGTATCACCCGAGATACCCCGGTGACTCTGGCGGAGATAGTTACTGAGAAGTCCATAGTTAACGGTATTGTTGGCTTGATGGCGACAGGCGGCTCCACCAACCACGCTATGCACATAGTGGCCATCGCCCGTGCGGCGGGTGTGATAATTAACTGGCAGGATTTGTCAGACATTTCGGATATAATTCCACTGCTGTGCCGTATCTACCCCAATGGACTGGCGGATGTAAACCGCTTCCAGGCCGTTGGCGGAATGGGTTATTTAATCCGCGAGCTGCGCGCTGCCGGGCTGTTACATGATGATGTTAAAACGGTGATGGGGGAGGGCGGTTTGGCTCCCTATATCAAAGAGCCGTTTATGGAAAATGGCGAGATCCTGTGGCGAGATGCGCCAAGTGAAAGTCTTGATGACTCAGTGTTGCGTCCGGTTTCTAACCCCTTTAGTGCCGAAGGTGGGTTGCGCTTGCTCAAGGGGAGTCTTGGACGCTCGGTGATCAAGATTTCCGCGGTTAAGCCGGAGCACCGCAAGGTTAAGGCGCCAGCTGTTGTCTTCCACTCTCAGGAAGAGATGCAGTCAGCCTTCAAGCGCGGTGAGCTGGATAAAGATTTTGTCGCTGTGGTGCGTTTCCAGGGGCCAAAAGCCTGTGGTATGCCAGAGTTGCACAAGCTGACCCCACCTCTGGGGGTACTGCAAGACAGGGGCTATAAAGTGGCTTTAGTGACCGATGGCAGAATGTCCGGTGCCTCTGGTAAAATTCCTGCCGCCATCCACGTGACGCCGGAAGCCCTGGACAATGGCCCAATTGGGCTGATTCAAAACGGCGACCTGATTGAATTGGATGCTGAAGCAGGCACTCTGCAGTTGTTGGTTGGCGCCGAGGAGCTTAGCCAGCGTCAACAGGCCCAGTGCGATTTGAACTCTGTTCACTATGGTATGGGGCGTGAATTGTTCGCCCCACTGCGCGCCGCGGTTGGCTTGGCGGAAGAAGGAGCTACTGTTTTTAACTGGTAACCAGTTACTCGACCCCGAACCCAAGTTCGGGGTCTTCGTTTTTAATACCTGGCTAGCCTTTGATTGAGCTTGCCAGATTTTGAATCACTAACAGGATTTGCTCACATGCTTGAAGCATTTGATTTTGTCATTTTTGGCGGTGCTGGCGACCTGGCACTGCGCAAACTCATTCCCGGACTTTATCGCGCCCACAGAGATGGCGAGTTGCCCAAAGGCGCACGTATTCTACCCACTTGCCGCAATACCCAAATGGTTGCGGAATATAAGGCGAAGGTGCGTGCAGCCGCAGAGGAGCATCTGGGCCCTGAAGAGTTTGTTGCCGAAGACTGGGATAGCTTTGAAGAGCGACTGATTCCTGTTTTTGTGGATATCGCCACCAAAGATGAGCACTGGGATGCGCTGGCCGCACTCTTAAATTCCAGCGGTAACGCTCAGCGCGTATTTTATCTGTCTACACCTCCATCGGTGTTCAGTGTGTGCTGTAAGCACCTGCACGAGTCGGGATTGATTACTGATACCGCGCGCGTGGTTGTGGAAAAACCACTGGGTTACGACGCAAAAACAGCGGAAGAAATTAACAGCCAGATCGCGGAATACTTCCGTGAAGAAGCTATTTACCGTATTGACCACTATCTGGGCAAAGAAACTGTACAAAACCTGCTGGCGCTGCGTTTTGCCAATGGTATGTTTGAGCATCTGTGGGATGCTAAAGCTATTGATCATGTACAGATTAGCATCTCCGAAACTGTGGGCCTTGAAGGTCGTGCTGGCTTCTACGATGGTGCTGGTGCGCTGCGCGATATGGTGCAAAACCATATCCTGCAATTACTTTGCCTGGTGGCTATGGAGTCGCCCAATAAGATGACGGCCGAGCGTATTCGCGCCGAAAAATTAAAAGTATTGGAAAATTTGCGCCCATTGACCGGCAATACCGTTAAATACAATACCGTGCGCGGTCAGTATGTTGCCGGAGAAATGAACGGCAAACTGGTTCCCGGCTATTTGGATGAGTTGGGCAAGAGCAGCAACACCGAAACATTTGTTGCCATACGTGCTTACATTGACAATTCACGCTGGGCTAATGTGCCATTTTATTTGCGTACCGGTAAACGCATGAAAAAGCGCTTTGCCGAAATTGTTATCCAATACAAAGATGTTGCGCACCGTGTTTATCCCGAATCGGCTGGTATAGCTACGCCCAACCGTTTGGTGATCCGTCTGCAACCGGAAGAGAGCATCAAGATTATTCTGGTGTCCAAAGATTTGGAAAAACATGAGGCGCATTTACATCCAGTAGTGCTTAACCTCAACTTTGCTGATACCTACAAAGATTTCTATTCAGATGCCTACAAGCGCTTGATGCTGGATGCCGCTGCCGGCGATGCCAGCCTGTTTATCCATCGCGCTGAAGTAGCTGCCGCCTGGGCCTGGATTGATCCAATTATTGAGGCTTGGCAGCGCCCCGAAAACAAACCTCATGGCTACTTGGCTGGTAGCTGGGGGCCTCAGGCCTCAACGCAATTGATGGCAAGCGATCGCCGCCGCTGGTTCTCTATCGATGAAGTTTTGTCGGGGGCCGATCAGGAATGGTAAGCGAGCGTATTTTTGCAAGTCGCGCCGAGTTAATTGCAGCGCTGCAACAAGAGTGCGAGCAAGCACTGCTGACGGCAGTAGAAGAGCGCGGCGAGGCCACCTTTATGGTCTCCGGCGGCAGTTCACCTGAAGCCCTCTACAAATCCATGAGCAACTTGGATCTCCCCTGGGAATCTATTTATGTTGCCTTGGTTGATGAGCGCTGGGTCAACTTTGACCACGACAAAAGTAATGAAGCTTTTGTGGTTAACAGCCTGATCCAAAACAAGGCCGCTGTAGCCAATTTGATTGGAATGAAAAATACTGCTGAATCTGCTCAGGAAGGCCTGGCAGATTGCGAGGCGGCTTACCAGCAATTGGCTCAGCCTTTTGATATCACCATTTTAGGTATGGGCTCCGATGGCCATACGGCTTCGCTTTTCCCCAATGCCAATGGCCTGCAAGAAGCGCTGACTACTGATGCACTTTGTGCGGCCATTAATGCGCATCCCAGCGAAGTGACCGGTGCTATTACCGAACGTATGACCTTATCACTGAATGGTTTGCTGCAGTCCAAAGCTTTGGTGCTGCTGCTAACCGGCGAGGAAAAACTCAATGTTTTCCGCGCTGCGCAAGCGGGAAGCGATGTCAATGAAATGCCAATTCGCGCACTTTTGCAGCAGGATAAGGTGCCTTTAACGGTTTACTGGGCGCCTTGATTTATTGGCGGGAATTCTTTTTTAGTGTGACTCAGCGAGGACTTCACTGTGGCTTTATCGATTGATCAGATTTTGAAAGTGGCACCTGTAGTGCCGGTGATGGTGGTTGAGCGTATTGAGGATGCAGTTCCTCTGGCAACCGCACTCTACAATGGCGGCCTGAAAGTACTGGAAATCACCCTGCGTACTCCCTGTGCGCTGGATGCAATCACTGCCATGGTTGAAGCCCTGCCGGACGATGCGGTCATCGGTGCTGGCACCATTATTACGCCGAAAGATTTGGAAAATGCTATTAAAGCTGGTTCGACTTTCCTGGTAAGTCCCGGTACTACTCCAGCGTTGATCGAAGCAGCCAAGGCATCACCAGTACCTTTGCTGGCTGGCGTAGCTACACCTACAGAAGCCATGCACTTATTTGTCGAGGGTTTTACTCATCAAAAATTCTTCCCGGCGGAAGCTGCTGGCGGAGTGCCAATGTTGAAGTCCATTGGTGGCCCGCTGCCGCAAATTACATTCTGCCCTACCGGTGGCATTGATTTAGCTAAGGCGCCCAGTTATTTGGCGCTGCCAAACGTAGCCTGTGTTGGCGGTACCTGGATGGCCCCCAAAGAATTAATGAAAGCCGGACGCTGGGATGAAATCGAGCGCCTGGCTCGCGAAGCAGCCAGCCTGCCTCGCTAATAAGATTCGGTAGAGAACTCGTTTTGTAATTGAGATACCCGATAGTCTCGGGTCGTTAAATGAATTTAGGAGAAAAGCAATGACTATTAGAGTAGCAATTAACGGTTATGGTCGTATCGGTCGCAATGTTCTGCGTGCCCTGTATGAATCTGGCAAGCGCGAAAAAATCCAAATCGTAGGTATTAACGATCTGGGCGATGCGCAACTCAATGCTCACCTCACCAAATACGATTCAGTACATGGCGCATTCCAGGGTACCGTGGTTGTAGAAGGCGATAAATTGATCGTAAATGGCGACGAAATTCGTATTACTTCCGAGCGCGATCCGGCCAAACTGCCTTGGGGCGAGCTAAATGTTGATGTGGTTTACGAATGTACCGGCATTTTTACCAGCAAAGAAAAAGCCTCTGCGCATATTGTCGCCGGTGCTAAAAAAGTCATCATTTCTGCTCCAGGTACTGACGTGGATGCCACTGTTGTATTTGGCGTAAACGACAACGTACTTAAGGCATCTGACACTGTAATTTCCAACGCCTCTTGCACCACCAACTGCCTGGCGCCCATCGCCAAAGTGCTGAACGACAAGTTCGGTATTGTGCAGGGCTCTATGACCACTATTCACGCCTACACCAACGACCAGGTGCTGTCCGATGTTTACCACAAAGACATCTACCGCGCCCGTTCTGCTACCCAGTCGATGATTCCAACCACCACCGGTGCTGCTAAAGCTGTTGGCCTGGTATTGCCAGAGCTGAAAGGCAAGCTGGATGGTATCTCTGTACGCGTGCCAACCATCAACGTTTCTCTGGTTGACCTCAACGTATTGGTAGAAAAAGACGTAAGTGTCGAGGCTATCAACGCTGCTATGAAAGAAGCTTCCGAAAAAGAAATGCCCGGTGTTCTGGCGTTCTGTGATGAGCCACTGGTATCTGTGGATTTCAATCACAACCCGCACTCATCCAACTACGACTCTCTGCAAACTAAAGTCTACGGCAAGTGGGTAAAAGTACTCAGCTGGTACGACAACGAGTGGGGTTTCTCCAACCGCATGTTGGATAACACTCTGGCGTTGATGTCCGCTAAGTAATAAGGAACCCGCCATGATTAGACGCACCAAGATCGTCAGCACTCTAGGCCCAGCTTCAGAATCTCCCGAGGTTCTGGAGCGTTTGATTCTCGCTGGCGTTAACGTAGTTCGCCTGAACTTCTCCCACGGCTCGCCCGAGGACCACATGCGTCGCGCCGAAACCGTGCGCGAGCTGGCCGCCAAGCACAATCGCTTTGTGGCGGTACTGGGTGACCTGCAGGGGCCAAAAATTCGCGTTGCGCGTTTTAAAGACGGCAAGATCCACCTGAAAGTAGGTGACAAGTTTGTTCTTGATGCCTCCCTTGAGCGCGATGCCGGTACCCAGGAGCAAGTGGGTATTGATTACAAAGAGCTGCCCAACGACTGTAAGCCAGGGGATATTCTGCTGCTCGACGACGGTCGCGTTGTTTTGCAAGTGGACAAAATCGAAGGCGCGCGCATTTACACCACTACCAAGGTGGCTGGTCCCCTGTCCAATAACAAGGGTATTAATCGTCAGGGTGGCGGTCTAACTGCACCGGCTTTGACCGAAAAAGATATGGCAGATATTAAAACGGCGGCCGAAATCGACGTGGATTATCTCGCTGTATCTTTCCCTCGCTCTGCCGAAGATATGAACCTGGCGCGCAAGCTGATGGAAGAGGCTGGCGGTCGCGCTGGCCTGGTGGCCAAAATTGAGCGCGCTGAGGCTGTATCTGACGATCAGGTGCTGGACGATATTATCCGCGCCAGTGACGCGGTGATGGTTGCCCGTGGTGACCTGGGTGTGGAGATCGGCGATGCCGCGCTTATTGGTGTACAAAAGCGCATTATCCAGCGCTCACGTGCATTGAATAAAGTGGTGATCACTGCGACTCAGATGATGGAGTCGATGATTAACAGCCCGCTGCCAACCCGCGCTGAAGTTTTCGACGTAGCCAACGCCGTGCTCGATGGTACTGACGCGGTTATGCTGTCAGCTGAGACAGCTGCTGGTAGCTTCCCGGTAGAAACTGTTGAGGCTATGGTGCGCATTATTCTCGGTGCCGAAACTCACCCAACTGCCAGCTTCGATACCTACCGCATGGACCAGGCCTTCAGCTCTATTGACGAGTCAATTGCGTTGGCGGCTATGTTCACGGCAAACCACTTGGCCGGTGTTAAGGCGATTATTGCGCTCACTGAATCAGGCAGCACGCCGCGCTTAATGTCGCGCGTAGGTTCGCAATTGCCGATATTTGCCTTTTCTCGCCATGTGCCCACCCAGCGTAAAGTAGCCCTTTATCGCGGTGTGCAGCCAGTGGCGTTTGACACCGCAGAAGCCTTGTCGCGCCACGACCTGACCCCTGCGGTAGAGTTGCTCAAGCAGAAGGGCATTTTGGAGGACGGCGATCTGGTGATAGTGTCTAACGGCGATATCAACCTGCTCGGCAGCACTAACACTATGAAAATCCTGCGCGTTGGCGATAAAGCGTAGTAAGGGTTTACACCCAAAAAAAACGGCAGCTTGGCTGCCGTTTTTTTTGGGTGTAAAAAGTAGGTTTGACGTGGAGGCATAGAATGATCTGGAGTAAATCGCTGGCACTCGGTTTTTTTTCGCTGCTTTCGGCAGGGCTCTCCGCCATGGAATTAACGGGCCATTGGCAGCAGGGCGGGGTGATCCTGGGGCAACTGGCGCAGGGTGAGCAGGTGGAATACCGGGGTAAAAAGTTGCGCCCCAATACTCACGGGCAGTTTGTGTTTGGCTTGGGCCGGGATGCGCCCAGGCAAATCAAACTGGTGCTGATCAAAGCTGATGGCAGTCGTGAGGCTAAAGAATTTACGGTAAAGCAGCGGCAATATGATATCCAGCGTGTGACAGGTGTTCCGCAAAAAACGGTAGAGCCAGACCCGGAGCAGGTAAAGCGGGCTCAGCGTGAAGCTAAGATGGCGGCAGATGCGCGCCGACAGGATTTGAATCTAGACTTTTTTGCCCAACCTTTTCACTGGCCAATTACCGGTCGTATATCGGGGGTCTATGGCAGTCAGCGTGTTTACAACGGCGTGCCCGGAACACCGCATTTTGGTGTCGATATCGCCCGGCCTGTTGGCGCACTGGTGCGCGCGCCCGCTGCTGGAGTGGTGACCCTGGTTCATCCTGATATGTTTTTTTCCGGTGGGACTTTAATCATCGATCATGGTCACGGTTTGTCGTCTACCTTCATTCATCTGAGTAAGGTTCTTGTCAAAAAGGGTGAAAGAATTGCGCAGGGCCAGGAAATAGCCAAGGTTGGTCAAACTGGTCGCGCCACGGGGCCGCATTTGGATTGGCGAATGAACTGGTTTGAAGAGCGAGTTGATCCCCAGTTGCTGGCGGGGGGGATGCCCAAAGATGATGCGGATTTGATCGTATCGCGAGCAAAAAACAGCGAGCAATCAGCAAGATAAGTCCGACAAATGGCGTGGTGCTAGAGACAGGCTTGTAATTGGCGGTGTAATATAACGCCCCGTTTTGTATTAGGTGAGTCGAGCGCAATGATTGACAAAAAACTGCTCAGTATCCTGGTGTGTCCGGTTAGTAAGGGTGAGCTTGAATATCATGCCGAACAGCAGGAGCTGGTATGTTGGACCAGTGGTTTGGCTTATCCCATTCGCGATGGTATTCCAGTGATGCTGGAAACTGAGGCGCGTAAGCTCAGCCTCGAAGAGATAGAGCAACGCAACGCCTAAGAAAATTTGCTTTAGATTCCCAAGAATCTCCCCCCTTATAGATTAGCTAGTGGAAAAACTATGAAGAGCGCTGAAATTCGCAACGCCTTTTTAAAATACTTCGAGAGTAAGGGCCACACTATAGTGCCCAGCAGCTCCTTGGTTCCGGGCGATGACCCAACGCTGTTGTTTACCAATGCAGGTATGAACCAGTTTAAAGACGTATTTTTGGGTGGTGATAAGCGCTCCTATACCCGTGCTACTAGCTCCCAGCGCTGTGTTCGCGCTGGCGGCAAACACAACGATCTGGAAAACGTCGGCTATACCGCCCGTCACCATACCTTTTTTGAAATGCTGGGTAACTTCAGCTTTGGCGATTATTTCAAACAGGATGCTATCCATTTTGCCTGGGAGTTTTTGACCTCCAAGGACTGGTTGGCTATCCCCAGCGAAAAGCTTTGGGTAACGGTTTATGCCTCGGATGATGAAGCCTATGACATCTGGCATAAAGAGGTGGGTGTTCCGGCCGAGCGCTTGATTCGCATTGGCGACAATAAAGGCGCTCCCTACGCATCTGATAACTTCTGGGCTATGGGCGATACCGGCCCCTGCGGCCCTTGCACCGAAATTTTCTATGATCACGGCGCCGATATCTGGGGTGGCCCACCAGGTTCACCAGAGGAAGATGGCGATCGCTATATAGAAATTTGGAACAACGTATTCATGCAGTTTAACCGCACTGCTGATGGCGTCCTGCATCCACTGCCCGCACCTTCGGTAGATACCGGTATGGGCTTGGAGCGCATCTCTGCAGTAATGCAGCACGTACATTCAAACTACGAAATCGATCTATTCCAGCACCTGCTACAAGCAGCCGCTGAAGCTACCGGCACCCAGGATTTGGAAAGCAAATCTCTGCGCGTAATTGCCGACCATATCCGCTCCTGTGCATTTTTGGTTAGCGATGGCGTTATGCCTTCAAACGAAGGTCGCGGCTATGTGTTGCGCCGCATTATTCGCCGCGCTGTGCGTCACGGTAACAAGCTGGGGCAAAAGCAGGCCTTCTTCTATACGTTGGTTAAGGCGCTTGCCGATGTTATGGGTGAAGCTTACCCTGAGCTGATCGCAAATCAGGCTCTTATCGAGCGTGTTTTGCTGCAGGAAGAAGAGCAGTTTGCCAAAACCCTGGACAAGGGCATGGAAGTCCTGGAAGAGACGCTCACCAAGCTTGCGGGCAAGGTTATCCCGGGCAAAGTAGTGTTTACCCTCTACGACACCTACGGCTTTCCCCTGGACTTAACCAATGATATAGCGCGCGAACGCAACCTGAGTATCGATCAGGAGGGTTACGATGCCGCTATGGCTGAGCAGCGCGCCCGCGCCCGCGCTGCAGGGGCGTTTAAAGTTGATTACTCAGCTGCTGGCCTGGATTTGCCAGCCACCGAATTCCTTGGTTATAGCCAGCTGACAGAGCAGGGCAAGGTACTGGCCCTGTTAAAAGACGGGCAAAAAGTTGACCGCCTGGTAGAGGGTGAAGATGGCGCCCTGGTCTTGGATCGTACGCCTTTCTACGCCGAATCTGGCGGCCAGGCAGGTGACTGCGGTTATCTCGAACTGGGCGGCAATCGCCTGGAGGTGCGCGACTGCCAGAAGCAGGGCACCACTCATTTGCATCTGGTGCATGTACTTCAAGGAGCCGTATCTGTTGGTAATACGCTCTCTGCCAAAGTGGATGCCAATGTGCGTCAGGCGACTGCCCTTAATCACTCTGCTACCCACTTGATGCACGCTGCACTACGCCAAGTATTGGGCGAACATGTCACCCAAAAAGGCTCCTTGGTGGACTCCGAGCGTTTGCGCTTTGACTTCTCTCATTTTGAAGCAGTATCTGCCGAGCAACTTAAAGCAATCGAGACCTTGGTGAATGATCAGATTCGCGCCAACTCTGCGGTTGCCACTGAAATTTGCGATATGGACACAGCTAAAGCTAAAGGCGCCATGGCGCTCTTTGGGGAAAAATACGGCGACAGTGTTCGTGTTCTCACCATGGGTGATGGCTTCTCGGTCGAGCTTTGCGGTGGTACCCATGTCAAGCGCACTGGCGATATAGGTCTGTTTCGCATTACCTCGGAATCGGGTGTCGCCTCGGGTATTCGCCGTATAGAAGCAATCACTGGTGCCAAAGCGCTAGGCTTGTTTGATCAAGTGGAAAGTCTGGTGGATACTGCCGCCCGCTCGCTAAAGGCAAATCGCGACAATCTTGCGGAAAAACTCGACGCGCTAGTGGCGCAAAACCGCAAACTGGAAAAAGACCTGGCCAGTTTGAAGACCAAGCTGGCAACTGCCGGTGGTGGCGATGTGTTGAGCCAGGCGGTAGATGTAGGCGGAGTTAAAGTGCTGGCGCTTAACCTTGAGGGTGCTGATGCCAAATCTCTGCGCGATACTGCCGATCAATTTAAGAATAAGCTGGGAACAGCTGTAGTTCTTTTGGCGGCGGTTGAAGATGACAAAGTATCATTGGTCGCTGGCGTGACTCAGGATATTACTGCCAAGGTAAAAGCTGGCGATCTGATGCGCGTTGTTGCTGAGCAGTTGGGTGGCAAAGGCGGTGGCCGTCCCGATATGGCCCAGGGGGGCGGCAGTGATTTGGCCAAGCTTGATCAGGCATTAGCGTCTGTGCTGCCTTGGGTAAAAAATCAGCTCGGTTAACGGCTGGGCGAAAAGGTGGAAGAAGTATGTTTTATTACTGTCTTCCATCCAATCTGGGTTAACTTTTATTGCAAACTGGTGTTTAATTGGCCCCTTTTTGTGATGGTGTTAAACCATAATAATCATATTTGTCGAATAAAAGGATAGGCTGGAATGAGCTTATTGGTGCAAAAATACGGTGGTACCTCTGTGGGCACCACCGAGCGTATCGAGCAAGTGGCCGAAAAGGTTGCTGGCTTTCGCGCACAAGGCCACGATATGGTGGTGGTTGTCTCCGCGATGAGTGGTGAAACCAACCGACTTATCAGTTTGGCTCAGCAAATTCAGGAGACGCCAGACCCTCGCGAGATGGATGTGCTGGTATCCACTGGTGAACAGGTGACTATTGCGCTCTTGTGTATGGCCCTTAAAAAGCGCGGCTGCGATGCCCGCTCTTACACGGGCGGTCAGGTGCGAATTCTCACTGATAGCGCACATACCAAAGCCAGGATTCAGGCTATTGATGAGGCTAATATGCGCGCCGACCTTGAAGCGGGTCGGATTGTAGTCGTAGCTGGATTCCAAGGTGTTGATGAGCAAGGCAATATCACTACTTTGGGGCGCGGTGGTTCGGATACTACGGGTGTTGCGCTTGCCGCTGCACTCAAGGCGGATGAGTGTCAAATCTACACTGACGTGGACGGTGTTTATACGACTGACCCGCGCATCTGTGAGCGCGCCAAGCGCTTGGAAAAGATTACCTTTGAAGAAATGCTGGAAATGGCCAGCCAGGGCTCCAAAGTGCTGCAAATCCGCTCAGTGGAATTTGCCGGCAAGTACAAAGTGCCTCTGCGTGTATTGCACAGTTTCAAAGAAGGCCCAGGAACCCTGATTACCCTCGATGAGGAAAACTCTACTATGGAACAACCCATTGTTTCCGGCATCGCGTTTAACCGTGATGAAGCAAAAGTTACTCTTGCTGGCGTGCCAGATACTCCAGGCGTAGCCGCAAAAATCCTCGCACCTATAGGTGCAGCGAACATTGAAGTTGACGTAATTGTGCAAAACGTATCGGCAGATGGCACCACTGATCTGACCTTTACTGTACACAAAAACGACATGAAAAAGGCTGTATCAGTGCTTGAGTCTGTCGCCGCAGAAATAGGTGCT
Source organism: Cellvibrio sp. (assembly GCA_050305995.1). GTDB lineage: Bacteria > Pseudomonadota > Gammaproteobacteria > Pseudomonadales > Cellvibrionaceae > Cellvibrio. The sequence goes on from JBNLGJ010000031.1 coordinate 68,416, forward strand.
CGCGAAGTTCGCAGTGATGACAAAGTGGCCAAGGTGTCTATTGTGGGTGTAGGTATGCGCTCACATGCTGGTGTGGCCTCTACGATGTTTACTGCATTGGCGGCTGATGGCATTAATATTCAAATGATCACCACCTCAGAAATTAAGATTTCGGTGATTATCGATGAGCGTTACTTGGAGCTGGCCGTGCGTAGCTTGCACACAGCTTTCGGATTGGATGCCGAACCTTCAGAAGACCGAGTAAGGGGCTAGGTCTTAGCCTACTGAAGGTTAGTTAAGGTGTGAGGCGTCTGCCGGCTGTGCTGGCAGAATTTTACATAGAGGTCTTTCCTTTCGTGAAAAGTAGTCAATACTTAGCTCTGGGCATAAAATGCCAGGATCGCGGAAGCTTTTAATGGAGCTGGTGGTGACAAGGGGTGTCTCCAGCAGGCTCTTACAGGATGAGTGAAGGAGATTAAAGATGTTGATTTTGACTCGCCGTATTGGCGAAACCTTGATGGTTGGCGATGAAGTTACCGTTACTGTGTTGGGTGTAAAGGGTAATCAGGTGCGTATAGGTGTTAATGCGCCCAAAGATATCGCAGTGCATCGCGAAGAAATTTACCAGCGTATTCAACGTGAAAAACAAAGTCAGGACGAGCAAGACAATTAATTATATTGTTATTAATTGATCCTCCATTCTGATTGTTTGTATAGCGCGGCGGCCTGAGTAATCAGCCGTCGCGTTGTCATTTATAGCCTGGATAAATCTTAGGCAAACGCAAAAAACTTTGTCTAATTTTATTTTTTTAATCTTTAAGACTTTGATTTTTAGAGAATTATGGTATTATGCCGCACCTACTGAGGCAGGCTGTAAAACATTGCAAATTGGCTCAGTACCCCGGAGAAGTGGCCGAGTGGCCGAAGGCACTCCCCTGCTAAGGGAGCATACCTCAAAAGGGTATCGGGGGTTCGACTCCCCCCTTCTCCGCCATTGAATTACACAAAAAGCTCAGCTAAATAGCTGGGCTTTTTTTACGTCATTATTTTGTTGATTTTGAAATAAAAACATCAAATTAACGCAATTAAAAAGGGCTGGTATTACCAGCCCTTTTTAACATTACCCGTTCTAACTAAATTGCATGCCGCAGTTTTTAAAGCGCGCTGATTTTCACAATCTGCTCTTTTAACTTTTCCAGTGCAACTTTATTGTCGGCAACAATACCTCGTTCTTTCTCTACGACCTCGGCAGGGGCTTTATCGACAAAGGCAGGGTTGCTTAATTTTACCTCCAGCTTGCCAATGTTCTGTTCTAGCCTGGTTGCCTCTTTGTTTAAGCGAGCGAGTTCAGCATCCTTATCAATCAGGCCGGCCATAGGCACCAGTATCTCCATGCCACCTACGAGTGCTGTAGCAGAAAGTGGCTCCTGATCGCCAGGGGTTAACCAGGTCAGGTTTTCCAGCGAAGCCATTTTTTTCAGGAATTGTTGGTAATTGCTAAAGCGTGTTTGATCTGCCACTGTGCCATTTTTGAAATACACAGGTAAATCTTTTGCGGGAGAAATATTCATCTCGCCGCGAATATTGCGTACGCCCAAAATTACACTTTGCAACCAGGCAACATCGTCCAGTGCATCCTGATCAATTTTGCTGTCATTGGCGATGGGGTAGGGCGCCAGCATAATGGTCTCGCCCTTGGCACCTGCCAGGGGTTTAATTTTTTGCCAAATCTCTTCGGTAATAAAAGGCATCATTGGATGTGCCAGGCGCAATATGGTTTCCAGCACGTGGATCAGGGTGCGGCGCGTGCCTGTGCGCAGCGCTTCGTTTTCTGGTGATTTATCCCAGAGCACTGGCTTGGAAAGTTCCAGGTACCAATCGCAGTATTCGTTCCACACAAACTCGTAAATAGCTTGAGCGGCTAAATCCAGACGATAAGTCTCCATAGCCTCGGCAACGGCTTTTTCAGCAAGTTGCAGCTTGCTAATAATCCAGCGGTCGGCCACCGACAGTTGATAGTCGCTGCTGTTGGTCACTACCGATGTCCTGTCTTCCGCGACACTTGTAGATCCTTGTGCATCGTCCTGACCACAATTTTGCTCTTCGCACTGCATTAATACATAGCGAGTTGCGTTCCAGATTTTGTTACAGAAGTTGCGGAAGCCCTCAACCCGGCCCATATCAAATTTAATATCGCGGCCGGTAGATGCCAGTGACAAAAAGGTAAAGCGCAGCGCGTCTGTGCCGTAAGCTTGAATGCCTTCGGGGAATTCTTTGCGCGTCTGCTTTTCGATTTTGGTGGCGTCTTTGGGGTTCATCAAACCTGTGGTGCGTTTTTGCACTAGGGTTTCCAGATCTATACCGTCGATGATGTCCAGTGGGTCGAGCACATTGCCTTTGGATTTGGACATCTTCTGGCCCTGGCTGTCGCGCACCAGGCCGTGAACATAAACGGTTTTAAACGGAATTTGCGCGCTGCCATCTTCGTGCTTCACCAGGTGCATGGTGAGCATAATCATGCGTGCAACCCAGAAGAAAATAATATCGAAACCCGTTACCAACAAATCGGTTGGGTGGAAGGTTTTCAAATAATCTGTCTGCTCGGGCCAGCCCAGGGTGGAGAAAGTCCAGAGACCGGAGCTGAACCAGGTGTCGAGCACATCTTCGTCCTGGCTGAGTGCTACCTCGGTGCCGAGTGAATATTTGCTGCGCACTTCTGCTTCATTGCGACCTACATATACCTTGCCGCTGGCGTCGTACCAGGCGGGGATGCGATGGCCCCACCAAAGTTGACGGCTGATACACCAGTCCTGAATATCGCGCATCCAGGAAAAGTACATATTTTCGTATTGCTTGGGCACAAACTGGATGCGCCCATCTTCCACGGCGGCAATAGCGGGCTCTGCCAAGGGTTTGGTGCTTACGTACCACTGGTCGGTGAGCCAGGGTTCAATAACAACCCCTGAGCGATCGCCGCGCGGTACTTTTAAGGCGTGATCGTCAATTTTTTCCAGCAGTTCGGCCGCTTCAAAATCGGCGACGATTTGTTTGCGCGCGGCATAGCGATCCATGCCTGCATAGGCTTGGGGCAGGCTGGCATCCAGCTGATCATTAACACTGCCATCCAGATTAAAGATCTGTGCGCTCGCTAAAATCGCCGCGTCTTTATCCAGCACATTAATCAGCGGGAGATTGTGGCGCTTGCCCACTTCGTAGTCGTTAAAGTCGTGAGCTGGGGTGATTTTTACGCAGCCAGTACCAAATTCGCGGTCGACATAGTCATCGGCCACAATCGGAATCAGGCGGTTTACCAGTGGCAATAGAATGAATTTGCCAATCAGTGATTTATAGCGCTCGTCTTCCGGGTGTACAGCAACAGCCGAGTCTCCCAACATGGTTTCCGGGCGAGTGGTGGCAACTACCAGATAATTTTTGCCCTCGGCGGTGGTGGCGCCATCAGCAAGCGGATAGCGCAGGTGCCAGAGGCTGCCTTTCTCATCGTGGTTTTCCACTTCCAGGTCGGAAATAGCGGTGTGCAATTTGGGGTCCCAGTTCACCAGGCGTTTACCGCGGTAAATCAGGCCATCGTCGTAAAGGCGAACGAATGCTTCCTGAACGGCTTTGGACAGCCCTTCATCCATGGTGAAGCGCTCGCGGCTCCAATCCACCGAGGAGCCCAGGCGACGGATTTGGCGGGTAATAGTGCCACCGGATTGCTCCTTCCACTCCCAAACTTTATCCAGGAATTTATCGCGGCCCAAATCGTGGCGGCTGATATCCTGCGCTGCCAATTGACGTTCAACTACCATTTGCGTGGCAATACCTGCATGGTCGGTGCCCGGTTGCCATAGGGTGTTATCACCCTTCATACGGCGATAGCGAATCAGGGCATCCATTACAGCGTTGTTGAATCCGTGGCCCATGTGCAGGCTGCCGGTTACATTAGGCGGTGGGATCATGATGCAGTAGGACTGGCCCTCACCCGAGGGCTTGAAATAGCCTTGTTGTTCCCAGGTTTCGTACCATTGGCGCTCAATGGCGTGGGGTTGGTAGGTTTTATCCATAGCGGTGACGACTCTGTAAAATGCCAAAAAATATAAGGCGGGCATTATACCGATTGTGCCCTTTGCGGCCTAGGCAAAATGGTCGTTAAATAGACGTCGATTCACCTTGCTGTCAGTGCTAATTTGCGATGAGAGGGGCTTGTAGCTAGATGTAGCTCGGCAGCTTATTACTACGCCGTTATGAGCGGCTCCCAATCTTGGGTTGTGCAGGGGGTTGATGGCAATCGGCTGCTGCTCAATAAAATTTTAGGATTTATAAAGCAATGAAAGTGCTACACGTATCTGGTGTAAAAAATTGGGGTGGTGGGGAGCACCATATTCAAAACCTGTGTATTGAATTGGCGCGGGGTAATTATCCAGTTGAAAATTTCATATTGTGTGCTGAGGGTGGACAATTTGAGCAAAAGTTGAAAGCTTTGGATATTCCGTTTAAAACAGCCAGTTTGCGTCGACGCTTAGGCTATCGCTTTATTCGCGCAATTATTTCCACCTGTCGCGAGGGCAAGTATGATCTTATTCATATTCATGATCCAACCGCAATGCAGCTGGTGATAATTGCCGATCATTTTGCCAAATTGCCGCCGTTTGTATTGAGTAAAAAAATATCCTTCCCTATCAAGCAAAAGTTGCTTACCCAGTACAAATACAACTACGCCAAGATTAAAAAATACCTCTGTGTGTCCAATGAAACTCGCGAGGTTTTGCAACAGGGCGTGACGCATCCAGAGAAGGCTATTACCATTTACCACGGCACCCGGTTGGATAACAAATCCTCTGAGACTCCGTTTAAACTGCGTGAAAAACTGGGTTTGGGAGAAGACATTAAAATTGTTGGTAGTATCGCCAATCATTATCCCGCCAAAGATCTACAAACGCTGGTGCGCAGCTTGGGCTATTTGGTGCATAACATTGGGCTGACCAAAGTGCATTTTGTGCAGCTGGGCAAACCCTCAGATGCAACGCCAGAGATTATGGAGCTGGTTAAAAACCTGGGCCTTGAATCCTACATAAGCTTTTTAGGTTTTGTTGAAAGTGCATCCAATTTTATTCCCCAGTTTGATGTGGGAATCATCAGTTCTCTGTTTGAAGGAATTCCCCAGTTCATTTATGAGTGCATGTATTTTCGTGTACCTGTAGTGACGACTAATGCTGGCGGAATTGCTGAAGTGGTGGCTGATGGCGAGACAGGTTTTATTACCCAAAAAGGTGATTTTGTGGGTTTGGCGAAAGGGTTAGAGCGGGCGCTCGGGCCCAGAGCGGAGGTGGAGCAATTGCTGGAGCGCGCTAACCAGCGGCTCTTGGGCACATTTACCACGCCAGTTATGGCCACAAACACCTATCAAATCTATTGTGAGGTGCTTGGGCTTTAAGGCGTGCCCGCTGCATTAGCGGCGGCAGCATTGCGAATTTTGCGTTTTAAGTATTTGTTCGTATACGCCCTATTGTTAGTGGCGCGCCCGTAGTGATGCCCAAAGGCCTTCGACCTGGTCGATCGTAATATCTTCCATAGTATTGTGCTTCGCCCATTGCTCGGGCGAGTCGGTAAAGGTTTGCCAATCCATTTTTGCAGCTATTTTCACTTCGCCTGGCCCTATGGGGCGGAACTGGCGCGGGTCAGATTTACCAAACAATACCACCAGCGGGCAGCCAAAGGCGGCGGCGATATGGGCAGGCCCTGTGTCCACACTGATGCAGGAGTGCGCCAGTGTGGTTAGTGCCATAAGTCGCCTTAAGGGTAAGTCATTGGCGACCTGCATAAGTCTATCGCTGGGAGCGTGTTGCTGGCATAGGGCAATAATTTCATCGCAAAGGCCCTTTTCGCTGGGCGCACCACAGAGTAATAGGTAATTGTTTGGGTCCTTTGCCAGTAGCCTAAGTATCAACTTACTCCAGTTATTTTCCGGCCAATACTTAATGTTGGACGCGCGATTGCGCTTGCCTTTGCGCATGGTTTTTTTATTGCCAGCCTGAATCAGTATTATATTGGCCGATGGAGGGATTCCTTTGCGGTTTAGCCAGGCTTTGCAGGCGGAAATTTCCTGATCGCTAATATGTAACTCGGTATTCAGGTTGGTGATTGGCTGCGCGAGTGCAGGCAGGCAGGAAAAGTCGGCATTGATTAACCGCAGGTGCTGTTGACAGCTGTGCTCGCCAATCGCACGGGGAAATTCCGCCGGATTGATTTTATGGGTGGGGCTGAATTTGGCCCGTTTCATAAGCCGGTATAAGGTGGGCAAGTGCTCCATGATAATCCAGGGGCGGCCAGGTGCAGTTGGGCGAAGTTCGCGCACTAGTTGTTGTTTGCTTTTGTTGAACCAATAGGGGGCGTTGCGACTGGTTACTGTGTAGATCTTATTGATCCAGGGACAATCTGCAAAAATCTGGCGGTTCCATTCGCCGCAGGCGGCGAGATCTATTTTTTGCCCGGTGCGCTCATAGAGGCCACGCAATAGTGGCGTTAACATTACCATGTCGCCCAGTGCACCCATACGCATAACCAGTGGTCGGTTAGAAGTTTGGTCGTTGTCTTTGGTCTCGGTCATGGTATTTGGCTCAAACGTAAAGGCAATATTTAATTCTAGGTGGCGAACTTTTTGTAGTTAAGCTGTTATTAACCCGGCGATCAAATATATTGTCCTGACATATTTGATCGGCGCCCTGGAAAATCCGGCGCAGATGCGTAAATCTGCTTGATTTTCCAGGGCTAGCGCCAGCCTTCAGCTGAAGGCGGCACATCCCTGTGCCGCACTATTAATCCGACAATATTCATCGCCGGATTAATAGTACAACTAGCGCTTTAGTTGGGGCTGTCTGCACCGGCAAGCGCAAATCTATCGTAAAGTGATTCCAGTACTTCACCACAATGAGTCAGTTGGAACTGGCTGTTAATCATGTCGCGCTGGTTTTCCAGAATCTGGCTAAAGTCGTGCGGGTTTTGCAAAACTTTGATTAAAATTTCTGCGAGTGCTTGGCTGTCTTTTTCGGCGAAGGTAAAGCACGTCTGCCCGTTTAACAGATTGTCATTTAAACCGCCGCTCGATGAGCTGGCAACAAATACTCCTGAGGCCTGAGCTTCGAGTATAGAAATGGGTAGGCCTTCGGCATCACCGTTTTCTGCGGTAATGCTGGGCAAGCAGAAAATTTTGGCGTTATCCAGCTGCTCCTTTACCTGCAGGCTGTTGAGTGCACCGGTAAACTCCACATCATCCAATTGCAATGCGGCCACTTGTTCGCGCAGCTTTTCCTCCAGCGGGCCCTTGCCCACTATAACCAACTCGGCGTCGGGTACGGCTTGTTTTGCTTTGGCAAAAGCCTCTATTAAATAACCTGCACCTTTCTTTTCTACCAGTCGGCCAACATAGAGTATACGGTTGGCTCTTTCGGTTGCTGGTACTGGGCCGGGAGTAAAGTCCTGGCTGTTTACGCCAATATAACTAATGCTGATTTTTTCGGGGGCAATGCCAAAGCGGATGGCGCGCTCGCGAATCGCACTGGAAACTGCCAAAAAATGCACCTGAGGATCTTGCGCCATGCGCAGCAATTTTTCTGGGTAGCGCTTTTTGCGGCGCCCGCGTTTGCCGGCTTCCCACCACTCGCGATAAATGCTGATGTCAAAACCGTGCAGGGTGACCAACATGGGCAATTTTAACGCTTTGGCGTAAGGCCAGATATCTATCGCCGAGGTGCCGAAGTGAGCGTGGATCAGCTGGGCATCCAGTTGCTGCAAATGCTTGAGTGCTACTGGGTCCACCTGATTGCGCCAGCGGTGAAACATATAGAGCCCGCGACGAAATACAGAAGCACCTTCGGGAAGCAGTAGCCTGGATTGGATCATCGAAATATCCAGTGACTGCCGCCGGTATTTGTGGCCTAGCAGAATTGGACTCCAGCGCTTGAGCACCAGCGTTTGCTGTTTGATAAAGGTTTCGGAGTAGGCGAGTAAACCGTTTTGGTAAATGATGACGCGCATAGACACTCAGTTCCAATAGCAGGGCATGTTAGCCTAGCAGCTTGTTGTAATTCTATCGTGTTGCCACCGCTGTGTTAAAAACAGTCTCAAGATGCTCATGTATGCGATATAAACTCCGCTCTTTCTACCATTTTTGCCTTGCATTGGCTGCCTCGAAAACGAATTTCAACAAGCGGCTAGAGGGCAATCTTACTGGGGCTTTTTGACAATCCCATTGTCCGCCCAATAGCGACCGGTACGTTTTACTTCATTGCGAATGGCGTAATTTTTTTTCCAGGTTTCCGGGGTGTCGTAACTGCGCGGATGATCCAGGTGGAGGCAGTTAACGCTGTAGCGAACCTGTTTGCCTTTAAGGCCGAGATTGTAAAGCCGCTCGCCGAGTTCCCGATCCAGCCCACCGTATTGCATGTCTTCATTAAAACCATTGCAGGCTTTGATGTCCTTAGCCCAGGTGGAACTGTTCATGCCGTTCCAGGTGGCTTTGGTTGGCGTGAGTGCATTCAGGATTAGTTTAAGCAGCGGGTTGGTTACCAGCTTCCACAACTTGTGGCTGGCGGGTTGGCCTTGCTGCTTTAGCCAGGCGATAGAAAATAGTTTACCGCCAGCTATGTCAGCTTCCGCTATTGCCTCAGACACCGGAGTGGTGAGCTTGATATAACCGCCCGATAAAAAATATCCGGGGCGTGCCAGCTGGCGGTGTTTGGCGATAAATTCCGGTTCGGGGATGCAGTCGCCATCGGTAAAAATTAAATAATCGCAATCGCTTTGGGCAATGGTTTTATTGAGAATTTGGCATTTTTGAAAGCCTTGATCTGGATGCCAAATGTGTTCAAGGTTGAGCTTGTTGCGCGCTTTAAAAAAATCGATAACCTCGCGCGTGGGCTCAGCGGAACCATCATCGGCAATTAAGACACGAAAGTTTTTATCGGTTTGCGCTTCGTAGCCGAAGAGAACTTTTTTTAACCATTTGGGTTGGTTGTAAGTGGTAATAATGACGCCGATATTTTGTGGTTTCATAAATCGGTCTTCTCAATAAGATCAATCGATTGGGCGCTAGTGTTAATTTTACCTTGCAGTTCAGCCCACACTTGCTGCGCAGAGATTTTTGTCATGCACTCGGGGGTGGCCGATGAGTTTTCCGGCAGCCATTTGCACTGGCGCTTATGGCAGGGCATGCAAGGCAATGCTGGGCTTAACTGCATATTTAGCGTGTGCGGGCCAATCAGCCCCACCTTTGCCGGTGAGGTAGGCCCATAAACTGCAATAGTTGGGATTTCGAGTGCACCGGCCAAGTGAGAAAACCCCGTGTCCAGGCCAACGATACCCGCAGATTCAACCAGCTTTTCGGCAACAGTGGTGATGCTCATTCGCGCCTGGGGGCGGTAGGCTCCAGGGCATTGGTCAATAATCTCTTGGGCCAGGGCCATCTCTTCGGCGCTGCCCCACATAATTTCTACACGGTAGCCGGCGGCTAGTGCCAGCTGAGTAAGCGCTATCCAACTCTCCTGCGCCCAGAGTTTGGTGACCCAGCTGGTACCAATAATAAAAATCAGCTTGCGCGGATCCTTTTGCACCTGAGCAAAGGCTTCGTTGATGCCGAAATTGAGCGGCAGGTTGCGCGGATATTGAAAAATGTTGGCGAAGAGTTCGCGCGTGCGTTCAACCGCGTGCTGCTCTTTGGCAACCCTGTACTGGCTGGCGTAAAACCAGTGACTAATCGCTTCCCTCGCCGACTTTTTATCAAAGCCCTGGATGCCTTTACCCTTGGCGCATTTGCCGATCAAGGCGCTTTTTAGCAGCCCCTGAGCATCGACAATATAGTCGTAGGTCTCGGTTTGTAGAGCGGCTTTCCAGGCTTTAAATTCGCACCAGTCATTGAGCTTGCGCGATTTCATCCAGCGCCGCAAATGGATGGGAATAACCCGAGTAACACCGGGATGCCAGGTGGCAATTTCGGCAAAGCCTGCCTCGACAACCCAGTGAATTTCCGCGTTGGGGTAGTGATTTTTTAAATCGGTAATGGCGGGGAAGGTGTGAAAAATGTCGCCCATGGACGACATCTTTATTAACAGTATTTTCATAAGCCTGCAGGCCAGAGCGGTTATTGATAATCCTTATAGGATTTTTCTTCCACCAGTTCTGAGCCAAAAGCCAGGTTGATGTCTTTTTTCACGGCGGCGCGTTTATCGTTAGTAAAGTAAACCGCGCGCGCGAGTTGGATAAACTTATCGCTAAAGTCTTTGGCCCGCTCGCAATCGCGGATATCGTCTTCGATTACCCAGAGTTCCTGGTTGATGTCTTTGAGCGACTGCTTAAGCGGTGCCAGTTTGGTCTGGCCCGCATCATCGAGCAGACTGTTGACCTTGGCGTTGAGCACGTCCAGCTCGTGGGTAACATTTTTGAGTTTGGCGGCATCGTCGATATTGACGGCTTTAATTTCAAGAATGGTGATTTTGTCGATAAGTTCGCCAAGGGAGATAGGGGCTTCGATCAGCATAGCGGCCTCGCGCAGGGAGTCAGAAAAATGGCCGCTATATTAACAAACTTTGCCTGGCTGGGGGGGATTTGCTGCCAGCAGACTGGGCAAGGGCTCAGCCTGCTGGACTGGCTATTATTTGCTCTCCAGGGCCAGTTCTCGCTCGGTTTTAAACTTGCAAACTTTGCGAATCACCATGGTTGCCGGGCAAAAACCGGTAAACGACTGCTGAAACAAATTCGCGCCGATAAACACCGTAAACCAGATAAACCCCGGGTGCACCCAATGGGTGAGGGCCACACTTAACAACACCATAAAACCGGCAAAAGCCGTAAGTACACGTTCACTGGACATAACACACCTCGCGTTAATAAAAGCCGTATGGCCGAATAAAAAGAATTTTCCTGTCTGACGTTGAGATGGCTTTTGCGAAACCCTCAAGTCACGGATGACTTGAGGGAGCTACAGGGATGTATTTATGCGTTTTCGCAAAAGCTACCTCAACGCCAAACTCACATTGCCGAATCAGTTTTGTTTTGCCTCTGGCTGATAGTGATAGGCGTAATAGACCACCGGTATCACTATCAGGGTTAGGGCTGTAGACACCAGCAGGCCAAAAATCAGGCTCACCGCCAGGCCGCCAAAAATTGGGTCATCGATAATAAAGAAGCCGCCCATCATGGCCGCTATGGCGGTTAGGCCAATGGGCAATGCGCGCACTGCCGAGGCGCTGATGGTGGCCTCCTCCAGGCTTTTGCCGCTGCGCACTTCCTGCTGAATAAAATCCACCAGCAAAATTGAGTTGCGCACAATAATCCCCGCCAGGGCGATCATGCCGATCATGCTCGGCGCAGTGAACTGCTGCCCCAGCAGCGCGTGGCCGGGCATGATGCCGATAATGGTGAGCGGAATGGGCGCCATGATAATCAGCGGCACCGAGTAGCTTTTAAACATGCCCACCACCAGCAAATAAATCATCACCAGGCCCACCGAATAGGCGATACCCATATCGCGGAAGGTATCCAGGGTCACCTGCAACTCGCCGTCCCATTTCAAACTCCAGTTGTAGGGGTTTTGCGGCTGGGAATTTAAATACTGCTCAATGGGTTTGCCTTCAATCTGGGTGTCGGCAAGGCGACCATAAATAGCGCCCAAACCATAGAGTGGGCTATCGGTTTTACCGGCGACATCGCCCAGTACATAAACTACCGGCAGTAAATCTTTGTGGTAGATGGTTTGGTTGCGGCTGGTTTTCACCACTTGAGTGACTTCGGAGATGGCCACCAGCGAGCCATCGCGGGCGCGGATGTTTAATTTCAACACCCGATCCAGGCTGTCTTTTTCACCGGCGGGCAATTCCAGGCGCACAGGTACGGCCGCTTTGGCGTGATCGCTATGCAGGAAGCTGGCATCTTCACCGCCCAGGGCCGCGGCTACGGCGCTGGCCACGGCGGCCTGATCAACCCCCAGGCGCGCGGCGCGGGCGCGGTCCACCACCAGCAGGTATTTGGTTTGCGGGGTCTCCAGGGTATCGTCTACATCCACCACATCGGGCGTCGCCTCAAAGGCGGCGCGCACCTGTTTGGCCACGTCCAGCTGGCGCGGGTAATCCAGGCCATAAACTTCGGCTACCAGCGGCGAGAGCACTGGCGGGCCGGGGGGAACCTCCACCACCTTGACGTTAGCGCCAAACTCGGCGCCCACGCCTTTAATCATCTCGCGCGCGGCCAGGGCGATCTCGTGGCTCTTGCGATGACGGTGATGCTTTTCCACCAGGTTCACCTGGATATCACCCATATTGGCCTGGTTGCGCAGATAGTACTGGCGTACCAGGCCGTTAAAATTAATCGGCGCCGAGGTGCCAGCGTAAAGTTGGTAGTCGGTGACTTCGGGGATGGTTTGCAGTTTGTCCGCCAATTCCTGCAGCACCCGCTGGGTGGTTTCCAGAGGCGTGCCCTCGGGCATATCCACCATTACCTGGAATTCACTTTTGTTGTCGAAAGGCAGCATTTTCAGCATCACCGCTTGCACTACCGCCAAACCCACAGAGGCACTAATTGCCCCGAGTATGCCCACCAATAACCAAACCCGCGCTTTGCGCCCGGCTTGCTTGCGCAACAAGGGCGACATGATTTTGGTGAAGAAAGGTAAAAAGCGATTGCCGTGGCTGACGGCTTCGCCGTGATTGGCATGTTCTACTTTTGCAAACAGGCGGCGATACAGCCAGGGGGTAAAAATAAACGCGACCGCGAGCGAAATCAGCATGCCGCTGGAGGCGTTAATGGGAATAGGGCGCATATAGGGGCCCATCAAGCCGCTGACAAAGGCCATGGGCAGCAGCGCCGCAATTACCGTAAAGGTGGCGAGAATCGTTGGCCCGCCCACTTCATCCACCGCATGGGGAATAGCCTCGGTGAGTGAGAGTTTGCCCTGGGTCATATGGCGGTGAATGTTTTCCACCACCACTATGGCATCGTCCACCAAAATGCCTATGGAAAATATCAGCGCAAACAGCGAGACGCGGTTGAGGGTAAAGCCCCAGGCCCAGGAGGCAAACAGGGTGATTGCCAGGGTGACTATAACGGCGGCACCTACGACGATTGCTTCGCGCTTACCCAGGGCAAACAGCACCAGCAAAATCACCGAGAGGGTGGCGAAAATTAATTTTTTAATCAGCGTCTGGGCTTTGTCTTCGGCGGTGGCGCCATAGTTGCGGGTGACGCTCGCCTCTATGCCATCGGGGAAGTAAACACCGCGCAATTGTTGGTAACGGGCGATCACATTTTTCGCTACATCAACCGCGTTTTCGCCCGGCTTTTTTGACACGGCAAGGGTAATTGCAGGAAAGCGACCCGACGCACCCGATGCCTGACCCTGAGCCGATCCTTGACCTAAACCATAGGTCACATAGTGTTTCGCTTGGTCAGCCTCCAGCGTCACCTTGGCGACATCACGCAAAAAAACCGGCGCGCCCTGGTAAACGCCCACCACCAAATCCGCCACTTCTTCCGGCTTCATTAAAAAATCGCCGGCCTGTACCAGCAGTTCGCGGCCATCGTTTACCAGGCTGCCCGCCGGGCTGGAGGCATTGGCAGCGCCCAGGGCCGCGCGCAGGTCATCCAGGGTTAAACCGTATCCCGCCATGCGCTCAGGGTCGAAGAGCACGTGCACGACTTTATCCGGCCCGCCGATGATGTCTATATCGCGGGTGCCGGGCACGCGCTGCAATTCGGTTTGCAGCGCGCGGGCAACGCTGAGCAACTCGCTGTTGGTCACCGCCGGGTTTTTGCTCCAGAGGGTGCCGGTGACTATGGGCACATCGTCAATGCCCTTGGGTTTAATCAGCGGTTGGCCCACACCCAAATTGTGCGGCAGCCAATCGCCGTTGGAATAAAACGCGTTGTACAGGCGCACTATGGCATCGGTGCGCGCTTCGCCCACATAAAAGCGCACCGTCAGCGCTGCCATGCCTGGCGCGCTGGTGGAGTAAATATGTTCAACTCCCTGGATTTCGGAAACGATTTGCTCTGCCGGAGTGGTCACCAATGCCTCCACCTCTTCGGCGCTGGCGCCGGGGAAGGGGATAAACACATTGGCAAAGGTGACGTTAATTTGCGGCTCTTCTTCGCGCGGGGTAATCAGCACCGCAAAAATGCCCAGCAGCAAACCGGTGAGCGCCAGCAGCGGCGTAATCTCGGTGGTTAAAAAAGCTTTGGCGATGCGCCCGGAGATGCCCAGGTTGGCTTTTATACTCATGGCTTATTCTCCAGCGCCGCTGTCGCTGTGCAGCGTTTTGTAGGCCTGGGCGGCGGCGATGGGGTCCAGGGCAATTTTTTCATCGCTGCTGGCTCCGGCCAACACCGGGTACAGATTGTCGCTGGTGCGCGAGCCGAGATTCACATAGCGGAATTCCAGCGTGTTATCGCCCAGCACATAGATACCGCTCACTTCGCCGCGCATAGCCACAGCACTGGCGGGCACTAACAGTTTTTCGCTTTCGCCCACCACAAAACCAATTTTTACCAGGGTGCCAGGGAAGAGCGAGTGATCGCCCTCGGGCAAATTAACCAGCACTTTAAAGGAATGGGTTTGCACATCAGCGCTGGGCGGAATGCGCAGGTCGCTGGTCTCCAAAATTTTGCCGCTGTCTAAATAAATACGCGCTTTTTTAAATTGGCGCACCGGGCCAATATGCTGCTGGGGGATATCCACCTGGGCGCGCAGCTGCTCCAGCGATAGGCCGGTCATGAGTGGTGTACCTGGTGCAACCACTTCGCCCACTTTCACCGCGCGGCTCACCACAATCCCGGCGTAGGGTGCGTGAATTTCGGTGTAATCCAGGTTCTGCTGGGCTTCGCGCAAATTGGCCTGGGCCGATTTAAAACCTGCATCGGCTTTATCAAAGTCGGCTTTGGCAATGAGTTTTTTAGTGAGCATTTCCTGCATGCGTTTGTAGGTGGCCTGGGCCTCGGTAAATTGTGCCTGCGCCGCTGCCGCGCGCGCTTTTTGCTCGGTGTTGGTAAAACGCACAATCAACTGACCTTTGCTCACGTAATCGCCCACATCTACCGGCAACTCCAGCACCCGGCCAGAAGTTTGCGCCGACACAGTGGCTTGGTTGATGGCTTCAATAACGCCGTCGTACCTAACTTCCTGGGCGATTTTTTGCGGTGCCAGGGTGATGGTTTGCAGCGGCGGCAGAGATTTTTGCGCAGCGGTCGGCTCGGTGGATTTGTCGGAGCAGGCGCTGAGACCAAGGCTAAGCATTAACAAAGGCAGTAGCTTTTTCATAACTAATTCCATCAATACAAAATTTGGTATTTGGCACCCCGGGTCCCATGTGAATTTCCCGAGCATCGCAGTGCGTTAGGGTAAAACGGACAGGACGTCCGTTTTAGTCTTGATGGGACAGGGATGTCACATCAAGACGACCCGTAGGCGCACGAGAAGCGCAGGATCAGAAATTCGCTGGGTCGCCTTTCTTTGGTTCCTTTCTTGTATTAAAGCCATCCATGGCTTTAACCCTTCGGGCAGCGAAGCTGTACTAAATTGCTCCCGGCAATTTAGTGGCAACGCAAAGACAAAAATGCCCGGAGCATTTTTGATCG
>JBNLGJ010000032.1:0-52089 GCA_050305995.1 Cellvibrio sp.
TGACTATTATTAACCCGCCGCCTTCAGCTGACGGCGGCACATCCCTGTGCCGCACTATTAATCCGACAATATTCATCGCTGGATTAATAAAACCGATCAGATATTGTTTATTAACTTGCCTTCAACCTGAAACTAAAACAAGTTTCTATAGGCCTGGCAGCACTCCTCAGCGTTCTCCCCTAGCGCAAGATTAATGAATTCAGGTGCTGAAGCACATTAACCAACTCAATCTTTGGTAATCTCGCCATTTCCGCTCCCGCATCAGCGCTGCCGCAGGGCATTAAATCTAGTCATAAAATTTAAAGTGTATCTGACCCATTTTATTCTTGGGAATTTTTCAGAGGCTCGCTAGATAGAGATAACTCTTTAACCCAATTTTTTAGTTTGGGTAAGTCGGTCATATCTCCCTTATAGACACTGCTAGGCCTAAAAGGCCCGATAGATTGAAATACGCCATGAAAAGATATTTCTTTCATCGGCAGATTTATCCATCCCATGTAGCTAGGCAGTCTTAAATATTTAACACCTTTATATGGAGTTTCAGAATAGGTTTCAGTACCAATATGCTGGCTTTTTGGCATATATTCCTTTATTAAATCCACAAAGTCGTTGCATGCGCTAACACAATGATGATCTGTCAATACCATAACCTTGGGGGCAATATTGAGTGCATCTTCATAGGGTATATTTTTATCAATCTGCCAACCAGCATTGAGTCCTGGATCAGCAACTAATTTTTTTTTGGCTTTCTGTGCATCCTGCATCTCGTTCAGCAAAGACATCATATAGCTTTTGGTTGGCCCATTTTCACTGGGTATACGGGTTAAATCACCTTGTAAGAAATTGATATTTCCGGCGCTAACTCTCCAAAAAGCCTTATCTTCATAAGGCTGCTTGTGCAGCTGCTTGTGCATAATAATATTTACTAGGACATCCTCACCGTATAGCGCCCTTAGCAAGCTGTAGCCATATGAAATTTCGCCGCCTTGGTTTCCTCGAACGTCAAACACAATCACTTTACTGCGTTTATTTTTTATGCTTTCTAAATCTTTCAACACTGAGGAGAATTGCGCTAAATAATTTGCACCGATTATAAACGTAGGTACTCGAACCCATACCAAATTTCCGTCTAGCGTTACGCCAAACTCGCCATCAATAGGTACAGCAGCATCCCAAACAGCATCAAGGTGATCATAATGTTTCCATTGCAGCGTGAGTGTTTTTTCCTCACCATCTGGTGCAATAAACTTACACTGTATAGGGCGCGCCCTATAACCAACACCGTCATCAATAAGTAATTTACTTGCGTATTTTATTCGTGGATATTCTTGTTCATAGTTAGCTTCACGATATCGCAAAACATCCCTGTTCATAATCTCTTCAGCAGAATGCCCATCACAGCTTATAAGCCTAGAGCCTACCCCTGGCAAATCGCCGCCCCAATTGTCAACCACTTTGGTTACCATGAATTTTTTCTGTTTACGCTCTATCTTAATACCTGCCCATTCTTTCCTTGTCGATGCATAACTGAAGTTTACATACATATGCACATCCGCAAAGCTAGCAACAAATTCGTTCACTAAGTTGAAGTAGTCATCGGGACCATTAACATATTTAAGTTGATTGATGACTTGTTTGTAGGCTTGTTGTTTGCGCAAGTTAAACTGAGCGGCATTCTCATCAACTGAACCAGGGTGATCAAGCTCAACAGCTTTTTTGATATATTCAACATCTGTTTTGGTAATATCTACCCAAACCTTATTCATAGCCATACACCCTTGTGACACTATAATTGCTGCAAATAACGAGAAGTTTTTTAAGATAGCCATATCAACTCTTTTACTATTCAATGTTTAACTTAAGACTGAACCTAACATTCTGGATCAACGCCCTTTAAAAAAAATATTAGACCAGCGATTGCTCCTTCATCGGCCAGCCACGCCGAGCTTGTCCAACCTTCATACCCAACTTTTCTTCCACCTGTGCTTTGAAAAGATCGCTCCCAACCCCTTAAATGCACTCGAATGCACTCGCAATTGTTGATATTGCGGTGACCAGTAGGGTGAATAAAAGGCTTCGGCAATGAAACTTCATACCGCTCAACGCTCCTTTGTTACGCCTATTGTTACGCTTGTTTTGTGCCTGCGGTGCAGGGTTAAGGCCATTATTGAAATTTTTTCGTCGATTCTGGCACGGCAACAGCTCGGCCCTTCACCTAAACACCCAAAAATATATTTTCTATAGAGAAACGAACGAGACCGGGCTTGTTCAACAATGGGATATGTCGCGGCTGCGCGACATATCCTTATTTGTTATGCATTTAGTCGTGCCAGCTGGATTTTAAGTTGCTTAATAAGGGAGTTACGTCCTGAATTAGGAGGCAACAAACTTAGCTTTTTGATCTCTTTTTCTAACGCATGCTTAGTTGCAACGGTTGCTTCATATTTAGCGTTTACGTGCTCATCTAGCTCACTGTTCAATTGTGCTCTAAGTGCGTCCCATTTTTTTATTTTGCTTTTTGACGGCACAGGAATCTTAACCCCGATACAAATACAGTCCTTACCACACCCTGTGCAGATAACCGGTTTCCTTGAATTTGGATCCCTTCTATAGGAATTTCTGCAATCGAAACAAACGTACTTGTAGCTACTCATTTCCTTCATCTTCTTTGTGCATAACGTTGCGTTCACCTGCGGATTGTAAGTAGCGCGTTGCGATAAACTTCGCGCAGCGATATTGCATAAGCGCTACTTACAATGCGTCAGGTGCAATGCCTTGTTAAATTTTTCCAAGCACACCCGATGAATTGAGAATTGGCTGCGCCCAAACATAATATTCAGATTTATTTTCGCTCCACGGCCAAATGCCAGCCGTGGTAGGCCAAATTAGTTGGTAAGTTTTAAAATTATTACCCGAGTAAAGCCAGAGCCCCCAGCCAAGATATTCTTTGTAATACTTTTTGTCCATTTCTACGAACGTAACGTCAAAGCCTTCTATAAAGTCCGCATAAAACAACCCGGGAGCGAAAACTTCACCAGCAGCTAACCTTTGGCGATAATTATTTATTATGGAATGTGAAAGTTCGCTCTTTAGCCCAACTATTATTAATTCAGGTTGGTTTAGTGTTTTTTCTATACCAATGGAATATGAAAAGCATGACTGCCCTTCACCTTCCATTACATTCAGAACGTGGCAGCCAAACTTTTCAATATCTTCCAGCGCTTTCCGGTCTCGCTCATCCATTCGTACTTTCCAAATTTAACGCCCGCAACAGCCGAGAGCGTAGCGAGTCGGATGCTTGCGTTTGTTAGCAGCTACTGCACTGAAACGTTGAATGAATTTACCCACGCGACTCCCTTTCCGCCCATAATTTCATTGCCAAGCTCAATGTCAGCGACGTAATAGTCTGATTGAATTAATTGCTTGGCAACAGCGTAATTTAACAAACCAAGCATGTCTATATTTTGGCTAAACGAATTTGTTTTAGCCTTGAAGGCAATATAAATCCATTTGTTGTCGTTAGCGCCAGATGCGTCTTTCCAATTTTTGTTTACCCACACTTCCCATGTGTTGTTACCTAACGTAAATTCATCTGTTTTTTGTCCAGCAGGATTGAAATGATTTGAAGTGGCATAAGTCCAAACCATAATTTCTGCGGCAATTGACGATGGTTGAGGTTCTGTACCACTAACAGGTGATTTTGTAACCCACATTGAACTGGCAATGTTGTAATTGCTGGTGGTGAGTATGTCTAATTGAAACGAGAGGGATAAAGATTTTAGTGCGTCTATTTGGGCTGGAAATGCGTCATTGAAATTGGGAGTAGGTTGCCAAGGCGACGCGCCTACTTTTATTTGAGGATATGCATAGATGACTCTATTTCCCGCTGGCCAATCCCAAGACCAACCGTATTGCTTCTTATCTTTGAATGCTCTCTCAATTAAACATTGGGAGTGTGTTTTATTTTTAGCTGCTTGTTTGTTCCATACGTTGTTGTACAGCAACCCATTTTCTGTACTAACAGATTTGTAGTCGTCGCACGAAATCCGATTGGCGGAATATACTTGCTGCTCAATCTCTATTGAATCGTCACTACACGATATGAGCATCAGTATGGAAGCTAACATCAGTGTTTTGGCTTTCATATTGTCCATAACGCTGAGCGCAGGTGCGTAAATACCGACAGGTTTTTACGTCAAGCACACAAAGTGTGCGGACCTGGCGCGTATTGTTATGGGTGCCGATGCGGCAAGGAAAGGATTAAAAGCACAAAGCCAACCCCGGCACCCTGATTAAATTAGTGTTGCCGATATTGGCAACAAACCATCTTACTGGCAAGCCACACTACGCAGTGGGTTTGCAATTAACTTTCTAGCGGCACCGAGCTACGAAGCAGGTTGCCACAAAATCACTAATTGCATCGGAGCGAAGCTACTGGCTTTTGATGCAAATGCCGCACTTGATATTGACGAACACGGCACAGGCTTTCCGACGAAAAAATTTAGGATGCAAAGCAATCATAACGCTGAGCGCAGGTTTTTACATCAAGCACACGAGTGTGGGTTGATAACTTTTTCAAGGCTGAACACTGGGAAGTTGCTCCTCACCTGAAATAGACAAGGTCTCTAAATCAATGTTCGCCGAATAACCGATATTATCTCTTTGAAACACTAATATCACAGAATTTTCGCCAATGGTTTGGTAGCCATTAACAAAATCAATATCTTTCAGTAGCTCAACATAATTTTTTCCGCTCGGCTTCGATATTGCGACTGTAAGTGAATCAGAAGAAGTTAGTGTTTTATCATTATTTGTATCGGACTTTACAACATAGTAAAGAATTGCTTTCGTATTTTTAGCCTGCTCACCATAACTAGTATTCGGAAGCTGATGAGTTTGCGTAATCAGATAGTCATTTTTCCCAAACAGCCAATATTTGTTGTTGTTTAATACATTGATAAATAGATAATTCCTTGTCGAGGATGCAGATTTACTATAGGAACCTTTGGAATAGCTTTGCTCTGAATGAAGTGGAATTATAATAAAGTCAGATCCTTTAATGGGTGTAATGCTACCCAGCTGCCACTCTTCTTTCTTTTCCGGAGACTCTTCTATATTGACTATATTTCTTACGCTGTGATCGCGCGTTATATCTTTATAGATCATGATACAAGCAAACAAAGCTAGCACAACACCTATGGCGCCAACCAACATAATGACGATAGCGTTGAATCTCCAGATATTTTTGAATACTCTATTTTCTTCCATCTCGATTCCTGCTTTATTGAGCCTTAATATTTTTATCATGGTCGTAACGACCAAAAAGCCCCTGGCTTTTATCTCGGAGCAGGTTTTAGCGAAAATAAGCCAGCTTATTGTTTAGCCAACGATTTTTCGAATTAACATAATCTCAGCCGGGGAGTAAATTATCACTGCGCCCTGGCCGGTACTTTGGCATTCGTAAAAGCGTACATTCTCCGCCGAATGCAAAGTACCCCAGGGCCACTGCTGCCTTACACTCAAGCAAATTTTGCGTTAATAGTCTCCAGCACACCGCGCTGATAAAAACTCTCTAGCCATTGAGTAGTGTGACTGATAAATGCTTCGCTGTGCTGTAGATCATCACCAAACACTTTTTGAAGGGCGACCACGGCCTTAACCATAGCGGCTGGATTGCCTTGGTTGGCATCGCAGCATGCACGCAGCTCTTGGGCGAGTGGATCGGACACTTCGATGGCATTGCCCTGCTCATCCACACCTGACACATAGCGAATCCAGGCGGCTACACCCAGGCAGAGAATGTCTATATGGCCATTGCCTGCCAATTGTTCGCGCAGAGTTTCCAGCAAACGCTGGGGTAATTTTTGCGAGCCGTCCATGGCGATTTGCCAGGTGCGGTGCTTAAGCGCTTTATTGGAGAAGCGGTCGCGCAGCTGTTGTTTATAGGCCTCTATATCAAAACCCTCGGGCGCCACTACAGTTTCACCTGCCTCGCGCGCCATATAGGTTTTTACCATATTGACGAAGGCGGGCTGCTCCATTACCTGGGCGATGTATTCAAAGCCGGACAGATAGCCGGTGTAGGCCATAGTGGAGTGGGCGCCATTAAGCAGGCGCAATTTAATTTTTTCAAATACGCGCACATCTTTTACCAGGAGCGCGCCAACTTTTTCCCAGGCGGGGCGGCCATTGGCAAACTTGTCTTCTATCACCCATTGGGTGAAGGGCTCGCACACCACCATAGCTTCATCGCGCAGGCCAATGCGCGCTTCAACGTCGGCGCGATCCTGCTCGGTAGTGGCGGGCACTATGCGGTCGATCATAGTCGAGGGAAATGCAGCGTTAACCTTAATCCACTCAGCCAGTGCTGGAGAAATTTGCTGCGCAAACTGGGTGACAACTTTTTCCACCACTTCGCCATTATTGGGCAGGTTGTCACAGCTGAGTAATGTCAGGCCTTTACCGCCAGATTCAAAACGTTTTTTAAGGGCGGCAACCATATAGCCAATGGCCGATTTAGGCGCATTAATATTTTGCAGGTCGTGAATAATATCCGGGTGTTGCAGGTTTAAATTACCGCTGGCCGGGTCGTGACAATAGCCTTTCTCCGTCACTGTGAGCGAAATAATTTTAATATTATTAGCCGCCATAATTTCCACCAGCGCAGCGGGGTCTTCCGGCCCCACCAGCACCTGCTGCACAGCGCCAATCAACTGCAATTTTTCGCCCTCACCGGAGCGCTCCACCAGGGTGTAATAACAATCCTGGGGGACAAGTTGCTCGCGCACACTGGGTGAACGCAGGCTGCAACCTATAATGCCCCAGTCACCACCCAATTGATTTAATACGGCCTCGGTATAAAAGGCTTGGTGAGCGCGGTGAAATGCACCTATCCCCAGGTGCACTATGCCGGGTTTGACACTGCTGCGCTGATAGCTTGGCAGCTGTACATCGGCAGGTAGCTGGGCGAGAGTAGTTTGACTTAGTCGATTCATGTTTGGCACCTAGTACTTAACGGCAATTTAAAAAAATAAAATTACAGCGCATACGCGTATTTTTTACGTGCAGCAACTAAAAACTTTTTACTTACAATTTTTGCGTGTCATTCATTTTGAACAAATGCTATATTTTTACCCATTCGGCAAATCCAATTTCCCTGGGTTACAACAATCACAACACCAGAATCGAACACTTATTTTCGCGGATATTTTTCATGGCAAAAATTGCAGCTATTGGCGAGGTGATGCTGGAGCTATCGCCCTTTCCTACGCAAGAACCCACCGGCAAAGAGCTAATGGCTCTGTCCTTTGCGGGCGATACCTATAACACCTCAGTGTACATGTCGCGCCTTGGCCTTAACACCAGCTATGTCACTCAGCTGGGCCAGGACCCCTACAGCGAGGTTATTCTGCAGCGCATGGCGGGCGAGTCCATTGCCACCAGCCTGATTAAACAGTTGCCCGGTCGCTCGCCGGGGCTCTATATCATTCGCAATACACCCGATGGCGAGCGCGAATTTTTTTACTGGCGCAAAGAGGCACCCGCGCGCGAGCTGTTTAACACCGCCGCGGCGGCAGAGGCGCTATGCGAACAATTGGCTAGCTTTAACTGCGTTTACCTGAGCGGTATTACCCTGGCAATTATTGGCGAGGCATCGCGCCAGCATCTGTACAAGGCGCTGCAACAATTGCGCCTACAGGGGGTAACCATCGCCTACGACAGCAACTATCGTCCGCGCTTGTGGGCCGATAAAGCCGAAGCGCAACAAGCCATGCTCGATATGATGCAGTACACCGACATTGCCCTGCTCACGCTCGATGACGAGGAGTTGCTCTGGGGCGACGGCAGTGTCGAGGGCTGCAAAACGCGCTACGCTGAATTCTCGCTGCGCGAGCTGGTACTTAAACGCGGCGCCGAAGATGCCGTAATAGTCACCGGCAATAGCGAAAGCCGCGTACCGGTTAAACCCGTGCAAGGCGTAGTGGATACTACCGGCGCTGGCGATACCTTTAACGCTGGCTATCTCGCTGCGCGCCTGCAGGGTAAAACACCCGAGGAGTCTGCAGCACAGGGCATCCGCTGTGCGGGCATCATCATTCGCTATCGCGGTGCAGTGATTGATGCTGATATTTTTGCGAAAGAACTCGGCGCCTAGGCCTTAAAAAAATGCGCGATCAGTTCGCGCAATAAAAACCATCCCTAATAAAAGCTACTCCTAATAAAAGCTCCTAATAAAAGCCACTCCCAGTAACTGGTGAGTGGCTTTTTTATTGCCGCGCTTGCGCAGCTATTAACCCGTCGATCAAATATATCGTCCTGACATATTTGATCGGCGCCCTGGAAAATCCGGCGCAGATGCGTAAATTTGCTTGATTTTCCAGGGCTAGCGCCAGCCTGCAGCTGACGGCGGCACATCCCTGTGCCGCACTATTAATCCGACAATATTCATCGCCGGATTAATAATAGGATTAATAGAGCCCCACTGCCTTTGGCAGCACTTCGCTAATCCAGGGAATGTAGGTAACCAGTAGCAACACAACGAACATGGCGGCATACATGGGTAGCAGCGGGCGCATCATTTGCGCAATGGTGGTTTTGGCAATACCGCAGCCGACAAAGAGCACACTGCCCACCGGCGGGGTGCACAGGCCGATACAGAGGTTGAGTACCATCATGATACCAAAGTGCAGTGGCGACATACCCAGACTGGTGACCACCGGTAAAAAGATGGGGGTAAATATCAGCACCGCCGGGGTCATATCCATAAAGATCCCCACCACCAGCAAAATTAAATTAATGATCAGCAAAATCACAATCGGGTTATCGGTTAAGGCCAGTAAACCCTCGCTGATGGTTTGCGGAATATTTTCGTAGGAGAGAATCCAGGACATAGCCGAGGAGGTGCCAATTAACAGCATAACAATGGCGGTTGTCTCCACCGACTTGACCAGAATATCCGGCAACTCGGAAATTTTTACCTGGCGATAAAACACCACCGCCAACAGCAGTGAATAAATAACGGCAATGGCGCTGGCCTCGGTGGCGGTAAAGGTTCCACTGATAATACCGCCAATAACAATCACGATAAGCGCGAGGCTGGGGATGGCATCCAGAGTTTTCTTGATTGCATCTTTAAAACCGATGCGCTCGCCGGTGGGGTAGCCTTTGGCTTTGGCGTAAAGGCCGCACACTGCCATCAGGCCAAGCATCAACAACAGGCCGGGCAAATAGCCAGCGACAAACAGCGCCGCAATAGATACACCACCGGACGCCAGCGAATAGACAATTAAAATATTGCTTGGCGGAATCAGCAGGCCGGTAGTTGCTGCAGTGACAGTCACAGCGCCACTAAAGGGACGGTCGTAACCTTCTTTTTCCATCACCGGCACCATAAAGCCGCCAATGGCCGAGGTGGCCGCTACCGCCGAGCCGGAGATGGCACCAAAGAGTGTGCAGCTAATAATATTCACAAACGCCAGGCCGCCGGGCACCATGCCAAAAATCACCTTGGCAAACTCAATCAGGCGATGCGCTATGCCGCCCCGCCCCATTAAAATTCCCGAGAGCACAAAAAAAGGAATGGCTAAAAGCGCAAAGGAGTTAATACCACTGGCCATACGCTGGGCGATGGTAATTACCGCGGGATAGGGATCAATGGTAAATAGCATGGTGAGTAAGGTCGCCACGCCTATGCTGATGGAAATAGGTACGTTGAGCAGCAGCAAAATTGCGAAGCTAACTAATAAAACGACAATCGAAAGTTCCATAGGGGCCTCTTATTGTTTTAGTCGATAGACGCCGAATGGCCGAAAATTTCGGTACGCGTGCGCGCGGTACGAATATTGTCGAGGGCGTAAATACAAATAAGCACACCCGAGAGCGGAATTACGCTGTAGACATAACCCATTTTCCACTCGAGCGCGGCCGAGGTTTGGCCCAGCTCCAGTTGCAGTTTCACCAATTCAAAGCCGCCGTAAACCATCACCCAGGCGGCGAAAATAAAACAGACGACTTGGCCAATCACCTCGGCGACAACACGCCCCTGGTGCGACAACTTAGTCACCAGTATATCCAACCCCAAGTGAGCGTGATGACGATAGGCGAGTGCGGCGCCGAGCAGGCCGATCCAAATTAACAAAAAGCGCGCTATCTCTTCAGTTACTGAACTGGGCTGGCCCACCACAAAGCGCGACAGCACCTGCCAGGTGACATCGACCACTATGGCAGTCATTAATACCATCACTACCAGCTTCAGCAGTTGATCCAATTTTTTTAACAACATGGCTCACTCCTGATCGGGAAGGTTGTGAATGTATTGCATAATTTTGTACACAGGCAGCCCCTGGTAGGACTCGTGCATCTCCTGCACTTTTTGCTCAAAGAGCGCCTTGTCCGGGTAGACCACATCCACCCCTGCCGCTTTAACGGCATCGAGCGAGCGCTGGGTGTCTTCGGCCCAAAGTTTGCGCTGGTAATCCACCGACTCGTCCATTGCCTGTTGCAGCCAGGCCTGTTGCTGTGTAGTCAAGGTGCGCCACACGTAGCTGCTGATTAGCAGCACATCGGGCACCGAGGTGTGCTCATCCAGAGTGTATTTTTTACAAACTTCAAAATGTTTGGAGAGATAAAAACTGGGGGGATTATTTTCAGCGGCATCGACAACGCCCTGCTGCAGCGCGGTGTAAAGTTCGCCCCAGGCGATAGGGGTGGCGGAGCCGCCCAGCGCTTGAACCATACGCACCGAGGTTTGGCTCTCCTGCACGCGGACTTTTAAACCGGCCAGGTCAGCGGGGTTTTCGATGGGTTTATGGGTGCCGCAGTCGCTGTAAAAGCTGCGGCTGCCGGCATCGTAATAGCCCAGGCCGCGCAGGCGTTTGCTTTCGCCTTTTTCCAGCAGCGCTTTGCCCACTGGGCTGCGCAAAAAAGTCCACAGATGTTGTTCGCTGCGAAACACATAGGGGATGGAGAAAATTTTCATTTCCGGCACAAAGCCTTCCATGGGGCTGGCAGACACCTTGGTCATAGCCAGGCTGCCAATTTGCAGCAATTCAATCAACTCGCGCTCGGAGCCCAATTGGCCACTGGGGTAGACATCGATGCGCATACTGCCGCCCGACAGCTGCTGCAATCGCTCCCCCATAAACACCATGGCTTTGTGTACCGAGGTGGTTTGGTCCAGGTTGTGGCCCAGCTTGAGCACTTTGACTTTTTCGTGGCCGCTACAGCCGGTGAGCGCCCCCAAGAGCGAACTTACAAGCAGGCTGGCGGCAATCCATTTACTCCAGGCGGGCCGCCAGTTTTGGCAATACAACATAGGCACTTCTCGTTATTGTCGGTGCTGCCGCAGCAGCGTAAATTTGAATATCTTTAAAAAAACAGCGCACCCAAAGCAGGCGCGCAAATACCTTACAAGTCAGTCAATGTTCTTAACAATGGACTCCACCATTTTTTTGGCATCGCCAAACAACATCATGGTGTTGTCTTTAAAAAACAATTCATTTTCCACACCGGCGTAGCCAGAGGCCATGGAGCGTTTTACAAAAAGCACAGTGCGCGCTTTTTCCACTTCCAAAATTGGCATTCCAAAAATCGGGCTCTGCGGATTGGTTTTGGCCGCCGGGTTGGTTACATCGTTGGCACCTATGACAAAGGCGACATCGGCGGTTTGGAATTCGTTGTTAATATCGTCCAGCTCAAACACTTCATCGTAGGGGACATTGGCTTCGGCCAGGAGCACATTCATATGGCCGGGCATGCGCCCCGCTACCGGGTGAATCGCGTAGCTGACTTTAACACCGGCACGCTTAAGCTCATCGGCCATTTCGCGCAGCGCGTGCTGCGCTTGCGCCACCGCCATGCCATAGCCAGGCACAATAATTACCGACCCGGCACTTTTCATAATAAAGGCGGCATCTTCGGCGCTGCCCTGTTTTACCGGGCGATCTTCACCTGCACCACCGGCCGCGGCCGCTGTGGCATCGGCGCCAAATCCGCCGAGAATCACGTTAAAAAAGGAGCGGTTCATGCCCTTGCACATGATATAGGAAAGGATTGCCCCGGACGAGCCAACCAGCGCACCAGTGACTATGAGTGCATCGTTATGGAGGGTAAAACCTATGCCCGCCGCCGCCCAACCCGAGTAGGAATTGAGCATGGAGACTACCACCGGCATATCGGCACCGCCGATGGGAATAATCAGCAAAAAGCCAATTAAAAAGGCCAGCGCGGTCATGCCCCAAAACACCCAGGGCGCCTGGTGCAGGCAGAAATAAATGATCAGCCCCAGAATCAGCGCACCTATAAGTGCGTTGAGCAGATGCTGACCAGCAAACACAATCGGCTTGCCCGACATCAGCCCCTGCAATTTGGTAAAGGCAATTACCGAGCCGGAAAAAGTAATTGCGCCAATCACCACCCCCAGCCCCATTTCGATACGGCTGGAGACGAATATTTCACCCGTTGCCGATAAAATGCCAAAGGCGGAAGGATTATTAAAAGCCGCCCCCGCCACCAACACAGCGGCCAGGCCCACCAAACTGTGAAAGGCGGCAACCAGTTGCGGCATGGCGGTCATGGCGATATTGCGCGCAATAAAAATACCGATCGCTGCACCTATGGCCAGGGCGATAAAAATCCAGCCGTAGGAGGTGACCGCCGGGCTGAGGATAGTGGTGCCCACGGCGATGAGCATACCCAGCATGCCGAGCATATTGCCGCGGCGCGAGGTTTCGGGTGAGGAGAGGCCGCGCAGGGCGAGGATAAACATCACCGCAGCCACCAGATAGGCGAGCGAGGTAAAACTCTGAGCTGTAGCGTTCATAATTTAATTACCCAGGTGATTTTTATTGGCTTTTGTCTTTCTTTTTGTACATGGCGAGCATGCGCTGGGTTACGGTGAAGCCACCAAAAATATTGATGGAGGCAAGCACCATGGCGCAAAAGCCAAGCACCTTGGAAAGGGTGACTCCGGCGGGGCCAACCGCGATAAGCGCGCCCACAATAATCACACTGGAAATTGCATTAGTTACCGCCATCAGCGGCGTGTGCAGGGCTGGCGTTACACTCCAGACCACGTAGTAGCCGACAAAAATCGCCAGCACAAAAATCGACAGCTGAGAGACAAAATGCGCTTCCATTTTTTGCTCCTTATTTCAGGTTGCACTGTTACTTAGGCGGTGTGCTGCTTAAGCGACGCTGGCGTTAATAGAATCGCTGGGTTTGAAATTGGGATGCACTATGGCGCCGTCGCGCACCAGGGTGGAGGCGGCGACAATTTCATCCTGCCAATTAATCGCCAGCTGCCGGGTTTCTTTATCCATCAGCGGCGTTAAATAATTGAGCAGATTTTTGGCGTAGAGCGCGCTGGCATCGGCCGACAAGCGGCTGGGGATATTAAACAGGCCAATAATGGTCACCCCATTTACCTCCACAATTTCGCCCGGTTTGGTGAGGGTGCAATTGCCACCCTGCTCTGCCGCCAGGTCCACTATCACCGAGCCGGGGCGCATGCTGTGCACCATTTCATCGTTGATGAGCGTGGGGGCTTTGCGGCCGGGAATCAGCGCGGTGCAAATGGCGATATCCTGCTTCTTCAGGGTCTCTGCCACCAGTTCCGCCTGGCGGCGCTTGTAGTCGTCGCTCATCTCTTTGGCGTAGCCGCCAGCGGTTTCCGCCTGCTTGGTTTCCTCTGACTCCACCATCACAAATTTGCCGCCCAGGCTCTCCACCTGCTCTTTGGAGGCGGCGCGCACATCGGTGGCACTGACGATGGCGCCCAGGCGCTTGGCCGTGGCAATTGCCTGCAGGCCTGCCACGCCCGCGCCCAGCACCATCACCCGCGCCGGGGCAATAGTGCCGGCGGCGGTCATCATCATGGGCATGGCGCGGTCGTAAACATTTATGGCTTCGAGCACCGCGCGATAGCCGGCGAGGTTGGACTGCGAGCTGAGCACATCCATGGATTGGGCGCGGGTAATGCGCGGCACAAACTCCAGGGCTATGGCGCTAATACCGGCATCGGCATAGGCCTGCAGCGCTTTGGGGTCGGCGTAGGGAGCGAGCATGGCGATAAGCACAGCGCCGCGCGGGTATAGCGCCAGCTCATCCAGTTCACCTTCACCGGCAAGCAGTGGGCGCTGCACTTTAAAAATAATATCGGCACCGCCAAACAACTGCGCCGGGTCCCGTTCAATACTGGCACCGGCGGCCTGGTAATCGGCATCGCTGATGCGACTGGCATCGCCAGCACCGGCCTCCACTACGACCTCCAGCCCCAGGGCAATTAATTTTTTGACGGTGTCCGGCGTGGCGGCAACGCGCCTTTCGTGGGCGCGCCGCTCTTTGGCTATAGCAAGTCTCATAGCAGTCCCCTTGATTGAGCAAACGATCAATGAATTTTTGGAGCAAAAGCTTCTCGCAATGCACTGGCCCAGAGAACTGCCGATATCTGCTTTGTAGTCGGTGTGCCCCACGGGGTTGAAAGTCGCGGGGCTTTATTGCCATGGCTTAATTGTTATGGCGACCGCGAGCGGTCGCGAAAAAATCTAATTAAAACTTTAGCAGCTTGGTGAAAAACTATCTGCGCCCCGGCTTAAACCACAGCGCCTATCTTCCAGGGAATAAATTCGTTGTCGCCATAGCCGAGCAGTTCGCTTTTGGTTTTTTTACCCGAAGCCACCGCCAGAATCTCCTCAAAAATTTCCTGGCCGTTTTGCTCCAGGCTAACCTCGCCATCCAGCACCTTGCCGCAGTTAAGGTCCATATCCTCGTTCATATGGGCGAAGATTTTGGAGTTGGTGGCCAGCTTGATACTGGGCGCCGGTTTGCAGCCAAAGGCGGAGCCGCGGCCGGTGGTAAAGCAGAGGATTTGCGCCCCCGAGGCCACCTGGCCGGTGGCCGAAACCGGGTCGTAACCGGGGCTGTCCATAAACACAAAGCCCTTGGCGGTGATCTCTTCCGCGTATTTGAAAACATCCACCAGATTGGTGGAGCCGCTCTTGGCCTGGGCGCCCAGGGATTTTTCGATAATGGTGGTGAGGCCGCCCGCCTTGTTGCCGGGCGAGGGGTTGTTATTCAATTCAAAATCGTTGCGCGCGGTGTAGTCTTTCCACCAGTCGATGCACTCCAACAACTTCTCGGCAATGGCGGGCGACGCGGCGCGGCGGGTGAGCAGGTGCTCGGCGCCAAAAATTTCCGGCGTTTCCGACAGGATTACAGTGCCGCCGTGGCGCACCAGAATATCGCCAGCAATACCCAGGGCCGGGTTAGCCGTTACGCCCGAAAGCGCATCGGAGCCGCCGCACTGCAGGCCGATCACCAATTCGCTCGCGGGCGCCGTCTCGCGCTGGCATTGGTTTACCAGCGGCAACATGGCGCGCAGGGTTTCAATGCCCTTTTCAATGGCGATGCGAGTGCCGCCCACATCCTGAATGGTAAAAGCAGTAAAGGTTTTGGAATCCGCAAGGCCGCACTCTTCCATCACCCGCTGGATTTGCATGGTTTCGCAGCCCAGGCCCACCATCATCACCCCGCCAAAATTGGGGTGGCGGGCATAGCCGTTAAAGGTACGGCGCAGGGTTTCATAACCTTCGCCGTCAGAGCGCATACCGCAGCCGGAGTCGTGGGTCATGGCCACTACGCCATCGATATGGGGGAACTGCTCCAGCTCGCCGGAAAAGGTAAAGTGCTGGGCGATGGCCTTGGCCACCGTGGCCGAGCAGTTAACCGTGGTGATAATGCCCACATAATTGCGCGTGCCGTATTTGCCATTGGCGCGCTTGTAGCCCTGGAAGCTGGCGCGCTGCGCTGCGGGCACAAATTCTGTGGCCTTGGCCTCTTCACTAAAGCCGTAATCTTTTTCCCACTCGCCCATAACGCAGTTGTGCACATGCACATGCTCACCGGCAGGAATAGCCTGGCTGGCAAAGCCAATGGTCTGGCCGTATTTCAGAATGGCCTCGCCCTGCTTGATGTCGCGCACGGCGACCTTGTGCATGGCGGGAATAGCGCGCAGGAGGGTGACATCCCGCTCGGCAAACAGGACACCCGCAGGAAGCGCCACCTTACAAATACCCACGTTATCGCGCTCATGCAAAACAATAATGCTGCTCACACTGATCTCTCTCTACATTCGTTAACTGAACCTATGGCCTTGATACCGCTTGTCTTTCCTTGAACCGCTTGCCTCCCTTTTAACCGATTGCCGCCCTTTAAACCGCATGTCTCGCCTTAAACCGCCAGCCGCCCTTGAGTTTAACCTTTTAACCCGGCCCAAACCTAGGGGAGAAAAAGGCGCCACTGGTCACCAATCATAAAATTCAAAAATGCTAATACTCAGCACAACAATAGGATGCTTATTAATCCGGCGATGAATATTGTCGGATTAATAGTGCGGCACAGGGATGTGCCGCCGTCAGCTGAAGGCTGGCGCTAGCCCTGGAAAATCAAGCAGATTTACGCATCTGCGCCGGATTTTCCAGGGCGCCGATCAAATAGGTCAGGACGATATATTTGATCGCCGGATTAATAGTATTTGGATAATGTTCAAACAGAGTAAAAAGGGTTTAAATAGGGCGATATCTGTAGGTTTACATTGTAATTATTAAGTTAAAACCATGATGCATCCCCTGTTTGATTTAACCGGCAAGCTAGCGCTGATTACTGGCGCCACCCACGGCCTGGGCATGGCTATGGCCTCTGGCCTGGGCAGCGCCGGTGCCACATTAATTATCAACGGCAATTCCTCGCAGGCGAAAATTGACAAGGCGGTGGACTATTACCGCAGCCAGGGTTTTCAAGCCTTTGGTTACCGATTTAACGTGACCGATGAAGATCAGGTGAACGCCGCCGTAGCGCAGATCGAGGCCGATCACGGCCCGGTGGATATACTGATCAACAACGCCGGCATTATTAAACGCACCCCGCTGCTGGAAATGTCACTGGAAGATTTTGAAGAGGTAATCAAGATCGACCTGACCGGCGTGTTCACCATGACCCGCCCGGTAGCGCGCACAA
The DNA here is from genome assembly GCA_050305995.1 of Cellvibrio sp. Classification (GTDB taxonomy): domain Bacteria; phylum Pseudomonadota; class Gammaproteobacteria; order Pseudomonadales; family Cellvibrionaceae; genus Cellvibrio. The sequence continues at coordinate 17,014 of JBNLGJ010000032.1, forward strand.
TGGTGGCGCGCCGCCAGGGCAAGATCATCAATATCTGCTCGATGATGAGCGAGCTGGGGCGCAATTCGGTGGGCGCCTATGCTGCAGCTAAAGGCGGTTTAAAAATGCTCACCAAAAACATGGCCACCGAGTGGGCCAAATACAATGTGCAGGTAAATGGTATTGGCCCCGGCTATTTTGCCACCAGCCAAACCGAGCCAATTCGTGTCCATGGTCACCCCTTTAACGACTTCATCATCAACCGCACCCCGGCAGCCAAATGGGGCGACCCGGACGACCTTCAGGGCGCGACTATTTTCCTCGCCGCCAAAGCCTCTGACTTTGTTACCGGCCAGATTGTCTACGTGGATGGCGGTATCCTCGCCAGCATCGGCAAACCCGGTAACGAGGCCTGATCCCGCGCTGGTATCCAGTGCCAAAGCCCAGCCACAGGCATGGCTTTTTGTTACAAGTGTCAACCTTGAACTCATGGGAATCCGCCCCCACATAGGCCTGCATTGTAAATGCGGCAGGCCAAGTTGAAGTGCGAGCAAGTTGAAGAGTGAGAGGGTTATGAGCGAGCTATTTATTCTGCAAAACCAGGACAAACTGTTTTTGGGCAAGCAAAACCAGTGGGTGGATGGTCGCGATGTGAATGCGCTTTATAAAACCGCGCACAAAGACGAAGCGGTAAACCAGATGTTTGAAGCCAGCTCCAAGGATTACACCCAGCGCATTAAGGTGGTGAGCTGCAGTGCCAATGAGAAGGGGTTGCCAACCCTTGATCCAGACAATCTACCTGAGCCACTGCCCAAGCCAGGCAAAGATCTGTTTGAGGAAGCGACATGTGTCGCCGCTGAAGCCGCTTCAGCAGAAGCTGACACAGCCAGCGCCCCTCAGTAGTCGCCAACTGGAAACTGCCCCACAGCCCTAACATCACCCTGCTAAACTGGGCAGGGTTTATACCACTTTTTGCGGCTCGCCTCGGGCCAAAGGATTAGCAATTGCCTCATATCATGCCCCTGGCCCCAGAGCTGTTGGAGTTATTTGCCGGTACCGCCAATAGCAGCCTCAGCGGTATTAAACGCGGCCTGGAAAAAGAGAGCCTGAGAGTGACCCCTGAGGCCACTTTGGCACAGACAGATCACCCCATTGGCCTGGGCTCCGCGCTGACTCACCCCCATATCACCACCGACTACAGCGAAGCCCTACTGGAGTTTATTACCCAGCCTTTCGACAAGATAGAACCCCTACTGCAGCAATTGAAAGAAATTCACCAGTTTACCTATGGCGAGCTGGCCCCTAGCGGCGAGCGCCTTTGGCCCGCCAGCATGCCCTGCGCCCTGGGCACGGACGCCGAGATTCCGGTGGCGCGCTATGGCAGCTCCAATACCGGGCGCATGAAAACCGTCTACCGCTTGGGCCTTGGCCACCGCTATGGCCGCCCTATGCAAACTATTGCCGGTATCCACTACAACTTCAGCCTGCCGGATGAGTTTTGGCGCGCGCTGCAAACCCAGGTGGGCGACAGCCAGAGCCTGCAGCAGTTTAAAACCGAGCGCTATTTCGCCCTGATCCGCAACTTTCGCCGTCACTTCTGGCTGCTGGTGTATTTGTTTGGCGCCTCGCCCGCTGTGGCCGCCTGCTTTGTAAAGGGCCGCGACCACCAGTTGCAGCCCTTCCCCGACGCGCCGCAAACCCTCTACTCACCCTATGCCACCTCGCTGCGCATGGGCGACCTGGGCTACCAAAGCGATGCGCAAAAAGCGCTGCTGGTGAATTACAACAACCTGAGCGACTACCTTAAAACCCTGTGCGGTGCCATTACCCAAAGCCACCCGGATTACGAGGCTATAGGCCTCAAAGACGCCCAGGGCGAGTATCAGCAGCTCAATACCAGCCTGTTGCAAATCGAAAACGAGTTTTACTCCAGCATCCGCCCCAAGCGCACCAGCCAGCGCGGCGAAACAGCGCTGCAGGCACTGCGCCTGCGCGGGGTGGAATATGTGGAAGTGCGCTGCATCGACCTCAACCCCTTTGAACCGCTGGGCATTACTGCCGAGCAGATCCGGGTGATGGATGCCTTTTTGCTGTTTTGCATTCTCAGCCCCAGCCCCGCCACAAACGCACGCGAGTTCGCCAACATCCAGGAAAACCAAAAGCGTGTGGTGAGCTGCGGTCGCAAGCCCGAGCTGCAACTGCTAACGGGAGACTCCAGCCTGCCGCTGGGGGTTTGGGCCGGCGAGCTAATGGAGCAGATGGCCACCTGCGCTCAGCTACTGGATGCCGCCTATGGCAGCGATAGCTTTACCAGCGCCCTGACCCAGCAGAGGGCCAAACTCAGCCAACCGGAGCTAACCCCTTCGGCACAAGTATTGGCTGCTATGAGTGAATCAAAACTCAGCTTTAACCAGCTGGGTCAACACCTGGCTGAAACCCATAGTCAAACCTTTGCCAGCCAGCCCCTCAGCACTGAATCAAGCCGGATTTACAGCGAGATGGTGCATCAATCGCTGGCCGATCAGGCCGCACTGGAGCAGGCGCAAAGCCAGCAATCGTTTGATGAATACCTGGCGAACTATTACACGCAATACCGAGGTTGCAGCTGCGGCTGTTAGCGCGCGGCGCAAGGTTTCAGTTGCCGAGGGCTTTGGATTTTTTAGGTTTTTTGGGGATTGGCGCTGGCAATTCAGAGGCTGTGCTGCGGATCAACTGGCTCAGCCAATCGCCGTCCTCATAGAGGCTTTCAATCAACAGGCTGGGCTTGGCGCCGGGGTAGGCCGGCGCTTCACGCAGGGCACCGGCAGCATTCACCAGGGCCCTGCCAGCCTCAGTGGGCTTCACAAATAGCTGGTTGTCGCACACCAGTGCCACCACCTTGTCATCGCAGTAGATAGCGTATTCACCAAACATCTTGCGCTGGCGTAAATTGCCGGCCCCCTGCATCTGATCCAGAAGATAAGCGACAAATTCCCAATCCGATGCCATGGCGCCAGGCTTATTTTTGCACGACGAAATTGTTAAAGAACAAATCCGACGCTGGCCCTGCGTGGGCTTCACCGTGATCGTCTTTGGCATCGCCATGAGCGGAGGCATCGCCATGGGCTGGGGCATCGCCGTGAGTAGAGGCTTCACCCTCGCCGTGACCGCCATGTTCAGCATCAGCTTTATGGCTCTCGCCCTCTGCTGCCTGTTGTGCCACCGATGCTTTGGCGTCGCCCGCACCAAACTCCACCGCATGTATAGCGCTATTGATCTCGCGCAAAGCCTGCTCGCGCAGTTTTTCCTTACCATCTAAGGAGCTGATCTGCTCTTCACTCTGCGCGCTAATCAAACTGATAAGCTTGTCGCGAATTAGCGGTAAATGGTGCATCACCTCAGTGGCATCAGCAGCATTTTCGGTGCGAATAGAAAGCTCGGCTTTAATGTAGCGAGGGCGCCCCTGGTTGGGGCCACCGTAATTCACCACCAGCGGCGGGCTGACCGGAATATAATTAATGCCTTCGGCTGGCGCATTGCCGCCTGAGTTAGCCAAAAGCTCGCTACTGGCCAAACAGGCCATCAAGGCTAAAGCCGAGCTGATGCGGGATTTATTCATAAATTCAATCCAATAGGTGAAACTTGTCGATCCTGGCCAAATCCAAGGCCCTCAAACAAGGGGTAACAGGCCCTAGCATAGACCATTGAGTCGCAAAAAATGACACTTTGAGAGCAAAAGACTGGTTCGGCTTGCCGAGCTTAAATAACATAAGCCGCCTTACAACCCCAAGGCCCACTCCTAAGGACACAAGATGCCAAGCATACGATCAACCAACCTGGCAATTTTTCTCGCGGTAGTCACCCTGATTCTCGCCGCCGTTTATATGGAACACGTGATGAAGCTGGAACCCTGCCCCCTGTGCATTACCCAGCGCATCTTTTTTATTCTCACCGGTTTAATGGGCTTATTGGCCTTTTTGCATAATCCTAAAACCCTAGGCCGACGCATTTATGCCCTTCTCGGCATTGCCAGTGCTATTGCTGGTGCCGCCTTTGCCGGACGTCAAATTTGGCTACAGAGCCTGCCCGCCGACCAAGTGCCCGCCTGTGGCGCCAGTATTGCCTATATGCTGGAGAACTTCCCACTTTACGATGTATTCCAAGCCCTGCTGCAAGGCGATGGCAGCTGCGCCGAAGTACAAAAAGTATTTGGCTTAAGCATTCCCAAATGGTCGCTTATGGCATTTATAGGCTTAATTTTCACCAATATATTCCAAGCTGTTCGCAAAGCTTAGGTACCACAACGCAAATAACCTCGCCATCTTGCCCTGCCGGGGAAGATGGCCTATTGTGGCGGCCTCAGACCTTGTCCTATGTGGCCAGAGGTAACGGCAAAAAGTAGTGACTAAAAACAGGAAAAATCATGCTAGAAAATTGTAAAAATGCCAAAGAGCGCTGGGGTGGTGTCAGCGAGATCATCGACCGCTGGCTGGAAGAGCGCCAGCAGATGCTGGTGCAGTATTGCGCCCTCAGCAGCAAAGATACCGCACCAGAAAATGACGGCTCACGCGGCGAACAGCTGCGCACCCTGTGCCAAATCCTGGTGGATTATGTCTCTGCTGGCCACTTTGAGATATACGACAAGCTGATGAGTGAAGGCCGCGAGTTTGACGATGAAGACGCGCTGCAAGAAGCCGGCAAACTCTACAACCAGGTCGACAAAACCACCGAACTGATACTCGACTTTAATGACAAATATCTGGAGACAGACGACCTCGCCAGCCTCACTCCGGATCTGTCACAACTGGGCGAAGTCCTCGAAACCCGCTTTAGCGCCGAAGATCGTATGATCTCGGTGTTGCACACTTGCCACCGGGAATTGGTCAACGGCTAATTTAACCGTTTAAATTTCCCCCATAAAAAAACCCGCATCAAGCGGGTTTTTTTATGGCCGGAGTTCGCTTATTTGGCAGCGGCTTCTGGCGCAGCTATGTCGAGCAATTCCACTTCAAAAATCAGCGTAGATGAAGGAGGGATTGGACCCTGACCGCCAGAACCATAGGCCAGCTCTGAGGGAATATAGAACTCATACTTCGAACCTTTTGGCATCAGTTGCAGGCCTTCCGTCCAACCTGGGATAACGCCATCCAGTGGGAAGGTAGCCGCTTGGCCGTGTTTCTCAGAGCTGTCAAACACAGTGCCATCAATCAGCTTACCTGTGTAGTTAACAGTCACAGTGTCAGTTGATTTGGGTTTGGCGCCAGTACCGGCACTAACCACTTTGTACTGCAGGCCACTCTCGGTGGTCATTACGCCTTCTTTGGTTTTGTTTTCCTCGAGGAATTTTTTACCTTTAGCCAGGTTTTCCTCGCTGACTTTCTTCTGTTCTTCTTCTTGCTTGGCTATGGCTTTCTCTTGCACTTCCTGCATGATTTTTTGCATTTCTTCGTCGCTGATGCGAGAGGGCTTGCCATCGCGGATATCGGTCAGCGCCAGTGCCATAGCATCAGGCTCGATGATCAGGCCGCCATTTTTAAGATTGCGACCAATGTTTTGACCGATAATGTAGTTGGCCTTTTGCTCCAGCGTAGTCAGCTGGGTAGCGTCGTCCGCTTTCTTGGCGTCATCTTTACAGCCGACCACCAGACCTGCAGAAACGGCCACCAGGCCGAGAACCAGTAAACGTTTGTTAAACATAATGCACCTTTATTTGTAATCATTTTCGTATTTGGCCCGGCCTGCTAGCCAGGGCTGCTATCAGCTGTTCGCACTGCTGCGCCAAAGCAGGGGCCATGGTATACCAAGTTAGAGGGAAATTGCGCCCCCAGAGCCTGCCAAGGGCGAAATTTCCCAGCGTTTTTGTGTCCTTTTCCCCAAGTTTTGCTCAGCTTTCGCCACTGCAATCCATAGTGTCTACAACTATCGCCAAGTGTCGTGACTATCTGCACCGGACAAGTGAATTGAACACCGCCAACCCATACCCTTTTTAGTAATGGCCAGCTACAATCTGCGCGTTTTGCAAACGAATTCTCGTGTCCATCCATCGTCCACTCAACTGATCTTTTTACTGCACAGGAAACCTTTATGGCCGCCAAAAAAATTGTTAAGAACGCTATTGCAGAGTTGGAAGCATCGATTGCCAAAATCAGCGCGGATTTGGACAAGGCGCGCCAGCAAGAGTTCGCCGCTGCGGAAAAAGCCCTGGCCGCAGCACAAAAATCAGCGGCTAGTGCCGCTAAAAAGGTTGCCGACCTGGTAGCTAAAGGCGCCAAAACTGCCGCCGCCAAGGCCCGCTTACAGCTGGTGAAAAAAGAGGCAGAAGTTCAAGCCAAAGCCTTGGCTGCGGCTAAAAAATTGGTCGATGAGCTTAAGGTTGCGCGCAAAACTGCCGCGCACTTTGCCAAGGCCGTAGCCAAAGAATTAGGCCTGAGCAAAAAAGCCGCCAAGGCCACCAAAAAATCCAGCAAAGCAAACAAAGCAGACAAGACCAAAAAGGCGGAAAAAGCCGCCGCAACCCCAGCAGTAGTTGCAGCAACCCCAAAAACGGCCAAGCCAACTAAAGCCCAAAAAGTTGTGAAGAGCAAACCCGCTAAACCAGTGAAAGCAGAAACTGCCCCGGTCGCAGTAACCGCTGAGGCAAAACAACCCGCCGCCACAACCAAACCTAAAGCGGCGAAGCCGACCACCAAGGCGCCCGCCAAAAGCGCGACCCAATCAGCGCCAAGCACAAAAAAAGCCCGCGTTAAAACAGCACCAGTGAAAGTTGCGAGCAAAGCCGCCGCACCAGCGCCAAGCCAATCAGAAGCCCCAGTAGTTGTAGCTGCGCCTTTGGCTGCTGCCATTGCAGAAATAGCGCCCGTAGCGGAGCAGCCAATTAACGCGGCGGCCGTTGATGTTGTGGTAACCAGCATTGAAGCTGCAGCTGAGTAAGCCCTGGTCACCACAACCAAGGCCTTTAATTCAGGCTTAACGTAAACTCAGGCTTAACGTAAAAAGGCGCTTTAATTACTTAAAGCGCCTTTTTTATAATCTCTTTATCTCAACCCTAGCTCGCCCCTGGGCCATACTCAAATGCATCCCAACGCCCGGTTAAAAAAGCGAGGACTCACCATGCATCACGCCCAGACTCACACCTTGGAAAACCTCTTCGACCAACTAGGCCTGGAGAGCGACGACAACGCCATAGATGATTTTATTTTCAGCCACCCACTGGGGCAAAGAGGCTCGCTAAAACAGGCGCGCTTCTGGACTCTGGCGCAGCGCCAATTTATCGAGGAGAGTTGGCAGGAAGACTCTGACTGGTGCGAAGTGATTGATCAACTGGACTCCTTGCTGCGCGCCGCACCACCGCTGCACTAACTGGCAGCGGCTAGTGCGACCGCGATTAGCTCCACAAAAGCATCTGTACGAGAGTCGCTCAACTGGCAGCTCGCAAGGTAAATTCGACAGTTTTCACCAGTAGTCCGTGCCGCTGACACCTGCGTCGGTGACAGCTGCTGCAGCAACTGCTGTTGATATTGCTCTGCCTTTAGCTCCGCCGCTTTTATTGCCTCGCGCACCGCTTCGCAGTCACTATTCTCAACACCATAATGGGATTTGAGTCGGCGCCGGAGCGAGCGCAGCGGCTGAACTGTTTGTTGCGACCAGTCAGCCACAGCCGCCTCAGCCTCAACTAATAGCGATGGAGATAAAATCTGTCCGCGCCGCTCCAGCCAGCAACTCCACAGCAACAGATTTACATCCACACCATAGTCATCCTGCAGCGCCAGGCACTGCTCGGCCACGCCCGGCTGGGCGTAAATATCAAGGGAGAAATCCCACAGAGAATTTGTTGTGTTCACAGGCGGCTCGCTAGCGGGGAATTGCGGCAAGTCTGCTAGAATGCGCGCCATGATTCAATTACAGAATGTCTCCCTGCAGCGCGGTGCCAAGTTCCTGTTGGACTCTGCCGACCTCACAATCTTCCCGGGCCAAAAAGTCGGTTTAATCGGCAGCAATGGCAGCGGTAAATCCACCCTGTTCCAAATGTTACTGGGCAAATTGGCGAGCGATACCGGCTCGGTCGATATCCCCAAACAGTGGCGCACCGCCCATATGGCGCAGGAGGTGGGCCACACCAGCCGCACCGCCCTCGACTATGTGCTGGATGGCGACAGCGAACTGCGCCGCCTGGAGCGGGAGATAGACGCCGCCCAGGGCGATGGCGACAAGCTCGCGCACCTCTACAGCGATATGGAGCATATTGATGCCTATACCGCCCCGGCGCGGGCGCAGCAGCTGCTCTACGGTTTGGGCTTTGCCCCTGGCGATGGCGCAAGGCCGGTGACGGATTTTTCCGGCGGCTGGCGCATTCGCTTAAACCTCGCCCAGGCGCTGATGTGCCCGTCGGATTTGCTGCTGCTCGACGAACCCACCAACCACCTGGATTTGGATGCAACCCTGTGGCTGGAGGAGTGGCTCAAGCGCTACCCGGGCACCCTGGTGATCATCTCCCACGACCGCGACTTCCTCGACAACCTGGTGGATCGCATTGTCTACATCGAGCATCAAAAACTCGACAACTATGCCGGCAACTACTCCGCCTTCGAGCGCCAGCGCGCCGAAAAACTCGCGCAGCAACAGCAGAGTTTTGACAAGCAGCAGGAGCGCATCGCCCATATTGAAAGCTATATCCGCCGCTTCCGCGCCCAGGCCACCAAAGCCCGCCAGGCGCAGAGTCGGATTAAAGAGCTGGAGCGAATGGAAAAAATTGCGCCCGCCCATGTGGATTCGCCGTTCAGCTTTACCTTTGCCTGCGCCGAAAAAATGTCCACGCCCCTGGTGCACATTACCCAGGGCGAAATTGGCTATGGCGACAAAACTATTTTGCGCAACGTCGAGCTGGGCATAGTGCCCGAGACCCGCGTCGGCCTGCTCGGCCCCAATGGCGCGGGCAAATCCAGTTTGATTAAAACCCTGGCGGGAAACCTGCCGCTGCTCGCCGGTGAGCGCACCAACGGCGAACATTTCAAGCTGGGCTATTTTGCTCAGCATCAACTCGAAGCGCTGGACATTCACGCTTCGCCCGCGCTGCATATTCAGCGCAAAGCACCCCAGGCGCGCGAGCAGGAAATTCGCGATTTCCTCGGCGGTTTTGACTTTAAAGGCGACCGCGCCTTTGAGCCCATCACCCACTTCTCCGGCGGCGAAAAAGCACGCCTGGCGCTGGCGTTAATCGCCTGGGAAAAACCCAATGTGCTGCTGCTCGACGAGCCCACCAACCACCTGGATTTGGAAATGCGCCAGGCGCTGACCATGGCGCTGCAGGATTTTGAAGGCGCGGTGATTGTGGTCAGCCACGATCGCCACTTACTACGCAACACGGTCAACGAATTTTTACTGGTAGCCCAGGGCAAAGTCGAAGAATTCGACGGCGACCTGGAGGACTACTACCGCTGGCTGGCGCAGCAGCGCGCGCAAGCCAGCGCCGAGGAAAAAGCCGCCGCTGCCGCCAACAGCAGCGAGATCAAAGTCGATAAAAAAGCCCAGCGCCAGCAATCAGCGGCACAGCGCGCGCAGTTAAAGCCACTCACCAACAAACTTAAAAACCTGGAAGCGCAATTGGAAAAACTCCACAAGCGCCAGGGCGAAGTGGAAAACCTGCTGAGCGACCCAAGTATTTACGAGGAAAAAAACAAAGCCAAGATGCAGGAGCTGCTGGCGGAGCAAAATAAACTCGCCGCGCAATTGGAAGAAACAGAAGAAAATTGGCTGATGGTGAGTGAGGAGATTGAGGCGGCTAGCTAAAAGTAATTCCATGCAAAAGGAGGATAAATACATGGGCAAAAAAATTTTCGCGTTACTGTTAAGTTTGGCATTTTTATTTAGCGGTGGCCTCTGCTCGCTGTTTTTATTTGGCGCCAATACAGCCTGGCCTGCTATTGGTGCCTTGATGGTAGCACTCTGCATCTGGGCAGTGGTGGACGCCCTTTTATGGCTTACTAAAAATCGCTCCACGCTGCCGGCATCAGCCAACCCGGATTCGCTGTCCCCCACCACCAAGTTACTGCTGGTTACCGGCATTGTTGTAGTCTGCGTTTACACCGCCTGCTGGGGCGGGCTGCTCGACTTTCGCCTTGCCGGCTAAAGTTACCCACCAATGTCTGGTGCACATTTACTACTGCAAATTCCGCCGGAGCAAGGTGTTTTTTTGCATCAGTTATTTGAGCTGCTTGGCATTTCGCTGGGCGCTTACTACTACCGCTGGTTAAAACGCAAAACCTCACAGCAAAGCATTTTTGCTGCCGGCAACTTTGCAGTTGTGCTGGGGTGCCTGCTCGGTGCTGGTCTGGGCAACAAAACACTTTTTTGGCTTGAGCACCCACAACACTGGCAACAACTTTTTGCCAATCCCTTGTTGATATTGCAGGGGCAATCAATTGTAGGCGGACTCCTGGGTGGTTTACTGGGCGTAGAGTTAAGTAAAAAATATGCGGGCATTACCACGTCGACGGGCGATCTGTTTGTTAGCCCTATTCTGGTGGGGCTTGCTATCGGCCGCTTGGGCTGCTTTTTTGCCGGCCTGAATGACGAAACCTTTGGCACGCCAACCGCCTTGCCCTGGGGCGTCGACTTTGGCGATGGCATAGCCCGTCACCCGACCCAAGCCTATGAAATTATTTTTGTACTCTGGCTTTGGTGGCTGCTGGAGAAACTGCAGCCAACTCTGGCACGCGAACCCGGGCTGGCATTTAAATTTATGCTCAGCAGCTATCTAGTCTGGCGCTTGCTAATCGATTTTCTCAAACCTATTCCATTTGATTTTGGTTTGGGGATGGGCGGCATTCAATGGTTGTGTCTAGTCGCACTGATTATTTACCTTCCCCTTGTATTTAGGGCCTTAAAACGCTGGCACGCACCATGGCATGGAGCAACCCCATGAACCGCAAAGTTCGCCCCTATTTGTTTTACAACACCACCAGCTCTGTTTGCAGTCAATGCTTGCGTCAAATAGAAGCGAAAATTCTATTTAAAGATGACAAAGTTTTTATGGACAAGTGGTGCCCGAATCATGGCACTGAGCGAGTATTGATGAGTGACGATGTGGACTATTATCGTCGCGCGCGCGAAATTTACATCAAACCACCGGAGATGCCCCAGCGCTTTAATACCAGCATGACCTACGGCTGCCCCTATGATTGCGGACTCTGCCCCGACCATATGCAGCACTCCTGCCTGTCAATTATCGAACTCACAGACCACTGCAATTTGCGCTGCCCGGTGTGTTACGCCAACAGCGGGCCTGAGCGTTTGAGCCATCGCTCGCTGGAGCAGGTTATTGCCATGCTCGATGCGGTTGTGGCGAATGAGGGTGAACCAGACGTAGTGCAGCTCTCAGGCGGCGAACCAACTTTGCATCCCCAGTTTTGGGAGATTCTCGACGCCGCGCGGGCCCGACCGATTAAACACCTGATGATTAATACCAATGGCATTCGCATCGCGCAGGAGCCTGAATTTGTCGAGCGCTTGGCCAGCTATGCTTCGGGGCTTGAAATATATTTGCAATTCGACTCGCTCAAGGTTGAGGTTCTACAGGAGTTGCGCGGTGCCGATTTGACGCGCATCCGCCAGCAGGCACTGGCCCAGCTCAATCTTCACAATATTTCCACCACCTTGGTAATGACTGTTAAGCGCGGTTTAAATGACGATCAGATTGGCGAGGTCATCCAATTTGGATTGCAGCAACCCTGTGTGCGCGGGGTGACTCTGCAACCGGTGCAGGATGCTGGCCGGGTGGAAAATTTTTCAGCTAAAAATCGCCTGACACTGAGTGAGGTAAGACGCAGAATCGCAGAGCAGAGCGCCCTGTTTACCTTGGAGGATATAGTTCCCGTACCCTGCAATCCGGACACGCTGGCGATGGGCTACGCGCTAAAAATCGATGGCCAGGTGCAGCCGCTTACACGCTATCTGACACCGGATGTGCTTTTGGCCGGTGAGGCCAATACAATAGTTTTTGAGCGGGAGCCAAGTATCAAGGATAAAATTTTTACGCTCTTTTCCACCAACCATTCGCCGCAGTCTCAAGCCAACTGCTTATCGGAATTAATGTGCTGCCTGCCCCAGGTGGATGCCCCCGGCTTGAATTACAACAACGTGTTTCGGGTACTCATTGTGCAATTTATGGATGCGGTCAACCTGGATATACGCGCGCTTAAAAAATCCTGCATTCACATAGCCCAGCCGGATGGGACATTAATTCCTTTTGAGGCGTATAACTTATTTTATCGCGATGATCAACAAGACACCCTAAAGCAATTGCGCGCAGAAATTGCCAACCGCACGCAATTGCCCGAGCTGATAGCGCGGGTGAAAGAACCCGCCGAAAATTAATAATTAAATTTAATCCCCACACTGATACTTGAGGTTTCTGAGCCGAGGGCGACCTGGCCGGTGGCGGCAAAGCCGGGGTTGATCCAGTAGTTGCCCGCCAGGCTCAATTGGGTGTCGCCGTCAAAGGCGGTGTGATGAGCCAATTCCAGTTGCGCCTCCAGTTCGGGGCTGACAAAACCGCGCAAGCCAACAGCGGCTACCAGGCCCGAATCGCCAGTGCCATGTTCAACCGAAATATTTTCATAACTCAGGGTGCCGTAGAGCGAAGAATCCGCCCCAAACACCGTGTGCATACCTGCGCCCAACGCGAGGGAGGTAGCGCCGCAGCCTTTGTTGCCGGACAGGTCAGATACGCTGGCAAGGGCAAAAAAATCATTATCCAATGCTTTTGAGCCATTGAGAGTTATGCCGCTCTGATGACAACCGGAGTCGTCCAGATGTTGATTGGAATATTGCGCTGATGCCTGGTTGTAGCTAATGGTTTGCGCCTGGGCCAGGCCGGCGGTAACGCCAGCCAAAATCAATGCCGCAGAGAGATGGGTGAGTTTCATAGGGATTCCTTAATAACAAACAATGAGATTGCCCAGGCAGTCAGACCGCAGGGCCTTTACCGGGCGGATTATCGGGGATTGAAAACTAACGGCGAATGAACAGCATCGCGCAACACAAAGCTTTTGCAAAAATTTTACTGGCGCAATTCAGCACCAGTTAAGCCTGGACCAGCGCCGGGAATTACTCCAACAGTTGCAACTGCTCTTCGGGTACGAGTCGTACCGCTAGCACCTGATGTATGCGTCGCCCCTCCATACTGGTAATACGGAAGTTGAAGCTGGCCAATTGCAATTCTTCACCCACTACCGGCACATGCTGCAATTGCTCCAACAACAAACCAGCGAGGGTGAAGTAATCGCCCTCCTCGTGCTCAAGTTTAATGTGCAACTGTTCCTCCAATTGGTCCAAGGGCAAGCTGCCATCCAGCAGCCAACCTTGCTCAGTCTCCACCGCTAAGGGTTCATCCTGGGTATCCGCCAATTCGCCCGCGATGGCAGCGAGCAGGTCGCTGGTAGTAATCACCCCTTTAATGCTGCCGTACTCGTCAATCACAATAGCCAGCGGCAGGGATTGCTGGCGCAACATTTCCAACACTTTTAACGCGCTGGTGCCTTCGGGTACGGCCAGCGGCTCGCGCGCAAGTTTGGACAGGTCGAGCGGCTGGTTGCTGAGGGCAGCGGTGAGCAGGTCGCGGCTTTGCACTACGCCGAGCAGGTTGTCCAGCTCTTCACGCGCCACCAGCAGGCGAGTTTGCGGTGTGGTTTGCAGGATTTCTAAAAGCTCTGCTGGGGTCGCTTGCGAATCCACCCATACGATATCCGGGCGCGGTGTCATCAGCGACTGCACCGGGCGCTCGGCCAGCTGCAATACGCTGCGAATCATATGCCGCTCGCTGTGTTCAAAGGCCAGTTCCTCCCCTTCGGGATTGGCCATAGCGGCTATATCGGCACCCACTTCGTCGGCATCGCTGCGCCCGCCAAGCAGCTTGAGCACGGCGTCGGCGGTGCGATCGCGCAGTGGCCGCTCGCCAATCAGATGGCGGGTGCGGTTGGAGCGCGCCAGTTGGTTGAAAACCTCGATCAACACCGAGAAGGCGATGGCGCCGTAGAGATAGCCCTTGGGAATGTGGATGCCAAAGCCTTCAGAAACCAGGCTAAAGCCGATCATCAATAGAAAGCCAAGACAGAGCATGACTACTGTGGGGTGGCGATTGACGAATTCAGTGAGCGCCTTGCTGGCGATAATCATGATAAAGATGGCGATGACCACCGCAACCATCATCACCTCGACATGCTCCACCATGCCCACGGCGGTAATCACCGCATCCAGGGAGAAGACCGCATCCAGCACGATAATTTGCGCCACCACCGCCCAAAAGGCGGCGTGCACGCGGGTCGCCTGGTGCGCTTGAATCTTGCCTTCGAGGCGCTCGTGAATTTCCACAGTGGCCTTAAACAACAGAAACACACCCCCGAGCAGCAAAATCAGGTCGCGCGCGGAAATCTCCCGCCCCAACAGGGTAAACAGCGGCTGGGTTAGAGCCACCAGGGTGGAAATCCCTACCAGTAGCAACAGACGCATAATTAACGCCAGGCTGAGGCCGGTAACGCGCGCGCGGTCGCGCTGATGCTCGGGCAACTTATTGGCCAGGATGGCGATAAAAATCAGGTTGTCTATGCCGAGAACTATCTCCAGCACTACCAGGGTCAACAACCCCAGCCAGGCGCTGGGGTCAGCAATCCACTCCAGTCCCATTAGTTTTCACTTCCTATTAATTTCATCAGTATTTAATTCCCAAGTTGAACTTAGCTTGCACTGCCCAAAAAATGTTCAATCATAGAGGCCAGCGTCTGGAGAGCCACCCATATCAGGCTGCTGAGGTAAAACGCACTGGCCACTGCCAGCACCAAGCCAATCAGCACGCAGAGACCATCGCGTTCAATGACTCCCAGAGCGATAAATAAAATACCCAAGCCGGGTAGTAAATTGCCAAGTGGTATCGGCAGAATTAGAAAAAACGCCAACAGCGCCGCCAGGGCACCGAGCAGCCGCTCAGCGATGCCACGGGTCAAAAAATCCAACCTGGGTTTAAGCAGGCGCTCCAGTTTTTGCAGCCAGGGTGCCAGTTTGCCAATGGCCTTTTCCAGATTGTCGCGCTTGAGCGAACGCCGCCCCAGCCACGCGGGCAAATACACCCGTTGCTGGCCGAGCATCATTTGCAGGGCGACAAACAGCAGTGGCAAGCCGGTAATGGTGGAAACCCCGGGAATGCCAACAATCGGCAGGGAATTGGGTAGGGCAAATAACAGCAGGATAAAGCCGAAGGAGCGGTGGCCAAGAGATTGCACAATATCGCGCAGACTGACGCGATCGGCAGAGAATTGCGAGAGGTTTGCCAGCAATAAAGACGACAAGCTTGTGCTCGTATGACGCTGAGTTTGCCGCTCAGGGTCGCTATCGGACGCAGGCATGCATTTACCAAAGGTTACTAGGATGGCCGGATTCTACTGTGTTGAGTCAACCCTGACTAGCTTGACAGATGCGGAATAAGCTCAGCTAATTGGCGACAACTCTCCAGGGCAAGGTACATATATTGATTAGCCATCGCTTTATTAAGTCCATTACCTCCGTTGCCGTCGCTGACTGGAACCGCATCTGCCCAGCCGACTACCCTTTTGTTCGCCATGAATTCCTCGCCTGCCTGGAGCTATCCGGCGCCACCAGCCAAGCCTCCGGCTGGCAGCCGCAGCACCTGCTGATCGAGCAGGAGGGCCAGCTGCTGGCCGCCCTGCCAGGTTTTATCAAAAGTCACTCCTACGGCGAATATGTATTCGACTGGAGCTGGGCCGATGCCTATAGGCGCTATGCGCTGGACTACTACCCTAAGCTGATTTGCGCCATTCCCTTTACCCCCTGCCAGGGGCCCAGGTTGCTGGGCCAGTTGCCGGATGACCTGGGCATGGATCAGCTGGCCTACTGGTTGCGCCACTACTGTAGCGAGCAGGGATTATCTGGCTGGCACTGCCTCTTTCCTCTGGGCGAAGAGGCAGAGCTCTGGCGAGCCCAGGGCATGTTCAACCGCCTCGGCTGCCAATTTCACTGGTTTAACCAGGGCTATGCCGACTTTGCTGAGTTTGTCGCCAGCATGAACTCGCGCAAGCGCAAAAATATTCTCAAGGAGCGACGCCAGCTGCAGGAACAGGGCATCCACTTTGACTGGTGCGAGGGGGAAAATACCAGCGACAGCGACTGGGCGGAGTTCTATCAGTTTTATCGCGATACCTACCTTAAGCGCAGCGGCCATGCAGGCTATCTGCCTGAGGCTTTCTTTATTAAACTGGGCCGCACCCTAGCGCGCAACCTGCTGCTGATAAGGGCCTATCAGGGTGACGACCCAGTACCCATAGCTGTCTCACTCTTTTTTCGCGACAACCAAACCCTTTACGGCCGCTACTGGGGCTGCCGCGCCGACTATCAATTTTTGCACTTTGAAACCTGTTATTACCAGGGCATAGATTACGCTCTGGCAAAAGGGCTCAAGCGCTTCGACGGCGGCGCCCAAGGCGAGCACAAAATCGCCCGCGGTTTTGAACCTGTGCTCACCCACTCCTGCCACTGGCTAGCGGATGCGCGTTTTCATCAGGCTATTGCCCAGGCCATGGCCCAGGAGGCCATCCAGGTACAGGCCTATAGTCGCGAGGCAGCAGAGCTGTTGCCGTTTAAGTAATTCCAACGCGCGCAAAAGAAAAAGCCCCGCAATGCGGAGCTTTTTCTTTTGCGCGAAACCTACACCTTAAAACTATCGATTTGTTTCTTCAGCTCGGCAGATTCGTTTATCAAATGAGCACCGCTAGCGTTAACTACCTGCGCATTGTCCGCCACAGTTTCCGACAGCGAATGTATGGCGGTGATATTTTTACTCACTTCATTCGCCACCGAACTCTGCTGGTGGGACGCAGTAGCAATGTGATGATTCATATCATTAATAATGGTGATATTACTGCGGATTTTATCCAGTGCAGAACCCACTTTTGAGGCTGTATCTATAGTCTCGCGCGCCGAGGCAGTACTGGTATTCATCGCCTGATGTGCCTCGTCGGCGGCGCGTTGCAGCTGCACAATAATGGATTCAATTTCCTCGGTGGATGCACGGGTTTTTTGCGCAAGCGAGCGCACTTCATCTGCCACCACAGCGAACCCGCGCCCCTGCTCACCAGCGCGCGCCGCTTCAATGGCTGCATTGAGTGCCAGTAAGTTGGTTTGCTCCGCAATTGTACGAATCACTTCCATGACCGAGCCAATATTGACGGAACTATCTTTAAGGACCTGAATTTTTTGCGCTGTGGACTCAATTTGGCTGGTTAAGCGATTGACGTTTTCCAATGACAAGCTCACCACTTCATTGCCTTCATTAGCCAAAATGCTGGTGGCATTGGTGCGCTCAGCAGTGTCGCCAGCATGGTGTGCAATTTCGCTGGCCGAAGCGGACAGTTCTTCTACGGCAGCAGCAACCAATTCAATTTCGCGCAATTGCTGGGCAGTGGAGTTCACTGTACTTTCAGTGGCACTACCCATAGTAGTGACATTGCTGCGCACCTTCTCATTTACCTGAATCACATTGCGAATTATCAGCGCAATATGCTCCATCACCCGGTTGAAGTTGTGTGCCAGTTCAGCGATTTCATTTTGGCTGTGGGTGGGCAGGCGGCGAGTCAGGTCGCCGCCACCATCGGCGATAGCTGACAGAGAACGGGTAACTTCAGCTACCGGGGCAATGACCATGGAGCCCATCAACCAGTAGACAGTAATCAGTGTCGCCAGCAGCAGCGCGACTAGAGTAAACACGTTGGTTTTGATCTGGCTGCTCAGGGTTTCCTGTAGGTCCTGGGTTGAGAAGGTGATGTCATAACTGCCGATAGTGGTGCCGTTATAAACAATGGGAATGGCTTTGCGTACCAGCTGATTGCGACTCTTATCCTTATCTACCGCACTGGCCAGCTCTTTGCCACGCTGATCAACAACATGGATTGAGGTTACCAGTGAGGTATTTACCAGCGACTTAGCGATGGCTTCAATCTGTTGGAAATCATAGGCAAATACCGCCTCCAGAATCGAACTGTTGGTCAGCTCAATCATGGCATTGGTTTCCGAGTCCAGCTCAGCCTGCAACTTACCTTTGGCAATTGTGTAGTTCGTGAAGGCGACCAGGAGAGCTATTACCACCATGGTAATACCCAGCCAAATCATCAGTTTGGTGCGCAGAGATTTTTGTAGCATATTCCCCCCGAAGCTTGAGCGGTAGAGCCGTAATATTTTTTATCGACAGTTATTTTTATGTCTTTAGCTGGATAAGTTTTAAAGTTTTTATAAACACCAAGCCTAATCCTAACTAATCCAGTACTTTTGGTACCGTCAAAAGTCGTCGAGAATGCCATTGCGGTTAGTTTTTATAATGCCGTCGAGAGATTATAGTCAGTATTATGAACTGTGAGATTTATCACCAAGGTAAACTTGCCCTAGGGTCTCCACCTGCAAATTGGAGAAGCATCTGCTAAAAACAACAGCGCCGAGCTAGTTTTCACTTAGCCCGGCGCTGTTAGTAATTAATCTAAAAGGCTAGATTCTAGTCGTCTCCATCCGGGTCATTGCCACCCGCCATACCCAAGTCCTTAAGCTTGCGAGTCAGCGTATTGCGCCCCCATCCGAGCAGATTGGCAGCATCACGCTTGCGCCCGGCGGTGTACTTGAGTGCAGTTTCTATGAGTGCCCGCTCAAACGTGGGCACAGCTTCACTCAACAATTGATGCTGGCCGCGGGCCAGCGCCTGGTCGGCCCAGTGGCGCAAGGCTTTTTCCCAGTCGTCTGCCGGGGTGCTGGTTTCTTTGTGATCGAGCAATTCCGGCGGCAAATCTTCAATATGAACCTCGCGCCCCGACGCCATGACGGTAATCCAGCGACAGGTGTTTTCCAGCTGGCGCACATTGCCCGGCCAGGGCATGGAGCAGAAAAACTCCTCGGTTTCCGGCAACAGCACTTTAGGGTCTACATTCAGCTCGGTCGCGGCTTTATGCAGGAAGAAACGCGCTAATTTAGGGATATCCTCGCGGCGGTTGGCCAACTTGGGGATATGAATCCGAATCACATTCAGGCGGTGAAATAAGTCTTCGCGAAAGCGATTTTCGGCCACCAGATTTTCCAGATTTTGGTGGGTCGCGGCGATAATACGCACATCAACTTTAACCGGGGTATGGCCGCCCACTCGGTAGAACTCGCCGTCCGCCAACACCCTTAACAGACGGGTTTGCGTCTCCGCTGGCATATCGCCAATTTCATCGAGAAACAGCGAGCCGCCATTGGCCTGCTCAAAGCGCCCCTGGCGCTGTGCGGCGGCACCGGTAAAAGCACCTTTTTCGTGGCCAAATAATTCAGATTCCATTAGGTCTTTGGGAATTGCCGCCATGTTCAGTGCGATAAAGGGGCCATTGCGGCGCGGGCTGTGGCGGTGCAGGGCGCGTGCTACCAGCTCCTTACCTGTACCCGACTGACCGTTAATCAACACCGTAATATTGGATTGCGACAGACGACCAATCGCGCGGAAAACCTCCTGCATCGCCGGCGCTTCGCCAATGATTTCGGTGTTGGTTTCCAGCGAATTATCCGCCGCCTGCTCAGATTTTTGCTCCATTGCATGGGCCAGGGCACGCTGGGTAACCGCTACGGCATCATCCACATCAAACGGCTTGGGTAGATACTCAAAGGCTCCGCCCTGATAGGCAGCTACCGCACTGTCCAGATCCGAGTGGGCAGTCATGATAATGATCGGAATTTCCGGATGGGTTGCATGCAAATTGCTAAGCAGCGCCAAGCCATCAGTCCCAGGCATACGTATGTCACTGATGATGGCATCCGGTGTATCGCGATTGAGTTGATTCATGGCGGAGTCACCCGAATCAAATACACGTGTTTCAATATTGGCCTGCTGCAGGGCCTTTTCCAGCACCCAGCGAATCGACCGATCGTCGTCAATAATCCAGACTTTGTTAGACTTCTGCATGTTGCGCTTCCATTGGTAGGTAGAGGGTGAAGCGGGTGTTGCCCGGCTCACTCTGGCACTCAATCAGGCCGTGGTGTTGATGGATAAGGTGTTGCGAAATGGTTAAGCCAAGGCCAGTGCCTTCAGCGCGACCAGTAATCATGGGGTAGAAAATATTTTCGATGATGTGGGCGGGAATCCCCGGGCCGTTATCGATAATGTCGATACGACACACTAGCGAGTGATGCTTGCGCCCTATGGTGTACTGGCGCTGGATACGGGTACGCAGTTGAATTACACCGTTTTTTACATTCGCCTCAAGCAGTGCCTGCATGGCATTGCGCACTATGTTGAGCAGTGCCTGAATCAGCATTTCCTTATCGCCCTGTAAGCCGGGAATGCTCGGATCATAATCGCGAATCAGCTTGATAGCATCGCAGCTCTCTGCCTTGATAATGTTCGCCACCCGCTCAATGGCTTCGTGGATATTAATCGATTGCCACTGCGGCAACTGATTTGGCCCGAGCATGCGATCCACCAGATTGCGCAAACGATCCGCCTCATCAATGATGATACTGGTGTATTCAGTCAGGTTGGTGTTAGGCAGCTCGCGCGCCAACAATTGCGCCGCGCCGCGTATCCCACCCAAGGGGTTTTTAATCTCATGGGCCATGCCGCGGATTAAATTGCGCGTAGTTTCGTGAGAGGCAGTCAACATCTCCTCACGACTAATACGCAGCAAGCGATCTATAGGCTGAATTTCAATGATCAGTCCATCGTGATCGCCAAAGGGGGTGACGGTATAGTCAACCGTGACATGGCCACCGCTAAGTAGACGCCACTCGGCATGGCGTTTGGTATAGTGGTTAGCTTGAACGGCAGCCAGCTTTAACTGATGATCAGTTTCCTCTGACTCGTGAAAAAAATAGGTAATAGGCTCACCGGTATTGCTCTCACAACTCATCGCCAACAGCGCTTCCGCTGCAGGATTCATATGGGTAAGCAGCAAATCGCTATCAACCAGCACAATAGCGGTGCTTAGACTATCCAGGATTGATTTATAGATATCAGGTGAATTCACCAGCACTTGCTCTCTGAGACGCCTCGACAATGGGCAGCATAGTTACTGCAATAATCGAACCAAAATAAAAACCCTCCGAAAGTCGCAGTTTTCGCGGAACGGAGGGTTCATTAAAGAGCATAGTGCTTTTTTTGATGCACCAAAACAGATCGCATCAATTCAATTGGGCTTTGGTGATGCATTTATTTTTGCGGGTGGTCGCATAAGGTTCACAGTGACGTCCCCAGAAGTGCCCAAACTTAGACCATTGGCATCCATAGCCTCAACACTGACCACATGGGTTCCGCGGGGAATTTCGCGCACTATGACACTGGTTGACTGGCTCTCTTCAATCAGCTCGCCATCCAGGTAATACACCAGCACATCGCCATTCCGCAGCCCGGGCGTTAAGGAAATAGCTATAGCCAAATCGCGCTGACCTATAGGAATACTCACATCGTTGCGCGGGCTTAGTATGCGCAACTGATAGCTAAACTCCTCCTGCGCAGGCGGTACTGACTGCCCCTGCTCTGCAACAGGCGGCTGAGTATCACCAGGGACGGTATTAATTTCGCGCAACTCAACCTTTTCCGCACCTGCGGTATTGGGGTTGTCGGTGTAAATCACGTTGCCATCTTTATCATGGGTTTTATAAACCTCTGCCGCCGCCCCCAGCGAACAGATCAACAGGCACAGCGATATCAGCAAGCGCATACAAAACTCCTCATTGACCAAGCTCAGCGAGATTACTCGCTCATTGGACAAAGAAAAAGCCCGCTAGGTTTCCCGGGCGGGCTTTTTGCCGTAAGGCTTGTCGGTTTTGCCGATAACTCGACAAAACCGCGACTCATTACACGCTGTAGTAGAGTTCGAATTCTACTGGGTGTGGAGTCATGTTTACGCGCTGGATGTCGCCGCGCTTCAGCTCAATGTAAGACTCGATGAAGTCTTTGCTGAATACGCCGCCGCGAGTCAAGAACTCGTGGTCTGCTTCCAGAGACTGCAGCGCTTCTTCCAGAGAGGCGCACACGGTTGGGATCAGCGCTTCTTCTTCTTCCGGCAGGTCGTACAGGTCTTTGGTTGCTGGCTCACCCGGGTGGATCTTGTTCTGCACGCCGTCGATACCCGCCATCAGCAGAGCCGCGAAGCACAGGTAGGGGTTAGCCGTTGGATCAGGGAAGCGGGTTTCAATACGCTTGGCCTTGGCACCTACGGTGTAAGGAATACGGATTGAAGCAGAGCGGTTACGAGCAGAGTAAGCCAGCATTACTGGTGCTTCAAAGCCTGGAACCAGACGCTTGTAAGAGTTGGTAGAAGCGTTACAGAAAGCGTTCAGCGCTTTGGCGTGCTTGATGATACCGCCAACATAGTACAGAGCGGTTTCGCTCAGACCTGCGTAGGCATCGCCAGCAAATTGGTTAACGCCAGCTTTAGAGAAAGACTGGTGAACGTGCATACCAGAACCGTTGTCACCGATCAGTGGCTTAGGCATGAAGGTAGCGGTTTTACCGTACTGGTGAGCAACGTTGTGTACGCAGTACTTGAGGATCTGTACTTCGTCCGCTTTCTTAACCAGGGTGTTGGCACCTACACCAATCTCACACTGACCAGCGTTGGCCACTTCGTGGTGGTGAATTTCAATTTCCAGACCCATGGCTTCCATGGCGTTACACATGGCACCGCGCAGGTCGTGCAGAGAGTCGATTGGCGCTACGGGGAAGTAGCCGCCTTTTACGCGTGGCGAGTGGCCGTGCTTGCCTTCAACGTCATCACCTGACTGCCATGCAGCTTCTTCAGACTTGATTTTGTAGAAAGAACCACCCATGCCAGAGGCAAAGTGCACACTGTCAAAAATAAAGAATTCTGGCTCTGGACCAAACAGGGCAACGTCACCCAGACCGGTAGACTTCAGGTACTCTTCAGCGCGCAGGCCGATAGAGCGTGGGTCGCGATCGTAGCCTTGCATGGTTGAAGGCTCAATGATGTTACAGCGAACGATAATGGTGGGTTCGTCGTAGAAAGGATCAAGCACAGCGGTGGAATCATCCGGCATCAGGATCATGTCTGAGTCGTTAATGCCTTTCCAGCCGGCGATAGAAGAACCATCAAACATCTTGCCGTTTACGAAGAAGTCATCGTTTACTACGGTAGATGGGAAGGTAACGTGCTGCTCCTTACCTTTGGTATCGGTGAAGCGCAGGTCGATCCAGCGGGCTTCGTGTTGCTTGATCAGGTCTAAAGTCTTAGACATTGAATGCCTCCAAGTTGAAATAGCCGGCTGGCTACAGTTTAAAATTCATTATTACGGATGACAGACGCGAGAGACGACCATCGAAAGAATTCCCTCATCCGCAGCTCGCGTCTCATTTCGGTGAGCCAATCGAGTTCAGGGTGTCAGAAACGGGGCAAAATATATGCCATTTAGGGAAAATAGCAACACCCCTTGATAAATAAGGGTTTGGCAGATTTTTAACAGCCCTCACCCAAACACAAATCCCAATATTGGTGCACAAAAAATAAAAACGACCAATATTGGTGCAATACATATTCTATCAACTGACAGCGCCAAACTTCGAGGCCACATTAGTCGCGCGGACGGAATCCAGTCAAGCGGTCCAAGGCATCAAATTTGTAAAATTTAATTGCGCTTGACCCATTCGAAACTGCACCAAGCAATTCTGCCTGCACACGCCAGGCCGCCAGGCTTTGGTTTATAATGCGTGGTTTTTACCCGCAGCCCTAGCAAAGGGCGACACATCAGGCCTGCTCCATGCATTTTATTGTCAAAGTCTTCCCCGAAATCATCATCAAAAGCCCACCTGTGCGTAAGCGTTTTATTAAGCAACTGCGCGATAACCTGCGGGTGTTACTAAACAATCTGGGGGTTGGCATAGATGTGCAGCGCGACTGGGAAAAAATTGAAATTCGCTGCCCCGAAGCCGATAGCCATATCACCAATCAGGTGGCTGAAGTGCTGGCGCGCACCCCGGGCATCGCCAACTTTGCCCTGATCCACGACTATCCACTGGGCGATCTGGAGTCCATTTTCCAAAATACCCTGCGCCACTGGGGCGAGCTACTGGAGGGCAAAACCTTTTGCGTGCGCGCCAAGCGGGTGGGCAAACACAGCTTCAGTTCGGTACAGGCGGAGCAGTATGTGGGCGGCGGCTTGTTGCAACATTCCAAGGCCAAGGGGGTGAACCTGCACAAGCCGGATGTGATTGTGCCGCTGGAAATCAAAGATGAGCGCCTCTGGGTGCTGACCAGCAAAACCCAGGGGCTGGGCGGTTTCCCCCTGGGCGCCCAGGACCCGGTGCTGTCACTTATCTCCGGCGGCTTCGACTCCACCGTGTCCACCTATCTCTGCATCAAGCGCGGCCTGCGCGCCCACTACTGCTTTTTTAACCTGGGTGGCCGCGCCCACGAGATAGGCGTTAAAGAAGTTTCCTACTATCTGTGGAACAAATACGGAGCCAGTCACAGAGTCAAATTCGTCACTGTGCCCTTTGAGGATGTGGTGCGCGAAATTCTGGAAAAGGTCGACAACTCCTATATGGGCGTGGTGCTCAAACGGATGATGCTGCGCGCGGCGGAGCAAGTGGCCGAGTCACTGGAGATTCCGGCACTGGTCACCGGCGAAAGTGTCGCCCAGGTGTCGAGCCAGACACTGATCAACCTCAACTGTATCGACCGCGCTACCGATATGCTGGTACTGCGCCCCTTGGCGACCATGGACAAGGGGGAGATTATCGATATCTCACGCAAAATCGGCACCGAGAGTTTTGCCGCCTCCATGCCCGAATACTGCGGGGTCATCTCGGTCAACCCCACCACTCGCGCGCGTATGCACAAGGTGGAGAGGGAGGAGGCCAATTTTGATTTTGCGGTGCTGGAGCGCGCCATTGCCGAGCGCCGCGCACAAAATATTGATGAGCTGGTCGCCGAGCTGGACACCGACCTCTCGGTGCCGGTTGTAGGTGATGTCCAGGCGCCAGCGGTAGTCATAGATATTCGCCACCCGGACGAAGAGGAAGCCAAGCCGCTTAAACTTGAGGGTGTGGAAGTGTTAAAGATTCCCTTCTACTCACTTAACAAACAATTTACTCAACTGAGCGCGGATAAAACCTACTATCTATACTGCCAGAAGGGCGTGATGAGCCAATTACACGCCGCCAACCTCAAGGATGCGGGCCATAGCAATGTGGGCGTGTTTCGCCCCGAACCGCGCAGTGCCTGTGCCATCTAAGCCAGCTCGCGCTCTTTTTTGAGCCGCAAAAATTCATGACCAACAATCCACTGCCCGCCCAGGCGCTAGGCGTTCAACGCCAGCGCCTGGCCGAGTTTGACTACCTGCGCGCCCTGGCCATAGTGTTTATCGTGCTGGGCCACTCTGTATATTTATCGGAAAAAGGCTTCCCGCTGCTGCTGGAAAATATTCTCCGCGGCGGCACCGGGGTATTTGTGTTTATCTCCGGCTTCTTTTTCCACCGGGTGTTTTACCCGCGCTTTGTCTACCGCGATTTTATGCGCAAAAAGCTGCTGCAGATCGGCGTGCCCTTTATCGCCATTTCTACCATTGGCTTGGTTTTTCTCTCAATCGGCTGGGCTTTTGATGGTCATCCACTATCGGTGATACTGCGCAACTGCTGGTATACGCTGCGCAACGGCTATGTGCTTTTCCCTCATTGGTACATCCCCTTTATCTTGCTCACCTTTGCCTGTTCGCCACTGCATGTTGCCTACATCCGCCTCAGCTGGCGCTGGCAACTGGGCCTATTAGTTGGCTTTGCGCTTATTGCCCTGGTTGTGCATCGCCCAGATTCCAATATCAACCAATTTCAATCGCTGGTTTACTTCACCCCGTTTTATCTGATGGGGATGCTTTTCTCCCAGTATCAGCAAGAGTTACAACGCCAGCAAACTCCGCTGCTGATAGCAGCCGCTATAGCTGCTATCGCCAGCCTGGTCATCCAAACCTATGTGTTCCCCCATGTGGGCAACTACCACAAGTTTCCTCTGGTATGGCATGGGCTGGACTGGCAACTGGTACAAAAGCTGAGCCTCTGCTTATTGCTACTGGCGCTCTGCCGCCAAATTCAGCCAGGGCGGCTGGCCAATCACCTGCGCCTGCTGGCAGAGCTAAGCTTCCCGCTGTTTTTTGTCCACCCGCTGCTGTCCCTGGCAGTAGGCAATCTGGTGGACCTGGGCGAACAACTGGGCTGGAAACTACCCAGAGGCGCGGGCGCGGCACTGGCGATTAGTGCCGCTATATTTATCTTCCAATTTTACGGCAGCCTCCTGCTAATACTGACCATTCGCCGCCGCTGGAGCAGTGCCAGCCGTTGGATTATTGGCTAGCCCCGACCAGGGCGATGATTTTTTGTGCAAATAAACTGCCCTTTTTCATTCCTGTGTAGGGGTGAGATGGGTATAATGCGCGCCTTTTTATGCATCCCTTGCCTTGCACTCCAGGGCACAACCCCAAGAGAAATCCCACGTGACAGACCAATCAGCCATCGAAAAACTGCGCAATATCGCCATCATCGCCCACGTTGACCACGGTAAAACCTCCATGGTTGACCAGCTGCTGCGTCAGTCCGGCACCCTCGACCGCCGCGAAGATACCGGCGACCTGATCATGGACAGCAATGACCAGGAACGCGAGCGCGGCATTACCATCCTGGCCAAAAACACCGCCATCAAATGGAATGACTACCGTATTAACATCGTGGACACCCCCGGACACGCCGACTTCGGCGGCGAGGTGGAGCGCGTTCTGTCCATGGTGGACTCAGTATTGCTGATCGTGGACGCCGTTGGCGGCCCCATGCCACAAACCCGCTTTGTAACCCAAAAAGCCTTTGAGCAGGGTCTGAACCCGATTGTGGTCGTAAACAAGATCGACCGCCCAGGCGCGCGCCCCGAGTGGGTGATCGACCAGGTATTCGACCTGTTTGACCGCCTGGGTGCCACCGACGAGCAATTGGACTTCCCCATTATCTACGCCTCGGCGCTGAACGGTGTTGCCGGCCTGGACCCAGAAGATATCGCCGAAGACATGACCCCGCTGTTCCAGATGATTGTCGACAAGGTACAACCGCCTAAAGTTGACCTGGACGGCCCCTTCCAGATGCAGATCTCCGCCCTGGACTACTCCAGCTATGTAGGCGTTATCGGCATCGGCCGCATCACCCGCGGCAGCCTGGCGCCCAACCAGCAAGTGGTTGTGATTGACCACGAAGGCAACACCCGCAAAGCCAAGGTGCTGCAGGTGATGGGCTACCACGGCCTGCAGCGCGTTGAAACTGACCGCGCCTTTGCCGGCGACATCGTCTGTATTACCGGTGTGGATAAACTCGGTATCTCCGACACCCTGTGTAGCCCGGATGCGGTTGAAGCTCTGCCAGCCTTGTCAATCGACGAGCCCACCGTGAGCATGACCTTCCAGGTCAACGACTCGCCTTTCGCCGGTAAAGAAGGCAAGTACGTCACCAGCCGCAACATCAAAGACCGCCTGGATCAAGAGCTGATTGCCAACGTCGCCCTGCGCGTTCAGCAAGGCGATTCGCCCGATAAATTTATCGTGTCAGGCCGCGGTGAACTGCACCTGTCGGTACTGATTGAAAACATGCGCCGCGAAGGCTACGAGCTGGGCGTATCCCGCCCCGAAGTGGTTAAGAAAATCGTCGATGGCCAGGTGCACGAGCCCTTCGAGCAGGTAGTCATCGACGTTGAAGAAGAGCACCAGGGTAAAGTGATGGAAGAACTCGGCCTGCGCAAAGGCGAGCTGACCAACATGGAGCCGGACGGCAAAGGCCGTATCAAGCTTGAGTTTTTGTGCCCATCGCGCGGCCTGATCGGCTTCCGCGGCCAGTTCCTCACCATGACCTCCGGCTCCGGCATCATGACCAGTATTTTTGACCACTACGGCCCAGTTAAAGAGGGTGAAGTGGCGAGCCGTCAAAACGGTGTATTGGTTTCCATGGTTAAGGGCAAAACCCTGGCTTACGGTCTGCACCCGCTGCAGGATCGCGGTCGCCTGTTCCTCGGCGCCGGTGTGGAAGTTTACGAAGGTCAGATCGTGGGTATTCACTCGCGCTCCAACGACCTGGTAGTTAACCCCACCAAGGCCAAGCAATTAACCAACGTGCGCGCTTCCGGTACCGACGATGCTCTGACCCTGTCACCGCCAATCCGTCACACCCTGGAGCAGGCGCTGGAATTTATTGAAGACGACGAACTGGTAGAAGTAACGCCACAATCAATTCGTCTGCGCAAAAAACTGCTCACCGAAAACGAGCGCAAGCGCGCCAACAAGTAATGGCCCGCGCGCGCTAAAAAAATCCCCAGGGTGAAAGCTCTGGGGATTTTTTATTGGCGCCAAAGAAACCGATTTGCAATCGCTATGGATATTTATTTAGTCATTTCGTTGTTCACCCTGGGTGCCTTTACCGGTTTTTTTGCCGGCCTGTTTGGTATAGGCGGCGGCGGTATTATGGTGCCGGTGCTCAGTATAATTTTCAGCCGCACCTTTGGCGGCGAGCAGGTGGTGCATATGGCCCTGGCCACGTCCATGGCGGCGATTGTGCCTACTGCCATCGCCAGCCTGCGCGCCCATCACACGCGCGGAGCTGTACTCTGGTCGGCAGTTGTCCGCCTGGCGCCGGGAATACTCATTGGCACCTTTGCCGCCACCTTTATTGCGGCACAACTTTCCGCCCGGCCGCTGGCAATTTTCTTTTCTGTGTTTATGGCGCTGGTCGCAGTGCAGATGATTGTAAACCGCAAACCCAAAGCCTCGCGCCAACTGCCCGGCAACTTGCCACTGGTGGCCACAGGTGCAGGTATTGGCGGCGTATCCGCGCTGGTGGCCATAGGCGGCGGCACCCTCACAGTGCCCTTTTTACTCTGGTGCAATGTCCCTGTAGCCACCGCCATAGGTACCAGTGCGGCGGTGGGCTTGCCCATAGCCTTAGCCGGCGCCATCGGCTATTGGGTTAATGGCCTCGGCACCAGCGGCCTGCCAGACTACACCCTGGGATTTATTTACTGGCCGGCAGTGATCGCCATGGCAACGGCCAGTGCCTTTACCGCGCCGCTTGGCGCCTATTGCGCGCATCGTTTGCCCAGGGCGCTGCTGAAGAAACTGTTTGCCCTGCTGCTGGTGGGGCTCTCGCTGGAAATGTTATTGAGTGTATTGGGGAAATAAAGTGAAGCAGCAAATTCACACCGCTATAGTCGCCGCCTTTAAGCAAAATTTTTTACCGGGATTAATTCTGCAGTGTTTCGCCCTGGCGATTTTGCTGGTGTATTTTTTTGTGCCGCAATCCCAGGCCGCTTTTGCCTGGTTTAGCCAGCGCAAACAAGACTATGGCTTTTTCTATTCAGGCGTTTCCACCGCCATTTGCGGTGGCCTGGTGCCGGTTGTTTATCTCTGGTTATCGGGTCGCCTGGCCAAAGCCTCGCTGCTCTCGGCGCTGCTTTTTTACTGCCTGTTTTGGGCCTATAAGGGCATGGAAGTAGACGCCTTTTATCGCCTGCAAAACGATTGGTTTGGCAGCGCGGGCAATCTGCAAACAGTTGCAACCAAAATGGCCGTTGATCAATTCGGTTACAGCACTTTTTGGTCAGCACCGAGCATTGCGCTAATTTATCTCTGGCGCGAGCTGGGCTATTCCTTTAGCGGTGCGCGCCAGGCGCTCACCCGCGAATTTGTGCTGATAAAAATCCCCACCAATATTTTTTCCAACTGGCTGGTGTGGATTCCCGCGGTATCAGTGGTTTACGCCATGCCCGCCGATTTGCAGATTCCACTGTTTAATTTGGTGCTGTGTTTTTGGGTGCTGATGTTGGCGGTGTTGAATAAACGCTAGGGAACCTAGGTGCAGCCAGTACCGCTGTATGTGCATAGCAGGCTGAATTTCCACACAGATTTGCGCAATAAAAAAAGGCGAAGCCACTACAGCTTCGCCTTTTTATTTTTAAACGTTTTAGTGGCTGATTATTTTTTAATACCTTCCACATTCAGCTCTAGCTTAACGGTTTGCGAGGCTGGGCCCAGGTCCATTTTAATATTGAAATCGCGCATGTTGATTTCGGTTTCGCCTTGGAAGCCGGCGCGGTAGCCACCCCAAGGGTCTTTGCCTTCACCAACTTTTTGCACGGCGATAGTCACGCTTTTGGTTACACCGTGCAGGGTTAGGTCACCCACCAAATCAAAATGGTTTTTATCGCTGCCAGCAACCACTTGTTTGCTCACAAAAGTAGCCTGGGGATATTTGTCTACTTCCAAAAAGTCGCCACTGCGCAAATGCTTGTCGCGCTCGGCGTGGTTGGAGTTAACACTGCTGGTGTCGATAGTTACGCTGATTTTGCTCGCCTCTGGCTTGGCGGCGTCGTAGCTGAAGTCACCGTCAAATTTATCAAAACGACCCGTCAGCACACTGTAGCCCAGGTGCTTAACGGCAAAATTAATTGAGGCGTGGGCGCCTTTGGTGTCTATAGCATAGTCAGCCGCCAAGCTCGGCAGGCTGGCCAGACCAATACTGGCAACGGAAAGTGCAAGCAGGGATTTCTTTAACATGGTTTGCTCCTTAAAAGGTTATTTGACCTAGGTTATTGAAAGGAAGACTTCTCGGGTTTGAGCATGCGCACCAGGGTGCGGTCGCGCAAGACAAAATGGTGATAGAGCGCGGCGAGGCTGTGGACTATGGCCAGGCCAATAATGCTCCAAGCCAGGTATTTGTGGATTTTGCCCACCAGGTCGACGGTGTCGCCGGAAAAATCGCTGACCGGGGGAATGGCAAACCAGCCGAACACATCGGCCGCTTCACCTTCGGCGGTGGTGATCATGTAACCGCTGACCAGCACCACCAGAATTAGCAGATAAAACGCCCATTTAATAAGTTTGGCAGCCAGACTTTGCAAGGGGTTGTTGCTCAGGTCCGCCGGCAGCGGATTGGCGGCGCGCCACACCAGGCGCAGTAACATAAGCCCGGCAAAAACCAAGCCCACACTGATATGCAATGCGGGGCCCTTGTGATACCAGGTGTCGTAGTAGCCCAGGCCGCGCATATAGACACCCAGGCCAAACAAAAACACTATGGCCAGGGCACTAACCCAGTGGATAACTATGCTGACCCAGCCAAAGCTGGTGCGCGAATCTTTTAACATCAATTCCCTTGCCCCCACAGGCCGCGGTTAAGAATAAACGCCAAAACCTTAGCAGTAATGAGAATAAATTACATTACAGGGAATTTAGCTATTAGCCCACACAGGCCGGGCGGGAGTGAAATTGAAAATTATTAACCTGAGTAAAATCAAAATGTTAGGTTGTATTTTTCGCAAAAATCAAGTTGTGCAAAGCCATCATTGATCGAATTTTTAGTGCGCCATGATCAAAAAAGCGGGTTCCAAATCAGGGTTTAAGGACAGTGCGTTTGCGCCCCAACTCATCCAATGCCACATAAACCCACTCGCCCTGAGTAACCTGGGTGAGCTGATGGGTCATAAAATTCTTTACCCAGACCTCCACTTTTACCCGGATGGAGGTATTGCCTATGTGCAGGGTAGAGGTGTAGCAGCTGATAATCGCCCCCACGGGGACAGGCCGCATAAATTGCATACTGCCCGCTGCCACTGTAGTTACCCGCCCCTGAGCCACCTCATTGGCGTGTATGGCACCGGCGATATCCATCTGCGCCATCACCCAGCCGCCAAAAATATCGCCAAAGGGATTGGTATCGGCGGGCATGGTAATAGTTTGCAGGGTGAGGGTGCCGCAGGGGGCGAGACTGTCGCCCGAGCCTGAGTTGTCAGTGTGGGTCATAGGTCGGTTCCAGGAAATGCCTCCCGTCAGTATAGCTTTGTACGCCAACCACTGTTTCCGCCCGTTAACAACTAACCTGATACCCGCCTCAGTTTTGTAAACCGACTCTGGGTCGCGTCGCACCTGGTTCGAATAGGCCAGGCAAACTGGCAGTAAACTCGCACAAACAGCCTTTGCAAGGCCCATTTTTGCTCAGCTTAAAGCGGTTTTATCCCAGCTTTGTCCATTGTTTAAGGTGGGTTGAGAGCTCCGCTGAAACCAGTCAACAATAGCGTCACCGACATTTCCATAAATCGAATAAGAGGAAATCCCTGTGACTTCTATTCAAACTCGCTCAGGCCAAGGGGCGCGCTGGCTGGCCCTGGATTGGCTGCGCGGATTAAGTGTGCTGGGCATGTTGCTGGTCACTACCCCGGGCGACTGGAGCGCGCGCTATCCCTGGCTTAATCACGCCGACTGGGCGGGCATCAGTCCGGCCGATTGGATTTTTCCCAGCTTTTTATTTTGTGTCGGCCTGGCGCTGCCCTTCTCGCTGCACCGGCGTTTGGGTGAGGCTATCCCCAAGCGTCTGCTGCTGCGCCAGATCCTGCTGCGCAGCACCTTGCTGGTTGCCCTGGGGATTTTACTCAACGCCTTCCCCGAGTTCGACTGGGCCCAGGTGCGGCTGCCGGGTGTGTTGCAGCGCATCGGCATCTGTTATGGCCTGGGCGCCAGCCTGCTGCTGGTCTGCCTGACAATCGACGCGCGCGGCAAATTGGTCTTTGATAGTTTTTGGATAGCCAGCAGCGCCGTGGTGATCGCCCTGGGTTACTGGTTGCTGTTGAGTTTTGTCCCACCACCGGGAAACTCCGCCCCCGCCTTTGACTCCCAGTCGAGCTGGCCCGCCTACCTGGATCGCGAAATATTTTCGCTGGCGCACCTCTGGCCCTGGGGCCTGACCGACGGCCAGGTGACCTACGACCCGGAAGGTGTGCTGTCCAGCTTCCCCGCCTGTATTAATCTGTTGCTGGGCATATTGGTGGGCGAGAGTCGCTTGCGCGGCCCCTCGCTTGCGCGCCAGGGGCGCTGGTTACTGGCGGCGCTTTTTTTACTGCTCGGGGGCCTTATTTGGGGTCACAGCTTTCCGCTGATTAAAAAAATCTGGACCAGCAGTTTTGCGCTCTTCAGCGGTGGCGTCTCGCTTTTAGCCCTGGTGCTACTGGAGCGGGTGGCAGCGCTTGCCCCCCGCAATAGCACCGGGCGAGTGCTCAGTGCTTTTGGTGCCAATGCACTCCTGGCCTTTGTTATTTCGGGGCTGCTGGGGCCGTTAATGGATAAGCCCTGGGGCGACCAGGGCGAGACCTTTCGCCATTGGGGGCAAATCCATTTACTGCGCTGGATCAGCAGTGAATCATTGGCGTCGCTGGCGTTTTCTGTGTTGATGGTGGCCGCGCTGTTTGCGGCTTTACACTGGCTTAATCAGCGCCGCCTGTGGTGGCGCTTGTAGCCACATAGTAGCCATATAGCAGCGATTCGGCTGCAAGCCCCGGCTTAGTACCAGGGGCGGCGGGAAATTAATCGAGCAAGCGCAACTCGGGCTTGCTCTTGCCGCCAGCAGCAGGTGCATTAATGCTGAAGCTGAGTGGGCAGCCAGGTTACCAGGCTAGGCCAGATAGACATGAGCGCCAGGAGCAGCAACTGAATAACGATATAGGGGATTACACCGCGATAAATATCGCTGGTTTTTACCGAATCCGGTGCTACGCCGCGCAAGTAAAACAATGCAAAGCCAAAGGGTGGTGTCAGGAAAGAGGTCTGCAAATTGACCGCGATCATTATGCCTAGCCAAATCGGGTCCAGGCCCATGGCCAGCAACACCGGGCCGACAATAGGCACCACCACAAAAGTAATTTCAATAAAGTCGAGAATAAAACCCAGCAGGAAAATGCCCAGCATCACCAGCAGCACAGCGGAAACAGTGCCACCGGGCAAATGGTTGAAAAAGCGGTGCACCAACTCCTCGCCGCCAAAACCGCGAAACACCAGGGAGAACAGCGAGGCGCCAATTAAAATCATAAAAATCATGGCGCTGATTTGCGTAGTGGAGCGCGCCACTTCAGCCAACCGCTTCCAGCACAGCTGCTGTTTAACAAGGGCCAGCAGGCAGGCGCCCAGGGCACCCACACCTGCGGCCTCGGTGGGCGTGGCGGCACCAGTTAAAATTGAACCCAGTACCAGGCCGATCAGCAATAACACAGGCACCAGGCTAAGCAGCAACCTGCCAGTGTTTTGCGGCTCTTCCTCGGCGCTATTTTGCGGCGCAACTGGAATGGCGTTGGGATTGAGCCTGGCGCTAATCAGCACATAGGCCATATACAGCACGACCAGCAATACCCCCGGCACTATGGCGCCGACAAACAGATCGCCCACAGAGACAGTTTTGGGGTTAAACACGCCCATTTTTAATTGCGCCTGCTGATAGGCACTGGAGAGCACATCGCCGAGCAGTACCAGCGCAATTGAGGGTGGAATAATTTGCCCGAGGGTGCCGGTGGCGCAAATAGTGCCCGTGGCAAAAGCCGGTGAGTAGCCGCGCTTGAGCATTAACGGCAGCGACATCAGCCCCATGGTCACCACTGTGGCACCGACTATACCGGTGCTGGCGGCGAGCAGTGCACCCACCAGAATTACCGACAGGCCCAAGCCGCCAGGCAGGCGCCCGCAAGCCTTGGCCATATTGGCGAGCAGGTCTTCGGCGAGGCGCGACTTTTCCAGTATCGCGCCCATAAAGACAAACAAGGGCACCGCCACCAGCGTGAAATTATTCATAATGCCGTAGATACGCGCGGGAAAACTCTTGAGCAAATTGGGATCAAAAACACCCGCCAGTATGCCGCCGCTGGCAAAAATCAGCGCAACGCCACCCAGGGTAAACGCCACCGGATAACCCAGCATCAGGGCCAGGCAGATTGCGGCAAACATCAACAGCGGAATCAGTTCCATCAGCATGATTCGCCCTCGCTAGCGGCCGCATCTTCCACCGCAATCACATTCATCAACACCAACAAATTGCGCAGCACTTCGGCGAGGATTTGCAGGCTGAGGCTGATCGCCATCAACAGCAATACCGACTTGAGCAAATAGACCAGCGGCAGGCCACCGGAGTCGGTGGAAATTTCATGAATGGCCCAGGAGCGCTGCACAAAACCCCAGCTACTAAAACCTATAAATACCACGAGCGGCAGCGCCAATACCAACCCGCCCAAAGCATCCACCCAGGCGCGCGCGCGCGCG
>JBNLGJ010000033.1:0-2062 GCA_050305995.1 Cellvibrio sp.
AGTGCGGCACAGGGATGTGCCACCGTCAGCTGAAGGCTGGCGCTAGCCCTGGAAAATCAAGCAGATTTACGCATCTGCGCCGGATTTTCCAGGGCGCCGATCAAATATGTCAGGACGATATATTTGATCGCCGGGTTAATAGTAGGCAGCGAATCCAATTAAACAAGGTGAAACCAATTAAACAGAGTGAAACCAAACCCCTTAGCGAGTTACAAATCCTTCAGCATCCACACATCACAGCCGGTGTGCACCACACCATCCAATGGCTTTGCCAAGAGTACAAAACCCAAGCGCAAATAAAGCGCCTGCGCCGCGCTCATATTACTCAGGGTATCCAGGTAGCACTGGCGAAAGTGTTTATCTTTGGCATAGGCCAAACTCTGCAGTGTTAATGCCTTGCCTATGCCCCTGCCGCGCGCGGCGGGCAATAAAAACAATTTACGCAGCTCGCAAATATCCTGGTGATGGGCAAAAGGCGAAATACCGCAACCGCCGATGATTTGCTCATCCAGCAGCGCCACAAAATAGCGGCAGCGGTGCTCATCCAGATAGTGCTGGCTCATGGCCGCCACTTCCGCATCGGCTGGACCAAAGCCCTCACCCACCGCACCAAACTCAGCGCCAACACGGCGAATAATATAGGCAATAGCCTCATCATCAGCGGGATTAATCGGGCGAATATTAAACACCATCAGGCTTCGCGCAATTTCCGATTAGTTTTTTGTTGGTTTCTTTTTTGCCAATACCAATAAGCGCGGATCAGCAGCAAGCTAAATAAGATCGCGCCATAGAGTACAGCGTGAAAATAACTGGAGCGCACTTGCATAAAAACATGCAGCCAGGCGAGCAAGGCAATGACATAAATGCCATTGTGCAACCTCTGCCAGTTTTTACCCAGGCGGCGCATCATGCCCTGGGTGGAGGTAACACCCAAGGCGATCAACAACAGCACCGCCGGAATAGTTGCCAGTATGTAAGGCCGTTTAATTATTTCTGCCCCGAACTGGGTGAAATCCAAACCCAAAATAAATACCAAATAAGAAAGCACATGGCAGCAGGCGTAAAACAGCGTGAACAAGCCCAACATACGCCTGTGGGTTTGCAGCCAGCGAAAATGAAATTTTGGCAGCGCGCGAAACTGCACCAACCGGCGCAAAGGCGTAACCGCCAAGGTCATGATTAAAAAATAGATAGTCCATTTACCGGTAAACAGCACAATGGTTTTGGCCGGATCCGCCCCTAAATCCAGCGCGACAATACGGTCGATCAACCAAGCCAAAGGCAACAAGCTCACCACAAAAATAAACACACGGCGCCACACAACCGGCATAACAGTCTCCCAACAAAACCCAGCCCCAAAATACCTAGAGCCCAAAAAATAAATAACCTAATAAAATTTGCGCAGGTCCATACCCTTGTACAGGTCCGCCACCTGCTCGGCGTAGCCGTTAAACATTTGCGTGGGGATGATATTGGGTTTAAACAAACCGCTGGGCAGGCGCCGCTCCTGCGCCTGGCTCCAGCGCGGGTGATCCACCTGCGGGTTCACATTGGCGTAAAAGCCGTACTCGCGCGGCTGCAGCATATTCCAGGTGGTTTTCGGCTGCTTTTCAGTGAGTTGAATTTTGACAATAGATTTAACGCTTTTAAAACCGTACTTCCAAGGCACCACCAAACGCAGGGGCGCGCCATTTTGGTTGGGCAGGGTTTTGCCGTACAAGCCCACGGCAAGAATCGTCAGCGGGTTCATCGCCTCGTCCATGCGCAAGCCCTCGCGGTAGGGCCAGTCGATACTGCTAAAGGCGCTTTTTTGCCCGGGCATTTCGGCGGGTCGCTCCAGGGTAGTAAAAGCCACATACTTGGCTTTGCTGGTCGGTTCAAAGCGCTTGAGCAAATCCGCCAGGGGGAAACCCACCCAAGGGATCACCATGGACCAGGCCTCCACGCAGCGCAGGCGATACACTCGCTCCTCCAGATCCACACCCTTGAGCAGATCCTCCAGGTTGTATTTACCCGGCTTAGCCACTTCACCGGCAATCTCCACCGTCCAGGGGTCGATCAG
>JBNLGJ010000034.1:0-9846 GCA_050305995.1 Cellvibrio sp.
GTTTTACCGATTCATCATTAGTGGTGATATCGCCACCCCAGAGGAACACACCAATCTCGGTGGATAGCTTCCAACGCTCTGCCGGTTTAAACATCAGCCCCTGGGTGAGAGTTGCTCCGTGTGCGGTGATTGGGTATTCCGCTTCCAGGGCGCGGTTGAGCGCAGCAAAGTCGGTGTCGCCCGCTGCGGTGAAATCCACCTTCACATCCCCCAGGTCGAGGTAGCCCACTTCGGTATAAAACATTGGCGACCACTGTAAACCATAGGCCAGGCTGTAAGCGGTACGGCTGTTGTCGTATTGGGTTACTTGTACATCGAAGCCTTTTAAGCCAGCCTCCAAGTCGGTTTGTGCCTGACTGGATTTTGCCGCGAAAACATCCAGACGGCTGTACTGCTGTATTGCTAGTTCAGCGCTGTTGGCTTGGGCACTAAGGCCCAGGCCAGAGAGTACGACCAGCAGCAGTTTTTTGCCCAGGCGACGCGGTACCAGCAACAGGCTTAGCAGCGCCAGCATCCAGCTACCCATGGCACCACTGCCTTTGGTTTTTACCTGGTGATCCACCGGTGGTGGTGGCGGCTCTACCGGAATCGCCACACTCACTGCTCCCGGGTCTGCCACAGCGGCGTTAACCAGGCCATCGGCGTCATTGGGGCCGCCATCTTCAATGGCTAATTGCACGCACATATCTCCTTGATGTAAACCTGGTTGCCAATCACTGCTACCCGGTGGTGGGCAGTAACCCGCATCGCC
Source organism: Cellvibrio sp. (assembly GCA_050305995.1). Classification (GTDB taxonomy): domain Bacteria; phylum Pseudomonadota; class Gammaproteobacteria; order Pseudomonadales; family Cellvibrionaceae; genus Cellvibrio. Next base: position 752 of record JBNLGJ010000034.1, read on the forward strand.
CGCCGCGGAGTAGAGTTGGTTGTCCGCATCCTCTACAAAGCTTACCCAGCGGCCATTTTGGAATTTGCGATAAACCGCATTGGCCGGTATTGCCGCTTGCTGGGGCACCACTATGCGTACTGTCTGGCCTGCCGTTGGCAAATCGCGAATAACAAAGTCGAACACACCGCCTACGGGGTTAAAGCTGGTATCTTTTTTCAAACCCGCCAGGCTGCCCAGCTCGCTATCCAGCACTTGTACACCACCGGCACTGCCAGCCAGTGCAAAGCGCCCAAGGCCGCAGCGCACACCTGGGTCGCTCTCGATCAGATAGCCATCGGTAATCAAGCCAACTTCCGGCAGGATATTGTCGGTGATCATGTTATCCAGGTAATTGGGTATGCCATTGCTATTGGCATCGCCCGGGCCTTCGCTCTGGTCATCTACGCCGTCACCGTCGCTATCGGTATTCGCCTGCAGTTGCGGCAGGCTGGCCACCATAAGGAACAGGCTTTGGCTATCCACACTGGCACCGGCGGAATCCATCACCGTCACTTGCAACTGATGTACGCCGGTTAAGCCCTCGGGCGAGAACACCAGGCTGCCATCTGTCGCTGTACCCGCGCCAAGAATCGCCGCTTCGGTGGGGCTCCAGTCGTAGCTGTGGGCATCACCGCTACTCAAGTCGCTAACCTGAGCCATTACGCTTACGTCACCGCCATCGGGGGTAATTAATGTAGTTTCCACACCGCCTTGTTTAATCGACAGTTTAACCACCGGTGGTGAATTGCCCTCGACGATGGAGATTTTATGAGTGTTGACTATGCCGCTGTTGATATCGGTTGCGGCCCCGGTTACCGGGGAACCGGCTGGGGTCTGATCATCCAGGCCGATAACAAGATCGCTGCTACCCATGCCACCCAAATTGGTCAGGTCAACCTTGATGCTCGCTTCGCGCGCGCCATTGTCAAAGTGCGCCAAGGTGCTGGAAAGGCTGTACTCGGCTGCACTGGCGCTGGTGGCGGAATCCACAACCAGTGGAATATCCAGCGGGTAAACCGGCGCTACGCCATTAAGCAGCACACGCACGCTCACCTGGCTGCCGCGAATAGCCACCTGCGGCCTGGTGAAAGACACCAGCGGACGCACATCGACCATTTGCACACCTGTATCTTTCAAGCCTTGGGCGTTGGTGGTTGTCCAGGTAATTTGATGGCGACCCGGTGCTAACAGCAGGCGATTGGCGTTATTCAGGCCTTCGGGCGCGGTGGTACAACAATCGTGGCCATTGGCTGAATCAGAAGCCAGGGCTTTGAGCGCGGTATCTATCTGATCCTGGTTGGCGGTTGCCGACAAGCCCAGCAACTGCGCCAGATTCACCTGGGTGTAAAGCGCTTTGGCGTTGAGGGTGATATCTGCCGGTACTGCCAACACTGGATCGAGCGATTTGTATTTCACCTGCAGCACAAAATCAGCAAGCGGCGTGGTGTCTGTACCGTCAGTTACGCTCAAGCCAATGGTGTAGCTCGCATCCAGATCCGCTGCGCTAGGCATACCGGTGAGTGCACCCGTCGCCGTGTTAAGGCTCATCCAGGTGGGCAAACCAGTGGCAGTGAAGGTCAAGGTATCACCGTCGCTGTCGCTTGAACTGGGCACAAAGCTGTATGCCTCGCCAATATAGGCAGTCAAGGTGGCATTTGCTTCTACCGCACCTATGTCCAGGATATTATTCACACGCTGTTTGCCGTTGGCGTCTACAGGTAGTGCCTCAGCGGTATTACTATCGCCATCCAGGTCAAACGTATCCGCTGGCAAGCTTGCATTACTGCCAGCTTCAAGCAGTGCACTTCCCGCTTGCGGTTTATGGGTTTGCACCTTGCCGCCATTGTTATAGGCCAAATCATCCAGCAACAAATTTCCTGTGCCTTGGTTATTCAGGCTATTGGTGTCGCTGGTAATAGCAACGCTGCTGCCAAAGTAACTGTTGATAGCGGCTTCAACCGTACCGCCAACATCATCTGCAGCTCCGCCCCTAGCTATGGGAGAGCCACTGGTTCCCGCTGCGGCCCCAGCGCCAGAAGTGTTTCCTGCAATAAGGGTATTTACAATGGTTTCAGAACCGCTGGCATTTACGCCGCCACCCGTGCCGGTTGACGCGTTACCAACGATGGTTGAGTTATAGATATTGGCGATTCCTGAAGTGACCTGCAAACCACCACCAAAAGAAGCCGAGCCAGTCGCTGCGTTGCCGCTGATAGTCGTGTTGACAATAGTCAGGGTACCTGTGCCGTCATAATCGATACCACCCCCGTGCGCACCTGCCGCTGTGGTGGTGTTCCCGTTGACGGTACTGTTGACCATATTCAGCGTGCCGCCTGAACCCAGGATACGGATACCGCCGCCCAAACTGCTACTGGTATTGCCGCTCACCGCACTGTTGATCAGGGTCAGGGTGACTCCAGAGCCATAAATACCACCGCCGCCCAACCCGGAATCACTGCTGTTGGTGATATTGGAGTTGCGCACTGTGATACTGCTGCCATTGCCAATACTGAGTCCACCGCCGCCACTGGCTGCACCTTCAGTCAAGGTCATACCGGTTATCTCGACACCGCTCAAGCCGGTCGCGACATTCATAACGCGGCTGGCATTGTTGGCGGAGATGGTCACATCCGCCGAACCATCATCATCCAGGTCACCGTCAACTTTGAGGTTTGCGTAGCTAATTGCCAGCTCGCTGCCATTCAAGGTGATAGTGCCTCCCTGGTTGCCAGCAGTGCCGCTATCCAAACCAAAGGTAATTGTGTCGCCTGCGCGCGCCCAATTGAGCGCTTCGCGAATACTCAAACCATTGCCGTCTGCCTGGTCAATTACATAACTTCCGTCAAAGGTCGCATCGACCCCGGTATCGAGATCAGAAGTGACAACAAGCATGGAGTTATTAATTGTCACCGCAATGCTATTGCTATCGCTGTTGCCAACAGCGTTGGTCGACACAACATTGATAGTCACCGAGCCCGCGCCGCCCGGCGCATAGCTCATACCATTAAGTGCGGTATTAATTTCCGAGGCCGTACCCGTGATAGTTACTGATGCCGTGCCGTTGCCCGACACTCCGGCACTGCCACTGGTAATTGCGGTGAGGCTACCACTGCCAACAGAAACCACAGTAGTCAAACTGCCACCACCAGAAACGCCAATGTAGTTGCTGCCCTGGAACACTATTGGCTCAACTGTTGTGGTGGTTTGTGCGCCTGGGACATTGTTAACCGGGGTATCAGTATCCTTAGTAATAGTATCGGTTTGCGCGCTGCTGCTATTACCTGCTGCATCTGTCAGGGTCACGCTGAGGCTCAGGGTTCCATCATTTAACCCACTCAAATTAACGCCACTGATTTGCTGATTGGCCGCGCTGATATCCACATCAGTTGCAGTTACCGCTGTGCCACCATTGCTACTGGTAATGGCGTAGCTTGCTTTAGTGCCTGTCTCGGCACCCGCCAAGGTGAAACTGATTGCCGTTTCATTGGCAACGAGCACGCTGGCTTGATCAAAGGCTACTCCGGTGATGGCCGGCGCGGTCTGGTCAACAATAACGGTCAAGGTATCCGAATAGACACTGGTGTTACCCGCCGCGTCCGTAGTTTTTGCAGTAAGAGTGTGAGCACCCTCGCTAAGGGCGCTGCTGGTAATACTCCAATTTCCCACTGCCGCGACACCGGTTCCTAAAACAGTTGTCCCATCGGTATCGTAAAGAGTTACTGTGCTGCCAGCTTCCGCTGTACCGATAATTGTGGGGGTTGTGTCATTGGTCAGATCATCAGTATTACTGCTGCCAAAATCAGAGAGAGCATTCAAATCCGGTGTTGAAGGTGCTGCAGGTGCATCGCGATCCACTGTGTGACTGGTGCCACTGCTGTAAGCCGCGATCCCGTTGCCCACATTGTCAACAACATTGGTTGAACCATTTAGATTTAATTTGAGCGTACCTGTACCGCTAATAGAATTCACCGTTACAGTCACGCTGCTACCTGTAGCGGCCGATACGCTGGCTATAGAGCCGCTGGCCGTACCCGTGGTTGCCAGGGTGAAATCATCCGTAGAAATATTGTTAACGGATTCGCTGAAGGACACCGCAAAATTCATAGTCGCCGCATTTGCCGCAGGCGATCCGCTGGGCGCGATGCTGGTGACGAACGGCGCAACAGCGTCAACCACTAAAGCTTTGTTCGCCGATAATGAATTGGCAGCACCTGGAGTAGCTAAAGTTAATGTCGCGTTATTTCCTGCCGCATCCTGGACGCTGCCACCGTTTAACGCCAGGGAGTTTGTTGCTACATAATCCAGGTCACTGGAAATATCTCCCACCTGTAGGCTATAGCTAAAGGTAAGCGTGTTGGTTCCTGTGCCGCTCGCATAATTAATCACCTGATCTATCGAGCCGGTCTCAAGGGTTAGTTGCGGTGTACCTGTTACAGTGACTGACTCGTCAAAGTTCACCTGAATACTAATGACATCACCAGCTTTGTATGCGCCGTCCGAGGTATTGGAATTAACAGATGACACCCCAGGTGCAACACCATCAATCACAATGTCATTGTTAGCACCTAGTGAATTAGCTGCGCCTGGCGATGGCAAAGTAAGCATTGCGCTGTTATTTGCTGCGTTTTTAATCCTGCCGCCATTTAAAGCGAGAGCCCCAGTATTTAAGTAATCAAGATCTGTACTAGTGTCTCCGACCTGCACGGTATAGTTAAATGTGAGGCTAGTGGTTCCGCTACCACTTGCATAGTTAACAACGCGATCGCTAGTACCTGTTTCCAAGGTGAGTTGCGGCGTGCCTGTTACCGTGACTGGCTCACTAAAAGTCACCTGAATACTAATTACATCTCCAACTTTGTAGGTTCCGTTGCCGGTAGCAGAACTTACAGAGCTAATAGTGGGTGGTATGTAATTAGTATTTGTTGTGCCACCTCCGGTAGTTTGTATTTGCGCAGCAGCCACGCCGGCCGTACCGTTTGAGCTGCCAACATAAGACGCAATACCTACGCCACCCGCAGCGCCCAGATTACCCGTGGCCAAGGATGTATTGGTGGTGGCGTCTATCAGCACAGTTCCACCGGCGTTCCAGATGGCACCTACACCAGATCCTGCATCGCCGCCGTTACCCGCTTGGCCATTGAGATCACCGCTGCCACCGCCACCACCGCCACCACCAGCGGCAATATTATTGGTGATACTACTGCCGGTGATGGTAATTGTGCCGGTGTTGTATATCCCGCCTGCTGCATCCCCGCCGCGACCACCAGCATAATAATAGCCACCACCGCCGCCGCCGCCGCCAATGCTGATTGAACCATTATTAGCAGTACCACCATCGCCACCATTTGTGTAACCGAAGCCAAAGGTAGCACCAGCGCCACCAGAGGTTGAGCCCCCTCGCCCCGGCAAGTTGTTAAATCCAGCACCATCTCCACCGATACCTGCAGAAGCTGGGCCCGGAAGTGATGGGGGATTGGTTCCGCCCCCGCCCCCATATGTCGAGCCAAAACCGCCGCCACCACCACCAGCGCCACCACCGCCACCACCACCACCGCCGCCACCGCCGCCGCCAGCAGCCTTACCCGCAGTAATAGTGCTATTTGAAATGACCAGAGTGCCGGTATTGCGGATGTTGGCACCCAAGGCATCACCGCCCGCCAATGCCACGCTATCCCCAGGCGTATTGCCACCATCGCCAGTCAAAAAACCGTTACTGATAGTCAAGTTGCTGATATCAACTTCGGAACTATTTGACGTGGCAACATCCAGCACCCTGGCATAATTGTTACCACTCAAGGTAAAGCCGCCACCCACAATGCGCATTGTCTTGCCGTCGCTAACATCAATCGCAACGGCGTCTGCCGCACTGGCAAAGGTAATATTGCCAGCGAGCGTGATCACATCATCGACGCCATCCGTATTACCTGTTGCAATTGCCGTTTTAAGTTGCGCTACTGTGCTCACACTCGCAGTAACCAATACATCGCTATAGGCTTGGCGGGAAGCAAGGTCTAACAGAACAGGCGCTTCAACTTTGCCACTAACTATTTCCAGATCCCAGTCGCCGCCCTTGGCTTGGCTACCGGTTTTATTGGAAGAAGCCGCCACATCAGCGCCTATTGCGGCCGATAATTTATTTACAAACTCTCGCCCAAGGTCACCTGCCCCAACGTCACACCCAAAGAGCAAAACATCAGCATTATCCTTTAACGCCTTGTTTATCACACTCAGCGCCTGCGCGTGCTCACTTAAACTATTTTTAGAAATTAGATCTTTACCCAGCAGCAGTGCACCAGATTGACCATGAGAGAGTATTTGTATTGAATCTATGTCAGATCGGCCACCCAAGTAGCTCGCGATCTGTTCCAAACCGTTTTCGTGCAGATTGAGATGAACCACATCTACATCTTGGGGAAGATTTTTAAGAAGCGACTCGCTGTTTAAAACACGGGGATCAACAAAGACCACATAGCGCTTAGTGGTTGCGGCCTCTCTAGCGACTGCAATTGAAGCATGGGTAGCGATTGAAACATGGGTAACGATTGAAGCATGGGTAGCCATAGACGGGAAAGCTTCACGCTTTGGGCTGGCATATGCACATTGGACTGCGGCGGCAAGAGCCGCACCGCAAAACAATATATTTCGCCGCAAAGCTGAGTCTCTCACAGCTTCGCCACTTACAGAGTTTTCCTTATTTTTATTAAGCCACAACATGCAAGGTCTCCTGCAGCCCTGGGCATTATATTGATTTAAATTCTAATCAAACCATCTATTTTTATATTCCTATTAACCCGGCGATCAAATATATCGTCCTGACATATTTGATCGGCGCCCTGGAAAATCCGGCGCAGATGCGTAAATCTGCTTGATTTTCCAGGGCTAGCGCCAGCCTTCAGCTGACGGCGGCACATCCCCGTGCCGCACTATTAATCCGACAATATTCATCGCCGGATTAATAACTTAAACCCAATTATTTCCAACGGCCATATTAAGCAGAAGGTTTACCATCCTGGTTCACAAAACGAATCACATTGGCTGCGCTACCCTCGGAATTATCCCAAAAGCTCAAACTGGCATACTGGTCAAACAAATCTGGAGGCAAAATTGTAGAGCGCTGCTTAAGCGCAACTTTTTGACGCACGCGATGCAATCCTGCCAACCCTAGCGCCTGATCAAATTCAGGGGCATCGTAGTAGACGCTTTCAAAGTCGTGCTCAAACCAAGGCTCGCCTAAAAACTCGTACACCAAACGCATCACCTTTTCAGGGGCCTTTGCTAACAAATCATATTCAACAACTAAAAGTGAGCTGGCATGTTCACCGTAATAGGCCTCCTTTAATGCTGCCCAGGCAAAACCCACCAGGCGATTGCGCTGCGCCAAGGTTTCAACACGGCTATAAACGGTATTGCGCTCAATGTCATCATTAAAGAGCTTGGTATTTTCAAAAGGGTTTGCTCTATAAAGCCGTTCAAAGCTGTCCAAAACCCAGGCAACATTGCGCACACAGGCGATAACTTTTGCCTGTGGAAACAAATTCATCAGTGCAGATATTTTTGAACACCACAGACGATTGGTGTCAAAAATAATATTTTTATTTTTTTGATCAGCATAGAAATTGGCAAAAAGTCCGCACAGCAAGTTTCTGCGCTGCTCTAGACTAATCACAGGCCCGAACTCGCTACCCGCACTACATTGATGCAACATCGAGGAAAAAAAGTTACCAACCGGGCTGCTCATTCCAGCATAAAAGCGAGGATTTTGCCTTAACAGTGCAGCAAGGAGCGTTGAGCCCGAGCGTGGCAAACCAGAGATAAAATGAAATTTTTGCATTTCGGACAAAATAATTTCTCTCTTAAGGTTAAGTTTTTACATATTATTTTTAAATATAGTGCGACTGTTGATTGCCACTCGTATTTTTGCACAGTTACGCTCACAACAGGTGTATTGGCAAGTGCAATAAGTGTAGTTAGTGTAACTGACCAAATAGTTGCGCCACCTTGGCCACCATCTGACTCAGCTAGCACATTATGAGTTGCAGAGGAGGTTACATTGAGATTACGGGCAACTGAACCAACACGCAAACTTAGTACGTCTATTAGCGAATAATCGCGAATTGGCCACCGAATAATCGTGGATTGGCATTTTCAGTATTGTTAGGTTAGTACTTTCAACACCGAACATTTGACCTTGGGAACCCCTAAAAAATACCGACGAGGCAGCAAACACAAGGTAAAAACAACCGACGCTAAGAGCAGCGCCGCTGAGAAATGAAGTTTATTCTAATAAATAAGCACTTTACTCGCTGCGCTCGCCCCTAACGGGACCTTAAGAAGGTTCAACAGCCTATGGGCTTTTGTGAGCCTGTTATTAATGCTGCGATTGCAATCTAGGTAATTTTATCCACTAGCTCCTTATAGAACACAATACCCTAGTCTAGGCCTTTCCACTTAGGAATAAGTTATAGCACAAAATCAAGCTGTCACTTAAAGCTGCAATCACGGCACTCCCGGACAGGTCTCTTTTGCCCAAATCTTTTTCAATCATGCGATTTGCAAATTGATTGCGGAACCTTGGGTTAGCGAGCCCTCGACCATCGTTTGATACAAGGGCCGCAGTTGGATTTCAAGGATTGCAGTTGGATTTATAATCCGTTGGAGGATCAGCCTGAGTGGCGCCGGTAAAAGTACCAGGACCCAGGTGCTAAGCCTGGCATTGTTGGTGCCACAAAAAAGCCGGCACTAGTGGCCGGCTCTTTGTGCGGGCAGGTCACCCTGCCCTAGTAACTGACTTAAAACTGCCAGGAGGCAGATATCCCCGTCAGCTGCACATCCTGATACTTGAATAGCACCCGCTTTACGCCCAAGCCCAAACTCAAATGCTGATTAAGGGCATACTCCAAGCGCAAGCCAACCAGCAAATCGGTGCTGTCTTCATAGTCGAGTTTTACCGATTCATCATTAGTGGTGATATCGCCACCCCAGAGGAACACACCAATCTCGGTGGATAGCTTCCAACGCTCTGCCGGTTTAAACATCAGCCCCTGGGTGAGAGTTGCTCCGTGTGCGGTGATTGG
>JBNLGJ010000035.1:0-80883 GCA_050305995.1 Cellvibrio sp.
GAAGGTGCCACCTGGACACGCTTCAACGATGACGCCCACCAGTTTGGCGGCATTGGTGTGATAGCGGCTGACTGGAATATCTATGGACGCGTCTACCTCAATGGTACCGGTCGCGGCATGATTTACAGCAACTAATATATCCGGCGCCGCTCTGTGCATTCGTGTGAGAATGCACAGGCGGGGCTGTGTTGAAGTTAGTTGTTTGATTCTGGCCCCATCACCCGGTTAATCACTTGCTTACTGGATGCTTGGGGCTATTACCCGGCAGCAGACAAAAATCTGTTGTCCGGGTGTTCTTCAGCGGCAATAGCCGCATTTTTTTTCGCTTATTCTCACCACTTACCGCATCCTGTCTGTGCCCATCCTTAGCGGTGGATGCTTGGGGTGTAGTTCTCTGCAAAACTCCTAGGGTGTCCCCAATACGTCAAGCTGGAATATTCCTTGTAGAGTTTTATTGTGGAAATATTACAAAAGACTACGCCTATTTTTTTATTGATAGTTTTTTTTCAAAAAGTATTAGCTGAAAACTCTCCTGTTTCGATATTTTAGGCTGTTGCTAATCCGTTGTTAGCGGGTTTTTATATTAGCAAACCCTAATAATTAACTTGGTTGTCGTAGAGTTCTGCAATATGAAAATAAGAAATAGTTTGATCATGCTTGGCTTGGTCTCAATAGTCTCGGCCTGTGGCGGGCAAGGGGGGAATTCGGGGGCTAGTTCTAGTGTCGTTGAATCATCCGCCTCATCATTAAGCTCTTCCTCTTCCTCATCTGAGTCATCAATTAGTGAGTCCAGCTCCTCGTCTTCCGTGGCGCTTTATCCTAGCTATAACACTAACCCGATTGCTCCAGATATGACTGGCATGGGCAGTGATGCCGTGCAAATTGCCGCCAAAATCAAGCTGGGAACTAACATTGGCAATACCCTGGAGGCATATGGCTGTGCAACGCCTTCTGAGACCTGCTGGGGGAATCCAATGGTCTCAGAAGCTTATGTGAAATTAATAAAGGACAGTGGATTTGATGCTGTTCGTATTCCAGTATCCTGGGACCAATATGCGAATCAGGAGACGGCAGAGATTAGCGCGGCCTGGCTTGATCGTGTCAAGCAAGTGGTGCAGTACGCAGTAGATAATGGACTTTATGTAATTGTTAACATCCATTGGGATGGCGGCTGGCTGGAGAATCAATTCTCCAAAGCCTTAGCAGACAAGAACCTGGGCCCCGTAACTGATGAGATGCGAGCGGCTATTAATGCAAAGCAAAAAGCTTTTTGGGAGCAGATCGCAACCAAGCTGCGTGATTTTGACGAACATGTAATGTTTGCCAGTGCCAACGAGCCAAATGCCGAAACCCAACAAGATATCGCTGATCTTGAGGGTTACCACCAAACCTTTGTCGATGCGGTTCGCTCCACGGGTGGTAAAAATGCTTATCGCGTGTTGATCGTTCAAGCTCCTCGAACCAATATTGATGCGGCCTTCAGCGATTGGAATAACATGCCGTCTGATACGGCAACTGGTCGCCAAATGGCGGAAGTACATTTCTATCCATTTAATTTTACGATTATGAATAAAGATGAGACATGGGGAAAGATGGCTTATTACTGGGGCAATGGCTATCACTCTACGACTGACCTCGAGCGCAACGCCACTTGGGGTGAGGAGGACTACGTAGATTCGCAATTTGCAATGATGAAGACAAAATTTGTGGATCATGGCATTCCTGTCGTATTGGGTGAATATGCGGTCATACTACGCACCCAGTTGACGGGTGATGATCTCGCTCTGCATCGCGCCTCTCGCGCCTATTATTATGAATATGTGACTCGCAAGGCATTGGAAAATGGCATGCTGCCCTTCGTTTGGGAGGTGGGTTATAACGGGTTGTTTGATCGCAACACCCCGGCTATAGCTGACCAGCAGGTATATGATGCCCTGTTAGTGGGGGCAGCTAAAAAATGAATCTGCCAGCAATGTTGAGTTCACATTAACTGCCACAAATCAGCGTGCCGAAATTAGCTGCAGCTCGCCAGCTGATATGAATGGGGCGTCCGGTCCACTGCAGTTCTATGGTCACAATGCTAATTGGTTTAAGCAGAACTACAAATTTTTGGGTTGGTAACAAAGCTCTGGTTGCAAATCAAGATGCAACCTTTGCTTGTTCGGATTTTGATCTAGCTGAGGGCGCTGTTCTTGGCTTTCAATTCTTTGCGGCAGCAGGTACTGCCGCTATTAAAAGCGCCACTATTACCTTGGCACCCTAATTTGGTGTTTTAAAAAAGGAGCCGCCCTTATGGGGTGGCCCTTTTTTAGTATAAAAATTAGCGCTTTTTCTAACAATTATTTAAATATCAGTGCTTAGATTTTGTTTTTGCTAGAAATGGGTGGTTTTACTTCCTAGTATCAGTAGGATTTCTTGGACGGGGTTGTTTGTTTTTTGCTCAGCCAAGGCGTCAGTCTGAGATTTACTATAAAGTTAGTTGCTGATGCAGTGTTATTTATCAGCTATTCCGAATCAAAAATTTAAAAATAAATAGATTGTGGAGATAGTATGAAATCAATATTAATTTCAATTTCTTTATTCTTTTCGTGTTTTTTAAGCGCTTTTTCCTTCGCTCAAAGTTGTGGTGCTGGTGGTGGGGTTCAAGTTTGTCTCAGCGCCGTTGGTACAGCCAACAGCATTAACTTGAGTTGGACGGCAACTGGTAATATTGATGCCATTCAGATTTATCGAGATACCGACAGCAATCCGGTTGGGCGCGCTCGCATCGCCATACTAGGTTCCGGCGACAGGGCATATACCGACTCAACGGCTGTGAGAGGGACTCAATATTGGTATTGGGTTAAATTTCGCGCTGGTGGCAAATTTTACAACTCTGGCGCTGCATCTGCATCCATAGCTGCCGCCACATCAATTTATCCGAGTTATAACACCAACCCAATAGCTCCCGATATGACGGGTATGACAAGTAGTGCTGTGCAACTTGCTAGCAAAATCAAAATGGGCGTTAACATAGGTAATACCTTGGAGTCATACGGTTGCACGCCAGCCTCGGAGACCTGTTGGGGTAATCCAATGGTGTCGTCCGCTTACGTTAAACTTATAAAAGACAGTGGTTTTGATGCGGTTCGCATACCTGTGTCCTGGGATCAATATGCCAATCAGGCTACAGCAGAGATTAGCGCCGCCTGGCTCGATCGTGTCAAGCAAGTGGTGCAGTATGCGGTGAATAACGGGCTTTATGTAGTCGTAAACATCCATTGGGATGGTGGATGGTTGGAGAAGAATTTCTCTGCGGATAAGAAGGCTGCTGTGAATGCCAAACAAAAAGCCTACTGGGAGCAGATTGCAACCAAGCTGCGTGACTTTGATGAACATGTCATGTTTGCTAGTGCCAATGAGCCTGATGCCAGTACGGCGGATGAAATTGCAGTTCTTGAAAGCTATCATCAAACCTTTGTCGATGCTGTTCGCTCCACTGGTGGTAAAAATGCCTATCGCGTGTTGATCGTTCAAGCTCCTCGGACCAATATTGATGCGGCCTTCAGCGATTGGAATAACATGCCGTCTGATACAGCAACTGGTCGTCAAATGGCGGAAGTGCACTTCTATCCATTTAATTTTACGATCATGACTCAAGATGAGTCATGGGGAAAAATGGCTTTCTACTGGGGTAATGGTTACCACTCTACGACTGACCCGGATCACAACGCCACCTGGGGTGAAGAGGATTATGTAGATTCGGAATTCGCAATGATGAAAGCAAAGTTCGCGGATCGAGGTATTCCTGTCGTATTGGGTGAGTATGCGGTCATACTACGCACCCAGCTGACCGGTGATGCGCTCGCTCTGCATCGTGCCTCTCGCGCCTATTATTATGAATATGTGACTCGCAAAGCATTGGAAAATGGCATGCTGCCATTCGTTTGGGAGACTGGCTATGACACAGGGTTGTTTAATCGCAATACACCGGCTGTAGGTGATCAGCAGGTACTTAATGCTGTGCTGGTGGGCGCGGGTAAGAGCGGCGGTGCGGGTAATAGCCTAGTATTAAATTCAGCCGCTAATAGTTGGATTTTAGGTGGTGGCGCTATTAGCAATAACTCGGCCGCAAATATGCAATTTACGCTTAATCAATCTGGAGGTTCCGCCAGTTATAACTTCGCCAATCCTATTAATTGGAGTGGCGCAACACTGAAGGTGGTTCTCAATTTTGATCAGGCGTTTGTTTCAGATCGAAATGGTGGGGCAAATGGCATTTTGCAGTTTTTTACTTACTCTGCAAATTGGGCTTCCTTTGAGTTTAAATGCTGGACAGACAATAAAACTTTAGTTGCTGGTCAGGATACTGAATTCACTTGCTCTGCATTTGGTATTCAAAATGCAGTAGGCGTCGGTATTCAATTCCCGGGTGCAGCAGGTACAGTTACTATCAAGAGTGCTACTATCAATTTGGCACCATAGTTACTGGATGTAAAAAAACCGGCCCCTTTGGGGTCGGTTTTTTAATAGCCACCACCCAATCTTTATGAGTAAGGTCCATTCTGCCGGCGGAAAACACCTAATTGGTTGGGGCAGGTAAAGGACGTTCATCTTCTTCCAGCAGCCCAATTTCAGCACCATAATAATACGGGGCGATTGCATGGATGCGCAGGTAGAAAATCATCGAAAATGAAATAGGGCGTAATGCAAGTAATTACTGCGGCTGTTGGCAGTAAATGAGCGTATTACTTGCTTGGCTCACCCTTATCCTCCTCTCAAAGCGAGTTTCGCGAGCTAATTTTTTGTGAATCTGTTGTTGGTGTCGTCTTATCAATTAGATAATTTTTTAGCAGATTTATTAATCTAGGTCGAGCAATCCTGAATGGCTGACTTTTAGGTAGAGAATATTTTTCTATTGCTACTTTCATTAAAAAATAATAGTTCACAAAATTTTAAAATTATTAGAATTTATCCAAATATCTATAGAATATGACGCTTAAATTAAGTTATTGTGTACTTGCCCCTTGCTTTAGGGTTAAGGGGTTTTAGCTAATAATACAGGAGGTTGAATAACGATTTTTCTCGGCCATTAGCGCTGATTTTAGAGGTATCTATCAGTTAATCCGAATCAAAAAATCTAACAATAATCAGATTGTGGAGATAGTATGAAATCAATATTTATTTCAGTGTCTTTGTTTTTTTCATGTTGTATAAGCGTTTGTTCATTTGCCCAAAGTTGTGGTAGCACGCCAATTAAGCCTTATATCAAGGCTGCAGGTGTTTGGAGTCAGGCAAGCGCTATTAGCATAAGCGCGGGTACTCAAATAGGATTTGGTCCGCAGCCTGTTTCAGGCGGGGCTTGGTCGTGGAGTGGTTGTGGTACATCAGGCTCTTCCAGAGAGCAATATATCACTCCTTCCTCTTCTTGTTCTGCGAAGGCCGTATACACCAATAGTTGTGGCGCAACCAGCACTCAAACTTTCGCAGTAACTGTATATCCGAGTTATAACACTAATCCATTAGCCGCAGATATGACGGGTATGGCAAGTAATGCCGTGCAACTTGCCAGTAAAATAAAGCTTGGGTTTAACCTCGGAAATTCGATGGAGGCCTATGGTTGTACGCCCGCCTCAGAGACTTGTTGGGGTAATCCAAAAATTTCTCCTCAACTTATTAAGCTTATCAAAGATAAAGGTTTTGATGCCGTCCGCCTTCCTGTGTCCTGGAATCAGTATGCCAATCAGGATAATGCAGAAATTAGTGCAGCCTGGCTTGATCATGTGAAGCAAATCGTACAGTACTGTGTAGATAACGGTCTTTATGTGATTGTAAATATCCATTGGGATGGCGGTTGGTTGGAGAAGAGCTTTACCAAAGATAAGCAGACACAGGCGGGTGTAAACGCTAAGCAAAAAGCGTTTTGGGAGCAGATTGCCACCAAACTGCGTGCTTTTGATGAGCATGTCATGTTTGCTAGCGCCAATGAGCCTGATGCCAGTACGGCGGATGAAATCGCAGCTCTTGAAAGCTACCATCAAACTTTTGTGGACGCAGTTCGTTCTACCGGCGGAAAAAATGCCTACAGGGCGTTGATTGTCCAAGCGCCAAGAACAAATATTAATGCGGCGTATGATGATTGGAAAAAACTGCCTTCCGATTCTGCAAGTGGGCGTCTAATGGTTGAGGTGCATGAATATGACCCCTATAACTTTGCCATTATGGGTAAAGATGAAAGTTGGGGAAAAATGTCTTACTACTGGGGTAAGAACTTCCACTCCACAACTGATCCTGATCGCAACTCCACCTGGGGTGAAGAGGATTATCTGGATGCCCAATTCAGTAAAATGAAGACCAAGTTTGTAGATCAGGGCGTTCCGGTAGTGATTGGTGAATTTGCCGCGACCTTGCGCACTCAATTGACTGGAGATGCGTTAGCGCTTCACCGTGCTTCGCGCGCATATTTCTATCAATATGTGACTCAAAAAGGCTTGGAGAATGGTTTGGTGCCTTTTGTGTGGGATGCAGGTGGCGGCAACCTCAGTGAGATGATTAATCGTACAACAGCTACTGTAGATGATCAGCAGTTGTTGGATGCATTATTGGTTGGTGCAGGTAAAGAGGTTTCACTGAATACTGCGGCAAACAGCTGGTTAGTGAGCGGTGGGGCGACAAGTAATGGTTCAGCTGCCAATATGCAAATCACCCTTAACAAGTCTGGCAGTGTTATTTATAACTTTGCTAATCCGATAAACTGGAGCGGTGCAACATTAAAGGTTGTTCTAAACTTTGATCAGGCATTTGTGACAGATCGAAATGGCGGAACAGCGGGATTTTTACAGTTTTTTACTTATTCAGCCAATTGGGGGGCGTCTGAATTCAAATGTTGGACCGCTAACCAAACCTTGGTTGCAGGCCGGGATACTGAATTCACTTGTTCTGCATTTGGCCTTCAGAAGGCAGTTGCATTAGGTATTCAATTTCCGGGTGCAGCGGGTAAAGTTACTATCAAAAAGGCCTCTATCAATCTGGTGCGATAGTTACTGGATTTAAATGACCGCCGACCCCTATGGGGTCGGCTTTTTTATGTGCATTCAAGCTGAAAATCAAACCCGAGTTTTTTGGGTAAATGAAGATTTTGTGATACCTTATTTTAAAGTTGTTATTTTTGCGGCCCACCAGTCTAGTTAAGTAATCAAAACATGTTTCTGCATAAGCTAAATATCATTTTTACTCGAATGAAATCCCTTTGTGTGATTTTGGGAATTTTGTCTGCCTCAATTTTTAGTTGCGAAGCCGCAGAAATTGAGTTTGATCAAGGTTGGAAATTCATTAAGGGTGATCCCGCCGGGGCGGAGAAAGTAGATGTTAATGATAAAGGCTGGAGTAGGGTAGTTCTTCCCCATGACTGGTCGATTATGGATCGTCCCGACACAAAATCCCCATTTTTTGCCGATGCTCCGAGTGGTCAGGACTCAGGTTATCTGACCGGGGGGACGGGTTGGTATCGTCGTCATTTCTCTTTGAATGACAAAGATAGTCGGCAGGTTGTAATGCTCAGGTTTGAAGCCGTATATATGGATGCCGATATCTGGGTTAATGGTGAGCACCTTGCAAGTCACCACTATGGCTATACCCGATTTAACGTGGGTTTAACCGGTAAGGTTAAGGCTGGTGATAATGTTGTTGCAGTCCGAGTGCGCCATCAGGACCCTTCATCTCGATGGTACGCGGGCTCGGGGATTATTCGCCCGGTAACACTGGAGGTCTTAAATTGTGCACATATAGACCCGGACTCGGTATTTGTCACTACGCCTAAAGTATCTGAGTCTTCTAGTGAGATTCATATAAGTGCCAATATCAAGCAGTGTCACGCGCCTCCGAGCGTTGCTAAAGTCAAGCTGCGCCTTCTGGATTCTGCGGGAAGGGTAGTTGCATCTTCCGAGTCATCGCTTGAGCTCTCCTCCGGGGACGCAACTGCTTGGCAGCAGTCCATTAGCTTAAAGCATCCGTCGCTGTGGTCACTCGAAAAGCCAAATCTCTATACGTTAGTACAAACACTGGAGGTTCATGATAGGCCTGTGGATGAGCGCCGTACTCGCTTTGGTATTCGCAATATCAACTTCGATGCAAAAAATGGCTTGCGCCTAAACGGCAAACAAATTCTTCTCAAAGGCGGCAATATCCACCACGACAATTATATGCTGGGTGCGGCTGGCTATCCTGATGCCGATAAACGCAAAGTGCTGTTGATGAAGCAGGCGGGCTACAACGCTATACGCAATGCCCACAATCCCGCGAGTCAGGCCACACTTGATGCCGCTGACGAGTTGGGAATGCTGGTAATAAATGAAGCCTTTGACAGCTGGAATAAGTCCAAGAGGGATCAGGATTACGCGAGATTTTTTAGCGCCGACTGGATGTCCGATCTCGATAGTTTGGTGATCAGTGGCCGCAATCATCCCAGTGTGTTGTTTTGGAGTATCGGTAATGAAATTCCGGAACAGGGACAAGACTTGGGTGTTGCCACGGCTAAAAAATTAGCCGAGCGTGTGCGCCAGCTTGATCCAACAAGACCTGTTACACAAGCGGTAAGTATAGACCCGCCAGAGAGCGCAGCGCAGTATGCGACCCTCGATGTTGCAGGTTATAACTATCGCTCCCACTTGTTTAAAAGTGACCATGCCGAGTTTCCCCATCGCGTTATGTATTCCTCCGAGTCCTTGCCCCAAAATGCATTTAAGGTTTGGCAGACGGTAGAGCAGTATCCCTGGGTCATTGGCGACTTTGTGTGGACCTCGGTTGACTATATCGGCGAATCTGGCATTGGTTGGATGGGCTATAGCCAGGATTGGCAGAAGCTTGGCCCTTATCCCTGGCATTTGGCTTATTGTGGCGAGATAGATACCACTGGCAGAGCCCGTCCAGCGGCATATTACCGCGAGGTCATTTGGAAATCCGGATTGAATCCCATTTCTGCCTTCGTTGAGCAGCCAAAGGGCACCGAGGATCTACCTGACCGACATTATTACGAAATTACGCCGCCTCACCTGGATTGGTCACTGGACGATGTTCATCCAAGTTGGACCTGGCCGGGGCAGGAAGGAAAGCCCGTAAATGTGGTCGTTTATTCCGAGTTGCCCGAGGTCGAATTATTCCTCAACGATAAAAGCCTTGGTCGTAAACAGGTGAGTGCCAAGAGCGAATACAAAGCAGTTTATAGTCTTCCCTATCAGCCTGGCACACTCAAAGCTGTTGGCTACCGTCAAGGTCAACAAGCTGGCTTGTGGATTTTGCGCACAGCAGATGCGCCGGCCGCAGCGCAGCTCCACAGCGACCGTCAGCAGCTGCGCGCCAATGGTCAGGATTTGGCCTACATTACCATTGAACTAGTCGATAACAAGGCAACGCCTATCTATGCACAGGCGGATGATCGCATGGTAAGTATTGACATCGAAGGTGCCGGCCAACTTATCGGCACGGGCAATGGTAAGCCTACGGATGTCAGTAGCTTCCAATCTGGAAAGCGCAAAACATTTCATGGCCGGCTTGTTGGTGTGGTTCGCGCCACGACAGAGCCAGGGGAAATTGTTGTTCGGGTAAAAGTTGACGGATTACCAGAGCAAAAAATAACTATTCATTCGCTTGCCGTAAATGAGCGATGAATTAAGAAGTAGTAGCGATTTAATTTATGAAACTTGCTTGTGAGTGCAGTCGTGATTGAAATTACCCCGGTTAAAAAAAGCTCCTTAAAATTTCTTATTAACGCAGGCGCATTGCTTGGTTTGGCAAGTTTACTTGCTTGCACCTCCTCGTCGGCCATTTCGTCTTCAAAAAGTGACATGTTTAAGTGGACTTCGAGCGCGCCGCTAATATCCCCATCGACTGAAAACCAAAATAAAATCTACGGGGTTAAAGACCCATCCATCGTTAAATTTAAGGGTAAGTATCACCTGTTTATGACCCTGGCAGGGGATAACGGCTGGTCACTCGCCTATACCTCATTTAACGATTGGCACGAGGCAAAAACCGCACCGATTATTCCTTTGGATAAGTCGCCAATGGGGCCTGGCTATCGCGCTGCTCCGCAAGTTTTTTATTTTGCACCGCAAAATTTATGGTATCTGGTATATCAGGGCGGTCCACCACTCTATTCGACAAATGACGATATCAGTAATCCCTATACCTGGAGTGAACCTAAGCCATTTTTTAATACTACGCCGGAGCTGCTAAAACTACCCGACGGGAATAGTTCCTGGCTTGATTTCTGGAATATATGTGACGATAAAAATTGCTACTTGTTTTTTACCGGCGATAACGGTGATTTCTATCGTGCGGAAACAAGTCTGTCGCAATTCCCTCAGGGCTTCCACAATACCACGCGAGTCCTGAGTGGAAACCGAGATGATATCTTTGAAGCTAGCAATACCTATAAGCTGGAAGGAACTGACACCTACCTTACTTTGATAGAGGCGATCGGCAAAAAGGGACGCTATTTCCGCGCTTGGACCAGCACGGACCTGGCTGGTGATTGGCAGCCAATTGCAACCTCGCCCATGAATACTTTTGCTGATTTTGACGGTGTTACATTTTCTGGAGACGCCTGGGCAGAAGGCGTGTCCCACGGCGAGATGTTGCGCTCCTCGGTCGATCAAACTTTAGCTGTGGACCCCTGCAAACCCCTGCAATATCTCTATCAGGGGTTGGATATTACCCAGACCAAGGTCACCGATTATATTAAGTTGCCGTATAAATTAGCCTTGATAACGGCAGCGGGTCCCAATCCCCTAAGTAATCTTTGCCATGCCAGCAATCCCGTCTCTGCAAGTGCTAATCCTGATGGAGGGGAGCACTGATTATGAGGTCAGCAGTTTGCGGGTTCGTATTTTTCCTGGGATTTTTTGCATTGGCAAATGCAAACAAATGCTGGTCAATTACACCCGCAGATATGCAGAAGATTGCGCCTGTCGTTGTTGAGCGAATTAAAGTTCACGGCCGATCTTTGGAGGCTAACCTTGAACGAAACAGCGCCGATCGAGATGTAATAGTTTATTTGCCTCCCGGTTATAGCAAACAGCCCAAGCGCCGTTTCCCTGTTGTTTATATGTTGCATGGTTACGGCCTGACGAGCGATGGCTTTGCCGGCTTGCTCCAATCCCCCGGAACACTGGAGCGAGCCTTTGCCGCTGGCGTACCAGAAATGATACTGGTATTGCCCGATACCCAGACACGCCAAAATGGCTCCATGTATTCAAGTTCAATAACCATCGGTAATTGGGAGAACTTTATCGCCGATGATTTGGTGGACTATATCGATAGTCACTATCGCACCCTTGCCAAGAGAGAGAGTCGGGGCCTGGGCGGGCATTCAATGGGCGGCTATGGAACCATAAGGATTGGCATGAAGCGCCCTGATAGGTTTGGTGCGCTTTATATTATGAGCCCCTGCTGCCTTTCGGCCCGTGCTGCGCCTTCGGCAGAACTGTTAACAACATTGCACCAGTTAAAAAACCTCAACGAAGTTTCGCAGTTGGATTTTCTCGGCCGTGCCACGCTTACCATTGCCGCTGCCTGGTCGCCCAATCCCAACCGTCCTCCTTTCTATCTCGATCTTCCCCAGGCGGATGGCGCCGATCCCCAGCAGGCGGTGGCGCGATGGGCCGCTAACGCCCCCTTAATTATGCTGGATCAATATAGCGAGGGGCTGCGCAGCTATAGGGCCATTGCTATGGATGTGGGGGATCAGGACGGCCTGCGTGTTGACGCCTCTGCGCTGGCTAAACGACTCAATGAGTTGGGTATCTCGGCGTCCTTTCAAATCTATAGTGGTGATCATGCCAGTGCAGTTGTTGATCGCTTGCAAAATTATGTGCTGCCATTTTTTGCTAAAAACCTGGTCCAATCTGACAAAAACTAAGCGCGTTTAAATTTAGCTATTTGGAAATGGCAAAATAAATGCTCGCTTCAAGTAAGGCTTATATCGGTGTTCTATCCAGGTAGTGGATTTAATTGGTCTACTAAACAGAGAATATTGTGATCATAAACAAGCTCATTAAAACCCGTCTAATTGGCCTGTTGTTGGCTTCGCTGCTGTTGAATGCCTGTGGTGGTTCAACCTCGGGCAATTCAGATGCTGGCGTTGGTAACTCAACCTCTAGTACCAGTAAAAATAGCTCAAGCTTAGCTAGTAGCAGCTCTAGTACTGCAAACAGTTCTTCTGCAGGCAATAACTTTGCCGTAAATGGGGATGTTGAAAATAACCTGACCTACTGGGGCGCAACCGCCGGTGAAATTTCCCGCTCCACCTCGGTCAAACATGGCGGCACCGCCAGTATACAGATTACCGATAGGACAGCTGCCTGGAATGGCCTGACTTTTAATGTTGGCAAGCTGACCGAAGGCAACCAATACAAGGTGTCTGTTTGGGTGAGGTTGCCGCAAGGCTCTGCTGACGCGGTGATCAAGCTGACCGCCAAACGTGCTGACGACAATGACCCTAACTCATCCAGCGAATACACCGCTATTGATTCGGTTACCGCAAATGATACCGACTGGACCCAGCTGAAAGGATATTACACACAGAGCGGTAGGGATTTTGAGTATTTTATTATTGAATCATCGGACGCCAAGGTCAGCTTTTATGCGGATGATTTTTCTATTAGTGGCGAAGTGGTTGTTAGTCATAGCCCATCGGAGCATCGATTTTTCGTGGGTAACATCACCACTTACGGTAGAGTAAGGTCTGACTTTGTTCAGTACTGGAATCAAATCACCCCGGAAAATGAAGGCAAATGGGGATCGGTTGAATCTACTCGTGATGTGTATAACTGGGACGGTGTGGATGCTGCTTATAACTACGCCAAGGAACATAATATTCTGTTTAAGGAACATACGTTTATCTGGGGCAACCAATATCCCAAATGGATTGACTCTCTGACTCCGGCGGAGCAGGCCGCTGAGATTGAAGAGTGGATTCGCGATTTTTGTACCCGTTATCCCGATGTCGATATGATCGACGTGGTAAATGAAGCGACACCTGGCCATGCCCCGGCAGCCTTTGCCAAAAGTGCATTTGGTGACGATTGGATAATTAAGTCGTTCCAGCTAGCCCGCAAATATTGCCCCAATGCAACCTTGATCCTAAACGACTACAACGTATTGACTTGGAATACCGATGCCTTTATCAGCATGGCTAAGCCCGCCGTTGATGCGGGAGTCGTGGATGCCATAGGTGTTCAGTCGCATGGTATGGAGGGCTGGACTAAGGAGAGCCTGGAAACCAACTTGAATAAAGTCTCCGCCCTTGGCCTGCCAATTTATGTTTCAGAATACGATATCGCCAAAACCGATGATCAGGAGCAACTGCAAATCATGCAGTCGCAGTTTCCTATGTTGTATAACCATCCATCGGTAAAAGGCATCACGCTCTGGGGTTATGTATACGGTAAGACCTGGGTGGAAGGCAGTGGTCTGATCCATGACGATGGCACCGAGCGCCCGGCCATGACCTGGCTGATGAATTATTTGCAAGAAAATCCAAAGGGCGATAACTCGAATCCAACCTGCGGCTTGCCTTCAATGTTCAGCTGGACATCCACTGATCCCTTAATTACGCCACATAATGCAGACTGGGCATCTATCAAAGATCCCACAATCGTTAAATACAATAATCAGTACCACTTATTTGCCACTGTATTCAATACCGCCAGAAATGGCTGGGGTGGTATTTATACCAGCTTTAGCGATTGGTCTCAGGCTGACTCGGCGCAACAAGTTGACATGTCAACCACGCCTGCCGGTAGTTCGGTTGCGCCACAGGTATTTTATTTTGAGCCGCAAAATAAATGGTACCTGATCTATCAGTGGGGAGCCAAATACGCAACCAACAGTGATATCGGCAACCCATCCGGCTGGAGCGCGCCCCAATCTCTGTTACGCGGTGGACCGGGTCGCGGCCTTGATTATTGGGTTATTTGTGATGATAAAAATTGCTACCTGTTTTTCTCGGGAGACGATGGCAATTTATATCGCTCTAAAGTATCCATTGATAAGTTTCCCAATTTCTCGGGTTATGAGGTTGTAATGAGCGATTCCGTCGTGGGCCGCCTGTTTGAAGCGTCCAATGTTTATAAAGTGGATGGCACCAACAAATATTTGCTACTGGTTGAAGCTTATGGGCCTCGCTACTTCCGCTCCTGGACATCGACCAGCCTGGACGGCCCCTGGACAGCCTTGGCAAACACTCAATCAAATCCATTTGCCGGTGCTGCCAATGTAACGTTCAATGGCACTCAGTGGACCGATGATATCAGTCATGGCGAGATGATCCGTTCAGGCTACAACCAGAAAATGACGATTAACGCCTGTAATATGCAGTATTTGTATCAGGGGGTAGATCCAAACTCGGGTGAGAAAGATTACAACAAATTGCCCTACAAGCTGGGCTTGATTACAGCCAAATAGAGGCCGGCGGCCCAAGCAAATGCTTTATCCATCCCCAATAAAATACTTTTAGCGATATTTTTTCATTAACTGCATTTCCTGTCGTCGCCCTAGGTTTAATTCAGGTGCACCATGGCAACCAGTAACAAAATTAGAAAAATTTATATCAATAGCTGATTTGGGCAATAATATGTTGCTTAATTTGAGTTTAATATTTCGGCAATTATTTATATTAACCTCAGGTTGATCCCTGTATTAACGCCTATGCGACCAATTTGATGTGTTACTTTGGGCTAATTTGATGCGTTACGTTGATAGCCTGCCAGGATATAAAACTGCCAAATCACAAATTATCCATAGTGATCTTAGTGGGTTTATATCACCTCACTTGATGCGCGGGCTAGTCGATGGCTTCAGTATTTGCCAGCAGAGGGTAGGTACAGAGTTAAATTAGTCGTGCTAATCACAGATCTCCGCAACGGCGAATAATTCGCAGTTGTCGCCGATAATGGCGAGGCTATAAATGTCTGAGTTTATAAAGTTCTGAGGTTGATATACCACTACTGACAACCAGAAGGACAGTATCTGCTGGCTTGAAAAAGGGGGGCTCGTTTTCTAATTTGACGGTTAATGATCAGTTCAGTCCTTATATAACAACACACCGAAAGGAGTGAATTCCCTTGAAAAAGCACTTTTCACTATTTGTAGCACTTTTAATCCTTTTATCAAAATTTGCACTTGTATCGCTTGCTGCACCTGCAGCGCCTTATGTGTTGAATTTCAGCAACATCAACAGTGATAATCTATTCGTAAGCAGTGATTCCTCTGTTGTGCCTGGCAGCACAGGTGTTGCCTCACAGAAATTGGTTGTGTCTGCCGGTGGCTGGAACGGGGCATTTTTTACGGATTGGAGTTCGCATGATGTATCAGCTTACAACGCTTTGGATTTTTGGGTAAAGGGAGGGGCAGGTGGCGAAGCTATTTCCATCACTGTTGGTGATGGGGCTAATAATTATTCCACAAATATACAAACCCCCTCCGATGCATCCTGGATGCATGTATCCATCGACTTTCCGACAATGACAGGGGTTGATTTTAAAAAATGGAAGACAGTTACATTTTCCTGCAGCACAACTACTGTTAATACTAGCTTCTATATTAATAAGGTCGAGTTCTCATACATAGATGCTTACGCTGGACCGAAAATGACAGTCTTGCCTTGGAATGGAATGCCGTCAGCTGTAACCCTTGCCTTTGATGATGGACTGGATTCGCAGCTTGATTATGCTGTTCCTGAACTAAACACAAAAAAATTCGACGCTACTTTTTTTATAACAGAAACTGCAATTACCGGTGGTCGAAAAAATGATTGGCAGAGCCTCCTCTTAAGTGGGCATGAAATTGGCAACCATTCCAAGCACCACTATGCTCCCAACGCCAATCCAACCCAGCCCTATGAACGCACTTTTAACGATACCTTAGGCTACGATGAATCAGTCGCTGCGCAATTGGAGATAGCGCAAGCGATGGGCACAAACGTTATCTCTTATGCCTATCCTTACACCAACAACGATCCCCATTTAGCGAAATACCTGCTAAATACCCACGTTTCAGCAAGAGGTGGCTGGGGGAAAAACGGCACCTATATCATGAAGCCCTCATACAACCCTGACTGGATCAATATTTCCAGTCAGTTTACATCGAAGGATGGAAGTTTCGATGCTAACTATAAAGGTTGGGTGGATAATGCAATAAGTGATGGTGCCTGGGTGGTTATTACAACTCATGATTTGGGCGATTCCAATACCACCTTACCACTGGACCAGTTTAATTTATTGATTAACTATCTGGATGCCAATCGATCTAAGATCTGGATTGCACCTTACGGAGCAGTAAGCAGCTACTGGAGAGCACAAAAAATAATTGAAGCCCTGACGCCAACGGCAACTTCAAGCGGAACAAGCTACGCGTGGAATGTTCCATCTTACTTCCCCAAAAATATCCATTTAAAAGTAAAGCTAAATAAGGGTGCCGCTTACCAGGTTGTACAAAATGGTCAAGTTATTCAACCTGATGCCAGTGGCAACTATATAATCTCCTTTAACGCCAAGTCACTGGAATTGACCTATAAATCACAATCTGCATTTCGTAAATAATAGTAATGCGCATAATTTAGCAGATAGCATTGACGCTACTCTTGTGCCGGGAAGTACCTGAGTTGACGCTAACCGGATACGCAATCCTCTACATCAATAATGTCCGCGTCTCTCAGTAGATTCGCGAGATAAACAGTAGCTCCGGGAGATAAATGCTGGCGGTGGCAGAGGTGAGCCTCCTCTTTTGGTGCAGTGTTGCGCCGAGCTGTGCAAAAGGAAAGCCATCTGCGCGATATATGTTCTGCTCCCCCAGGGGCGGCATCCTGAGCGCTAAATCTGGCGCTCGTGGATTCTGCCCATGTTGCCTTGATCCTTTCTCCCGCCTATGTAAATTTTTATAAATCTTCCCTAGCAGGCCTTGGCTTAGCGCTATAGTTGCGGTTTTGTATTTCATGCGATAGATAATATAAATAATGAGGTAAGCATGGCTTGGTATTTAAACTCGGCCAAAAGGCTCTTATTGGCGGGCCTATTGTTTTGCTTGGCTGGCCTATTGTTTTGCGTAGCAGCCCAGGCTCAAACCCGCGAGCGCATCTCCATTGATGACAACTGGCGTTTCGCCCTGGGTCACGCCACTGAGGTGGCTAAAGACTTCAACCATGGCACAGGCTACTTTAGCTATCTGGCCAAAACCGGATTTGGCGATGGCCCGGCAGCGGCCAATTTTGATGATCGCGGCTGGCGCCAGGTTAATATCCCCCACGATTGGGCGGTGGAAATGCCGTTCGATGCCCGTGCTAGCGCCAGCCACGGCTACAAAGCGCTAGGCCCCAGGTTTCCGCAAAACTCGGTGGGCTGGTACCGGCGCCATTTCAGCGTGCCTGAGTCCGACCTGGGGCGGCGTATTCGCGTGGAGTTTGATGGTATTCAGCGCCACTCACGGGTGTTTGTTAACGGCTTTTTGGTGGGTGAGGAAATCTACGGCAACCTCAGCCAAAGCTACGATATATCGGCCTACCTCAATTACGGTGGCGATAATGTCATTAGCGTGCGCGCCGATGTCTACACTGAAGCGGGTTGGTATTACGAGGGCGCGGGAATTTATCGCCACGCCTATTTGTTAAAAACCTCGCCTGTTCACGTGGCAACCTATGGCACAGCTGTAACCACTGAGATCAATGGCAATCAAGCAAACATAAATATCAGCACCGATATTATTAACGAGCAGGAGGACTCTGCAGTTGCCGCCTTGCCGCCCTTGGCAGTCACTCGCACCCAGACAATCCTTGATGCGACGGGCAATCAAGTCGCAAGCACCCGCGCAAGCCTTGGAGCGCTGAGCAGTGGCCAACAAATTACCGTTAAGGATCAGCTGCTGGTCAAAAATCCTCAGCTCTGGTCGCTCACCAAGCCCAGCCTGTACAAGTTGGTTACAACGCTTACAGATGCCAGCGGCAAACAACTCGATACTTACGAAACGCCCTTTGGTATTCGCAGCATTCGCTTCGATGCCAATCAAGGTTTTTTCCTCAATGGCGAGCACATCAAATTAAAAGGCAGTAACAACCACGAGGACCATGCCGGTGTTGGCGTGGCCACACCGGATTCACTGCTGGAGTTTCGCCTGCAAGCGCTTAAAGATATGGGCATGAACGCCTATCGCACCTCCCACGCCCCAGCTTCGCCAGTGCTGCTGGATCTCGCTGACCGCATGGGTATTTTGGTAATCGATGAAAACCGCTTAATGGGTATTAACGATTTACACCTCAATGCCCTGGCGCGGATGATCAAGCGAGATCGCAATCACCCCAGTATTATTCTCTGGTCTCTGGGCAACGAAGAGTGGGGCATTGAAGGCAATATCAAGGGCGCGCGCATTGCAACGACTATGCAAAATTTTGCCCGCCGGTTGGATCCCTCGCGCTTGAATACGGTTGCCATCAGCGGCGGTTGGGGCGGTATTTCCTCCACCATAGGCGTGGCCGGAGTGAACTACATAAAACAGGCCAATACCGATCAGCAGCACAAGGATTTCCCCTGGCAAATTATGCTTGGCACCGAGGAAACCACCACTCAGCAAACTCGCGGCATTTATGTTGAAGATAAAGCCCGCGCCCATTTGCCGCCCACCGAGGATGGTTCATCAGGCGGCAACGCCGAGAGCGGTTGGCAATACTATGCCGCTCGCCCTTATCTGGCAGGGCTTTTCTATTGGACAGGCTTTGATTATCGCGGAGAGCCAACGCCCTACGAGTTCCCGGCGATTGCCTCGCAGTTCGGTATTCTCGATACCTGCGGCTTCCCCAAAGATGGCTACTACTATTTAAAATCCTGGTGGACAGCCGAACCCGTATTAAAAATCACGCCCCACTGGAACTGGCCGGGGCAAGATGGCCAGCCGATTAGAGTGCGCGTTTACAGCAACGCCGAAGAGGTAGAGCTGCTGCTCAACGGCAAATCCCTGGGTAAAAAAACCATGCCGGTCAATAGCCACCTGGAGTGGCAGGTTGATTATGTGCCGGGCGAACTCAAAGCGCGCGGCTTTCGCAAGGGCAAGCTGATTGCCACCGACCAGGTGGCCACCACCGGCCAGGCCGCGCGTATTCAATTACAGCCGCACAAAACCCGTATCCAGGCCGATGGTCGGGCCGTTGCGGTTTACACCGTCAGTCTGCTGGACGACAAAGGCCGGCTGGTGCCAACGGCGGACAATAATGTGCGCTTTGCACTCAAGGGTCCGGGGCGAATTATCGGTGTTGGCAACGGCAATCCCTCCTCGCTGGAGCCGGATGTTTTTGTGGAATCCACCTCCGTTTACAGCCTTGCTGGCGACTGGCAGCCACCCCATGCAGCGGAGCTGAGCAAACCGGTAGTTTTTGAATTAACCTTTGATCGCCCCAGTGTGAGCAGCGGTACTCAAGCCTGGTTGATGTTGAGGGGCTTGGGAAAAAGCCAGACGGCGGTACTCAATGGCAAAACCCTGTATAACAACCTCGGTCCTGAGCAAGCAGAGATTGAAATTCCGATGAACACCAAAACCCTTAAAGCCAGTGGCAACCAATTGCGCATAGAGGCTGTGCCCTATGACGACTGGGGTATGCGTGAAAGTGTTGCCAAAATCAGCCCCCTAAGTGTGCGCAGCTACACCCCGGCGGCCAGCTGGCAGCGCAAGGCCTTTAATGGTTTAGCACAGGTGATTGTTCAGTCAACCGGGGCGCCCGGCACTATCACCCTGAGCGCCAGCAGTGACGGCCTAACTGCGGCAAAGTCTGCGGTGATTGCCGCTGGCAACTGATTTTTAACGCGTTTTGTTAAAATAATTTAGCTGTTAAAAATCCGGACTTGTAAAAAAGTCCGGATTTTTTGCCGCTCATTTATAAAAAATCTCGCGCATTTTAGCAGCGCTGTTATTTGCAACTTCAGTTGGCGCAATTAAGTGGTTAGGAGATTTTGGGGCTATCAGTGCAGGCTGGCGACAGCGGAAGAGGGGGAGGCTGCCCCGGATATTGCTCACTACTTAAACGGTTTTTACTTGGTTGTAATTCATTTTTTTGCTGTTAAGGCGCAGTTTGGCTTGTTAAGCCATTTTGAGTAGTGAGTTTTGTTGGAGAGCGCCTAATTGTGTTTGTGTAAACGCTCTGCTGCTTTAGCTGGCTTGTCAGCCTGAGGATTGCAGTATCCAGCCAGCGCAAAATCGATGATTTGCGCTCCACCTAAATGTAATTTTTGCCGCAAAAACTTCCACTTTTGGATACTGCTAGGGTTTTTTACTCCTGTATTACCTTTGTATAGGTTATTCATATAGCCTTAATGGGTAATAATTTAGATTCCATTTGTGTATGAGCCGCTGAGCAACGCACTAAGCCTAGTAACACCGAAAGAGAGTTACCTTGATATCAGTAATTTCCCGCTCAGTCGCGTTTTTGTTTCCGTTATTCACTGCTGGTTGCACCCAGAGACTACAAAAAGTGGAGGGCGTTCGAGCGCTAAAATGGTTCTGGCTGAGCCGATTAGCAGTCAGGAACCTATTATTTTAAGTTTCTGAAGGATAATAAAAATCAACTCGTTTATATGGAATTACCCATGGGATTTTTTAATTTCCCCATTGTTCTTTTCTCGTTAGTGTTGCTAGGGGCTAATATTTGCCGCGCCGATACGAGCGCAGCAAGTGACGTGACCGCCAATATTTTGCGCTATAACCAGCCAGCTAAAATCTGGGTCGAGGCGCTTCCGATTGGTACGGGCCGCTTGGGTGCTATGGTCTTTAGCGATCCCCTTCGGGAGCATCTGCAGCTTAACGAAGATACCATTTGGGCGGGCGGCCCTTACCGCAACGATAATCCCGCAATGAAAGCCGCGCTGCCCAAGCTGAGAGAACTGATATTTTCCGATAAATTTGCCGAGGCTCAAGCCCTGGCCAATAACACCATGATCAGCCTGGGCGCTCAAGGAATGCCCTATCAAACGGCGGGAGATTTATGGATAGATTTTGATGGACAGCAAAATTACACAGACTACAAGCGCGAACTCAGCCTGGATGACGCAACCCTCAGGGTAAGCTACAAGGTTGGCGACATAAGCTATACGCGCGAAATATTTGCGTCTATTCCCGATCAAATTATTGTTATCCAGCTAAGTGCCAGCAAGCCGGGCGCGCTCACCTTTACTAGCGCACTGAGCCGGGGTAAGGGTGCAAAGATCAAGGTCGTAAACAATGATCTGCTGCAGCTGGAAGGCGCTGGTACAGATCACCAGGGCGTTAAGGCTGCGATTAAATTCGCCGTGCTTTTAAAGGTAGAGGCAGACGGTGGACGAATTACCCACAGCGATCAGACATTGCGGGTAGCGGGGGCTAGCAGCGCCAGGCTCTACCTCTCCATAGGCACAAACTTCAAAGGCTACGACCGGGTTGATGGCAATCCGGAAAAAACTGCTAACCAGTATCTTGCCGCTGCGCTAAAAAAATCCTATGCCGATCTGCGCCTTAGGCACACAGAAACCTATAAAAAATATTTTGATCGAGTGAGGCTGGATTTAGGGGCGTCGCCCTATGCCAATCAGCAAACCAGTGACAGGGTCAAAAATTTTGCCAACACAATGGATCCTCAGTTGGTATCCCTCTATTTCCAATTCGGACGCTATTTGCTCATTTCCTCCTCCATGCCGGGGACTCAGCCAGCTAATTTACAGGGGTTGTGGAATAAGGAGATGTATCCTCCCTGGGGGAGTAAATACACCATTAATATCAACGCCGAAATGAATTATTGGCCGGCGGAAACGACCAATTTGACCGAAATGCACGAACCGCTAATCGCCTTGGTCAAAGACCTTGCCAATAGCGGAAAAGAAACAGCGCGATCTATGTATAACGCTCGGGGCTGGGTTGCGCATCACAATACCGACATTTGGCGTTTTACCGGTGCCATAGATGGGCCGCCAGGCATGTGGCCTGGCGGCGGCGCCTGGCTGTCGCAACATCTCTGGGAAAAGTACGCGTTTAGCGGAGACCTGAATTATTTGCGCTCTATTTATCCCGCTTTGCGCGGTGCTGCGCTATTTTATCGGGATTTTTTAGTGGCTGAACCCAGTCATCACTGGTTGGTGCTAACCCCTTCCATGTCGCCGGAAAATGCACCCTCAAGCGTGCGCAAAGATTGGCAAGTGTTGGCCGCAGGCACAACCTTGGATAACCAACTGGTATTTGATTTGTTTGACAAAACAATCCGCGCAGCCAAGTTGTTAGGTAAAGACAAAGCACTGGTAAGGCAATTGCAAAAAGCCCAAGCAAAATTACCACCTATGCAAATTGGTCGTTTTGGCCAATTGCAGGAATGGTTGGCGGATTGGGATGATCCTGAAGACCATCACCGCCACTTATCCCATTTGTATGGTTTGTACCCCTCAAATCAAATCTCGCCCTATCACTCGCCGGAATTGTTTGCAGCGGCACGCACCTCCTTGATACATCGCGGTGATCCATCGACTGGTTGGTCAATGAATTGGAAAATTAACCTCTGGGCGCGCTTGCTGGATGGCGATCACGCGATGAAGTTAATCAAGGCGCAATTGAGCCTGGTAGAGCCTGGCAGTGATGAAGGCTTTGGTTATGGCGAGAGCGGTGGAACCTATCCCAATTTATTTGATGCGCATCCGCCATTTCAAATTGATGGCAATTTTGGTTTTACCGCCGGCATTACTGAAATGCTGTTGCAAAGTCAGGATGGCGCTATTCATGTGCTGCCCGCCCTGCCCAGTAACTGGCCAGCAGGCCGGGTTTCAGGGTTGAGGGCAAGGGGTGGTTTTGAAATTGAAAACCTGGCCTGGAAGGATGGGCGCGTGAGTGAGTTGACGCTCTTGTCCAAAAACGGAGGCCTATGCCGCATCAGAAGCTATTGGCCCCTGGCTACTGGTAAAAAAGTTCGCATTGTCGCTACTACAACACTCAATACCAATCCCTATTATCAGCTGCCGGCAATAAAGCCGCCGCTCGGTAACTTAAGCGGCGGGCAAACAATATCCGGGCTGCGCCCTGTTTATGAGTATGAGTTTGATACTCGTGTAAACGAGCAGGTGGTATTGCAGCCTAAATAAAAATTCAGTGACTGCTCTTGGATAAAGGTTTTTTAAATCAAGGTAACCTCCGAAGAACTTAGGCAACCTCTGAAAAACCTAGGCGAGGCAGCAAGCGCAAGGCAAAAAGCAGGCGTTAAAGGCCTGATTAAATCAAGTTTTATACACAATTGAGATGGCGGGTGGTGTTATAGATGAAATATAAATTTCTTATTTCCTGGATTTTGCTCATGTTGTGCTCCGGCCTTCAGGCCATGGAGCTGATGTCGCCAAACAAGAAAATTAAAGTCAACCTGCAGCTGCAAGACGTTGACGGAAAAAAGGGCGTGGGGCAGGTTGCATTCAAGGTGGACTTTAATGATGGCAAGGGCACTCAGGCACTATTGCCCTTGTCGCGTTTGGGGATAAAAACCAAAACGCAAAATTACGCGGACAATTTGCGCTTTGTTGGTGAGTCAAAAGTTAAACATATACATGAAAAATACGCCATGTTACTGGGCAAGCAAAGGCTCTGTGAGAATTTTGGCAACCAGAAAGTGTTTCAATTTAGCAACGACCAAAATAAGAAAATTGAAATAGTCTTTCGCGCCTACAATGATGGCGTTGCGTTTAGGTATGTGCTCCCCGGCGCATCGACCGCTGAGGGTGAAATTGTCGACGAATTGACTGCTTATAGCGTTCCTGATGGGGTAAAACGTTGGGTGCAGCCATTTGAGCGCTCCTATGAAAATTATTTTCCACTGGCAACCCGAGTAGAGGGCTCCGCCTACCAAGAGTGGGGTTACCCGGCATTATTTAATTTCAACGATAAGATATTTACGCTGATATCCGAAGCCAATCTGCAAAAAGGCGACTTTGGAACCCGTTTAAGTACACGGGAAAGCGCTAAGGTTTACAAAGTGAGTCTGCCTCCTGCTCGAGACAATTCCTATTCCACCGGCGACAGCGTTGTTGAATCCACTGGCACCCCATGGCGGGTATTGATCATTGGCAGCTTGGCGGATGTGGTCTCTTCCACCTTAATCACCGATTTAAGTGAACCCAGTAAAGTGAAAGACAGCCAATGGATAAAACCCGGTGCGGCCTCCTGGGTGTATTGGGCGAATAATCGGGGGTCCAAGGATTTTCAAATCGTCAAATCCTACGTGGACTTGGCGGCTGCCATGAAGTGGCCCTATGTCCTGATAGATTGGGAGTGGGACGCGATGGCCAATGGCGGTAAATTGGAGGACGCCGTCAAATACGCACGCAGCCAGGGCATTAAACCCTTAATTTGGTACAACTCTGGTACTTTATGGTTCGACCCTACACCTAACGACCATCTGCTCACCGCAGAAAGGCGCGCTAAAGAGTTTGCCTGGCTCAACAAAATTGGTGTCTACGGAATAAAAGTGGACTTCTTTGCCGGTGATCAGCCGGACATGATTGATTATTACATTAATATTCTGCAAGACGCGGCAAAGTATAAATTATTGGTGAATTTTCACGGTTCTACTGCGCCTCGGGGCTGGCAGCGCACCTATCCCAATTTAATGACCATGGAAAGCGTGTACGGTTCTGAGTGGTACAATAATGTCCCGACCTTTACCGATAAGGCCGCTGCACACAACGCGACCTTGCCATTCACGCGCAATGTGATTGGCTCTATGGACTACGGCCCGGTTACTTTTTCCAATTCACAACACCCGCATATTACAAGCTACGGCCATGAGCTGGCGCTTTCCGTGGTATTTGAATCAGGGTTACAGCATTTTGCCGATAGACCTTCCGCCTATGAAGGGCTGCCTAAAGATGCTAAGGATTTTTTACAGCTTGTGCCCGTGACCTGGGATGAAACCCGGCTCTTGGATGGATATCCCAGTGAGTTTGTATTAATGGCCAGACGCAAGGGCACTCAGTGGTTTATCGGCGGTATCAACGGCACCAATGAGGCCAAAAAATTTAACCTGGATCTGTCCTTCTTATCGAGTGGAAGTCATAGCATCCAGCTAATAAAAGATGGCCTGGATGACAAGTCATTTGCAGTAACAGTTGACAAGGTTTCTAAAAAGACTCACTTGCAGATAGTTGCGCTACCCCGTGGCGGTTTTGTTGGTCTGGTTAAGTAGTGCGATTAGCGGGCAATAAAAAAGAAGCGAAAATTAATTTATCTATTCATTTATCTATTCATTTATCTAGGGAACCTCTGAAAAATCTAGGTGAGGCGGCAAGCGCAAGGCAAAAACAGGCGGCTCGAAGCGCAGCTTAAAAGCGGAGTTTATACCTCTAAATGAGCATTTTACTCGCTCCGCTCGCCCCTGCCGAGGCCACCCTTCGGGTGTTCAACAGCCTATGGCATTTTGTGAGCCTGTTTTTAACGCCGCGATTGCAACGCAAGTAATTTTTTAGAGGGGCCCTACGTTTAGTGAGGAATATTATGGCTCTGAAAAGATATTGTTTTGCCTTGGATCTGCAAAATGATCCACAAAAAATTGCTGAATATGTCAACTGGCATAAACCGGAAAATGCCCGGCCCGCTATCACAGAAAGCATCCGCAGTGCCGGAATAGAAAATATGGAGATCTATCTCACCGGTAATCGCTTGTTGATGGTGGTTGATGTAAACGAACACTTCTGTGCCGAGAAAAAGGCGGCAGCAGATAAAGCGAATCCAGATGTTATCGCCTGGGAAGAGTTGATGAATAATTATCAGCAGGTTTTGCCCTGGGCCGCACCGGGTGAAAAATGGGTCAAAATGGATCTGATTTATTCACTTCCCCACGGCTAGTATTTCGCCCACAACGGCGGTTTTAGGGAGATTCTCTAATATCCAAGTAAGCCCCTTGTGGCCTCAAGAAAATCCCGAGCTATTCCTCTCGGGGTTTTCAATTTTTTGGCCAGCAAGGCTGGGAGCGCCAAATTTGTTCCCGCGCGGTTTATTGTCGATGTGTAATTTTTACGGGTGCTATAAACATTAGGTGTATTGATTTGTTTACTTTTTGCTTATGCCCCGGCAGGGATTTTTAAAATCTGCTGTTATGAAATTTTAACGAAATTTACTTTTAATAGATAAATTCACTACTGAGGAAAAATTTATGCTTAGGTTACCCTTTGGGATTTCATTGATTGCGAGTTGTTTATATCTTTCAGGTTGTGGCCAAATTTCAGCTAAGTCTACATCTGTAGGGGGCGTGGATACAGCCTCATTGCCGGCAATTAATCTTTATCAAAAAAAGCCGCTTGAATCTTGGAATGTTGCGTTTAAGGACTACTCTGAAGAAAAACTTATGACCGGTGACCTTTCCGCATTAGCTGATGGAAAGGCTCAACTTAGTACCGATAAGGACGGCATTAAAGATGGTGCCTTGATCTTTAAATATCAGGATACTTGGTATGCTGAGTTAAAACTTAAAAGTGAAAAATCATTTTTAGATTTGCGGCCATATGCTAGCCGCGGTGGGGTAATTTCTTTTGATATGAACTTGGATGATATTAGAGGATCTGCTCTCAGCGTGGTTGTCGGCGGTGCTCAGGTTAAATTGCGCGACTGGTCACTGAGCAACGAAGGCAAGGGCTGGGTGCACGCGAGTGTTGCTTTAAGTTGCTTTACTGCGAGTACTGATTTGTCCAAAGTCTCTGAGCCCTTTGCGCTGCGCTCAGGGGGAAAGGGGCAATTCAGGTTCGCCAACGTGCAAGTTAATACGAGTGAATCACCCAACGTAGAATGCCCCGATCCAACGCTTGTTTCCGTAACACCAAAGGTGTCGAATGATTTTTGGTCTATAGATTGGTGGATGCCTCGCCATGAAGAAAAGGTTGCTCAAGCGAAAGAGGGTAAGGCAGAGCTTGTGATGATTGGTGATTCCATTACCAATTATTGGGAGAATGCCGCGCAAAATCCATCTGATATTGCGGGCAAAAAAGTATGGGATGCACATTTTTCCAATATCAATACCCTTAACTTGGGTTTTGGTGGCGATAGAACCGAAAACGTTATTTGGCGTTTAGAGCATGGCGAAATTGATCATATCAATCCGAAGCTTGCGGTGATAATGATTGGTACTAATAACACCGGTATGAGGATGGATAAGCCGGAATATATTGCCCGGGGTGTTGAAAAAATTATTGATCTGGTTAAACAAAAGTTGCCAAACACAAAAATAGTTGTGCTGGCGATATTTCCCTGCAATGAATTCCCTCAGGATCCAAGTCGCGTGAATAACCAAGCTGCGAATCTCCTGATTAAAAAAGTAGCTGAAAATAAAGGTGCGGAGTTTAAGGATATTGGTTCGGTGTTTTTAACAAAAGATGGTGTTTTGAGCCGCGATATCATGACTGACTTACTGCACCCCAATACCAAGGGTTATGAACTTTGGGCAAGCCAGCTAGAGCCCATTTTCAAAAAATACTTGGGCAAATAATTGGCAGCCAAATTCAGGTTAATTTCATAATTCAATAATTGCATATTGTTATTTTTTGAGGATTTTTCAATGAATAGATTTAGCAAGCTGCTGTTAATATGCAGCCTTTCCGGGTGTTCAATCTTTGGGGGGGAATCGCAGCAGCAAATAACCTTAACTAGCCCTGACCATAATTTGAGCGCTAATATTTATATTAGCACCGGGCATAAACTGGTGTATAGCGTCAGCCGTGACAGCGAGCCGGTGGTATTGGAATCTCAACTTGGATTGGATTTGAAGGGTGCGGATTTTACTCAGGGAGTGGAAATTTCCAGTAAATCTTCTGTGCAATTGGTAAACGACCATTATCAAATGGCTGTTGGCAAAAAGCGGGATATACATTACCAGGCTAACGAGCAAACCTTTCATATAGTCAATGCACAACACCAGAAAATGGATGTTACCTTTCGCTTATCTAATGATGGCGTGGCATTCCGTTATCAAGTGAGTGATCTCAGCATCGGGCCTAAGGAATTTATTAAAGAGACAACCAGTTTCCATTTTCCGGCTACGGCCAAGGCGTGGATGCAGCCTATAACCGAAGCTAAAACAGGATGGAATAGCGTTAACCCTACCTATGAAGAGCATTACTCAATGGGCGTACCGGTTGGCACTCCATCGCCTATAGCTTCCGGTTGGGTGTTCCCAGCTTTGTTTAATACAGGTGCAAACACTTGGGCTTTGATTACAGAAGCCAATATGGATGGTAGTTGGCATGCCTCGCGCTTGCTAGCCGATTCCACGGGTGGTGAATATCATGTGGGGCCGCCGATGGATAAGGAGCGTTTTACAGGGCAGGGGTTACTGGCACACAGCGATAAAGTGCTAACTTCACCTTGGCGTATTCTGGCCGTGGGGAGTATGCCAACATTAATGGAATCAACCTTGGGTACGGATTTGGCTGCACCAGCAATCTCTTTCGATAAAAATTTGGTTAAGCCGGGGCATGCCTCCTGGAGTTGGCCGCTGCTAAAAGATGATTACACAATTTACAGCGTGCAGAAGAAGTTTATTGATTACGCCGCCGATATGAAGTG
Organism: Cellvibrio sp.; assembly: GCA_050305995.1. Classification (GTDB taxonomy): domain Bacteria; phylum Pseudomonadota; class Gammaproteobacteria; order Pseudomonadales; family Cellvibrionaceae; genus Cellvibrio. The sequence goes on from JBNLGJ010000035.1 coordinate 28,564, forward strand.
GAACTATACCTTGATTGACGCGGATTGGGATCGCCAAATCGGCTACGACAAGGTGAAAGAGTTAATCGACTATGCCACTAAAAAGGGCGTTGGTATTTTACTTTGGTATAACTCCGCTGGAGACTGGAATACCACGCCTAATACGCCTCGCAATAAATTGTTAAGCCATGAGAGTCGGGTTAAGGAATTTTCTCTCTTACACTCCATGGGGGCAAAAGGTATTAAGGTAGACTTTTTTGGTGGTGATGGGCAGTCAATGATCGCCTATTACATCGATATTCTTAAGGACGCTGCGGATTATGGCTTGCTGGTGAATTTTCATGGAGCTACTTTGCCGCGTGGTTGGGCGCGCACTTACCCCAACTTGATGACTACTGAAGCGGTGCGGGGGTTGGAATACACAACCTTTGGTCAAGATGAAGAGGATGTTGTTGCTTCGCACGCGGTGATGTCGATATTCGTGCGCAATGTGTTTGACCCAATGGATTTTACCCCTATGGTTTTTGCCGACATTCCCAATATTAAACGAAGCACGCGCAATGGTTTTGAATTGGCTGAATCGGTTTTATTTTTGTCCGGCATCCAGCATTTTGCAGAGATTCCCGAAGGTATGGCAACTGTCCCTGCTTATGTTAAGCACTTTTTACAGGTGCTGCCAAATCAGTGGGATGATGTGAAGTACATTGATGGTTATCCAGGTAAGTATGTCGTCCTGGCTCGTAAGGCTGGCGATCATTGGTATATCGCTGGAATTAACGCGGGTGAACAGCCACTAGAATTAAAATTGGATTTGAGCTTTATCAATGGAAAGCAGGGGCAGATGATTTCCGATGGTGAAGCTGCTCGCGATTTTTCTAATAGTTCTATAACTGCAAGCTCAGCCACCTCAATAGTACTTAAAGACCAGGGCGGGTTTGTAACAGTATTCTAGAATTATTCATTTAATATTGTTACTTGGATGGCGCCCCTTGTTGGGCGCTTTTTTTTGGATAAATGTATAACTTGCAGGGTGTCTTAAAAAAGGGCTTTCAATCCGATTGACCCGGCGTGCAAGGTTTTGGAGGGCAGTTGATTTTAGCGGCAACCGATTTGGCCGCTGCTCGGCGAGACTGGTGATTAACACCGGCAACTATTTCATTCAGTAGCGGGCAGGGTGATGATGTGTATCAAGTGCCCGGAATTTTTTGCGGAACCTCTGAAAAATTACCTGCGTTGCAATCGCGGCGTTAAAAACAGGCTCAAAATGCTCATTTATGACGTATAAACTCCGCTGTTTCGCCTGCTTTTGCCTTGCGCTTGCTGCCTCGCCTACATTTTTCAGAGGTTCCTTGGTGCTTTCTGCTTTTTGCTATCTCGATCAGTGAGTAGCAGCGTCACGAGCGAAGGCCAATCGAGGCGAAGATGCGGTAAAAAAGCGGAGTTGATAAATAATCAATGAGCATTTTTTACCGTGTCTTCAACGACGAGTCTCCGAGCGCAGTAGCTGCTAAGTACATTGTGTTGATGTTAAAATTGTATATATAAACTTAATTCCTTGATTATAAAGGAAAATAATTGCTTGCTGCAGTGGCTTACCAATAAATCGTATACATATTCGGGCCATGAAAACCTTATTTACTAAGATGTATACGGTATGTGGGGTAACTATAATTCATGCGCGCTCATTGCACAACATGTAGTAGCATGGGTAAATAAATACACTAAATGTACACATTTAATTTACAAATCTGTCCACATGTTTGTATTGAGGCAGAGCGCTTTTGGACTAAACTAATAAGGGAGTAGACCTTTGGTCACATTTACGACTGCCCTTCTACCAATCTGGCTGATGGCACTCTTGGCAAAAAGGTATTTCTGCAGCAATGCTGGAGTCAGTTTGACTATTTGATCTGAAGGATTATACAATTACCCAAAATAAGTACCTCCAAACTACACACGAAGTACTCAGATTAATCCCCTAACAGGTCTTCCCTCTCCAATTGCCGTCCCATCTTGGCTCTTTGCTTAATCAGTCTTTGACTAGCGTTTTTAGTGTTCGCCCTCTTTAGGATGCTGCCCTAAACATAACACTGCCTCCTGAAAACAGTATTGAGGAAAACGGAAGTTCAAATTTTCGATTCGTGCATTTCCATAAATACATCCACTCAATCCTGATCCAACCGCTTCAACCCATAAGCCGCTGAGAACCTCACCCGTGAATTTCCATTGTAAGAAAACATCTGAAATAGAACCTCGACGAAATGCCACCAAATAGATAACTGGAGCATCTGACAAATCTCGCTGCAAGATTATATTTTTTATATCGTTACTGCTTATTGAAAATGGTAGATTAATGTAACTACCGGTTTTTAAGTCTAGCGAACTCAGCAGCAAAGTGCATGCATCTCGAAATACCCGTAGCAAAATTGGTTGATCCACGGGATCAATTTTTCGTTGGTTAAAATATACTTCAGAAAATAGCTTTTGCTCCAAATTTGTAAGGCAATCCTTTGGAGGGGGAGTAGAAGAAAGCGTTCTAACTGAACGCCGTCTAAGCATTGACTCCAACACGGAGTTTGCATCGATTGGTTTACAAGGAAGAGTGGAGGGCTTAAGGATCTCCTCCTCACCTATTAGTAACTCTGTTACAAATAAACGCGGGTCTGTGTCTGGTAAATGTATTGCCCTAAGGATGTCCCTAGAAGTAAAAGACCTGGAATGTGTGAGGCGAAATCCATAACTCCAAGCCGCACGGCGAGCATGATCCACAGAAACTCCCGTGTCTAGATATGCCAGCCTCTCATGGTAATCCTCATATTGCAGTCTAAGTCTCGCAGTAGATGCAACAAAAATAAAATAAACCTGATTTTTAACGAACGACAGACTTTCAGCAAGTTCGAATTTAGGAATAGTTATCAATCTATAGGGTTTAAGTGACCCTGGTAGCAAGTGAAAAACCGATATATTTCTATCATCAGCATCTGGCAGACAGCATATTACTTGGATCGTACCAAGATTGCCTGCGCTAGGGGCAATTCGCCGAACCTTGTTATTAACTTCTATTATACCTGCTGAGTACTTACAAATATCATTGATTATGTTGTTGTCGAACTCTGAAATATTGGCTATTTCTTTTGCAAAATCAAATTGCGTTCCAGGCGGCACCCGGGCATAACCAGTAAACCTCCAATCGGCTGATAAATATTTGACTGTAGGAAATCCTGACCACGTCATAATGACCCAGTGGCTAAGTATTGCAGTGAGCATCTCTAAGGGAAAAGCAATATTTGAAACTTTATCATCATGTTTTATTTTGGTTACAAACAAATCAAATTCATTGCCAAAGCTAAGAGAATAGATTTCACCAGAGAAGCAAAATCGAACACTTGCTTCTTCCTGCATAAATTTGGATTTATAACAATAACTAATCGATTCCCTATTTAGTATGGAATGCATCATTTTTATTAGTCTATTTATCTTACCATCGTAGGATGACTGAATTTTTATTAAAGATAATGGGCTTCTTTTTTGTGTTTCTGATATGGGGAGTATCCCAGAAACCCTACATATAAATTTCTCCAAGTCTGTGGTGTTGGCCTCATTTTTAAAAGCAGCCTCACATAACAGGCCGCAATCATTAATTTGATTCAAGAGTTGCAGGGCCATGATAATATCTGGCAGATAAGCTTCTTTCTCAATTCCGGAAAACGTTTTTCGATCATTTAAAATTTGAAGTAGCGGAGCGAGCGTGTTTTGTACGCCATCCCCTTTTAAATATAGAATTTTATGCCCTCCAAGTAAAAAAGCTCTCTTTTTTAATAAAATTACTTGCACACCATCGCACAGCTTCAGCACGGAGTTCTTGAGAGTATATTCATCTAGCATAACGAAGCCATTTCTCCCTATATATTATTTAAGCTATCCATCAAACCGGATAAATATCTGCGTCGGCAATTTAATCCACCCAAAGTACAAATATTGCAATTTTCAAGTGGAAATAGATGTCCTATCGAGGTCGAGGCAGTTATGGCATCTATGTAGATACATTCATTGGTAAAGGGGGCTTGAATGGATTCAACCAAAGCAACAACCGATGCAATATTTCCGAGAGTATTAGGTACGGAAAAGCTACGGATAGAAGGATCAAAATCTTTGATCAGCTGCAGATTGTGTTCCGCCTCAGGCGAATGCTCCCAAAATGATAGATTGGCCATCCAGCGCCTCAAGAAACAATTAATACATGGGGCCTTATTGCTCAACCAAGAAGTAGAAAATATCCCTCTACTAGTTAAAAAACAACATTTTAGTTTTCCTTGAAATCCAACCTCAACTAAGTGCTTAAGGATACCCATATGAATATTGTCTGATATTAAAACGAGAGAATCGTTGTTATCAATTGCATTTGAGTAAATGGCACTAACATCTATAACTTCGATTTTTTTTTCAAAAAACCTACTGACAATTTTCCCTAGCTCACCTAATAGAATATATTTCATATCTTAAAAAAAAGGGCTCTCTGCAAAGTTCAAATTAGAAAATTCAAATGAGCTCGCCCCATAGTGAATAGCTAGTTTTTGAATTCTCTTCATATTCAATAGCTTCTGTGAACATGAGGGCGATGTTGGCAGCATTGTAGGGATTATGGCTCGCACAACATATACCCCAAGATTTTCGAGCTCTCGGGTAGTTAAATTCACTATATATATGTTTGGATGTTTTTCCGATATGGAGCTGATCACCGCTCTAAGCTCATCGCATACACTAGGATATTGATTTTCGTACTTCAGATTGACTGAAGAGATGCAAACTTTTCTAGGAGAATTCACATCTAGAAAAGATATATCTTCACGCACATTCCTTCCGTTTTGAATTAGTGTGCCTGGTGCATTCTTATACCTGGTGTAGAGAGCTCCTCCACTCTGATATAAGCTGGCCAATTGTCGTCCCATGGCTTCCTGCCGGGATTTCATTATGGCAGTTTCAAAATTCATATTTGATGAGCAAGAAATAATAACGTCTGAACCAATTGGAGGAGATAGTTCTCTCAATGAATATACTGTGGGGATGCCCACATCACTAGTTGCTTCAAAATAATGCTGACCAATACAGGCCAAAGAATCCTCTCGCAAATATCGTTTAAGTGTCTCAGAATTTACTTTGTCCATTTCAATTTTTGAGATTGGTGCTTTTGTTAGCCAAATAGCCTGCGCTGAATCACGCTCTACCAGTTCATACAAGGCACCCAATATCGCCATTTTTAAACTTGTATGTGCAGCGAGACCGCACGAACTTTGCGGCCAAAAGAGTTCGTTTTTTTCCGGTTTCACATGTATGTGAGCCAGCACTAAGGGAGCCAGTGTTTCTTGTTTAGTTACTATGTTAATGGCGGGCACCCAACGTATTGGCGCATCACTTTGAATCCTTACGGGACTCCAGGATTCACTTTCATCCTTTTTTAGGTGTAGGGTAGGGAGTTGATGGAGATCAAAGCCTTTGACCTTCGCTTGCATTGGGGTTAGTCGTACCACTTCGTGAGGCGAATAAACGGATGCAGCATATCTTTCTAGAGTTTCAAACACTGATTTTAGCAGTGACTTCTCAGGCTCATCAGCGCACCCTGCTCCTCTTAATGAATCTAGGGTGCTATCGAATTGCATTTCAAGATCTGGGTGCAGCTCACGAAAGCTTCCCGTCTGCGATGAATGCTGGTAACTCCCAGCAGTGTAGATACTTTGGACGGCGACTTCGTTAACCCAAGGAATTAGCCCAACTTGAGGTGAAATAATTTTTTTTATATATTCGTCCATTGGCGCCTTCTTAGAAAAACCTTTACACTATTATATTGGGCAGATGTTTTTTATAATTTTCTGCCCCCATGCCTCAATAGTAGATCGAATCCGGTTGTTGGATATACATCCTCAAGACATCTCTGTTTAATGGATTTTACTAACTTGCGTTTCATGTTTTCAGTGTTCAGTCGAGCAATTGACTCTTCAAGAATTTTATCCCAGTAAAATGCACTGTCGCTTTGAAAAAAATTAGTTCCGATATTGGAATTAAAAAATTCGTTATTTGATTCCGCCTCTTCAAGAGCGCCCCTGATAAGATCTCCTATTGTGATCGGCTCCAAAGAAAACGTTACATGTAAAGATGGCTGCTCAAGAGCAAGAGCCTTATGAGGTGTTCCACGCGGAATATATGCGACGAAACCTTCAGACAAATCTACTTGAGTGATGGGGTCGTCAAACGAACCCTGCAGATCTTCATGACGATTTTTTTCTCTGAAAAACTGTTTCTGTTGATCTGGAACATCATAAATACTCCAATTTTTCCTGCCCAGTAATTGTACGACTAACACGTCGTGGGCATCATAGTGAAGGGAAAGCGCTTGAGCCTGAGGAGGTGAGAGATAAAGATTTGCCTGAATTTTACAACCCAAATCCAATATTAAATTTCGAGTAATATTACCAATATTTATATCAAACTTATGCACGGAATTAAGAATAATTGACCAACCTTTTGAGTATTGCTCCCACAACCAATTAACATTTAGTTGCCCGCCATGATGGCGTAAAGCAGGATAACTGCTGCCATTTTTTACTATTCTAATTCTGCTCGGTGAATCGAAATACTGAGCTATGGCGGCATCAATATCAAATGAAGTGGGGCCATAAATATCATTTATATCATTGTTTTTTATAAGGCATTTGACACTTAAATACTCACCTATAAATTCTTCCCGCCCAACTCCTAGCAGGCTTTCAATCATATTTTTCATAGACACTACTATCCAAATCGAGTTTATTCGTGAGGCCTTAAAACGGTAAGACTACAGTGGGGTTCGCTACGATTCTTTTAGTTGGCCATTTTCCAAAATCAGAACCCTGTCTGCGGATCGAATGGTGTCCTGCCGATGCGCAATAATTATCCTTGTAATTCCGAGCTTTCTTATGGCGTTTACAATTAAATCCTCGTTAACAGAATCTAAGTGTGCGGTACCTTCATCAATGATCAAGATCTGGGGATCCCGATATAAGGCACGCGCCAATATAATGCGTTGCTTTTGCCCTCCGGAAAGAGATGAGCCCATATCTCCTACCAACGTTTCGTATTTCATCGGCATCTTCATAATATCCGCATGAATCGCAGCTATATTAGAAACGCGAATTACTCTATCCATGTCTATATTTTCACAAAAAAGAGCGATATTTTCAGCAAGTGTTCCTGCGAAGAGGGTATCATCTTGGAGAATTCCCGAGATTTGCTTGCGAAAATTTCTGTGCCCTACATCATTAAGAGGAATTCCATCTACCAACATCTGCCCGTGCTGGGGATCTAAAACACCTAGAATAATTTTTACCAGCGTAGATTTACCACATCCTGAAGCACCAATAATAGCTATATGTTCGCCGGGACTTATTCGTAAATTGATATCAGATAGAACATTTGGTTCAAAATTAGTATAGCGATACTGAACATTTTTCAGCTCTATTTCTCCTGAGATCTTTACTTTTTCTATATCAGGAATATGAAAACTGCGATCCTCTTTTGTTAAGAAAATATCTTCGAGTCGCTCGAAATGTAAACCCAGCATTTTGAAATTAATAAATTGCGATATCAAATTTTCAGATTTTGATATAAATTGAAGTTTATATGCAGTAAAAGCGAACAGCATGCCAACACTTAATCCCTGACCCTCAATTATAAGCGTCACACCTAGCCATACCGATACAATTGCTTCCAAACCAAAAATAAACGCGTTGGCAACTCCGTATCCAATTCCAATCCTCGCCCTTACTATTTCTGCATTTAGTGCATCTATTTTGAGAGTTTGCCAGAAAGCATGCCTCATAGCCTCTGCACCATATAATCTCAATACTTCAATTCCTCTTAAGGATTCTAAAAAATAGGTTTGCTCCCTGTGAGCAGCTACGATGCCGTCTTCAGTCGCTTTCCTCTCTAAGGAAAAAGCAACCATTCGAATAAAAAAGATCAGAAGTAGAGCTGTAATGGCTATAAAAGTTAACGACGGACTAAAGAAAAACATTAATATAAGTGTAGTAACTGCAAGCATTCCATCGACGATAGCCGCAACAGCTCCTTCAGTCAGGAAATGCTGGAGCGGTAATATCGATTGAAACCTTGATAAAACATCGCCGACAGCTCTTTTTTGAAACCAATCCACCGGCAATCTAAATAGATGCCTACATATATTTACAGCAATACCAAAACCAACGGAAACGCCAGCATTTAAAAGTACCATGCCTCTGAATAATGATGCTCCCGCATTTATAAACACTAGTGCTCCAAATCCAATTGCGAGTGTAGTTAAAAGTGATAAATCCATCGAAGGTAAAGTGTTATCTATTGCTACTTGCATGTAATATGGGGAAATTAATATGTAAAATTGCATAATAAGACTTAATATTACGGTTTGAGCAAGTGCTTTTTTGTGCCCAATTAATCGCCCCCAAAGTGCACCAAATCCCGAACGAGGCTCCATCCCCGGCTTAGCAAAACTTAGATTGGGTAATACTTCTAGTGCAGCCCCCGAGAACGATTTTGATAACTCATTAGAGTCAATCCAATTGGAGGAACCAATAGGATTATGTACAAGCATGCGCCCCTTGCTTATTCTCTCCAAAACCACGAAATGATTCGACTCCCAATGCAGGATTGCAGGAAGCTTTAACTTATGTAAAGCATCACTGCGCACACCTACTGCTCTCGATGAAAGCCCCGCGCCGTCACAAATTTCAATCAAAGTCCTAAGTGTTGAACCTCTATTTGAAATATTAAACTTCATTCGCAAAGTGCGGAGATCCACATTAATGCCATGAAATTTAGCCAACATCGCGATACATGCAAGACCGCACTCGGAAATTTCGCTTTGGCGAACCAGTTTTATCTTGGCTATATTGAAGGCGCCTACGTCAAACATAATGACCATCTATGAAAAGTCGAATTAGAAGCACTTGATTATTAATGATGAGCGTTAAAAATATTTAATCGCTCGCCACTAACTTCGGATATTTAGCTAGCCATCACCGTCTAGCAACTGCAAATATTGGATCAAAAAGCCATTCGAGCAGAGATTGACGGCCCGTGCTTATCCTTGCAACAAAAGTCATTCCTGGAATTAATGGTTGATTCTTGCCATATGCATGTACGCTAAAAGTATCTAGTTCAGCTATGAGTCGATAAGCATTCGGAGATGCACTTGTAGCCATTGGGCTTTCGATAACACTTTTTGAAACAGAGATCACTTTAGCCTCAACTGTCCCAAACCTTTGATAAGGAAAAGTGTCGATTGCTAACGCAACTTTTTGCCCTTTTCTCACGAAGCCAATCGCGCTGGAGGTAATATTTATTTCAGCCTGAAGAACCGAATTTTCTGGGATTATGCTCATTAAGCTACGTGACAAATATGCAGGCTGCCCGACTCTCCCAACTATTCCTGTCACCACCCCATTAATAGGAGCCTGAAGCACGTAGATCCCATTCGAATCAGCAACCGATAGTTGCTGCTCCATTTGAGATGCACTGGCCAATATTTCGGAAAGTTCTGCTTCTGCTAACGCAGAAATTTGCGCGTTAGCATCCTTTGCTTGATTGAGCTGATATTTCTTATTCGTCAAGTTTTGCTTTAACTGAGCCAACTCAAGCTGTTTACCTAATAGCTCGACTTCACGCTGTTGTACTTCGATAGAAGAAACTAACCCTCGCTTTAAAAGCCCAAGAAGACGATCGTAATTAGTGAGAGCTAAATCAACCATGCGAGTATTATAAGTCTCCTGCTCATTCAAAAGCTTTACCTCTAGCTCGAGACCTTTAGTCAGTTCGATTTTTTCATTTCGTTGCGCTTCATACAGCCGCTTTATCGAATCACGCCGCATATTTAGAGCGTCAATTTGGTTTCGGATAGCTCTTTTGAGCTCTTCACTTATTGTATTGCCATTTGAAAGATATTCATCTACTTGAATGAATGCCAACGGCTGCCCTTTTTTTACAATTTGACCATCAATAACAGGAATTTTATACAAGATTCCGGATCTGCTGGGAAGAATCAACGCCACCCCTTTATCCGGAACAATAACCCCATTCGCAAGTTCGACACGACGATAGTTACCGAAAGCCAATAGCACGATAGCCCCTACTAATATAATCAAGAGAAAATAGGTGACTAATTGCCACGACATAGGCGTTACTATCAATATATCTCCATATAAGCGAGAATTTCGATTTGAATAAGAGAGGTCTTCAGCTTTAGGAGTCTGATCAATTTGTGCATTCATCTAAAATCCCCTGGCGATGAAACGAATATGGGCTGCTCACCATGATTTTATACTTTTACAAAGGGGATGAAGTCATCATGAATTTACCAATACACCTTTAGCTGCCTTATCGAGTCTTTCAAACATATTTTCACGTGAATAACCCGCTGCTAGCAACGCCTTCGAAAGAGTGGTGTAAATTTCTGACAAACCTTCACAATAAATAGACCGTTTGTTGTACTTATGAGCCTTCGAAAATCTATTTACAACTCTCCCATTAGTAGAACCGCTGACACAGTAAGCCACCCATGCACAATCTTCGCATGACTTAACAGGAGTGGCGATTGCATCGTTTAGTTCCACGATAAGAGGGTGGGAGAGATATTCCGCAATACCAACATCCCTAGAATCGAATTTAAAATATTCATCCGACACGATACGCAAAGTATCATCTGGTCCGTATGTTCCATCACTCGCAATAGTGATAATAAGAGTGCCTTTGGAATTTGATATGCTTTTCATGGTCGGGCGATCATAGCCCGTCATAAAAGTGTAGAACTGATCGAAAAAGCGGACAGTAACATCTTTGTTATTTAAACGATTCCATGCTTCAAAGACGTTATTGAGATATTTGCCTAACTGTTCTGAATCGTCTCGAACCATAGATTCATATGTATCGATAGGTAAGAGAAAATCAATAAATTTAAATCCAATGTCTTTCGCAAGATGTTCAAATATCTTAGCGCCATCATGGTTGGTATCAATCACACATAGTGCTCCAGGCGACGATATCCTTCCAGAGTGATGAGCGTTAAACAGCAAGTTGGTTCCTGCTATGACTCTATCATATGTCCCTCTCCCTTTATGATCAATTCTGTTGGAGTCATTAATTAGTTTTGGTCCATCTAGGCTAATGCCAACGCCCATGCTGAACTTTTCAAAGACCGAAATCCACTCTTCATTAACTAACATTCCATTTGTTTGAATGGTAAATTGCACAGCTGCGACTGATGAAATTTCAGCAATAAATATTTCACAAAAATCTTCAAATGTTTGTATTGGAAGCATCATAGGCTCCCCACCATGAAATATTATTCGAACTACTTTTGCGCCTGTATCAACAGCCCCATTGCGTAGAAACTCCGCAACGGATTTGACTGTTTGAATTGTCATTTGCTTAGGCATTTGCTTATAAAGCGAGCTTTCCTTATTAAAGATATAACAATATGTGCAATTAATATTGCAACGTTCTGTTATTTTAATCACAACTTCAATACTATCCATTACTTTCATAAAAATTTTCCTTGGAAATCTACTGCCCATTTAAAAGCAGTAGATTTCGAGTTAGCCTAAATCAAACCCACTGAGAAAAGTTTCCAATGTTTTGTGCAAAACAAGCAAAGTTTTGCGCAAAGGACGAGTAACCTCCAGGGCCAGCTTGGGTAAAGTCAGCTCCCCCGTAAACATCATCAAGGATCGATTCAGGCAATTGCCATATCCCGGATAAATCATCTGTGACTTCCTCACGCTTAGATCCGATCAAAGAATCAAAATGATTTTTTCTATTTTCACTCATAAAACATCTCCATTTTTAAATGATTGATTTTTGCCTATTATTCAAGGCGAGCTGACAATATCTATTTTTCGCATTTTTAGTCAACAAAATTTTTACTCAATCAGTTAGTTTATGAAAATTTCATATTTTTTTCGGCGATGAAAAATCCAAAAACAATGGAGGCTTGGCATTTCAATTAGCATAATAAAATTAATAACCTCATATGCACTGAAATATAATCACAACAATAATTTTTACTATTCAATGAACATTGAAAGATTTAACCTATGCTAAATACATGAAGAGCATTCGCTGGTGCTATTTGTTAAAATTCAACTGCTCGGGAGCTAATGCAAAATATTGTCTAGAGCGTTTGTATATGTGGCTTCACGCCATGAAACCTGAAGCCCCATTGTTGTAATCGCGTGAACCTACCGAGACAGTTTTAATGCCGCGTGTACCATATGCATTTCAGCTCATAAGAAATGCCATCGAAAATACAATGCTTTACGCACTGGCATTGGCGATTTCAAATATCAGTTGAAAGTGGCGGCTCGCTCAAAATTTCAGCTATTTATTCTTCTGACCGTCTCAGGACTAATGCTGCAACACTGTAAGTCACCGCATTATTTTCATTAATGAAAATGGAAAACTCTAAAACTTAATCGATTATCACTCCATATGAGTTATCAATGTTCATAGGAGCGAGAGCGCAAAGAGGCCACTGTACTGAAACTCCATGCACCTCCTCACCATTAAGTTTTCGACCCATTGAAAGCACTTAGGCATGCCTAAAGAATTATTATTGCCTTCACTCAGTTCATGTTAACCGTTACACAACACCCTGAGCGGGAATTAAGATTTTCCGCGGTCGCAAATGGTTTATGATCTCTGATGAAATTATTTTCACATTTCCTCTATCCTTCTTTTAAAACATTTTCCATTTAACTTATACTGATGCGGAACAACGCCTTCGTAAGATATGGATATTTCGATTTACTTCATAGGTAGGTATATCTTGCTAGCTAGAGTAACTATTTAAAATTTCAAGTATTTTAATCTGCACTCAGGTATTAGCTCATGCTTATGGAGCAAGGAAATCCCCTCGATACAACGTGGGTTATTTAGGTTCACCAGAAAAGAACCACGCCAATCCCTTTCGGTACTCTTTATCCAAATCGGAAAACTCTAAAGAGCCAGGATTCAATAAGTTATGCCCGCCATCTGGAACCCTTCTCACCGTTACATCTTTGCCTGCTGCGGTTAATTTTGAAATTGCCACCTCTACAGAAAGCGGTGGAGTTGACTCATCTGATGTCCCAAATGCGATGTAAATGCGGGCCTTGCTTTTAATCAGCTCCTCAGATGGATCTATGGGGAAGAACGAAGACCAACGCTTAAATGGATGACCCCATGCAAATTTGTCAGAGCTCGTTGGATTTTGACGTATCAATGCAACCTGCTTGTGAATCCCATCTAAGCAATTTGAAACGTCAAAACATTTATCATATGCAAAGGCAATAAAATCAAACAACTGAGTCGTCCCTGAGCCGCCAATAGAGATCACGTCGGTAATTTTAGAATCATGGGATGCCAACAATGCAGCCATAGTTGCACCTTCCGACATACCGATTACCAGAGTCCGATTATTGTCGATCCATTTATTGCGCCGAGCGCTCTTAAGGCTAGTTGTCAGAGCTAAAAGCCAGCTCTCTGCTGTAAAATCATGGTGAAAGTCATGATTGCAGGACTCTTGAACAGATGCTGGATTTGAATTGGGAATGACACCTGAATATGGCTTTTCAACGGCAAGTACCGAAAAATCTCCCTCTTGAGCAAAGGGGATCAAGTTAAAAAGAGTACTGTAGGCTCCAGTTGGCTGAATATTGAGTAAAGGAACGCAGCCAGATCCTTGAATCATTAGGAGAATGGGGGCACTGACTTTTTTTGATTTGCTGAGATAGTAGGTAATTTCTCTGCCGGACGAATCCTTCACTTTATACTCCTGAAAAGGAGTCCCTGGAACTTGCTGAGGTTTCATCGTGCTTACAATTGATTCATCGGCGAATGAATTCAGTGCCAATAAAACAATCGAACCGAAACAAAATATTCTTCTAATCATCCTTCATCTTCCCTATAAACTTTCGAATATTACAGGTGTAAATATTTTTATTGATGAAAATCCCCTCACCAATAAAAGTTATATTAATTATTAATAGTATATTATTATAAGCAGTCCTGAGCGTCAATTAGTTAAACGGTGCCCTCATGAAAGGCTTTGTTTACTGCTCTTGCATTTGGGTGAAATACTTCGATTTCCTGACGAAACTGACGCCATTCAGATACAGCGAATCATTTATTTTTTCATCATTCTAAACGCCGCAAACTAAACGCCACAAATAGGAAGAAAAAATTGGTGGAGATAAAGCTAGCTGAAATACTAAGTAACAGTCACATTCCTTTGTCTTTAAGTAAAATGAAAAATTCAACCGCACTATGGGTGAACTCAAAATTTCTTGAGTCCGCCCCACAAAAGGAGAGGAGGAAAGTATTCTGCGATCTTTTCTCATACGCCATTAAAGACTCACCTCTATTAAAGGGAATTGAATTTGACCGATTAGATATCGCGCTCGCCTATTGCGAGCGTTATGGAGGCTCAGGTACAGGCGGCAACGGAGGCGGAGCCAGAGTAGCAAATATCGGAAATTACCAACTCAAAGGTGTTGGCCCCAACTGTCTTGTGGACTTCAAATCACCGGAACATCATTCATATGGAGGTCTTGACATATTTTGCGCTGCGAATGAAGTTATACATACATATTTAATTAACAAAATTATGCCAGTAGGGGCGACCGAAATTCATGGCATATTAAAAGTTGGACAAAATACAGGGATCTATGGGGCCGCGCCGTGCTGTGGGGTTATTTTAGTTAGAGAACGATCTATTCGGCCCGCCCATCTTTTGCATGCTCGCGAATTCCAGCCAAAGAAAAATTTTCTTTTAAGTTACAAAAGTGAAGAGTACCGAATCAAACATCTTTATAAGCAGATAAATAGAAGTATCGGCGGCAAAGAATTTATCAAATTTATAGCAAGGTACTTATTTAGCTGTTCAAATCAGTTCGCTTTCTCAAAAATGGCTAGAATCTTAAATGGCGGCGTAACAGAATCGAACATGTGTTTAAATGGCAAGTGGATTGACGTTCCTCTGGTTGGATTTACTCCAGGAGGGAAAAATTGGTCGCAACAGTCCGATTTTTACTATGAACATATTTACCCAATTAGCTTTCTCTTTGAGTGCTTTCATAATTATTATAAATACACCGGAGTAAAGCTTAACCCTAACCCGCTGATGGACTATTACAATACTAGCTTTGAAAAATTCAAAATAGATCACTGCTGCTTCTTGCTCGGATTAAACAATAAACAAATAAGAACTTTGGGTGAAAACGAAAATTTAAATAAAATATGTAAAATTATCGAATCATTTATTGTTACAAATAACGCTGAGTCTATAAAAAAATATCCCGACTCATCAAACAGTGATTTATTGGCTATCGAAATTCAAAACTCGTGGATATCAATTATGTCTTGCGAGAAGAAACGGTGTACTACAACAAACTTAGACATTTTATTTTTTTCAGCGTTGAAAGAATTACACTTAGCTGACGTTAATAACATTAAAGCGATTTTTATACAGTCAATAAAAAGGCTGTTTCTCTCTAGTTTTTTCTATTTGTATAACTCAATAATTTCAGCTGAAATCGCTCTGAAGTTCGATGACGACCATGCATGCCAAAAATACATTTCTACAAAAATTGAATTAATTGAATGGATATATGAATTTGATTCGTTTTCATTTAGCACAATTTTAAAAATAAAAGGATTGGATATTTGGTGGGATGCCGAAAAAGGTGTTTATTTTGTATTAGAAGGCAATAGTAAATCAGAGTTTGCTAACGCCGCATTGGCCTTTAGTTACCTCAAGGAACTTAATGGATACATTTCACTCAGTGAGCTTGTGGTCGTAAAATATCTTGATTTTGTATTTAGGCAATTAGCAGATTATGAGAGCTCTTTATGTACATAGAAAAAAAACTAAACCCATTAGTACTTGATGTTTTGGCTATATATTCAAAAAACGAAAAACAGATATCTGTTTCTGAATTAAACAATATTATTATATCAGCCACCTTTGGAAATATTGATATAGTTAGAAATTACACGGGAGAGCCGATTGGGTATATTTTGTATGCATTAGTGAGCAGCGCCACCCTGAGAAGTATAGCGATCTGCGAAGGAAGAATAATGTATCCGTATGAATGGAAAAGTGGAAAGCTCCCCTACATTGTAGATATTGGGTTACTATCCTCTCAAGCAACGAGCGCAAGAAAACAATTGATCAAAATAAAACGCTCCAAAAAATTAGTCATTTATTGGAAAGATAGCAAGCTTATACTTGTACATCGCTTAAAAAAAATTGCACGATAACTAATAAAAACTTAGATTAAGGAATTCAGAAGGTGAAACTATCAGTCATAATCCCTACCTATAATCGACCGAATCTATTGAAAAGAACATTAGAAAGCGTGTCATGTTACCCCCCAGGGGATATTGAGATAATCGTAATTAATGATGGATCAATAACTAATTACTCAGAAACAATATCGATGTTTAAGAATTATATATCTCAATATATAGCTCTCAATGACTCAAAGGGGGTATCGCACGCGCGAAATATCGGAATTGGGTATGCAACCGGCGATTGGGTATTGTTTGTGGACGACGATGACGAAATCGCAGACGGATATATTTCTTCCCTAATTTCATGTGCATCCGAGTTAAAATCATCGATTGGATTTGTTTGGGGTAATGTTCATATATATAAATACCATAAACAATCGGTAAAAATAATTGAGCGGCAATTCAAATACTCCTCAGAAATAGAACTTGCGTTTCATGCATCCACAATTGGAGCTAGCTTTGGTCTCGCGGTTAGACGCGACGCATTAAATATGCTTGGGGGCTTTGATACCGATCTCACAGTTGGAGAAGACACTGACCTCATTATCCGATTACTTAGCGTTGGCTTTGCTCCTTTTCATATAGACGTTTTATCTGTTAAAAAGCATGACCATAATGGGGGGCGATTAACAAACGACTTTCTAAAGTATTCTGAAGGTCAAGTTTATGAAATCATACTCGATCGCTATGAAAACTATTTGAAATTAAATGGTCTTATTTTCGAAAACTTGGTTGTGTGGTCATTTTATATACACATAATATCTTCAAATTTTCTTTTTGCTTTAGCAACTGCACGAAGAGCAAGAATCTATGGAATAAAATTAACTACTCTAATTACTCGCTCTCTGAACTATTACTGGAAAAGCTTGTGAAAGTGGATGACGATCGCGGAAATTCCATATCTGCTAAATGGATTTTTACTTCATATTTTTCTATGGGCTTCATTGGATCCATTCTAACAACAGCTTCGATTATTTTATTCAAAAATATTGGACTGGAAAACTCAATAGCAGCGGGGCTTTCCAGCCTATTCTTGTTGGCCTATATGTGTAAGCCAATCTTCACTCCACTTTTACATGTTTTTTATGAAAGAAAAAATGCACTTTTATTACTACAAATCAACATTTTTATTCTAATTTTTATTGTAGGAGTATGCCTTCTATCGAAAACAGCCATCTGGTATGTCTTTTTAATTATGTTTTTTGTTTCAATTCTTGGTTCAGCTCAAGATGCTATGGTAGATGGAAAATATGTTACAAAACTCTCATTTTATGATCAGGCAAAATATTGTGGTCTTCAAAGTTTTAGCTGGAATATGGGCTCCATATTGGTTGCAGGTGGCCTTATCTCATTTAGCGGATACTTTAATGAGAACGTTCATTGGAAGGGGGGGGTGGTATTTTTCTTGGGGAATCGTTTTCTTTCTAGCAGCATTTATTTTTTTAACGATGACTTACTTCAATTGGATTTTATATCAAAAAAAAAATGACACTATAGAAAAAATCTCTATTTCAAAATCTCTAAAGGATTCATACATTTCATTTTTTAAAAAGAAGAACATTTGGCTGATGCTGACATTTATTTTCTTTTACAAGTTCTTTGCGGCGATGACAGAAAAAATAACCCCCCTATTTCTAATGGATTCAATTGAAAATGGTGGCCTTGGTCTATCCAATAGTAGTTTGGGATTGATTAATGGATCATTAGGCATAATTGCCATCTTAGTTGGATCATTTGCTGGGGGTCTTACTATAGCTAAATTTGGTCTAGCACGTGTATTAATATATTTCTGTTTGGTCACAAATATACCGACATTATTAATTCTTTTTTTGTCTTTGCTTGTCGTGACCGAGACAACTTTTATATCTATAATTATTTTCATTGAAAAATTTCTTTTAGGTTTTGGCAGCGTCGGTCAAATGCTATTTATCATGCAGTTTATGGGCGATAATAAGTTTGGGATGGTTCATTACTCTTTTGGTACTGGTGCTCTTACATTCAGCATTGTTATTGCAGGGGGGGTGAGCGGATATTTACAGCAGGCATTGGGATATGAGCGATTTTTTTTACTTTGTTGCATTGGAATTCCGCTAGTATTATTACTCACCTGTTACTGCTTAAATAAATTCGTGAATCGACCGAACAAACCATAATAGCTCTTTTTTAAAAGAGCTATTAATTTCTGGTCGACTCTAAATCCTCATGGACCATATGCAATTTTGTCATTAGTTACGTGCACTAAAAATATGCCATCTCCCATTAAATTTTATCAAAGGAGTAGTCGATGTTGGTATTCAACTTTCCAGGCTTCACTATAACCTAAAAGGCCTCATGGTCTAACTCCAAGATGAGGGGGGGCTATGCCAGGCAAGTAATTTGCCGAAGGATTCAAGAAGGATATCCAGTAAATAAATTATTCAAAATCAAGGTCAGCAACTTTTTAAAAAGAGATTTTCAAAACATTAAGATACTACATCACCCAAAAAAGATAATATTTTTTTAATTCTGACCTTTCCTCCAAAAATAAGACGATGGCCAGGATGAGATTTCCAATTAACCTAACAGGATGGAGATCTCACTATGAAAAAGCGATTTACCGAAGATCAAATCATCAAAGCCATTAAAGACCACGAAGCAGGCACTAAGGTAGATGACCTCTGCCGAAAGCTTGGTATATCTACGGGCGCATTCTATAATTGGCGCAGCAAGTACAAACGCAGGCTGACTTTGTTAAGTAAACATAAAGCCGGATGTTAGGTATGACGCGCCCTGTGCGATAACAAGCTCACTGATAATTCACAGTATCGCGAGTCCATTGGATTTTGATGTATTGCCGCCAGCACCCTGGTTGGCCGAGTTGCTTAGGGCGCTGGCATTATCCGGTGTATTTCCACCGGCAATCGGTGGATTTCCGTAAATCGATTAACGGGCTGAGTGAGAATTTACGATGTGAAATTACCTTCCTTGTGTTGGTAACGGGCGATCCAGGTCATCTATTGTTAACCCCTTTTGAGTGGCATTGTTCGCCCACCGAATAAATTGCTCTAGGAGCTGATTGTTTTCTTTTTCTAATCGCTCTACGCGGTTAGTTAGTTTCTGTATGTGAGCCTTGGCCTGTTTCATCCCAACTGTGCCGTGACTACCCTCATTGCCTCGTATGCGAGATTTAGCGCTTTCCCATGCTGACTTAATTCTGGGGTGCCTCAGCATTGCTGCCTTCGTGTATTTGTGTCCAATATCGACTGCGAGAATGGATAGGTACCGCTCCCAGGTTAGCTTGCCTGACCAGCCGTCAAGTAGTCTAACGGCTGCTTCTATATCTGCGTCGGTAAGGCGCTTGGCTATTGATGGTGTCATTTCAATATCTCCAGTGCATTCAGCTGATTAATGTCGCTACGAGTATTTGAATTAGCTACTGTTCTTATCGCGTCTGCTAGCCCTGTTTTGCTTTGGGATACCTCTGGCCTAGGCATTGAAACTAAAGAGCCATTGGGGGTTTCGGGATTAGTCAATAAAGATAATGCAAGCTTCCAGCGCTCTAGCTTGGGGCTATTTAGATCCAGCCAGCGCTTAGCCCCATAGCGCCCATCAGATATTGCTTTTTCTGCGTTTCGAATTCCTAAGGTTAGTAACTGTATTTGATCCTCAGCTTCAGTGATTTGTTGAGTATTGCCTTTAACAAATAGATGCTCGCCACAACGTATGCAATCTTTATCCTTAGGGCAGGGAGTGAGCGCGTAATCATGTCTGCAGATTCCATAGCGAGTCTTGTGTGTTGCGCCTAATTCATAAGTCAGGGCATCTTTGCGGGATATCGCATGGGCGTGGCTCGTTGATACAACCTTTTCTTCTAGGGGACCTGTGATGTCTAGGCTCGGCACGGCGTTGTCGATTTTTAGGTAGGCTTCAATGAACGCTTCTTGGGGGATATGGTTATACCAGGCATTTTGTGAGGCTCGCTTGCGTCCGCTCCAAAATGCGATCAGTTCCTGCGAAAGATATTTTGATTGTGCCAACGTGTTTAGTAAGTGCCTAAACTGGTGGGAAGTGATTTTCCAGGTATTCCCGTTTTCATCTACTTTCCCATGACGGCTAAAAACAGTTCTTCCGCCAGGATTTGAGCCAAGTTGGTGGTTAATTTGGTGGATTGAAATTGGATCGGGTAGGTGCTCTAACGTCACCGCATCTGGTCTTAGGATGTTAGCTGGCAAGCACCACAGCGCGTCATGATAGAATAACTCGCTACGAGCATCCACTATTGGGAACGACACCGGCAGTCTTGATAATGCGTAAGCTTCAAGTTCAGCTAAAGAATACAGTTTTACAAAGTGGGGGACGTATTCGCCTTTCTTGATTTCATGTCTACCGTCCATCTCCGTACGTGAGAGCTGGCCAATTGCATCGGTAAAGCCAAAAATTTTGTCTCTTTTGATCTTTTTAGGTAGATCGCCAATTCTGCCCAGAATTTTAGAGGCCTCCCAGATAGTTACAGCCCCGATTTTACGCAGATGTTCAAAGCCGGGAGGAAGATAAATCTTATTGGGATTCTCGGCATACCAGCGAGCTGCGATTCTAGTTCTTTCGCCACGTTTTGTGAGGTACGAAATGGCATCCTGTGCTACCTCCCTCATAGCATCACCAGATATCGCCCAATTTGTTTTAGCTTGACCGCCTTTAAGTGGTTGCCAGCGTATACCCCAAGGCTCTGAAGGGTTTCGAGCTTTTGACGTTTCACAGTCTAAGGGCAAGGTCAAAATCTCTCCAGCACGTTCGGGTGCAACCATTGCTAACGCTGCAAAAGTGGTAGGGATCTTGTCGTTGTCTTCCGTAGCTCGATGATATATGTCTGCTAGGTCCAAAATGGCTCGCACGTCCGGAAGACGTTCCGATATACGTGATTCTGGTGCTTTGTGAACTCGATCATTCCGAGGTGGGGCTAGATATTTGAAAGGCTGCTTCCAAGGCATGCGCCATTCGGTAAGGCCTGCGCCTTTAATACGGTCAACGATACGTTCTAGTTGGCGTCCGTAAGCCCACTGAGATGTCTTTCCAAATCTTGAACTTATCAATTGTGCAGCAAAGTTAGCCACCTCACTGTCAACTTTTGTAACACAGGAGTTACCTTTTAGCGTGCTCGTCGCTGAAGATAAAGATTGGAGTGCAACTAGAGCTCGGCGCAATTCAGACACGCGTTGCTCTCTTGCGAACTCAATCACAAAAGCTTTTGCGAAGTCTTTAAAGGGATTTGGTAGCGGATTGCCTAGATTTTTCGACGAGTTGTTTTCGCTGTCTTCCCAAGAGCGGAAATAAAGGCGTTTTCCATTTTTACTTTTTTTTCTTTTCTCGGTAAAGCTAGTGTTCCAAATATCATCATCCCATTTCCCCACTGCCGTGGGCATTAGCTCTCGATTGAAAGTGATGTAGGCATTCAGGTTAAGTGTGCAGTTAAACTCTGAGCGAGGAACAAAGCGAAGGATATCAACCAATTTTTGCCTCCTGATCCCGCTGAGAGATGATGCCTTTTATAGCGCTCATTGCATTAAAGTTAATCAACTTTATGCGTTCTTCGTCCTCCTTTTTAGCATCAGCTTTCAGGCTGTCTAGTAGATCTTCCCAAGGGGCATCTTTGTAAGGTTCGAACTGGGCGCAGCTTAGGCAGGCTATAGGGGCATTCATGTAGCAATTGGCGGTGGTGCTGCAAGCACCTAGCGATTCGCCTTTTGTGAGATGAATAAAATCCATGATTTCCGCTTCGCCATCATCTTTTCGAGTGGCCTCACTCAGATTACTGATTAATCGACCTTGAAAGGCCCGTGCGAAATAGGAAAGTTCTTTGCCGATAGCATTTTCAATTGGATTCAATAGTTCTGGCATCGATGCGCGATAGAATTGGATGCAGCTAGTGGAGCGGTGAGTCAATAGTCGTGCGACCTCCCAATCTGTGGCTCCCTGGGCGAGAGCCCGTGTGGCGAGAGTGTAGCGCAGCCGATAGGGATTTAATGGAGTCTTTGTGCCAAGTCGTTCTGACCAGGTATTAAGCTTTTCGCTTAAAGAGACAAATTGATTGCCTAATTTGCTTGTCGTATTAAAGAATAATGGTTTGTCTGGTGGTGCATCGGTGGCTTTAAGATAATTAATAAGAGCCTCGGCAAGTACGCTTGGTGCGCGACGTAACCACTTGTCGGTATTGAGTCCTATTCCTTTCGCCAAGGGGACTTGCAACATGACTTCCTGGCCTTCTGGACCGTTATGAAGAACTACATCAGAACGACACATGCGCGCTATTTGGATGGGTCTTAATCCTGTCCCAATAAACATCCACATCAATGTGAAATCGATCTGTGAAATTAAATTGTTGGAATAGCTGTGGTTAAGTGCGCTATGTAGGTTGTGTAGTTCCTGATCAGTTAGTGCGCCACCCTCTGGGCAATTGGTCATCAATCGGAAATACCTTTCGCTTTTCTCCTCCCATTTGTTTTCTCCCTGGATAAAGCTGGCTGCCTCGGCATCAAAAAGATTTGGGTTGAAATCTAGCAATCGTTTAAGTAGTGGACGTATAAAAGATTGGTAACTGAGTGGTGTTTTGGAATTTAAGAAATCAGAAATACATTTGAGTGAAATGGGCATTAACTTAAACAAATTCGATTTGTTGGTAGCCATGCTGGCGGATCTTGCTGTTGTTAATGTGTACATTTCGCTGTGCGTTGTTAGTAAATCTGTGATGACGGTAAATAGCGGTTCTTGCAAATCTTTGGCGGAGGATAGAATCCAAGATGTCAGAAATTTGAGTTTTCCTATATTGGGGATGTTTATAGGTTGATCTGAGCCCAAGGTGATCTCAATCTCATTTCTATTAATGGTGACAACATGCCTGCTTAAAGGTTGGCTGAAATCGGCTTTGACTGGACTAGGCATAGGGAGTGCCTTCAGGATCTGTAATTGAGTTAGCCAACTCTTCTGCAATGGAGTCAGCTTTTTTGCGAATATGCCTTTTAGCGTAGCGAGCACTCATCTGCGAACCATCCCTCCATCCCATAAGGCGGTTTCGTATCTCGGATTCTTGACTAGGTGAGGGGCGCTTATCTGGTGGTAGTGAATCAATTTTTGCACTGAAGCGCTCATTCCACGCCCTGCGTAAAGTGTGAGGCGTGAGGTGTTGTGGTAAATCCGG
The DNA here is from genome assembly GCA_050305995.1 of Cellvibrio sp. Classification (GTDB taxonomy): domain Bacteria; phylum Pseudomonadota; class Gammaproteobacteria; order Pseudomonadales; family Cellvibrionaceae; genus Cellvibrio. Next base: position 52,067 of record JBNLGJ010000035.1, read on the forward strand.
AATGGTTTCTAGAATACGGCGAAAGATGGCGTTAATAGACCCTGTTTTTAACGGTGCTCCATTTTCACTTATGAAGAGCTTTCCGTGCTTGGTGCTTTTTGCAGGTAGTTTACTCCAATATTCCATGACAAAGTGGTGGAATGTTTCTGCTGCCTTTTCGGAAATGGGTAGGGTTCGAGGGAGCGTTTTAGATTCGCGAATTTGTACTCGTCGCGTGCTGTAATCGATATCATCTACTTTTATTGAAATCAGTTCATTACGACGGATGCCGGTTTCTACAAGCAAGGCCCAAATTAAGTAGTTTCTACTTTTAAGGAAAGGAGTTTTAAATGGATTGGTTGAGAGTGATGAGGTTGAGTTTAATTCTTTGCCAATCTTTTGAATTTCATTCTCATCAATACCGACTAGATCCTCATTGAGTGTATATGATCCTCCGCGAGGAACGAGTCTTTTAAGTCGGTTGATAGAAATACCAGCTATATTTTCCAGAGATTTACGCTGTTGAGTAGTAATGCAGGTTGATAGGCCTCTATCCCGAAGATACTCTAAAAATTTTATTACCCAGCGGATTCGGTTGGCAGCTTGAATGCGATCAGCAAATCGCGTTGTGCTTGATCGATTTTGAGATTTTCGAACAGATTCAATTCTAGTTATTTTTTTGAGGGATACCGCCTCAGTAACCAATACTTCTTGATCTTGCGCTTGTTTGGTTAACCTTAGAAATCCGGCAAGGCTCTCTGCTTCATGCAGCTCAATAAATTCACCTCTAGCTAGCTGTTTACTACCGTCATACCCATTATGTGACGCCCATACCTCAAACATTCCTAGTGCTCTTAAAACCGCACTTAGAGTCTTCGGAGAGCTATGTCGGTATTCTTGTACCGCAAACACATTTGGCCAAAAGAGTGGCTGGTTGCTTTCATCAACCAGCACACTCACTTCATTACCAGCTCGATCAGTGAACGTACGAATTCTAGTGGGCATTTATATACGTTTTCTAAGGTTAAAACATAACAACAAATATACATAGCTTTATGTATACAGCAATATGTTTTTTAACTTATTGAAAACGTTATAAAATAATCCAATAGGGTATACGTTTCTGATTTTATTATCCTTACTGGCAAGCTTCACAATCGGGATTATCTATCGAGCAGGCCTTGGGCACGGGCGCCGCTTCGGCAAAGCTCGCTTCTTCTACTTCTGACACCACCGGTTTGGTTTCTGTTGCAGGGGCAGAGCTTAAGCTGCTGCTACCGCCACCGGAGGATACGGCGTTAAGTGCACCTGTGCTGATGGTGGACTTTTCGGTGGTGGTGGCGGCCAGGGCGCGCAGGTAGTAAGTGGTTTTTAAGCCGCTGTACCAGGCCATGCGGTAGGTGATGTCCAGTTTTTTACCGTTGGCGCCGGCGATGTAGAGGTTGAGGCTCTGCGCCTGGTCGATCCACTTTTGACGGCGGCTGGCAGCTTCCACAATCCACTTGGGCTCCACTTCAAAGGCGGTGGCGTAAATCGCTTTCATGTCCTCGGGAATGCGATCAATTTTTTGCACCGAACCTTCGTAGTACTTGAGGTCGTTAACCATTACGGTATCCCAAAGGCCACGGCTTTTCAGGTCGTGTACCAAGTAGGGGTTAACCACGGTGAATTCACCGGAGAGGTTCGACTTAACGTAAAGGTTTTGGTAAGTCGGCTCTATGGATTGGGTCACGCCGGTAATGTTGGAGATAGTCGCGGTAGGCGCAATCGCCATCACATTGGAGTTGCGCATGCCGTTGGCTAGTACCTGTGCGCGCAATGCATCCCAGTCCAGGGTTTTACTGCGGTCCACTTTAATAAACTGTTCACCGCGGTTTTTAACGAGAATTTCCACAGAATCTAGCGGCAGTATGCCCTGGCTCCACAGCGAACCTTCGTAGGTGGAGTACTTGCCGCGCTCGGCCGCCAATTCGCTGGAGGCTTTGATGGCGAAGTAGCTCACCGCTTCCATGGATTGGTCGGCAAAGGCTACGGCTTGGTCGGAGCTGTAGGCGATGCGCTGCTCGTAGAGCGCGTCCTGGAAGCCCATGATGCCCAGGCCAATGGGGCGGTGACGCAGGTTGGACTGCTTGGAGGTGTCCACCGCGTAGTAGTTGATGTCGATTACGTTATCGAGCATGCGGATCGCGGTTTTAACGGTGCGCTCCAGTTTGGCCTGGTCCAGTTTGCCATCCACAATGTGCTGCGCCAGGTTGATCGAACCCAGGTTACACACGGCGATTTCGTCGTTGGCCTTGGTATTGAGGGTAATTTCGGTACACAGGTTGGAGGAGTGCACCACACCGGCGTGCTGCTGCGGGCTGCGCAGGTTGCAAGGGTCTTTAAAGGTGATCCAGGGGTGGCCTGTTTCAAACAGCATGCCCAGCATTTTGCGCCACAGGTCCAGCGCGCGCAGGGTTTTGTGCACTTTGATTTTGCCGGCAGCAGCCTGGGCTTCGTAATAGGCGTAGCGCTCTTCAAAGGCCTGGCCGTAGAGGTCGTGCAGGTCGGGCACGTCATTGGGTGAGAACAGGGTCCACTCTTTGTCTTCAAACACGCGCTTCATAAACAGGTCGGGCACCCAGTTGGCGGTGTTCATATCGTGGGTGCGGCGGCGATCGTCACCGGTGTTTTTGCGCAGCTCCAAAAATTCCTCAACATCCATATGCCAGGTTTCCAGGTAGGCACAGACAGCGCCCTTGCGCTTGCCGCCCTGGTTAACCGCTACCGCGGTGTCGTTGGCCACTTTAAGGAAGGGAACCACGCCCTGGGATTTGCCATTGGTGCCTTTAATGTAAGCACCCAGGCCGCGCACCGGGGTCCAGTCGTTACCCAGGCCGCCGGCGAATTTGCTCAGCATGGCGTTGTCCTGAATAGCGCCGTAAATGCCGTGCAGGTCATCGGGTACGGTGGTCAGGTAGCAGGACGACAGCTGCGGGCGCAGGGTGCCCGAGTTGAACAGGGTTGGGGTGGAGCTCATGTAATCGAAGGAGGAGAGCAGGCGATAGAACTCAATAGCGCGCTCTTCGCGGGCTTCTTCCTGAATCGCCAGGCCCATAGCCACGCGCATAAAGAACACCTGCGGCAGTTCGATGCGGGTGTCATTGCTGTGGATGAAGTAGCGATCGTACAGGGTTTGCAGGCCCAGGTAGGTGAATTGCAGGTCGCGGTCGGCGATCAGGGCTTTGCCCAGCTTTTCCAGGTCAAAGTTGAGCAGCTCGGGCGACAGCAGCTCCAGCTCTACACCTCTTTGGATGTAGATGGGCAGGGCGCGGGCGTAGTAAAGCTCCATGTCCGACTGGGTGGCCGACTCGGCCACGCCGAGGAAACCGAGGGCTTCGGCGCGCAGCTTGTCCAGCAACAGGCGGGCAGTGGCGAAGGTGTAGTTGGGTTCTTTTTCTACCAGGGTGCGGGCGGTAATCACCAGCGAGGTGTTGACGTCTTTTTCTGCCACGCCGTCGTAGAGGTTGCGCATGGCTTCGTCGAGTATGGCTTTTTCCTCTACCCCGGCCAGGCCGGCACAGGCTTCGCTGACGATGGTGCGCATACGGGCGATATCCAGCGGCGCGCGGCTGCCATCGGCTTGCACTACGTTGAGTGGTGGGTATTCGCTATCCACCGCGCTCTCGGCCTTTTGCTGGGCGCGCAGGCGGGCGTGTTCTTCGCGGTAAAGCACATAGTCGCGGGCGATTTTTTGCTCGCCAGCGCGCATCAGGATCAGCTCAACCTGGTCCTGGATCTCTTCAATATGAATGGTGCCACCGGAGGGCATGCGGCGCTTGAAGGTGGCGGTAATCTGCTTGGTGAGGTTGTCTACGGTTTCGCGCACACGGGTTGACGCTGCCGCCTTGCCGCCTTCTACCGCCAAAAACGCCTTGGTCATGGCGATAGCAATTTTGCTGGCATCAAAGGGAACCACAGTACCGTTGCGCTTGATTACACGCAGCTGGCCAGGCGCCGTTGCCGACAAATTGGAGTTGCCATGAGGGTCGTGGAGGGGGTTGGTGGTGCCGGTGGTATGTTCTTCGATGTGCATAGACGTCTCCCGGTGAAGTCATGTTCCGTGGTGGAAGTTTAAAACTGGTTAAATCTGTTTTTGTTGGCGTACATTCTCGCGTTTACGCGTGTACTGCTGTGCTTACAAATTTCTGCGTATGCGTTTCGGCCTTGGGCCATTTCTTTTTAATTAAGGCGCTTTTATCAAAGCGCTTAGGTTTAATAGCCGTACCTTACTTAGCCGTACCTTACTTAGCCGTATCTAGCCTGGCCGTACCTTGCTTAACTGTACCGTGCCTAGCTGTTTATAGCCTTTGCCTTCCCCTTGATGCTTTGACCGGTCCTGTGCTCACTTATCCCTGGTAAGGCTTAGGCCTTACCAGGGTGGGCGCTTGCCGAGTTGTTATCGCTTTTACATCAGGGGGGAGCGCTTGGGCTCCCGGCCGATAACCGCCGGTTTTGGCACCGGTCTGCTTATCTGCTGACCACTATATCTAGTGGTATTGCCCCCATACGGCTGATCGCCAAAAAAGCCTTTAAAACTCTGCAATGCCTCTGCAAAAACCGCCGCTGCGACAGGACAAACTGGCTGCCAGGCGTTAAAAATGCTGCCTGGGTATCAATTGGGGTGGCGAATTCGTGTTGACAAACATGCCAGAATGGGGTTTCGCCTGTTGCTGATTAACCTGGCGAAACCCCTATATCTAGGGGTTGTCAGAGAATGGCATACAAGATAATGCGGTAATGCGATTTATGCAAGCTTGAAAACCTGTGGAAAACTTGTTGGTAGCCACTGTAAAAACTGGGGGGAAGCTGGCAAATCAGGGCTCTGAGCGGCTTGGCATGGAAGCTATAGATATTTGGGATTGTTAGACTTTTTTCTTATATTTGGCGCCAAATATTATTACTACATATTGTGTGTGCTGCTTTATGAATCACCATGATGAATTAGAGGTCAAATCTGGCGCATAAATCATAGATATTGGGGCCAGGTTTGGCGCGGCGGCAAAGCTTAGCGCACCCGGGTTAGGCTTTGGGGGGCTTTCTGGAAATAGCTCTCCAAATATGGTTTTAACTGCCACGGGTAATTAGATGGTTATTTCGACTTGCTATAAAAGCTTCACAATTCTGTGACCCAAGTGTCACACAGCCTACCTAGGATTCGTCGCGTTAATTCACTTTTTTTAAAACGCGAGGATTACCCAATGCTTCTTTCAACACATAAATTATTGCTGAGCAGCCTGATTGCCAGCCTGGCCTTAGCCGGCTGTGGTGGCGATGGTAAAAATGGCACTGCCGGTGCCGACGGCAAGACCAGCCTGACCAATATGGTAACTGTGGCTGCCGGTGACACCTGCCAATACGGCGGTGTGACTGTACAGCTGGGTTTGGATGACAACAGTAACGGCACCCTGGAGGCTGGCGAGGTGGACAGCGAGTCTACTCTTTGCTCCGCGCCTGCGACCCCGGCGCTTAAGCCAGCAAATGCTGAGCTGGTATTTGATGGCGCCATGGCTCCCGAAACCAACGTCGACAAACGCCAGATTCTGGTTTCTCCGGTAAGCCTGAAGGTGGGCGATACCACCACCAGCCTGGACGTGCGCTACCACACCCTGGCGCGCTCGGGCGAGCAAGTGGGCGATGTGACCTTTGGCGGCCTGGTTAACAGTGTTGGCCAGCCGCTGTTTAGCGAAGACGGTTCACGCAATGTGTCTAACTACAACGAATTCACCTCCATTATGAAGGTGGGTGGTCGTTTGTTCTCGCTGTCGCAAATTGAGTCGCGCCCCGGTGCGATGTTCCTGATGGAGCTGAACCAGGAGCCAGCAACAGGTGTCCTGAGCGTTAAAGATATGTGGCAAGTGGACCAGTCCGGTATCAACGGCGGCTGGGTACACTGCGCGGGTTCTGTAACCCCCTGGGAAACTCACCTGGCCTCTGAAGAGTACGAGCCCAATGCCGCCGTGCTGGTGACCGGCGCTGACGCCATGGCTAACAGCTATGCCGCGCCTTTCCTCGACTATTTTGATAAAGACGAAAGTAAGTGGAACCCCTACCAATTGGGTTGGATGATCGAAGGCAAGGTGAATGTATCTGGCCAGGCAGTGCCCAGCACCACCTTGACCAAGCACTACGCCCTGGGCCGTTTGGCATTTGAGCTGGCGACTGTTCTGCCCGACCAAAAAACCGTGTACATGACAGATGACGGCACCAACGTTGGCCTGTTTATGTTTGTGGCCGATGTGGCTGGCGACCTGAGCGCGGGTACCACCTATGCCATGAAATGGAACCAGACCTCTGGCGCTGGCCTGGGTGCTGCGGACCTGACCTGGGTAAGCCTGGGCCATGCCACTGACGCTGAAATCAAGCCTTATGTATCTGGCAATATGCAGGTTAAGTTCAGCGATATTTTTGACAAGGTTGCCCCTGTGTCTGGCGCCTGTGATAGCGGCTACACCAGCATCAACGTAGGCGGTATTGGCCAGGAGTGTTTGAAACTGAAAGATGGCATGGAAAAAGTGGCTTCCCGTTTGGAAACCCGTCGCTACGCCGCCTACCTGGGCGCTACTACTGAGTTGAACAAAGAAGAAGGTATTACCTACGATCCAACCCGCAACAAAATGTACGTGTCTATCTCCTCGGTAGAGCGCGGTATGGAGAACTTCAAAAAAGGCGGTAAAGCCAGCAATTCCTATGATATGGGTGGCCCAAACCACATCCAACTGGATGGCTTTAACCTCTGCGGTGGCGTTTACCAACTGGATCTGGCTGAAAACACCGATGTTGGTTCCAGCTATGTGGCTACCAAAATGTCTGGCCTGGTGGCAGGTATCCCCACTTCAGCTTCTGTGGGCACCGACAATATCACCGCTAACCCAGCGGCATTCGCCAACTCTGCCAACACCTGTTACATCGATGGCATCGCCAGCCCGGATAACCTGACCTTTATGTCTGGCTATGACTCACTCTTGATTGGTGAGGACACTGACCGTCACCAAAATGACGTGATCTGGAAATACAACCTGGCCGATGGCACCTTGACCCGTCTGCAAACCACTCCCTACGGTTCTGAAACCACCTCTCTCTACTGGTATCCCAACGTAAACGGCTGGGCTTACATCATGAGCGTTGTGCAGCACCCTTATGGCGAGTCTGATGCAGACAAAGACACAGGTGCTGGTGAAAACCGCGCTTACACCGGCTATGTCGGTCCTTTCCCGGCTAAAGCCGCTGAGTAAGTTGTAGGCGCAAGAACGGATTACCCCAAGGCCAGGGACGGCCCACCCCAAGGGAGCATGGCTCCCTTTTTCCTTGTGGCCTGGTTACTGCGTTCAGTGGGAGTCGGCTGCTGCGGGTCCGTGCTTTGTTAGCACTTGGTTTTATAAGTTGTGTGTCTTGATTGCCAATGCAGGAGTAGGTGTTTTGAATTTTTTAGTTAGGGTCAATTTTTTGCGTTTTGGGTTTGTAATGGCTGGCAGTTTGTTGATATGTGCACTGGCGCTTAACGCGCGCGCATCAACCAGCGAAGTATCGCCCTTGCCCGATTATCGCGTCTCTTATTTTTCCCATGCCACGCCCTATATACCACCCCAGTGCTACACCAATTCTCTGGTTAATGGGCAGGAGTCCAACCCCTGTTATATCTGCCATACCCAGGGCAAACGCCCCAATGTATTAAACGATAGTGATACGCAACTTAATTTCACCTTTTCAGGGGCGGCGCAAACCAATCCCTGGCGCAATATGTTTGTCGACCGCCGCGCGCAAATTGCCGCCACCAGCGACGACAGCATCTTGAATTATGTGCGGCAGGATAATTACCGCGATGCCCAGGGCAATATCAAACTTATCGCGCGCATAGCGCAAAATTTAACAGCGCTGGACATAAACCAAAACGGCCGCTGGGATGGCTATACCCCAGACATTTATTTTAGTTTTGACAGCGAAGGTTTTGACCACAAACCCAATGGTGACTACAGCGGCTGGCGCGCCTTTGCCTACTATCCGTTTTTGGGCACTTTTATGCCCACCAATGGCAGCACCGATGATGTGTTGATTCGCCTGCCGCAGGAGTTTCAAAGCGACGACCAGGGCCATTGGGATCTGGCGATTTACAAAATTAACCTGGCTATAGTCGAGGCCATGATCAAGGAAAAAAATATCCCCATAGCGCCAGTGGATGAAAAAAGCCTGGGCGTGGATTTGAATAAAAACGGCAAGCTGGATAGGGCAGAGCAGGTGGTTTACGACTGGGCCCCGCTTGAGCAGCGCACCATGAGCTATGTCGGCGCCGCCAAAAAAATGCTGGAGCAAAAAAAGCTGCACATAGCCGCCAAGCTCTACCCGGAGGGCACAGAATTTTTGCACACAGTGCGCTATTTGGATGTCAGCAATGGCCAGGTGAGCATGTCGGCGCGGATGAAAGAGCTGCGCTATTCGCGCAAAAAATTCTGGGCGACTTACTTTGATCACCAGACCATCGCCGGCAAGGAGATCAAAGAGCGCCACGACTTTCCCGATCGCGCCAAAACCATCATTGGCGACCCGGAGCAGGGCATTACCCTGGAGCAGGGCTGGGTCTATCAGGGCTTTATTGAAGACCAGCAGGGCGAGCTGCGCCCGCAGACCTTTGAGGAGAGCGCCTTCTGCGCCGGCTGCCACTCGGGCACTGGCTCCCATGTGGACAGCAGCTTTGCCTTTTACCGCAAGTTTAATCAGGAGCAATTTCGCCAGGGCTGGTACCACTGGAGCCAAAAGGGTTTGGCGGGTATAGCCGAACCCAAGCGCGAAAGCGATGGTGCATACGAGTATGCCTTCTACTTAAAGCACAACCCTTACGGCGACGAATATTCATCCAACAGCGAAGTGCACAATAAATTCTTTGGCGCCGATGGCAAGCCCAAAGCCGATGCCTTTGCCAAGTTGCAACAGGACATCGCCTATTTGTTAATGCCCTCGCCAGCGCGCGCCCTGGCACTGGATAAGGCTTATAAAAAAGTGGTGGAGGAGCAGTCCTTTAGCCTGGGCCGCGATGCAGTGATTGCGCCCTTGCAAAATGTGCACAAACACCTGGAAGAGAATCAGGCAACCGGTATCACCCAGGCGTTGAATTATTTTTAACCAGCTGGCCCCCAGGGGAATTTGAGCTGGGGGTTCTGCCCCGGAGCCTGTTTAAACCTAACAGGCCCCGGGGTGGGAATCGCGCAAAAATGGGCTTCTCATACATCAGGGTCTTCCGGCACAGGTTAAATCTGCTAGGCTAGCGGCAGATAACTAACAATATGAAGACCTTAAGTGTTATGGATTCCAGTGACGCACCGGTTAAGCCGGACTATGCCGTTTATCGTCGCGTGATCGACGATTTGATGTCCGGTAAGGAGCAGCTGCCCAGCCTGCCCAGTATTACCTTTGAAATTCGCCAGGCGATGCAAAAGTCCAGTCTGTCGATGCAGGAGTTGAGCAATCTGCTGGTGAAAGACCCTGCGCTCTCGGCAGTGTTGCTCAAGTATGCCTCTAGCCCTTTAGTGGGTGCTCAGAATCCACCGCAATCATTGTTGGATGTGATCCGTCTGCTGGGTATGAACCAGGTTGAACGAATCACTATGGTTCACTCCATAAAAAGCCTGTTTTCTGCCCATTCGCAAAAACATAAGCGACTGTTTATGGAGGCTTGGCGCCGTCTGGCGCTCAAGGCCAGTCTCAGTACTTATATTGCCAAGCATTTAAAATGCGTGTCCGCCGATCAGGTGTTAATGGCGGCACTGTTAAGTGAGGTGGGTACTCTGGCGGTGCTCTCGGCGTTTAAGGATGCCAAAGAGTCACCGGAGATTCCCGCCTATATAGCGCTCTGTCGTAAATACGCCAAGTCGCTCGGGGTAATTACCCTTAAGCGTTGGCAGGTGGGCGATGAGTACATCACGGTTGTACAGGAGCTGGGCCACTGGACAGAAGAGAGCCCGGGAAATATCAGCCTTAGCGATGTGATCAACCTGGGCCTTTATCACTCGATTAAGCTCAGCAACAAGAAAACCGATTTACCGCCACTGGCCGAATTATCTGCCTATAAAAAATTGGAGGAGCCGGAGAATAAAATTATCGCTGGCGGCTTAGATCTGGTAATGACCAATATCCAAGAAATTCGCGTAGTCGCTAAAAGCTTGTTCTAGCTATCGCCTAATTAGTGCGTAAAAAAGCCCGGCCTGTACCAATCAGGCCGGGCTTTTTGCTATTGAATTGCGGCAAAAATTACCAGGATATTTAATTACCTTCGCGGCCGGGAACCTGGCTCGTATTGGTGAGGTGAAGGTTGGCGATTTCTTCTATGTAGCCAACAAAATTAGGGTCTTCGCCCACCAATAACCGCGGCAAGCGCGAGCGGAAGTAGGGCTTGTGGCACCACTCGTGGATATAGTCCTCCCAGGAGTGCCAGCGGCGAGTTTGAGTCTCGCTCATATCATCGGTATAGAGCAGCAGATAGGCGCGCTCAAACAGCGAAATCAGCATGGAGAAAATAATAAGCAATCGCTCCTGCTGTTCAACGCTCAAATCGGCCGGCTCCTCATTGGAAAATAAACGCAGGTCGGGGTGATCCAGGGCAACTTTTAAAAAGTCCTGATAGTTGTCCGAGAGCAGTTGATAAACCTCCTCGTCTTCATTTTCACGCTCTTTGCGTTGCTCAAATAAAAACACAAAAATCGCCAAGGGAAAACCGACGACAGTGACTATGTAGCTGAGCATTTCCCAAGTTTCGAGCGACATAATTTACCTTGGTGTAACAGAGAAAGCGGAATTTTGGTTGAGGCCTAGGCCTTGTCCTAGTGCTGGTTTTTAACCAGATACATGGCTTGGTCGGCGGCGCTAATCAGCTGTTCAATACTGTGGCCGTCTTCGGGATACATGCTAACTCCGGCGCTAATGCTGATATCTATCGCCTGGCCGTCAATTTGACACGGCGCCGCCAGGTTGTCAGTCGCCTTACTCAAGGTTTCCATCACTTGGTTGCGGTCGCTTATCTTTTCCAGCAGTACCACAAATTCATCGCCGCCAAGGCGCGCTATGGTATCACTGCCGCGATAGGTCAGGAGCAGCCGCTGCGCTACAATTTGCAGTAATTTGTCGCCAGTTAAATGGCCGTAACGGTCGTTGATAAGTTTAAAGTCATCCAGGTCGATGAAAATTAGCGCCAGGTGCGTGCTGCTGCGCTGGGCGCGTTTTAGCGCCTGCTCAAACCTGTCATTAAATAACACCCTGTTGGGCAGGCCGGTAAGCATGTCGTGATGAGCCAACCGACGCAGTTCATCTTCGCGCGCTTTACGTTCACTAATATCGGAGACTATTGCCACATAGTAACTGCTAGTACCCTCGGTATTGATGACCACGCTAATACTGACACGAACTGGCAAAAGCTCGCCTTTGCTGCTGCGGTCAATCAGGTCGCCTTCCCAATAGCCCTGGCGATAAAGGGCGGCGAGTATGTCGTGGTATTTCTCTGCTGAAGTGTATTCCGATTGAAATAAGGGGGGCACTTCACCGACAAGTTCCTCTTGGGTATAGCCGGTGAGATTGCACAGTGCCTGATTGACGGAGATAACTTTCATTTGTGCATCGGTAATCAGAATGCCATCGCGGCTGGCAGAAAAAACGGTAGAGGCCAAGCGCATCTGCTCTTCGGCCTGCTTGCGCTGGGTAAGGTCGACAATATAGGCAACGCCGCGATTTGTGTCGTCAGAAAGGGTGGCCACCCCAAGCAGTACAGGGATTTTGCGCCCATCTTTATGCCAGTAGGCTTTTTCATAGGCGTCACAGCGGCCGAGTACTTGTAACTCGGCCGCTGCCGCCTGATCGCGCGCCTCCCACTCTGGCGGCGTCAGTGTGTGCCACTTAATTCGCCCCTGGGTTAAATCCTCGCGGCTGTAGCCGAGCATGGATAGAAAGTAATCGTTGGCTTCTTCGATATCACCGTCTTTGTGCCAGGTAACTATACCCAGAGTATTGGACTCTTTAAGGCTGCGAAAGCGCGCTTCGCTCATGCGCAATTTATTTTCGGCCTTGGAGATACTGCGGATAATTTGCTGGCTTACGTAAATGGCGATGGAAATAAACGCCAGCAATATTACTAGGCCACTGAGTAATATTGTACGCTTCACCCAGCGCGCGCCCTCGCCGAGAAGACTGGAAAAGTCCAGCTCCAGCTGAGTTAGTTTGAGGCTTTGCGCACTAATTTGGTCGCGTAATTTCTGTAGTGCTGCAGGATTTGGTTGCAGCCCGGGGTCGGGTAGACGTTGGATTAGTTGGTGCAGCTCATCGGCCAGAATACGCAGCTGAAGAATTTGCGAATCCGCCTCCTGCCAAATACCTATAGCCTGCTCTATATAGGAAATATGCTGAAAGTTTTGAAAAAACCAAATCATTGAGGGGATGTCATCAGGATGGTTACCGCCCTGTCGTAATCCCGCGCGCGCCTCTGTCAAGCGCTCGGGCTTTTGGCTTAGCGCAATGCGCGCGCGGGTATCGCCATCGTTGAGTTGCAGGGCTTGATTAAAAGCTTGGTAATCGGCCTCTGCCTGGGTGTAGCTGTAGCGGATGAGGTAGTAAGTGGCATCTTTTTGCGCTTTCGCCCAGAGTCCTTCTCCGTGCACATAGCCTCGCACCCCGTTAAATATATTGGCCTGCAAATACATCAAGCCTTGTAAAAGGAGGGTAATGGTCACAAACAGTGACACTATAAAAATTACTTTTCCGCGGGTGGAAAAACAAAGTGTATTTCTGCCTGTGTCGAGCATCCCTAAATCCTGTTTTGCCTTGAGCCTCTACCTGAGCAAGCATGCCGCGCCTTTATGCTGGCTTGATCCGGCCCAAGAGGCCGAGGGGCGCTAGACTGTTTGCCAGCAAAGAGTCACCCATCAGCATAGATGGCTTTTGGCTGAATTTCCCCCGTCCGGTATGGCGGCAGAGGATTAACTGGGCGCCAAGAGGGGGGAATGTTAAAATGCGGGTATCCCCATCTTGGGTCCGGTTTATTAATTCCCCCCTTAATACCCCTGGTTAAGCAGTCACTATGTTGAGCGAACTCCTCGCTATTCTCGCCCCCATTGTTATTTCCACTGCCATTGGTTACATCTGGGGCAAAACCGGCACCGACTTTCCCACCGATTTTATCTCGCGCATTGTGATGAATATTGGCACCCCCTGTTTAATTGTGGGGGCCATGGCCAAGGTGGCGTTGGACCCTGGGGTAATGGGCCAAGTGGCGCTGGCGACCGCCTTGGCGATGGCGGTTATGGCGCTGCTGGGCTGGTTGTTGATTCGCTCCATGAAGTTGGAAATTGCCGCATTTTTGCCGCCCCTGGTGTTCCCCAATAACGGCAATATGGGCCTGCCGCTATGCTTGTTTGCCTTCGGCCAGACCGGCCTCGCGCTCGCACTCGGTTCCTTTATGGTGATGATGATTGCCACCTTTACCTTCGGCTTGCTGCTGGTTGCCAGCGGCGAGGGTGGCTGGCGCAGCCGGGTGAAGGAGGTGGCGCGCCAACCGGTGATCTATGCCATGTTCCTGGCAGTAGTTCTGCTGGTTACCCATACGCCTTTGCCGCGCTGGATGGGCAATACCCTGGACCTGCTCGGCGGTATCGCCATTCCGCTTATGACCATCGCCCTGGGGGTATCCCTTGCCGGGTTAAAAATCCACTTTTGGCAGCGCAGTTTATTGTTTAGTTGCCTGCGGGTATTTGGCGGCCTGCTGCTTGGCTATCTCGCCTGCCTGGTAATCGGCCTGGAGGGCGTGCCGCGCAAAGTGGTACTGCTGCAATCGGCCATGCCCATCGCTGTGTTCAACTATTTATTGGCGCTGCGCTACAACCATCGCCCGGATGAGGTGGCGGCGATGGTGTTGGTGTCCACGCTGGTGGCGTTTATCGGTTTGCCATTTTTGCTGGTGGCGATTTTGTAATCACTGGGGGATCTGGCGGCTGCCTTGTAAATAGCCCAGCAGTTGTTGCACCAGTTGCTCGGTGGTGTATTGGTCAGGGCGCAGATGCACCTCGGGGGTGAGTGGCGGCTGGTATTCGGCATCTATCCCGGTAAAGTTTTTTAACTCTGTCTGCCTCGCTAAAGCCCAACCCAAGACACAACCCATGGCGCAGCCGATCTCCATCGAGCAGATAATTGGGCAAACCACGCTCGCGCAACGCCTGGCTTAACGCCTGTGCCGTGGTGCTTTTACCGGCGCCGCTCAGGCCGGTAAACCAAATAAGGCAGGGGTGATTAATCATTTTGGGGTTCCGCTATTCCTGTGGATTAACGCGCCAGTCAATTCACCAGCCAATTCGCCAGTCTGGGACAATTGCAAAACTAAACGTAAAAATAAACAAAATTGCGCTCGTAATTTATGTGGGAAAGGCTAGATTTAGTGCTTGATCGAACATTTAATAAAAATATTGACCAGGCACCCAAAGGACTATGAACCCAACTGCGAATTCAACTACGGACCCAACTGCCAATCCAATTGCGAATTCAACTCCGAGTGCAACTGCGCAAACTCTCGCATCGCCAACGCCTAAAGCCTTATCCCCAATTAATTTTGCCCAGCTGGATTGTCGGGTTTCACTCCCGCTATTGCAATCGGAAGTTGCGCAGTTACTCGGCGCCAGCTGGGTTGATCACGTCAATACCAACGATTACTGCGGCGGCTGGAATCTGCTACCGCTCAGGTGCCAGGCGCAGCACCGGCATAGCCATCCGCTGTTACAGGGGTTTGCGATTGCCGAGGGCGATTTCTGGGAAGACCTGCCTGCTATGGCAAGTTGTGCGCAGATTCAATACTTGCTTGCGCAGTTGCAATGCCCGGTGAAATCTGTGCGGCTGATGCGCCTCTGTGCTGGTGCCATTATCAAACCCCATCGCGACCTGGGCTTGGGCCTGGCATTTGGTGAAGCGCGCCTGCATATGCCGGTATTCAGTTCCAGTGCGATTCGCTTTTGGGTGAAAGAAACATTAATCCCCATGGCGGAAGGTGAGCTTTGGTACTTTAATGCCGATGAAATCCACGCGGTGGAAAACCCGGGTGATGCAGACAGAATCAACCTGGTAATCGATTGTGTCGGTAACGAGTGGCTGAATGAGCAGGTCCTCAATGGAGTTCGCCTTGGATAATCTGTGGGCTAACTACCAAGCCTTGTTGCGTTCAGCTCAGCAGCTGCATCAATTGAATCAAGCTGTATCCCTCGGCGATTTTTTACATCGACTAAAAAACCTTTGGCAGTGCGCCTCGCTGGCCGACGATGACTTACTGGACCAGTTGGCCCGGTTTAACCAGACGCCGCTTGCGGCGGATATTCCCCTCGCGGGGCTGTGGATGCCTTACCAGTATCACCCGGCCCGGAAACAATTATTCTGGCTGATGCCCCAAGGCCATCCGTGCGAGCCTTTTTTGGATGAATACATCAGCCGCTGTCGCCAACACTTAGTGAATCAACTCATCAGGCCCTGCACAAGTTTGCACAGCGCGCAAGTAATGGCGGCTGGAGTTGCTCCTGCAAATCCGGCTGGATTTATTTTTCACCTGTCGCGCTGCGGCTCCACCCTGGTTTCGGGTTGTTTGTCGGAGCTGGACTCGACCTGTGTATTTTCTGAAGCGCCGCTGCTGACGGATTTATTGCTGGAATCTCGTTTGCACGCAGCGGAAAAGCAGGCTTGTTTGCGCGCTTTTATCGATTTGCAAGCGGCGGCTTTCCCCGCCAGGCCGCAGCTAATTATTAAATGGAATGCCTGGGATATTTTTTATTGGGATTTAATTTACAGCCTTTACCCCCAGGTGCCCGGGCTGTTTTTAGTGCGCGACCCGGTGGAGGTTTTGGCATCCCATCAAAAATTTGCCGGGCGGCATATGTCGGGAGAGCCGGAGCTGGGAGTCGTTAATCCGGTGTTTGTAAATGGCGAGCAGCCGCTACTGGTATTTCGCGTCGGTGTTTTACGTGCGCTTTTAATGGCGATGAAAGCCAGAATTGAAACTGGCAACCACCGCCTGGTGAGTTATCGCCAACTGATTGAACAGGGCGTAGCGGACCTGGCCGCACATTTTCATCTGCTACCTACTACAGTGGAGCGGGTAAAAATTGCAGCGCGCGCGCAGGTTAATTCCAAGCAGCCGCAGCACTCCTTTGTGGCGGACAGCCAGTTCAAACAACAATTATTTTCGGAGGAAGATAAAGCCTATATTCGTCGGCAACTGCGCCCCTTGTATCAATCGCTCCTCGACAGTTCATCGACCCGCAGCTCCGCAATCAATTTGGAAATCTCATGATTGAAAAAAAATTGAATAAACAACATCTGATTGAAAATTTGGAATTACCTGACCACCTTGGATTGCGTTTGGCAACATCGGGCGATAAACCTGATTTGATCGCGTGGTTTTGTGCCGCGCGCCCGCAGCTTGCCAGCTTGCCTTTAGCGCCGGCGCAGCTGCAGCTGCTGTTGATGCAACAGTATCAGCTGCAGCAACAGGGCTATGCTCATCAGTATCCGCAAGCCTTGCTTTGCATTATTGAGGCTGAGTCGCGGGCTGTGGGTCACATCATGTTGGCTTCGTTGGATGACAGCCTGCGCATTGTCGATTGGGGGCTGGCCGTAGATTGGCGGGGCAGGGGGATTGGTAGTGCAATTATTTTTTCGCTTCAGGCTCACGCATTATCTGAGCAAAAAAAATTAAGTTTAAGTGTTGATAGTGACAACTATCGCGCTCAGCAATTGTACCAGCGCCTGGGGTTTGTGCTTGTTAATCATACCGCGATTCATCAACAACTCTTGTGGTTCCCTGGGCAACCCTGATTACAATTTTAAATAACTGCTTTATTTGGTGTTATCGATCGTAATGTTAAAAACTTCTGCTATACCTAGGCTTTTGAATGGAGAGAAATAGCTCAGAGAGTCGTGATTAATAAGGAGTCAGCGCATTTTGTCACCAACAAGATAGCTGATGGCGCAGGAGTAATTGCCAAATCTTGTGAGTAACACGCGTGTGACTGTGAGATCTACTTGCAAAGGTAGCTGTTTTACAAACGTCAGCAACCGACCTGAATCCTTAGGACAGGTTGCTTTCCAAAATAAGGAGTAATTGATGTCAGATAATTTCCTCGGGGAGATTAAGCTTCTCCCATATGCTTGGCCGCCAAAAGGTTGGGCTCTTTGCGATGGCAGCCTCTTGCCAATCAACCAAAACCAAGCGTTGTTTTCATTACTAGGCACTACCTACGGTGGTAATGGTGTTACAACCTTTGCGTTACCAGATTTGCGAGGCCGCACAGCGCTACATGCAAATCCCTCCGGTGGAGAGGTTTTGGGGCAGGCAGCTGGTGCAGAAACTGTAACTATTACAAACAGCACTATGCCGACCCATAATCACATGGTTGCTGCTACAACTACCCTGGCGAACAATGCTGCCTTTGACGGTAACCTGATTGCAGCGACAAATAATACGATGGGGGACGCCAACTTATATGGTCAAGCGGCGGCGTTGGTTGCCCTCGCGTCTGGCTCAGTAACCACCTCGGGGGGCAGTCAACCCCACAATAACTGTCAGCCCTCGCTGGTCATGAATTTCTGTATTGCCACTAGTGGCATTTTCCCAACACGCAATTAGGAGGACACATGGACCCTTATATCGGTGATATCCGTTTGTTCGGTGGCAGTTTTGCCCCGCGTGGCTGGGTACTTTGTGCTGGTCAGCTAATGTCCATCAGCCAGTTTTCTGCGGTATTTGCCGTAATTGGCACTACCTACGGTGGCGATGGTGTAACAACATTTGCAGTGCCCGATTTGCGCGGCCGTATTCCTGTTGGCCAAGGTACTGGCTCGGGCCTTACACCGCGTGTACTTGGTCAGCAATTTGGCAGCGAGACAGTGACATTGCTGAGCACACAAATTCCATCGCATACACACAATCTGGAAGCGAGCACCGCTACCGCTGGCGAGGAAACACCCACCAATGGAGTATTTGCCCAAAATGGTACTGACAAATTTTATGTCAGTGCCGCGTCTGGTGCAGAGCAGTTAAACCCTGCAACCATCCAGCTTGATGGTGGAAGCCTGCCTCACGACAACATAATGCCAACCACTGCTATCAACTACATCATGTGTGTTGAAGGCATTTTTCCTTCGCGTAATTAGGGAGTGATTTATGGACCCTTTTATTGGTGAAATCCGTTTATTTCCATTTAATTTTGCTCCCGCAAACTGGGCTCTGTGCAACGGCCAAATAATTTCCATTGCGAGTAACACCGCACTGTTTTCAATTATTGGTACTACCTATGGCGGCAATGGTCAAACCACATTTGCGCTGCCAAATTTGCAGGGGAGTACGGTGACCGGGGTGGGCCAATCGCCAGGTTTGAGCGATTGGGTGTGGGGTGAACAAGCGGGAGAGAATCAGGTTACTTTGATCAATAGCGAGTTGCCTCAGCATAACCATTTGATGGTGGGTATGAACACCGCAGGTGATTTGACTGCTCCCGCAGCGGGTGCCTTTTTGGCTAAAGATGGCCGTGGTGGTGGTGTGACTACTTTTATGGCAAGTTCGGCGGCGGCTAACACGACCCTGAGCCCATTGGCACTAAGCCCTACGGGGGGAGGTCAAGCCCATGAAAACCGCCAGCCATACCTGGTGTTGAATTATTGCATTGCGTTAGCTGGGGTGTATCCGGTTCGCAATTAAACCTGAAAATCCCGGCCTAATCCGCCGGGATTTTTGTGCAAAAAATTAGCTTAATGACTCAAATTTAATGACTCAAAAACTGCATTTTATCTCTGGGTTGCCGCGTTCTGGCTCTACGTTATTGGCGGGAATTCTCCGTCAAAACCCGCTATTTCATGCTGCCATGAGCAGCCCGGTTGCGGGTTTGGTTAATGGCGCCCTGGAGCAAATGGGCGCGGGCAGTGAATCCTATCCGTTTTTTGATGAACACAAGCGCAGGCGTATCTGCCGCGCCCTGATTGACGCCTACTACAGCGATAAAAGTCAGGCTGTGATTTTTGATACTAACCGCCACTGGACTGCGCGCCTGCACCAATTGGTCGAGCTGGTGGATGATTTTAAAGTGATTTGCTGTGTGCGTAATCCCGCCTGGATTATGGACAGCTTTGAAAAAATTTATCGTAAAAACCCCTTCGACTACAGTCGTATGTTTAATACCGCTACGCGCCAAACGGTGTATAGCCGCTGCGAGGCCTTGATTAACGCCGGGGGTACAGTGGGGTCGTCCTGGACCGCGTTAAAGGAAGCCTATTACGGTGAATATTCCGAGCGCTTATTGCTGGTTGATTACGACCTGCTATCCCAACACCCGGCGCGGACTGTCGAACTCATTTATCGCTTTATTGATGAGCCATTGTTTGCACACGATTTTGATAATGTCGAATATTCAGAAAATGAGTTTGACCAAAATCTTGGGGTAAAGGGTTTGCACAGCGTTAGCAAAAAAGTGGAATTTAAAAGTCGGCGCAGTATTTTGCCGCCGGACTTATTTAATAAATATCAGGATATGGATTTTTGGCAGGATCAAACTGGAACTGCCGCCAGTATTATTGCCGGTAAAAAACCAGCTATCTCCACCACACCAGATAACGGATATCTATCATCATGAAAAACCTCTTTTTCGGTGGGCTCTCTTCACTGTTGTTACCCTTGGGTGCCTATGCTGGGCAATCCCCCTCTGGCTACCAGCGCTCCTATTTGAACGCGAGTTTAAGCGCGAACCTGGCGACCACTGGCGCGGATGTTCCCACTAAAGCTCACAGGTCAGCACGCCAGTTTGGTACACATCCGGGTGCACCTTTGGATATTCACAAGGCCCAACCGGTACAAGAGTTGGTGGTGGTCGATGCCGCTATTACCGCCGCCGATAAAGGGGTACTCCGTCGGGCGCTAAAGCCGGGCGTGGATATGGTGGAAATTAACAGCCGTGAGCCGGGCTTGGCGCAATTAACCCGCGCACTTAAAGCCTATAAAAACCTTGCCGCTGTACATATTGTCTCCCACGCCCGCGCGGGCGAAATTTGGTTAGGTAGCTCGCGTATTACCGCCGACAATATCCAGCAGGAGGTGCAGGCTTTTACTGCACTTAACGGCTCGGTGCGTGAGGGGGGCGATTTATTATTCTACGGCTGCGATTTGGCGGCCAACGCCGCCGGAGAAGAGTTGCTGGATATCATTAGCAACAAAACCGGCTTGGATGTGGCTGCATCCAATAATTTAACCGGTAACTCGGCAGAGCAGGGCGACTGGAATCTGGAAATTAAGCGCGGGCAAATTGATACACCATTAGCGTTTTCGGAAAAAGCCTTGGTGGATTTTTCAGGCGTGTTGTTGGCGAGCAATGGCACCAAGAATTTTTCTACTTTCACTGATTCAGGAAATAATTTAACCAATACCGATTTTGTTGTCTCTGCGGCGGATGGCAGCGGTAGCCATACAGCCTTAAATGTAAATCAGTATGTCGGTAATAACTCCATTGCTTATCTTCCCGTTGGCGGAACATCTACTGGAAGCTATTTTTATGTTAAAGCGGATGGAACTAATACAACGGCATTTGAGTTGACAGGGCTAAATTCCGATGAATATTCCGGCTATCATATGACTAATGTTCATATTGTCGGTGTTTTACAATCTGGCTCCACCATCAATTCCTCCACTATAAATGGATCCTCGGGCATTTCAAACGAAACCTTTGTATTTGGTTCAACAGAGTTAAGTGCATTTTCAGGTCAAAAATTAAAAGGCTTTAAGCTCTATTTTGATTGCCAAAGTGGTTGTGGTGTCAATCCTATAGCAAATTTTGAATTTAGAAGTTTTACTATTCAGAACGCTATCAATACACCACCACTTCCCGCAGTTACCGACGCCAGAATTAGTATCTCTGGTGGCAGTGGCACCAGCGGTGCCTACAAAATTGGCGATACAGTAACCGCTACCTGGAATAATACGGCGGGTGGTGATAATAACGCTGGAATCACTGGTGTGACTGTAGATTTCTCCCAGTTTGGCGGCGGTTCATCAGTAACTGCATCCAATAGTTCTGGCACCTGGACTGCGACCTACGCGATTTCCGCAGGAGCCATAGATGCTACCAATCGCAATGTCAGCGTTACGGCAACTAATTCGGGCGGTAATACAACAACTGCCGATACCACCAATGCCACAGTTGACTCAATAGCGCCCACAGTTACTGATAATAGAATCAGCATTAGCGGCGGCAGCGGCGCTGGCGGTGCCTATATTATTGGCGATACAGTGACCGCAAGTTGGAATAACACTGCAGGTGGCGATAACAACAGTGATATTAGCGGTGTGACCGTAAATTTCTCACAATTTGGTGGCGGCTCTGCAGTTGCCGCAAGCAACAGCAGCGGCACCTGGACGGCGACTTATACCATTACGGCGGGTGCTATAGACACAACCAGTCGCAATATCTCAATCACAGCGACAGATGACGCAGGCAACACCACGACGACCAGCGATACAACCAATGCAACGGTTGACAATATTGCACCTACGGTGACTGATGCCAATATAAGCATCTCTGGTGCGAGTGGAACAGGCAGCGCCTACAAAATTGGCGACACAGTAACTGCGACCTGGAATAACACCGCTGGCGGCGACAACAACACTGATACTATAGGTTCAGTAACGGCGGATTTCAGTCAGTTTGGTGGTGGCAGTGCGGTTGGCGCGAGCAATAGTGCGGGCACTTGGACCGCTACCTACGTGATCAGCGCGGGTGCGATAGATACGGCTAACCGCAACATCTCGGTAACGGCTACCGACAATGCTGGTAATACCAAAACAACGAGTGATACCAGTAACGTCACTGTCGATAGTATTGCGCCTACTGTTAGCAGTATTGCTCCAAGCGGATCGCCTGCGGCCAATGCGGCGAGCATGGACTTTGCGGTGAGTTTCAGTGAGTCAGTCAACAATATTTCCACCGACGATTTCGCACTGGTGTCCATAGGTACGGCCAGCGGCTCTATAGCCAGCGTATCGGTCGCTACAGGTAGCAGTGTGACTGTAACGGTGAATTCTATTAGCGGTACAGGTACGCTTAAATTAAATTTGAATGGTTCAACCAATGTTGTTGATCATGTGGGCAACGGGATCGCGGCTTACAGCAGTGGCACCAGCCACACAGTGGATCGCGATGCACCTGCTGCACCTTCAACACCGGATTTGGATGCAGCTTCCGATACGGGCGCGTCTAATACCGATAACATTACCAGCGATAACACACCAACCTTTACCGGCACAGCGGAAGCTAACTCGACAGTAACGCTGAGTTCTTCTTTGAGTGGCACCCTCGGCTCCACCACGGCAGATGGCTCGGGTAACTGGAGTTTTACTGCCAGTACCATGGGTAATGGTGTTCACAATATAACGGCGACTGCAACTGATGCGGCGGGCAATATCAGCGGCAGTTCTTCTGCTTTGTCGATTACGCTCGATGGCCCCATTACGGTGACCACTAATTCGGATTCTGGTGCAGACGCGACTATTGATGGCAGTTTAGCGGTTGATATTGCCGATGGCGGGGGCCTCTCACTGCGCGAAGCCATGGCCTATGTAATCGCGGGCGATACTGTCAATTTTTCAAGTGCCATGACGATTACGCTGAGCTCAGGTTTAGTGGTGCCCGTCAATGTCACTTTTGATACCAGCTCCTTGGGCGTTCATACGATTACCGGCAGCACCCTAACCCTGACCGGTAATTTGACCTTGACCGATAGCGGTTCGGATCAATTGGTTATCGGCAGTACTCTGGCGGGTGCAGGTACCATCACTAAAAATGGCGCGGGTCGCTTGACGCTGTCCAGCGCCAGCAATTCGGGCAGTTATAGTGGTGATGTCACAATATCTGCCGGCGATTTGGTTTTGGTCAGCGACAGTAACTTCTCCTCTGGAACACTTACCCTGGATGGCGGTGCGCTCAATAATAATTCCAGTAGTGTTAGTTTGAGTATCCCCATAACGCTTGGCGCAGGTGGCGGAACAGTGCGAGTCATTGGTGTTGCAAATACAGTGACTCTTTCAGGCAATATCACTGGATCAGGCGCACTTAGTAAATCCAGCCCGGGAATTTTGGTGTTAAGTGGCACTAATAATTTTTCTGGCGGCTTAACTATCGTGGGAACTAACGGTGTGTCGGTAACCGATGGGACGAATTTAGGTTCCGGCATGGTTACTCTTAACACGTCCAGTTTATTAACGCTTACAGGAACAGGCCAAACCATTACTAATGCGATTGCATTAGCAGGCGATGCAACCATCAGCAATAGCAACGCTATGACACTTGCTGGTGTTGTCAGTGGCGCAGGTGCATTAACCAAAACTGGTGCAGGTACCTTATCGCTTTCCAATACCAATGCTTACGCCTCTACCACAGTGAGCGCTGGCGCCTTGGGTGTGTCCGGTACTGGCAGCCTGGGGAGTGGCGCTGTGGCATTGGCCAGCGGCACCAGCTTGGCGGTAACAACTTCGACTTCTATTGCTAACAATATTGCCATTACGGGTACCGCTACAATCGATACCTCGGCTGCTACTACAGTTTCCGGAGTTATCAGCGGTGGTAATCTGGTTAAAGCAGGAGCCTCATCCTTAACCCTGAGTGGCACCAATACTTACACAGGTACTACTAGTGTGAACGCGGGAACTCTGTCGGTTGCCGGGGATAGCAATTTAGGTACAGCTAGCCTGACTCTGGCAGCAAGCTCGACTCTGACAGTGACGGGGGCAGCCACCATAGATAATGCGATTGCACTTTCCGGTGATGCGACTATCAGCAACGCCAATGCTGTGACATTGTCTGGCATTGTTAGCGGTGCCAGCAATTTAACTAAAAATGGTGCAGGTGCCCTTACGCTTTCGGCGACCAATAGCCAAAGCGGGGCCATGACGGTTGCTGCGGGTAATCTGTTGGTTAACGGCAGCACGGCAAACAGCACCACAACGGTTGCTAACGGTGGCACCTTGGGTGGTACAGGTACGGTTGGTGGTAATCTTAGTGTGCAATCCGGCGGTACGCTGTCGCCCGGCAATAGTCCCGGTATTCTTAGCGTTAATGGCAATCTGACCATGGCCTCTGGCAGTACCCTGGCGATTGAAATTAATGGCACTACCGCTGGTACTGGTTATGATCAAGTGGCGGTAACTGGCGCCGTTGATGTAAGTGGTGCAACGCTTTCTGTAACGCACAATTATTCTTCTGGCCAGGGCGATGCCTATACCATCATTGATAATGATGCGAGTGATGCGATTACGGGTACTTTTACCGGCTTATCTGAAGGCGGCACTATTGTCGCCGCCGGAAATTCCACACCTTTAACCGCAAGTTATCAAGCTGGGACCGGCAACGACTTTGTGCTGGTTGCTCCTATCAATGCCGCACCCATCATCGCTGATTTAAATGGCGACAGCGCGCAATTTATTGAAGATGGTACAGCGGCTTTGTTGGATACCAATATTGCCGCGACAGTAACCGATTCAGATTCGGCCGATTTTAATGGCGGTAATTTAACGGCCGCTATAGTGGCCAATCGTGTTGATGCCGAGGACGTGCTGAGTATCCTCAGCTCCGGATTGATATCAGTGTCCGGCGCAACTGTTAGTTATAACGCAAATCCAATTGGCACCTTTACTGGCGGCACTGGCACTAACGATCTAGTGGTATCGCTCAATAGCAATGCCACAGTAGCTGCCGTACAAGCCCTGGTGCGCAACCTGGTTTACAGCAATAGCAACTCCACTACACCCAACGAAGCTACACGCACAGTGCGCATCACCGTTAATGACGGTGATGGCGGAACCAGTAGCAACAGCGATATCAGTGTTGCAGTTGTTGCCATTAACGATGCACCAACTCTTTCGGCAACGGGTAATTCACCGACTTTCACCGAAGGTGGTGCAGATGCAGATCTGTTTAACGCAATCAGCATAGATACCATCGAATCCAGCGAGCAAATCACCGGTATGGTATTTACCATTACCAACCTGGCGGATGCAGCTAGCGAAAATATTGTTGTCGATGGCACCTCTATCGCCTTGGTTAATGGCAATACACCCGTAACTGCAACAAATAATTTTGCAGCCAGTGTTTCTGTCTCTGGTGCTACTGCAACCCTAACGCTAACCAAAGCTGGCGGAATTAGTGTTGCTGCAATGCAAACCTTGGTGGATGGCATGGCTTATAACAACACCAGCATTAGCCCAACCACGGGTAACCGTGTGGTTACCATTACGGCGTTAACCGACTCTGGAGGTACCGCCAATGGCGGTGTGGATACGGCGAGCCTGAGTGTCAGCTCAACGGTCACTGTTGTTGCGGTCAATAGTGCGCCCGCGGTCACCGGAGCAGGAGCGACAACTGCATTTGTTGAAGCCAATAACCTCCTATCCACACCTGTAGTTGTGGATTCAAGCCTCAGCTTGTCCGATGTGGATAACACTACCCTGGCCTCGGCAACTGTGAGCATCACCGGTAACTTTGCATCTGCTGAAGATGTCTTGGCCTTTACCAATGACGGCAGCACCATGGGCAATGTTTCTGCCAGCTACAACAGCGCAACGGGCCTGCTGACCTTAACCTCCTCGGGTGCAACTGCGACCTTGGCCGAATGGCAAGCGGCGCTGCGCGCAGTGACTTATACCAACAGCTCCGACACACCCAGCAG
This sequence comes from Cellvibrio sp., assembly GCA_050305995.1. Classification (GTDB taxonomy): domain Bacteria; phylum Pseudomonadota; class Gammaproteobacteria; order Pseudomonadales; family Cellvibrionaceae; genus Cellvibrio. The sequence goes on from JBNLGJ010000035.1 coordinate 77,792, forward strand.
TGCAACGCGCACCATCAGCTTTGTGGTGAATGACGGTACAGACAACAGCAGCGCGGCAACACAAAGTGTGAGCGTAACGCCGGTAGATGATTCACCGCTGATTTCCGGTGCTCCGGCAACGTCGGTTAACCAGGATGCCGCTTACAGCTTTACGCCTGTGGCGACAGATGTTGATTCCGGCTCGCTGGTATTTGCCATTACTAACAAACCCAGTTGGGCAAGTTTTGATACTGCAACTGGCGCACTCACGGGTACCCCTGGCAATGGGGATGTAGGCTCAACAACGGGTGTTGTGATTAGTGTGAGCGATGGCAACACCACCAGTGGTTTGGCCGCGTTTGATATTGCTGTGGTCAATGTAAATAATGCACCGACTATCAGTGGTACACCCACCATCAGCATCGATCAGGATCTGGCGTACAGCTTTACACCCACGGCAAGCGATAAGGATGTAGGTGATGTGCTGACTTTCTCTATCACCAACAAGCCGAGCTGGGCCAGTTTTGACAGCGCCACAGGTGCATTGACGGGTACACCCGTTCACACCGATGTGGGTACAACTACTGGCATAGTGATTAGTGTCAGCGATGGCACTACCAGCACCAGCCTGGCGCCATTCAACCTGGAAGTGAAGAATACCAACACCGCGCCGCAAATCAGCGGCTCACCAGCGCTGACAGCCTATATTAGCGAGGCTTATAGCTTTGTGCCCAGTTCAAGCGACAGCGATGGCGATACCTTGACCTTCACTGCCACTGGCATACCTGACTGGATGAGCCTGGATGCGGCAACAGGAGCACTCACTGGCATGCCCAGTGCAGCGAATCTGGATGCGAGCTACACCATTGGCTTGAGCGTAACTGATGGTACAGACACCACAGCGCTTGCTGATTTTGTGCTGCAGGTGAAATACAAATCGCTCGATCCGGTTTTGGCAGTACCGGTAGACATTACCCTCAACGCCAAAGCGCTTTACACCCAGGTGAGCCTAGCGCAGCTGTTGGGCTTAAATGATGTAGCTAGTCAGGATCAAATTGATGCAAGGCTTAAAGCGCTAGCATCTGATTCTGCCAATGGCAGCGACTGCTGTACTACTGCGCCTGAAGGACTGAATTCAGCTAATCGCTTGTTGCTGGCTCCCGGCCGTCATCAAATTACCTGGACCACCACCAACGCCCAAGGCTTGAAAGATACAGGCGTGCAAACGGTAGATGTGCGTCCACTGGTGTCCTTCGCCAAGTCGCAGGTGGCAATTCGCGGCAGCCAAGTGAGTGTGCGTGTGCTGCTTAATGGTGTCGCGCCGGTGTATCCGCTGGATATTCCGCTGGTTGTGGATTCCGCCACCAGCGCCACTGCATCGGAGTACAGCCTTTCCAGCACCTTGGCGCACTTTGACAACGGCGCGCGCGAAGCGAGTATTACTGTCACCCTGGCGAGTCTGCCCAACCTGGGCACCAGCGATCTAATCCTGGGCCTGGATGATCAGACACCCACAGGTTCTGCAGTGAATGGCGCATCAACTGATATCAACAGCGGTGCTGCCAATACACACAAAATCTCTATCCTCGAAGGCAATGCGCCGCCGGTGGTAAAACTCCTGATGCAGCAAGCGGGCAAGGAGACCACCCTGGTAACGCCCGATGGTGGTGATGTGACAGTTACCGCGCAGGTCACCGACTTAAATACTGGCGATACCCACAGCTTTGATTGGAGCGCAACCGAGGCGGAGATCCTGGGGGCGGGTACAGCCAGTGATGGCAGCCTGGTGTTCTCGCCAGTTGGCTTGAGTGGTGTGCATCAATTGCGCTTAAGCGTGACGGATTCCGCCGGTGCCAGTGTTGATACGTTAAGCCTGTTCCGCGTAGTTGCCAGCCTGCCGCAACTGCAAGCGGGAGAGGATTCGGACAATGATGGTATCGATGATCAAACCGAAGGCCTGGGTGATGACAATGGCAACGGCATACCCAACTACTTGGATAACACGATCACCGACAATATCCTGCCGGAAGTTGGCTTGATTTCTGATGGTTATCTAATCGAGTGCGAGCCGGGTGTGCGTTGTGGTGTAGGCAGCTTCGCCCTGGCTGGTAGCGCTGGCGGCGTACAGGTACTGGATAATGAGCTGGGCAGCCTTGCCGGCTTGAATAGGGATACCAAGTTCAATCCAGTGGGTGGCGTGTTCGACTTTGTGATGCATGATCTGCCCGCAGCCGGTCAGTCCGTGCGCATAGTCGTGCCCCAGCAAGCGGCAATACCGGCAGATGCGGTTTATCGCAAGTTCCAAAACGGCAGCTGGGTAAGCTTTGTAGAGGATGCGGACAACCAACTCTACTCGGCGGCGGGCGATGCGGGCTACTGCCCACCACCGGGCAGCAGTGATTGGCAGCCAGGTTTACATCAAGGAGATATGTGCGTGCAATTAGCCATTGAAGATGGCGGCCCCAATGACGCCGATGGCCTGGTTAACGCCGCCGTGGCAGACCCAGGTGCAGTGAGCGCGGCGATTCCGGTGGAGCCGCCACCGCCACTGGTGGATCACCAGGTAAAAACCAAAGGCAGTGGTGCCATGGGGCTGTGGATGTTCGCACTCCTCTCGCTACTGGTTACACCGCGCCGCTGGGGCAAGGCTCTGGTTGCGCTTATCCTCTCCGCCTTGGGCCTTAATGCCCAAGCGGGCAGCGACACCTCGGGCGTACACCAGTACACCCGTCTGGATGTCTACGCCGCCAAAACCAACCAGAAGCAATCCGATCTGGAGGCCGGTTTAAAAGGCTTTGATGTACAGGTAACCCAATACGACAACAGTCGTACCGCTTACAGCCTGGCCTATGGCTTACAGTGGTCGCCCATGTTTTATACCGAGGTTGGCTATCTGGATTTGGGCGATGTGAAGGTGGATTTCACCGCAGCGGGGGATACCGACTTTGCCGCACTCAACAGCGCCCTGGAAACGGAATACCCAATCACCGCACACGGAGCAACTCTCACCCAGGGGCTGATGTTTAAACCGGCAGAGCGTTGGAAGCTATCCACCGAGATTGGTGTGTTCCTCTGGGGTGGCGATATCACCACTAATGATGAATCGGTAAAAC
>JBNLGJ010000036.1:0-19617 GCA_050305995.1 Cellvibrio sp.
GATTGGCCTTGTAGGTTGGAAGAGCGAAGCGACTTCCGACGTGTTTTTACAAATATATTTCTGTTATTGCTGTGCATTTTGTCGGAAGTCTGCTGCGCCTCTTCCAACCTGCGAAGAAAAACGGATGGGTTTACCTCGAAAACCAATAGGGTCAGGTCTTTAATTTATGACTTGCCTTCAGCTAAGCCAGCCGCAGATTAGGGGTTAATTAGGAGGTCATAAGTGGCTCGACCATTGCGGGCGCGCTTTATCACTTGACGGCTCGATATTCTTTAAAAGAGGTGAGGAATCACTTTGCTTTACATTATTCAACTGTAAGCGGAATTGTTCGACATTATAAACCAAAGACCTGACAACTTTTCTGTGCGAAGTTTTTGGTATGACAAGGCTGGGAGATTTGGATGGGGAGTAAGTGGTGTCGGTTGGAGGTCTTCCAATTATCCGTAGGTTTATGCCTAACCAAGGAATAAAATATGTCAGAAAATGGAAATGACAAGTTGGCAGTATTAATTGACGCAGATAATGCCCAAGCAGCAATTTGCCCAGAGCTTTTAGCCGAGGTATCCAAATTTGGAGTTGCCAGTGTAAAACGTGCATACGGAGATTGGACAACTACAAATTTAAAAGGTTGGAAGTCGTATTTGCACAAACATGCAATACAGCCTATCCAGCAGTTTAGTTACACACAAGGAAAGAACTCTACAGATTCATCATTAATTATTGATGCAATGGATCTTTTACATGAAGGAAAATTAAACGGTTTCTGCCTGATATCTTCTGATAGCGACTTTACTCGTCTTGCCAACAGAATCAGAGAGAGCGGCCTTTTGGTTTATGGCTTTGGCGAAAAGAAAACACCAGAAGCATTCGTAGCTGCCTGTGACAAATTTGTCTACACAGAGGTTCTTAAGCCTTCCAAAGATCAAAATACCAAGGATGAATCAGAAAACTTAAATTTGAAGGCCATCGTAATTGATGCTGTGCATGCAGTTTCTAAAGATGACGGTTGGGCGCCACTTTCGGGAGTCGGCGGATACATAACTAAAAATACTCCATCTTTTGATCCTAGGAATTATGGTTACGATAAGCTTGGTAAACTGGTTAAATCTTTGGGATATCTAGAGTTTGAGGAACGAAGCTTTAGTGACAGTTCATCGAATGTACATATTTATGTTAAAGAGAAAAGTGTGTAACAAGCGAATGTGGTAAAAATCAATACCTGCAACGCAAATTTAGTTAGCTTGCCACTCGTTGGGCGGGCCAAGGTAACCTTGGCTATTATTGATCAGGAGAAACGAATGAACTTTGAAGATATAAACGATCTTAAAAAAATGGAATCAATATTAAGAGATTTTAGTATTCGTTTGGATGACAACGAATACGATGATGATGAAGAGTGTGAGTCTGAAACAAATGGAATATCACATGATGTTATTAGAGATGCGGCAAAAAGAGCATCCGAATTAGGTTCCTTGGCCGGTTCACATTTATACGGTATTTTATTGGCGCGTGAGGCAAGTGATCTAGAAGAACATAGCCAAGCCCAGAAAGAGTTGCAGTGCAAGGCAAAAGAGCTTGTTATGAAAGCTGCAAAATTAGGCTGTTGGGGAGCAATGGATGACTTAGCGACTGAAAATGTAGGCCTCTTGGGTACATCAAATATTGAACAAATTACCTACTTAATGCTCTCCGAAAGCTCAGATGTTCAGAGTCATATTGAATACTGTAATAAGCACTTAAATAGCAATATCACAGATATTGAAATTGCAGCGGCCACCGAATTACATAATCAGCTAATTAAGGAAATGAAAGCGAGCGGTATTGAAAAGAAATCATGCGATTGCGTATTTATCTGATTTTTCAAGAATGCAAAATCATAAAAACCAATAGGGTCAGGTCTTTAATTTATGACTTGCCTTCAGCTAAGCTAGCCGCAGATTAGGGGTTAATTAGGAGGTCATAAGTGGCTCGACCATTGCGGGCGCGCTTTATCACATAACGGCTCGATATTCTTTAAAAGAGGTGAGGAATAACTTTGCTTTACATTATTCTACTGTAAGCGGAATTGTTCGACATCATAAACCAAAGGCCTGACATCTTTTCGCTTTGCCCCCTTTAATTCCCGGTAATACCGTTTAGTGGACGCTACGAATGATTAATCTTTATAACGAACTGGCCCCCAGGTTTCGCTCGCGCAAAGCCTTTATTAAGGCCATGGAAAAAGGTCGCAACTCAAAACTTGCGCGAGGCGATGACCTTAATGCAACCGAGCGAATCAATAATTTTTTAACCTGCCAGGAGAGTACACTTGAGGAATTTATACCTGCATTGGTTAGCTTTGGTAATTTATCACACCCCAATAGATACTTTTTAGTTGCTGACGCTCTGCTGGCGGGCGCGTGGAATTTACCCGCCTATCGCAATACTTGGTTGAGGCTTTTTATACTACACCAGGTGCGATTTTATAATTTTGAACGGATCCACCTGCTTCGCCCAATGGAAGATGGAAGTAAGGGGCCTATTACCTTGCCTCAGGGGTTTGGTGATTTGGTCGCCATGATGGCGATTTTTGGCAATCGCGACTTATTTGAAAATGCCCTTAAGTTTAGTTTGGATGCTTTTGATGGGCGCTTTGTCGGCGGCAATATCACCTATTTAACTCAATTATTTATCTTACAGTTAAGCGAACACTTTTTAGGCCTAACCCCTAGAGCTTGGTCAACTGATAAGCATTGGGGTGCAGACCCGCGCATTAAAGAGCCCCTGTTCGCCGAACTTTGGAACCACTGGGACGATGAGACTACGGAAGTGCTGGAGCCGCTCCTGATTCAACTACTCAACCGTCACAGTTTTCAAGCCAGCCGCAACAACAAAGATGGCGGGCGCGATTTTGAAGATCACTCGGAACAGTTCGCCATAGAAGTTCATTTTATTTTTCGCCTGCGCCAATGGCGCGGGCTGAGCAACCCAGTGCTTAAACACCGCATTATGGAGCCGCCCTTTGACCTGCTACCCGAGCCAATGACCGAGGTTGTATTTGACGAACAAAGCATTCAGTTCGTAAAAAAAGTGCGTCAAACCTTCCCCGACTTTGATGCCACAGTAAACGGCGCCCGCATTAGGGATTGGAAGATGCTGTTGTGATGAAGCAATTACCTCGTATGGCGTATATTGTAAGGTGCACCTCGAAATAATGACCCCTTAATTGCGGCGGGTAAGCCACTGCTTCTGGTTATTTGAAGACGAAAATATCTCAAATGATTCATCAGGGCTAAGTGCTCGTTGACAACACTCCATTTGCAACACCAGTTAGAAATATATATGAAGTTATGGAAGAGGTTGTAAACGGAGCTTCTGGAAGAGGGTTGCCCCGGCATTTACCCGCCATAATGCTGGTCCTTGCTGCCAGCTGTTGTTTTACCCCCCGCAAACGACAATGTTTGTACCGTTTACCGAACCAGGTACACCATTCACCGAGGTGCGGTCAAATCTACTCGCCGGGCAGGTTAATCTACCTACTCGCGGAATACCTCCGCCCAAGGTTTAACAACCATTAACGACGAGGGAGAAAGATCTATGAAAGCCAATACCCTGGACTCCAACCAACTAAAAGCCAACCTGTCAGATTCACAAATCTGGATAAGGCTGGTGGTTATGGCGCTGTTTGTCATTATGCTTAATATCGCCGGCGTGCTTATGTGGGCTGTATGCCTGGTGCAGTTTGTGTTTGTTGCTGCCACGGGTGCTAAAAATCCAAAACTGCTAAGCTTGGGGAGCAGCTTAGGGCAGTATATTCATCAGGTATTGGACTTCCTGAGTTTTAACACCGAGCAGCGGCCATTCCCGTTTGCTGATTGGCCTTCGGCGGACAGCTGCAGCCATAAGGCCGAGCCGCCCTGCGAGGCGCAAAGCCAGGCGGCATCAGCGGCCGATAATGAAGGTGCAGAGCAAAACACCCAGGCAAGTGTGATTGCACTGGGGAGCGATAACAGCGATGCAACACAAGCTAACAAAACTAACCCGCCTGCAGACTGTTAAGGCCGGGACGAGGATTTATCTATGAGCAATCACAATGGACAGATTAAACCCAGATACCTGCTGGGCGCGGCGCTGATACTGCTAGCCATAGCCATGTTCCTCAACAATATCGGCTTTGGTTTTATTGGTGTGATATTCGGCTTGTGGCCCTTTGCATTTATTATCGTCGGCTTGGTGTTGCTGTTGGGCAAGGACGGCGCGGCGCGCACTCATGGTATTACCCCCTATTTTTTAATCGGCCTGGGTGCACTTTTTGTGTTGATTAAATTTCACCTGGTCAACTTCACTTTGGGGGCCATTATTGTGCCCCTGGTACTGCTGTTTATTGGGCTTAAGGTGTTGCGGCCAAGCGCGGGGGGGCGGCAGTCCGCTTGGCAAAGCTGTGATGAAAGCCAGCGCGACAAAAAATCAGCGTCAAATGCTGATGCAGAATTTAGCTCCTTCGACCCGTCGGCAACCAATACCAGCAGGAGTGACCTTGGCGATGGGCAAGGCAAGGCAGATGAAAAAATTGATATTTTTTGCCTGCTCTCGGGCGCGAATTACAGCACCCACTCGCGCAATTTAACCGGCGGCAGTGTGGTGACTATTTTGGGCGGTGCCGATATTGATATACGCGATGCTGACACCCGTGGCGATCAGTTTGTGCTGGACGTAACTGCCATTATGGGTGGGGTGAATATAAAAGTGCCGGCACACTGGCAAGTCAATATTAACGTGATGCCCTTTATGGGCGGCATCGCCAATAAAACCACCTGCCTGGCAGAGCGGATGAACCTGCCGCGCAAGCAGCTGTTAATTACCGGCTCGGTGGTAATGGGTGGCATAGATGTGCGCAATTAAAGCCGCGGGCTTTTCCCGGTTAATTGCTTAAGGGGATATAACTCATGCATCCCCTGATGGGCTCCTATCGCAATCTGCTCGCTACCGCCGCGCTCTGGTTGCTGCTTGCGGGCCTGGTGTCTACGCTGTTGGCGCAACAGGTGGCGGCAAGTGCCATGGATGCCTTTATTCTGTTTTGGCCCTGGTACGGCTTTTTGCTGTTTATCTGTTTGTCCAATTATTACATCTGTACCTGGCTGCCCCTGGCCAATACTCCCTTGCTCAGGCTGGTGAGTGTGCAAATGCTAGCACTCAGCATCGCGGTATTTTTTTGGTGGCTAGTGGGCAGTTGGTGGGCAGAAATTGCCAAGGAGTTAAGTGTGGAAACTGCAACGGATGATTTTCGCCATACGCAAAGTACCAACCTATTAATTGGTGCAACCCTGTACCTGGTGTGGGTGCTGGCCCACTATGCCTTTATTGAAGCGGCAGTGGCGCAGCAGGAGCGCTCCGAACAGTTGGAAAAAAAGTTGCTGATTAGCCAGGTGGAACTGCAAATGGTCAAGGCCAGCGTGCATCCGCACTTTATGTACAACTGCCTCAATATGCTCGCCAACCTGGCCCTGGTGCAGCCAGAAAAAGTGCACGACATCTGCGTGCAGATGTCCGATTTTTTGCGCTACAGCGTCAACTACGGCAACAAGGCCTGGGTCACGCTAGGCGACGAGCTTAATCACATCAGCAACTACCTGCGCATAGAGAGCGAGCGCTTTGGCGAGCGCCTGCACACCGATTTACAGGTTGATGAACAGCTGCGCAGCCTGCGGGTAATTCCGCTGATACTGTTTCCTCTTATCGAAAACAGTATTAAACACGGTATAGGCTCATCCAGCGAGCCAGGCTATATTCGCTTACGCATCACCCGCGAAAACGATCTGTTGATTATTCGTGTCGACAATTCCTACGACCCACAGGCCAAAGCGCAAAAAGGTACTGGCTTGGGCTTGCAGGCACTGAACAAACGCCTGCTGGCGAGTTTTGGTTTGGCCGCGTCAGTTCACACTCAAGCGGGCGCAAAGGCGGGGGTAGGTGCGGTGGCGGGGTTAGGTGCGGGTGCGGGGTTAGGCGAGTACAGTGTAACCCTGCGTATTCCCTTGGAGCCATTGCCACCAGCAGCCCCAATTGCAGCAGCGCAAGGTGGTCACTCATGAGCCTGGGCGCGCTGATTGTGGATGATGAAGCCCATGCGCGCCAGGGGCTGCGTCAACTGCTTAATAATTTCCCCGAGCTGGAAATACTGGCCGAATGCGACAACGGCATGGCTGCCATCAAGGCCGTACAACAGCTTAATCCCCAGGTAATTTTTTTAGATATTCAAATGCCTAAGCTGGATGGTTTTGATGTGCTTGAATTGCTTGGCGACAGCGCCCCTGCGGTAGTGTTTGTCACCGCGCACGATGACTATGCGCTCCAGGCATTTGAGGCCAATGCCGTGGACTATTTATTAAAACCGGTAAGCCGCGAGCGCTTGGAAAAAACCTGGGCGCGTTTGTTGCGGCGTATTGCCACCCAGGAGTCGCTCGGCAGTAACAATCAAAAACTTATTCAGGCCCACAAAAATCAACACTTGCCTATTAGCCGAATATTAATTCGCGATAAGGCCGATGTAATTGTCATCCCCAGCAGTGAGGTGATGGCAATAGAGGCGGCCGACGATTATGTTGTTATTCACACTACCAGCCAAAGCTATATCAAACAGGAGCGGCTCAATAACCTGGAGCAACAGCTGGACCCCAGCCTCTTCTGCCGCATTCACCGCAGTGCGCTGCTCAACATAGATTTTTTAGCGGGAATAGAAACTGAAGGCAGGGACAATCGTATCGCTGTATTGCGCAACCAAAAGCAACTGCCAATAAGCCGCAGCGGCTACGCACGTTTGGTGCAGTTGCTATGACTCTAGATGCTATTCAGTTGATCTATTTTCTGGCAGCAGGAACAAGTGGCGTTGCGATCTATGAGTTTAGTGGGGCGATATAATTCAGTTATATTTATTTTCAATCAACGTGTTATAGATTTTATCTAAGGGTATTTGTCATCCGGGTGTTGCTCAATTGACATGACTCTGTTCTTTATATTAATCCGGCGATGAATATTGTCGGATTAATAGTGCGGCACAGGGGGGGGCGCCGTCAGCTGAAGGCTGGCGCTAGCCCTGGAAAATCAAGCAGATTTGCGCATCTGCGCCGGATTTTCCAGGGCGCCGATCAAATATGTCAGGACGATATATTTGATCGCCGGGTTAATAATGTCTCTATTAAGGCTCAAGAGGATTTCTAGTGAAGCTAGGGATTGCCAAAATTATTGAGGGATTAGGAGCTGCAATTCTCGGGTTCTTTGTATACGCAGCAATTTATCCAAGCATTGTTCCATCTAACTCATCAGAAATAAATTTCCAAGCAATTGCCTGGGGTGTAGGCATCGTGGCTTTGGTGGTTTTAGTGATTCAACCTTGGATCAGGCTTTTAAAAGTACTAGCATGGCTTTTACTTTGTGGTCTTCTAGCAATGGTGTTTACGTGAAGTCTAGCCTTAACAAGCGACTGTTGGCGCCCCTTCGTGGCTGGGACGGTCTTTCCGCCGCTTTGCGGCTACAAGTCCGCCCCAAAACCGGACGTTAACTTCCAATGAATATCGAGCAATTACGCAGCATCCGAAACAAGAACGTACAGCAACAGAACGAACTGATGTTCCTTGAAATTAAAGAGATGGCTGAATTATTTCGGAATCAGCCGGAGAACTATCCTTGGCTAATCACTTTGCTTTCAAAATATTCACTTCTTCCAACAGATGGGTTGCTGGTTTCGTGCTCGTCAGTACCGGAGCAAAGTGGTAACCAATGGCTGGGCACATGGCTTACAAATGACCGGCGATTTATAGCGTTTGATGTCATGGCCGACTATAAGTCTGGCGTCTTACTGGAAGTTGATGGCTGGGATGAATTTAGTCCTGTCATAAGTGAGCATTGCAAAGGAACTGGTCAGTCATTCGGATATTTGGCACTTCAGTTATTGGCTGAATATGGTAAAAGTTAACAAGGCCAGCCACAAAAGCCAGCAATCTGGCGGGACTCGCGTCTGCGGCGCTCGCCTGTGCTGTGGCGGCGTTATGTGCTCAGAGTGGTGAGTAGAGAGGTGTGCAGTTGAGAGAATCCCTTAGAGAAAAAATCATTGAAGTGTGTGATAAAAATGTTGCAATAAAAGGTGAAAGTGTTGGTTTGTCTTTTTATGCCTTCTTTGCAAATAAAAATGATGATCCAGACTTGCTCATGGAGGCGGCAACTTGGTGGATTAAACCCCATGAATTAGATCATTTTGAAAAGGCGTTAAAAATCAAAGCTATGATTTTGGCGGGTACGTAGAAATTTGAGTCAGCATGACATAACAATATGTGCCAGTCGTACACTTAGTGTGTAGGAAGTATCAATGGAACCAAAAATATTTGTTGCGGAAAGTGAAGATGAAATTGAACTTTGCTATGAAGCTTTTAAAATACTTAGGCCTCAGATAGAGAAAGAAAGTTTTATCGCGCAGGTCCTGCGTCAAAAAGAACAATCTTTTCAAATAGTTGCGGTGCGATTAGGTGATGCTGTCCCTAGTGCGGCGGGTTTTAGGTTTGCGGAGTTTCTTGCCTGGGGAAAAGTGCTCTACGTCGATGACTTAACTACCCTTCCTGAATATAGAGGTAATGGATACGCTGCTTTACTCATGGACTGGTTAATCGATCTTGCTAAAAAGAAGCATTGCAATGGCCTACATTTGGACACCGGACACCAAAGGCATTCGGCGCACAAGTTATATCTAAGTAAAGGCCTAGAAATTAATGCCCACCACTTGGCAATAGAATTTAATAAAAATGCCTAACAAACCAGGCACAGGTTTGTTTCGCGACTCGTTTTGTGTTGATCACTACGCTGGCAAAATTCGCTAACGCGTAACTTGGATTGGCCTTGTAGGTTGGAAGAGCGAAGCGACTTCCGACGTGTTTTTACAAATATATTCCTGTTATTTGCTGTGCATTTTGTCGGAAGTCGGCTGCGCCTCTTCCAACCTACGAAGAAACCAATAGGGGCAGGTCTGAATGGAACTTGCTTGGGCTCTAAAGCCAACAACCACGGAGCTTAGCGACTTATTTTTGAATGAATGACTTGGCTCTACACACATAGGTGCTGCAGGAATAATCCAAAATCAACTCAGCGTCATGATTGTCAGTAACACCTGATGAGCCGAAACGCCCATGTTTACTGAAGTTTGGGGCTTAAGTAAGTGCCATTAAGGCCTCGCCCCCTTTTCCTTTACTGCGCACAACTTGGCCTGTGTTGGCGATGTTAAATTATCGAGGGAATTTCTGGAAAATGAATAAAGATCGAAAGAAGGCGTTCTGGATATTGTCATCTGGAGCAATGATGATGACACTTCCTTTAGCTTTGTGGCTAATGTTTAATCCTAAGTATTTTATGCACATATCTGGCTTTGGTGCTTATGACGAAGTTGGCGTTATTATTTGGCTGGCTTCTTTTTCTATCGCGCTGGGCTATATCTATTACACCTTTAGTGTGGTTCCTTTTGTGAAGCGTATGCAGAGGGAGCTGTCACTTTTAAAGTGTATTGGTATTTGGGCTGCTTTCGCGTCAGGGTTTATGGAAGAAATCGTCTTCCGAAAAATGCTAATGGATTGGGTTATGTCCATAGGGGGGGGGCTTTTTACACAGCTAACCTTGTCAGCTGTCGCATTTGGGCTTATCCATGCATCTTGGGTGTTGATTCGAGGAAACTTAAAAATTGCGCTACCAGTAATACTCTCCACCACAGTATTGGGTTTCTTACTGGCTGCTTTGTATGTTGCTAGTGGTAGAAATGTACTCCCGTGCATTGTGGCTCATGTTTTAATTAATTTGGTTATTGAGCCTTGGTTAATTCTTTGTGCTGTCAGTGGCAAATGGGGGGAAGGTAAGAATACAACGCAGCCGAACGCTAACGTGTCGGCTGATTGAGGCGCTAGAACCTCTGGTAGACTTATGCACATTGAACAAGAAATCGCATCCTGGGACGGAAAATCAGTTGATGGCATTAGGGCGATATATGACGCACACAAAGTAGAGAAACACTTTGCTGACGCCATTATTGCTCTTTCATTCACGGAAGCTTGTGAAAAAGGAGCCACTTGGTTGTTGAAAGCGTGGCTTGAAGCTGGAAATGAGTTAGCGCAACCTCAGATTGCGAAAATATATGGATCACTTAACCAATTGAAACACTGGGAGGCTAAGTTGCATGTACTTCAAAGCATCCCTTTTATGCCAATCACTGATGCTGAGTGTAGTGGGCTATATGCCTTTTTGAGAGCCACACTCGCTGATCCAAATAAGTTCGTACGCGCTTGGTCATACAACGGGTTTTATGAGTTGAGCAGGCAGCATGCAAAGTATTTAGATGAGACTAAACAATACTTCGAGATGGCTATGCGTGATGAGGCTCCATCGGTAAAGGCTCGGATTCGAAATGCTATGAAGAAAGGTCTTTAGCACAGTGCCGCTAGAGACAAGCGAGAAATGTAATTATTTGGATTGGTGATACTTGCGATACCTATCTGGGGCTATATCTCAGGTGAATATGTACTGGTGCGTTTATTCTCGCAAAAGCAGGGGTCTTAAGGTCGTGTAAAGTTACTACGCACTGGGAAGATATTGCAGATTTCAAAAACCTATTTCCCGAGTCTACAGTTGTAGAAAATGTTAGGTGGGTTGAAGATAAAAATATTATTACCTCTGGCGGTATCACTGCCGGCATTGATATGAGCCTGCACTTGGTTGGCAAACTTTGTGGTGTTGAGCTCGCGAATAAAACAGCAAAACAAATGGAGTTTGCGTGGGTAAAAAATTCATAACATCGCAAAATTATTCCGCAAAACTACAACGCACAAACTGTCATTGCGCGAGGCGCTAGTGCGATGGGGGTTAGGACTAGCCCCTTAGGGCCAAGCACCTGCCCCTTTAGAACAGGGTGGGGCAGGTGCTGGTGGGTTATAGCTGCTTAAGTTGGTGTAGCAGGCGTTAGTGCTCTGCCGCTCCAGCGGCGCCTATGCCGGTTTGCGAACGCACAAACTGGGCATCGAAGACTGCCTGCTCGCGCTGTGCCTGGGCGGATTTGTCCAGCAGCGAAAACAACCAGATTCCCACAAAGGCAACGCTAACCGAGAAGATGGCGGGGTACTTGAGCGGGAATATCGCCTTTTCGTGACCCAGGGCATCCACCCATACGGTAGGCCCGAGGATAACCAGCACTACGGCGGTTATGAGGCCCAGGGAGCCGCCAATTACCGCACCGCGGGTGGTGAGTTTGCGCCAGTACATGCTCAGCAGCAAAACCGGGAAGTTGGCGCTGGCGGCCACACAGAAAGCCAGGCCCACCATAAAGGCGACGTTTTGCTTTTCAAACACTATGCCCAGCAATACCGCCACCACACCCAGGGCCACAGTTGCGATACGCGATACGCGGATTTCCTTTTTCTCGTCGTGGCCATCCAGCGCCAGGCTGGCATAAAGGTCGTGGGAGATAGCACTGGAACCGGCCAGGGTCAGGCCTGACACTACCGCCAGGATAGTGGCGAAGGCCACTGCCGAGATAAAACCGAGCAGGGCGCTGCCGCCCAGGGCTTGCGACAGGTGAATCGCAGCCATATTGGCGCCGCCAATCAACTTGCCATCGGTGAAAAAGTCGGGGTTTTCCAGCAGCATTACAATCGCGCCAAAGCCGATGATAAAGGTGAGGATATAGAAGTAGCCGATAAAGCCGGTGGCGAAAAACACCGAGCGGTGCGCCTGCTTGGCATCCTTAACGGTGAAGAAGCGCATCAAAATATGGGGCAGGCCGGCGGTGCCGAACATAAGCGCTATACCCAGGGAGATAGCTGAAACCGGGTCGCTGACCAGGGTCCCGGGGGCCATAATCGCAGTGCCTTTGGCGTGAACCTTGGTGGCTTCGCTGAACATGGCTTCAAAGCTAAAGCCAAAGTGCGCCAATACCAGTATCGCCATGAGTGTGGCACCCGAGAGCAGCAGCACCGCTTTGGTCAATTGCACCCAGGTGGTGGCGAGCATGCCGCCGAAGGTGACATAGATAGTCATAAGCACACCGACGATAATCACCGCCGTTTCATAGGGCAGGTGGAACAGCAGCTCGATCAACTTGCCGGCACCCACCATCTGCGCGATCAGGTAAAAAATTACCGTGATCAGTGAACCGCTGGCAGCGAGTATGCGGATAGGTTTTTGCTGTAGGCGGAAGCTGGCGACATCGGCAAAGGTGTAGCGGCCGAGGTTGCGCAGTGGCTCGGCAATTAGCAGCAGCACGATTGGCCAGCCCACTAAAAAGCCGATGGCGTAAATCAGCCCATCAAAGCCGGAGGAGTACACCAGCCCGGCAATACCCAGGAAAGAGGCGGCGGACATATAGTCGCCAGCAATGGCCAGGCCGTTTTGGAAGCCGGAAATACCGCCGCCAGCGGCGTAAAAATCTTTGGCGGTTTTGGTGCGACGGCTTGCCCACCAGGTAATGCCCAGGGTCACCAGCACAAAGCCGACAAACATAATTACCGCTGGCACGTTGACGGGCTTGGCGGCTTCGCTTTCGGCAAAGGCCAGGTTGGCCAGCAGCAGGCTGGTTAGCGCAAATAGAGACTTAATCATTTATTTGCCCTCCAGCTTGCGATGGATGGCCTCGTTGAGCGGCTCCAACACAGTGTTGGCGTAGTGCACATAAAACCCGGTAACCGCCAGGCAAAACACAATCACCGCCAGGCCGATCACCATGCCTATGGAGGTGACGCCGCTGCCTATGGCGTGGCCCAGGCTTTGCGGGGCAAAGGCGATGGTGAGGATTAGGGCGAAGTAAATCAGTATGACAAGTGCGGATAGGGGCCAAACCATTTTATTACGTGCGCGGGTCAGGGCCGCGTATTCGGGGAGCTGATGTATCTGCTCCGGGGTTAACAGGGACGGTCGCATTGGGATTCCTTTTTTATTTGGTTATCTAGTAATTGGGTTGAAACTATATAGTGCAGTTTTATGACAAGCACTGCATCGCACTAGCGGCACAGTCTGGTTAGGGCTGTTGCGTGGTGTAGCCAGGCGCCGTCCCGATTCTAACCTTTGCCGGGTGTGGCAAGAAATAGCTAATAGTTATTTTTACTATAAAGATGGCGGCTGGATTAAATCCAGCCCTTTTGGCGGGCGATGCGCGCCGCATCTACGCGGTTGGCGGCATTGAGTTTGGCGATAGCTTCGGAGAGGTAGTTGCGCACTGTGCCTTCCGACAGGTGCAGGGTGTTGGAGATTTCAGCGGTGGTTTTGCCCTCGGCGGCCAGGCGCAGGGCGCGGCGCTCTTTGTCATTGAGCGGATCTGTCTCGCCCAGGGCCATCATCGCCAACTCGCCGTCGATCACCCGCTTGCCGTCCATGATTTTGTAGATGGCCTCAATTAGCTGATCCGAGGGCGCATCCTTGAGCAAAAAGCCCGAGACCCCCATGTCGATGGCGCGACGAATATATCCCGAGCGGCCAAAGGTGGTAATGATGATGGTTTTGGTGGGCAGCTTTTGATTGAGCACCCACTGCGCCAGCTCCAGACCGGAGCGGCCGGGCATTTCTATATCGGTGAGCAAAATATCAAAGCTCTCTTGCTTCATCAGCAGCCAGGCGCGGTCGCCGTCCTCCGCCTGGGTAACTTCAAAGCCATCTTCCATGCTGAGGAGTGCCGCCAGGGCGCCGCGCACCATGGATTGATCTTCTGCCAGTAAAATTTTCATCGTCTTTCTCGTCGGGCGCTGTTAGGTGCGCAGTTCATAAGCGGGTAGGGAGATAACAAATTCGCAGCCGAGGCTAACACTGGCCTGGAGGTCACCGGCCAACGCCTGTAGCCGCTCCTGAATACCTTTAAGGCCATTGCCTGGCTCCAGGGATTCCACCGCGCCATTATCGCGCATGCTCACAGTCACCTGGTGATCGTTGCGCGAGAACTCAATTTGGCAGTGGTCGCCCTTGGAGTGGCGCAGCACATTGGTGGTGAGTTCGGTCAGCGCCAGGATCATTGCGGTTTCGGCGCGTGCAGTCAGCTGGGGTATTTCGCCATTTAACTCCACCATAAAGCCGTTTTGGCGCAGTTTTTCGCACAGCTCCATGACTTCGCCGGTGAGGCCGCGGTGTTTGTAGCCGGACACTGTCTGGCGCACCAGGCTGAGGCTATTGCGCGCAATCTGGTTTAACTCGGTTAAATGCTGCTTTACCTGTTCCTGTCTATCTGGTTTGGCCAGCAGCTTTTCCGCCAGTTCGGCTTTAAGGGCAATGCTTGACAGGGTGTGCCCGAGGATATCGTGCAGGTCGCGGGCGATGCGCTCGCGCTCGGCGATTATCGCCAGCTGCTCGATTTCCTGGCGGCTTTGAATCCAGCGCAGGCGCGCCTCGTAGCGCATTTTTTCGATATAGCCCCAGGCGCTAATGGTAATTACCCCAGAGATGGCGGGAAAGGCAAAAAATGGAATTGGGTAGGAATACTGGTATTGAAGGGTGACCACCAGGCTAATGATGACCGAGAGAATCAGTAGATAAGTCCGCGTGGAGTAACAAAAACCGATTAAAAAACCCACATAGCTAAAAAAGGTACTGGCGCCCGGGGTATAGGGGGTGGTGACTATGGCCAGCAGCACTATCGCCAGTACTGGCCGCCACACCTGCTCGCGCGGCAGGGTACTGGCCCAGAGGTAAATGGCAATAAAAATAAAATACACGCCCACCAGCAGCATATGGCCTATAGGCTCAAACGGCATGTAAAACAGGGGGACAAAATAGTAGAGGCTGAAAATCAGCCAGATCCAGGATTTGTCCGAATAGGGCGAGCCGGGGCAGGACTTAAATGCTGTGTTCATGACAAAGGGCCTAGGTGTCGCTGTAGTGTCTTTGGGGTGTTAATTGGCTATAAGTCTGCATGAGCTTGACTCATGTCGCCAGTGTCGCGGTCATTGACCCCCAGTGACAATTGTCAGCAGCTGGCGCTCCAGTCTTGCTCAAGCGATGCTTGAAAACCGCTATACTGCCCCCGATTTTTTTACACGAATTTTACCCAAGCATTTGTTTCCCTTACTTTTTGCTTTCTTTCCCTAGTGTTTTTCTTTTTCTTACGAGGTTATTTATGGAAAAACTGATTGAGACAACCCTGTACCGCTCGCGCTGGGTGCTGGCACCTATTTACCTGGGCTTGAGCCTGGCGGTGATCGCCCTGGCGATCAAGTTCTTTGAGGAGGTTTACCATCTGCTGACGCATGTGTTTGCGCTGGGGGAGGCCGACCTGATACTCACCATTTTGACCCTGATTGATATCGCCATGGTCGGCGGCCTGTTGATTATGGTGATGATGAGCGGCTATGAAAATTTTGTGTCGCAATTGGATATAGACGAAGGTGAGGAAAAGCTGGGCTGGTTGGGCAAGATGGATTCCGGCTCACTCAAGGCCAAAATCGCCGCGAGCATAGTGGCAATTTCCTCTATCCACCTGCTCAAGCAGTTTATGACCATTAAGATGGATACCCCCAAGGATGCATTCCCCACCGAAGCGCTGATGTGGTACGTGATTATCCATATGACCTTTGTGGTTTCGGCCTTTTTAATGGGCTACCTGGACTCCAAGTTGGCCAGGCACTAACTCTCTAGATTGTTTGTGCGACAAGTTGCTGCAAAAAAGTGCGCACTAAATCGGCAGCTTGCTGCGGATGGGTTTGCAGCACAAAGTGGCTGGACTCCAGTGGCGCCACGCGCAGATTGCTGCAGGCGCGGGCAAAATCGGCGAGGCTGTTGCTGGCCACCATGCGATCCTGGCGCGGTTGAATATAAAGGCAGGGCTGGTGAATTTTTTCGCTGCTGGCTTGCAGTTGTGCCAGGGTTTGCAATCGCGCCAGCAGCGGGGTTTTATCCAGGTTTAACAAGTGGTCGAAAATCGCGGTGCTCACCTCTTGCGATGCTTGGCCATTAAAGCCCCAGCGGCGCCCGGCCCAGCGCACCAGGGGGTTTTTTAAGCGCTGGTTGAGTAGTAAACGGCTGCCCCACTTAATGGCTGTTTCCCCCGGTGAATTTAAAAAGCCGGCGACAAAAATGACGCCGCGCACTTGCGCGCAGGTGTGCGCCAGCTTGAGCGCTAAGGGGCAGGAAAAGGATTCGGCGAGCAGCACCAGCGGCTCGTCAGGCAGGCATTTGCGTAGGGCTTCCGCCAGGCTGGCGTAGTCCTGGAGCGTACCCCCTGGCAGGGCTTCCACGTGAAAGTCCAATCCCTCCAGGTAGGGCGTAAACCACTGCAGCAGCTGTCCGGTACCGTCCAATCCCGGAAGTAAAATTATTTTCATCGCGTCAATCACATCCTGCCTGGGTGGAATTGTCTATCTGACCGGCGTAAACGGGTATGGTTTCCCGCTTAGGCCAGCAGACCTTCCAGTGTCCTTTGGTAAATTCGGGTAAGGGTATTCAGGTCTTGGGCGCTAATGCATTCGTCCACTTTATGGATGGTGGCATTAATGGGGCCCAGCTCCACCACTTGTGCACCTGTGGGGGCGATAAAGCGGCCATCGGAGGTGCCGCCGGAGGTGGACAGCTCTGTGTCCAATCCGGTTTCAGCTTTGATTGCATCCACCACCGCATTGACCAGATCGCCGCGCGGGGTGAGGAAGGGCTGACCGCTCAGGGTCCACTGCAGCTCGTAGTTAAGGCCGTGCTTGTCGAGGATCGCCTCGGTGCGCTGGCGCAGTATCTGCTCGGTCAGCTCGGTGGAGAAGCGGAAATTGAACACCACTGTGACTTCACCGGGAATCACATTGGTGGCGCCGGTGCCGCCGTTGATATTGGACACCTGAAAACTGGTGGCGGGGAAGAACTCGTTGCCATTGTCCCAGTGTTCGCCAGCCAGCTCCGCCAGCGCCGGGGCCAGCTTGTGGATAGGGTTGTCGGCCAGGTGCGGATAGGCCACATGTCCCTGGATACCCTTGACCTTGAGCACCGCACCCAGGGAGCCGCGGCGGCCGTTTTTAATCACATCGCCAACCACTTTGGTGGATGAGGGTTCACCGACGATACACCAGGTCATTTTTTCGTTGCGCGCTTCCAGCCATTCCACCACTTTGACGGTGCCATTCACCGAGGGGCCTTCCTCGTCGCTGGTAATCAAAAATGCGATGCGACCTTTGTGGTTGGGGTGGGCGGCGACAAAGTTTTCACAGGCCACCAGCATAGCGGCCAGCGAGCCTTTCATATCGGCGGCGCCACGGCCGAGCAGCATGCCGTTTTCGATGCGCGGTGCAAAAGGCGGATTGCTCCAGTTGGCTTCCGGGCCGGTGGGCACTACATCGGTATGGCCAGCGAAGGCGAGCAGGGGGCCGCTCTCGCCCTCAGCCCCATTGCGCACCGCCCAAAAGTTATCCACCTCGCCAAAGCGCAAACGCTGGGTTTTGAAACCTATAGCCTCCAGGCGGCTGATCATCATCTCCTGGCAGCCGTCATCCTCGGGGGTAACCGAGCGGCAGCGGATCAAATCGCAGGCCAGTTGCAGTGTGGGGGTGAGTTCTTGTGCGGGCGAAGCAGTCATGGGTCTATCCAGGCATCTTTTGTGAGTAAACAAACAGGTAAGCGGCGGGATTCTACAGGTTTGGCACCTGGCTCTCCAGCGGCTGAGCTGGATCAGGGGCTGGGGTAGCCGCTGCGCCGAGTTGCATGTGGTAAGCTTGAGTTATGGCAATATGCCGTTTAACATGTGGCATATTGCCAAATGTATTTGGTTTACCTATTGAGGTTTCAATGAGCACACTGGTCGATTTTAAACCTGGCGTTAGCCCTCAGCCTTCGGCCTACAGTCGCGCCATGGCGCGGGTGGGTAAGCTTGCCAATCAGGGGCTGCGCGATCAATTTGATGAAATTGCCCTTACCCAAGCCGGAGTTCAGCCGGCAGCGGTCGATGCCCTGGCCAAGTCGGTTATTAGCATCAGCGAACTTAGCTGGGTTATCGCGCGCCGCACCCTGAGCCACAGAATCAGCAAGGGGGAGCGGCTAACGCCGGATGAAACCGGCCGCTGGTTGCGCGCGGCTAAAATCTGCGCCCTGGCCGAGGAGGTTTTTGGCTCCGCCGATAAGGCTTCCACCTGGCTGCACAAAGTGCGTAAAGCCTTCAACAACCAAAATGCCATTCACCTTATGCAAACTGAAGCCGGTGCGCGCCTGGTGGAGGACACCCTCAATCAAATTGACGCAGGCTTCTTTGCTTAAGCGCCGCTGCACCCGAGCCGGGTTAGGCCCAAGTGAGTTGTGCAGCGAAAAATTAAGGACTAGGTTGGCGCGAGTATGAGATTGTGGCGTATCAGTAACTATGCGGATTTACAGGGAACAGGCGGGTTGAAGGCTCCGGGGCGGTGGCATCACAAAGGCATACCCGTGGTCTACCTTGCCGAGAGCCCGGCGTTGGCAATGCTGGAAACCCTGGTGCATTTTGAATTGGATATTCAGGAGGTGCCCGATAGCTTTCAGTTGCTCGAGGTGGAATTTACTGGCCGCAGAGGGGTTTGTCGCCTTGCCACCGAAAGCCTTGCATCCGGCTGGGAGCGAAATCTGGAATATACCCGCGCCCTGGGCGATGAATGGCTCAGCTCCATGCAGGGGGTGTTATTACGCGTGCCCTCAGTGGTTGTTCCGCACAGCTGTAATTACCTGTTCAATCCGCGCCATCAGTTGGCCGCCCAGGCAAAAATTATCGCTAGTAAAATGCACCCTTATGACGAGCGCTTGATCTACTAATAAACCTGCTTCCACCGCAAAATAGTCCGGGAAAATCAAGCCGATCTACACATCTGCGCTGGATTTCCCCGGGCGCTGATCAAATATGTCAGGACGATATATTTAATCAGCAGGTTAATAACTCCGCCTTAATTGATGGGGATGCGCTTGGTGTCGCTTTCGGTCACCGCCTTGCGCGGAATCAATATCTCCAGCACGCCGTGTTTCATGTTGGCGGTTATCTCTTTTTGGTCGCAGTCATCGGGCAGTGACAGCAGGCGCTGGAAACTGCCATAGCTGCGCTCCATGCGGTAAAAATGCTTGTCCTTATTTTCGCTCTCTTCTTTTTTCTCGCCGCGAATACTCAGCACACCTTTATTTACTTCCAGGCTGATATCTTTCTCGGTCAGGCCTGGCGCCTCCAGGGTGATGTGGTAGTTCTTGTCGTCGCTGGCGATATTCACCTTGGCGTCGACCCCTGCGCGGGCAAATACCTGGTCGTCGAACAGTTTATTGCCGAGGCTGGGTAAGCCAAAGCCGTTAAAGGCCTCATCAAACAAGCGATCTATTTCCTGGTGTAAACGCAGCATGGGGAATTGATCGCCACGGCTAACACTGGGTGCCTGGCCGCTGGTATCGGAGCGGCGCACTGGTACAGTGGCGGTAGTTTTGGGTTGCTCGTGGCTGAACCAGTTCCAGGGGTTGAGTTGTTGCATATTCATAACCGCCTCCTTATCGACAGGCGTCGATAAAAATAATTTCAGTTATTAACCCGGCGATCAAATATATCGTCCTGACATATTTGATCGGCGCCCTGGAAAATCCGGCGCAGATGCGTAAATCTGCTTGATTTTCCAGGGCTAGCGCCAGCCTTCAGCTGACGGTGGCACATCCCTGTGCCGCACT
>JBNLGJ010000037.1:0-20748 GCA_050305995.1 Cellvibrio sp.
TTTTTTATTGTCAACTCAAAACCACCTCCTATGGAGGTGGTGATCGCCTAATCGAGGCTATGCCTGAAAAGTGCCCATGCTAGATACTCAATCGTTTGTTACCAGCAAATGATTAGGAGTAAAAAGCATGAGCAGATATGAATCCGCATCACACGTATTCTATCGATGTCAGTATCACATTGTTTGGACGCCGAAGTATAGGTTCAAGATATTGACGGGGAACGTAGGAAAAGAGGTATATCGAAGTATCTACGTGTTTTGCGGGATGAAGAATTGCAAGGTGGTTGAGCTGAATGTGCAGGTTGATCATGTGCATTTAGTGGTAAGAACGCCACCGAGTATGAGTGTTTTGGAGTTAATGGGAACTCTCAAGGGAAGGACAGCAATCAGGCTCTTTAACAAGTTTCCCTATTTAAGGAAGAACAAATTATGGGGTAACCACTTCTGGCAGCGTGGCTATTTTGTTGATTCAGTTGGCGCGAATGAAGAGGTGATCAGGAGATATGTTCGTTATCAAGATAAGCAGGCGAGAGAGGAAGAGGAGCGCCAGCTGCGGTTGGATGTAACAATTTAAGACAAGCACCCTTATAGGGTGCCTATCAAAGCCACCTGCTATGCAGGTGGATTTTTACTGTTTGCAAGTAACTGGTCTGTCGCCTTAAGTTAATACTACGATCCTAGGTGGGTGGAAAAGTAGTTTGCGAGTTTAACGAAAGGCGATTGGCATGAATGTTGAAACGATCTTGGCAAATAGAAACTTCAGTTCAAATTGCTCGAATTTGGTGCCAAAAGCTGCGGGGAAAGTGAAGGGATAATTTTTGCTATGGCTGTTTTGTGGTGCAAAAATTTTTCCGTCCATTTTATTTGCATTATAAGGGTGCGCTAAAAAATCTCAGAGGGAGACTAGCGTGTTGCGATTTATTAGTCAGTTGGTGGCGAGCCTTAAGCCATGGATGCTTAAAAGCGCCATTTTGGGTTGTCTGCTGTTGGTGGCGGTGGCCATTTTGTCGGGGGTTGGCAGCTATTGGTTGATTGGCCCACTGGCTGTCGCTGGGCTATTGGTATTAGGTTTGGTGCAAGGTGTGCAGCAGGATGTTGCTGCGGTAAAAATTTATCTGCAGGAAATGGAAAGCAAGGGCAATGCGGACTGGAATCGGCTGGTGACTGGACCGCTACACGGTTTGCAGTATGTGTTTGTCGAGCTGTTTAAAAATCAGTTGCGGCGCAATGCAGAATTTAAAGATGCCGTGCGCGAAATGGGCCACTCTTCCTCGGAGTTATCCAGTCACGCCCGCGAAGTTTCCAAAAGCGCGGCTAATCAATCTGGCGCTACCACTTCCAGTGCCGCCGCTATTACTGAAATCAGTCACAGTATTGATGATATTAGCCATCGCATAGGTTCTGCACGCGAGGCGGCTACCCAGGCCTGTGCTCACAGCCGCGCCGGTACTAATGCCCTGGATATCGCCAGTGATGAGGTAAAGCATGTAAGCGAATTGGCACGCACTATGGCGCAGCGTGTAGGTGAATTAAATCAGCTGGTACAAAACGTTACTGCCATGTCCAAAATTATCGGCGATATCGCCGGGCAGACCAATTTATTAGCGCTAAATGCGGCTATAGAAGCAGCGCGTGCCGGCGAGCAGGGCAGAGGTTTTGCGGTAGTGGCCGATGAGGTGCGCAACCTGGCCGTGCGCAGCCAGGGCTCGGCGCAGGAGATAGCGCAAAATATTGCCAGCGTAAAATCGGTTATGGAGCAGGTATTGGGCAATATGGGTGAGGTGGTCGTCAAAGCGGAAAATTCACTCGCAGGGGTCGGTGAGGCAGATGCGGCGCTGCAGGCTATTTTGCACAAAACGGAAAGCGTTTTCACGTCTATTGACAGTATTGCTGTCGCCTCGCAACAACAGGGGCAGGCAGCGCGGGAAATTTCCCAACATATTGAATTGGTTGCTGACCTGGCGCGGCAAAACAGTTATCGCGCTGGCCAAGCGGCAGAAATTGCAGAGCATTTACACAGACTAACGCACAGCGTGGAATAAAGAATTATGAATACCCCTCTGCCATTATTACTGGTTTATGTAGTCTTGCCGGCAGCGTTTCTTATCTTCTTGGGCTACTCGCTTTATTGCAAAAAACGCCAATCGGACCGGCTGTTTAACAATGGCATCGACTACATTAAAACGCTGCGTGGGCTGCTTGCTGCTATTCAGCAGCATCGCGGATTGACCACGGGGTTTATTAATGGCAATCGCGATGCTAAAACAGATATTGAAAAATTAAGTGCGCGCATTTTGCGCGAGGTCCGCGATCTCCATGAGCGCAGCGATTGGGTGAGTGGCAACGTTAAGTGGAATAGCTTGAATGATCATTGGCAGCGTTTGAGCAGTGCATACTTGCAGGGTGATGCCGATAATAATTTTAAACAGCACAATATATTAATAGCCAATTTGCTGTATTTGATTGAAGATCTGGCGGATGCTCACCATTTGAGCAAAATGGGTGGCGGGTCGCTGGATACCGATTGGCGTTATTTGCTCTCAATTGCCGAATATATTGGCCAAGCGCGAGCGCTAGGCACAGGTGTGGCGGCGCGGGGGGAGTGTAATAGTGTTATGCGTATTCAGCTCAACCATTTGCGCAATAAAATCGCTGGCGCCATAGCGGTTAATTGGCCGGAACCATCGCGCAAGGAAATCAGCAATTTGCTGCAGACAATAGAGGAAAAATTGATTGTTGATATGCCGACGATTGGTCCGCGCGATTTTTTTGATTTGGCGACACGCTGCATTGATCATGTGCTGGAGCAGTTCGATCAGCAAATCGACAATCTGCAATTCGCCCGCCGCTAGGGCGGGCGCCTGATAAAAATTATTGCGGGTAGAGAGCCGTTAATGGCGGTTGTTGATTGCGATTGGCTTTGCGTCGGAAATTGGCAAGCAGCTCCAGTATTTTTTCGCCATTGATTAGGGTGGTTTCTTGCCCACCATAAATCTGGCTGTCCAGCTTGTTAAACTCAATGGCGAGTTCGCTATCACCATTCAATGGTGTTTCACTGCAATGTTTAGCTATATCGGTAAGGCTGTGGATGGCTTTTCCGCGAAAGCAGAGTGGGGCCCAGCTTAATAGCGCGCGGCGCAGGGTTTCCGGCGAGTTTGCCCTAATAGCTTTTTTCACCTGTTTCCAGGCCGCTTCCTCGCTGGCTAGATTCTGTTGGAGCTTAAGGCTCTGTTGATTTTTTTTGCCGTTTATCTGGCGGCGCAACTGCCAATTATTAATACCCAGCCAAACTAGCAGCAGCAAACTGATACCTTGGCAGAGATAAATCCAAAGCGGTAGCTTAACCTTGGCAGCTGGAGTATTGGGCGTCAGTGGTTGTGGCTGCTGCTCAGTCTCAGTTTCGGTGGCCGCATCATCCGGAAGGCTACTGCTTTCATCTTCACTGCTCGTTGCGGCTATACCACTTACATTAAGGTTGGTAGCTGGCAGGCTGGCAGTTTCAAAGCTTTTGCTTTCAGTATTCCACCAAGTGAGTTTGACTTCTGGCAGGGTAAATTTACCTGGGCGATTAGCCACTATAGCGGAGGTTTCTATGCGCGACCCGGTTACCCCTTTATCGGATTTTTGTTCATCGGTTTGCGCCTTATCCTGATAAAGGCTGAGGCCGTTAACTTCAAAACTTGGCAAGGGTGGCAGCTGTCCGGCGGTGATCCCTTCGCCGCTGATAGTGATGCTGCGGGTTAATGGTTCACCCACTTTCATTGAATCTTTGTCTGCGCTCCAATGTTCGCTCAGCGTAATATTTTTTGCGGGTAACCAGGGCTGCGCCTGGCTGGTTTGTGGTGCCGCCTCAACAGGGATTTCCCGCTCATCGGTGCGCAAGCGCAGCAGGTTGCTGGTTCTATTGCCATAGAGTCGATTCCAAATATCCTGGCCGCCACTGCCCGGCGTAACCTGATACACGAGGCTCGGAATTGTGAGCTTGCCACTTTTTTGTGGGAAGATCGCATAGCGGGTTTCCACCACCAGCGCTTGCTGGCCGTTAATACGTGTTTGATATTGTTTATCGCCCAGTTCTACCACCAGTGCATCGGCAATTTTTAGCGGTTCCAGGCTGACATCGGATAAGTTGACGCGCGTAAACAGGCGAACCGTTACCAGCAGTTGCTCCTGTACTTTTAGTGAATCCTTGTTGGTTTCGATTTCCACACTTACCTGGTCGCTGGCGTTTTTGGGGCCTTGACTATCGCGAGTGACCTTAATAGGTATGGCGTCACTCACGGCGCCTTCAATATTAAACGAGGGAATAAGCAGCGTACCTATGTGCTTGGGAGCCAGGGCTATTTTCCAGGAGGTAAGCGAGGTGACATCACCATTGACCACGCTCATCTGTGAGCCGCTTTGGGTATTTAAAATATCGAAATCTTTTTGCAGCAGACTGTAATCCGGTTGGGCGTTGATTTGGCCGCTGTACTGCAGGGTTAGGGTAAAGGTTTCCTGCAGCCCCAGGCTGTCGCGGTCGACACTGGCGGTAAGGTCTTGCGCCCCGCTGGCCTGGGCGCAAAGGGCGAACATTAAAAATCCACAAATACGGTAAATAAAATTTTTGGCAGTCATAAGTTTGATGTCTGGGCTAATTAAATGTTGCAGGCGTAACGCGCTGCAGTCTCCAATAATTAATAGCGCTGGTCGGCGTCATTGGCGGGCGGCTCATAGTCGCCGTTTAAGCGATCGCGTCGGTTTTTTTGGTATTCCAAAATAAATTTGTTGCGCAGCAAATTGCCCGGTTCATCGGGCACGCGACGCAGCCACTGCTCCATCGCCTGGCGCTGTTCGGGGCTTAACTGATCTTCGCTGACTGCTTGCGCCGCTTGTGCGGCTTGGCTCGAATCTTCGCTAGCCGCCTGGCTGGATCTCGCCTGAGCGCGCTGCGCTTGGGCACTGCTCGCCGACGAGGATTCACCCTCGGCGCCAGATTGCTGTTGATCTCCGCGAGAAGAGCTTTGCCCCTGTTGTTGCTGGGCAGAATTCTGCTGGCTGGAATTTTCGCCGCTTTGGTTTTGCTGCTGATCCTGTTGGTTCTGCTGATCCTGATTTTGCTGGCTGGAATTTTGTCCATCCTGCTGTTGTTGCTGATCTTGATTCTGTTTGTCTTGATCTTGCTGATTTTGATCGTTTTTATCCTGGTTCTGTTGATTCTGTTGCTTTTTATCTTTGTCTTGATCGTTTTTTTGATCTTTGTTTTGATCCTTGTTTTGGTCAGATTTCTGCTGCTGTTGCTGGTTTTTCTTTTGCTGTTCCTCAAGTTTTTTAACCAGCTCGCGATTGCGTTTGGCGTCCGCCAGCTCGGGATTTTTTTGCAGCGCCTGGTCGTAAGCTTTAATGGCATCATCCAGCTTGCCCGCTTTACTCAACGCATTGCCGCGGTTGTAATCGCCCTGGGCGCTGCTGTCTTTGCTGTAAAGCTCGGCAGCTTTGTCGTAATTGCCTGCGCGGTATTCGGCAGCGGCCTGCCAGTTGGGGTCGGTAAATTGCTCCGCCGCTTCTTTGTGTTGGCCATTGTTAAAGTGTTGATAGGCCTGTTGGTTTTGGTTGTGCCAAAGTTCATCCCAACTCAGGGCGTAGGCGGTTTTGGGCTGCATAAGAGGCAAGCAGAACAGCAGCAATAAAACACCGCGCCTAAAGCAGTAGAGCAACACCGGCAATAATAACAATACCAGCCAGTGGCCCTGGTCGTACCAGCTGTCAAAATCCCGGTCGACTTTTTGTGTCTCTTGTTTATCGGGTTGCGGCAGGTTAACCAATGCGCGTACATCGCTATCGTTAGTAGTCAGGGTGCGATAGCGGCCGCGGTTGTTGCTGGCGAGGCGTTCCAGGCTGCTGGGTTGCAGCAGGGTGGTCACTATATTGTTGTTGCGGTCGCGCACAAAGCCGCCGCGCCCCGAGGGGATGGGGGTTGGGTGCAGGCCGCCGACGCCCAGTACCGATAAACGGTAATTGGGTTTGCTGGCGAGCATGTGTGTGATCTTGTCAATCGCATCTTCCTCTACGCCATCGGTAATTAACAAAATATCGCCGCGGCCCAATCGCGCGTTGTCGAGCATTTGCATCGCAGCGGTTATACCTGCTTCGGTGTTGCTGCCAGGCACGGGCATGATTCCCGGCGATACTGTGCTGAGCAGGTTGCTGATGGTTTGGGTGTCGTCGGTGAGCGGCACTACGCTGTGGGCGTCACCGGCGTAAACAATAAACGCAGTCTGGCCGTCTTTGTGGGTGCGCAGTATGTCGGCAATTTTTAAGCGCGCGCGCACCAGACGTGAAGGTTTTAAATCTTCACTGAACATGGATGGCGATAAATCCAGCACCAGCACTAAGGCCTGTTGATTTTTTTCCACCGCCACGGGGCGCTTCTCCCAGGTAGGGCCGGCCAGGGCGATTGTCGCCAGCAGCCAGGTGCAGGCGAGGGCGATTAAATAGCGCGGGTTGGGTTTTACGCTGGTGCCATCAAGCAAAAAGGGTAGCAACTCTGGTGCTATGACTTTTTGCCAGTGTTGCGCCTGGCGTTTGTTGCGCCAGAGCAGGGTGCAGAGTGCCACTGCAGGCACTGCCGCCAGCAGCCACCAGGGGCGCAAAAAATGAAATTCGTGCATAAGGCTCGCCACTGAGTTCACGACAACCTCCTCAGGCCGGGCAGCTGCAATTGTGCTAGCGCCAATACAAAGCTGAGCAGCAGGGCAATTGCCAGGGGTAGATAAAACAGGCTCTCTTCAGGGCGAAAGGTTTCCGCATCCGACTCTATAGGCTCGAGCATATCCAACTGGTGGTGAATGCTATCCAGCTCATCGACACTGCGCGCGCGAAAATATTTGCCGCCAGTTTTATCGGCTATTTCCTGCATGGTTTTTTCATCCAGGTCCGCCGAGGGGTTGACGCGGCGATTGCCAAATATTCCCGCCACTTCCATAGAGTCGGCGCCAAAGGCAATGGTGTAAATGCGCACGCCGGCCTGTTGTGCCAGGTCTGCCGCCTGGCTTGGCTGCAGCTCGCCGGCGGTGTTGGCTCCATCGGTGAGTAGCACCAGCACGCGGCTCTGCGCCGGTTTATCGCGCAGGCGTTTTACCGCCAGGCCAATAGCATCGCCTATAGCGGTAGCGCGCCCTGCGATACCAATTTCCGCTTCCTGCAACAGTTGGTTGACTGTGCCTCGGTCATAAGTGAGCGGGGCTTGTAGATAGGCTTGGTCAGCAAACAAAATTAAGCCGAGGCGATCGGATTTGCGTCGCTCGACAAAATCACCCACCACTTTTTTAACCGCCATCAAGCGGGTGATGCGCTGGCCCATATAGTTCATGTCGGTTTGCATCATGCTCTCGGACATGTCTACCGCCATCATCAGGTCGCGGCCATTGGATGGCATTTGCACCGGCTCACCCACCCATTTGGGCGCGCTGGCAGCGGTGACTGCACAGGCCCAAATTAACCACAGCAGCCAGAGTTTGCGTTTGCCTTTGGCTAGCGGGTCGGCGCCCACCTGGCCGAGCAGTTGCTGCGCGCGAGCAAAAAAGGGCGCGCGCAAGGCGGCTTCGGTTTGTTCTCGAGCGGGCACATAGGCCATAGCCAGAGGCAAGGGCAGGAGCAGCAGCAGCCAGGGGTATTGCAGTTCAAACATGTTTTACCTCCCCTGGATTAATCGCCAGAGCATCGGCCTTGGGCAATTGCCCCGGATGCTGGCGAATCCAGGCCAGTGCTAGCTGGTGCAGGGCGGCAATATCCCCCTGAGGATTTTTTTGGTAGAGGCCTGCTACTAATAAATCTGCCCCTAACTGGGTGAACTTATTTGGTAATTTGGGGCAGCTGCTATCCAGCCACTGCAGCCAAGTTGCGCCTTTAATACTGGGGTTAAATTGGCGTGGGTAGCGACTTAGGGCTACGCGCTTGAGAAGGGCGTTGAGCTGCTGCAAATATAGGCTGGTGGATTGGTGGCGAGCGAGCTGTTCATAGCACTGGCGCAATTCCGCCAGTGCTTGGCGGCGATAGGCGTTGCGCTTGCGGCGCGCGCGCCACAGCAGCAGAGCAATAGCGATGGCTATCAACACCGCCAGCAGCAGCCACCAGCCCAATGCCAGCGGCCAAATACTCACTGGGTCAGGCAGGTGAATATCCGCCAGCTGATCCAACGGGTTGGCGCCTGTGCCCTGATTGGCGGGGAGCATGGGAGCAGTGGTGGGCGATAATGCGTTTGCCATCTTAACGTCTCGCGGAAAAAGTCTGGCGCAGCAGCTGCTGGCAGTCATCGCTGGTGCTGAAACTCAACAGTGCCAGGCCGAGGTGTTGGCAAAACTGGGTGAGCTGGTTGAGGTGCTGGGCAAAATCGCGGGCGAAGGCCAGCTGGAAATTGCGCTGGTGACTGGGGATCTGCAGGCGGCTAGTGTCATCGCTCAGGCTGAGGGGCGCGTTGCTGCTCAGCGCCTGCTCCAGGGGGTCGTAAATATGCAACAGGCGCAGGTCGGCGTGGCGCGACAAGCTGAATAGCTCGCGCTCGCAGGCTTCATCCATATCTTGAAAATCGCTGATGATAAACAGCGCGCTGCCGGGTTTTACCAGTCGCCGCGCCTGAGCCAGCATCTGTGCCAGGGTTTGACTCTTGGCTGCGGGCAGGGGGGTGTTGAGTTTGTGGTTGAAATCCTGCAGCTGATGAATCAGTTCCAGCACCGCATGCTTGCTGCGCCTTGGGCGAATTTCGCGCTCTTCGCTATCGCCAAATACCAGGCCGCCAATGCGGTCGCTGTTGGCCATGGCCGACCAGGCCAGCGCTGAGGCCAGGTAGGCTGCAAGCACCGATTTAAAACAGCGCTGGCTGCCAAAAAACATGGGCGAGCGCTGATCCACCAACACAAAAATCGGGCGCTCGCGCTCCTCGCGATAGAGTTTGGTGTGGGGTACCTGGGTGCGCGCGGTCACTCGCCAGTCAATGCTGCGAATGTCATCGCCGGGTTGATAGAGGCGAACTTCTTCAAAGTCCATCCCACGACCGCGGTAGCGGGTGCGCTGGTTGCCTGCCAGTAGGCTGCGCGCTGGTTTTAATGCGCCCAGTTTTAAATCGCCGCCAATAAAGCGGCTGCCGAGCAGATTGTCCAGCTGGCTGTAGGCGCCTTGGGGCAGGGCAGTGGCTGTGTTGAGGGTGCTCATACTTGCACCAGCCTTAGGCGACAGCCACCAGGGACAGTAACTTGTCGATAGCCTGGTCGGGGCTAATGCCGCGCGCCTCGGCATCGAAGCTTAAAATTAAGCGGTGGCGCAAAACATCGTGTACTACGGCTTGAACATCATCCGGGCTCACATAATCGCGAGCGGCGAGCCAGGCATGGGCGCGGGCGCAGCGATCGAGGGCGATAGTGGCGCGCGGGCTGGCACCGTATTCAATCAATTGCGCCAGGTCTGCGCCATAGGCCTGGGGGCGGCGAGTGGCGTTGATTATCTGCACTATGTATTCCTCCACCGCATCGGCCATGTGGATGGCGAGAATGTCGTTGCGCGCCGCAAATAATGTGCTTTGGCTGATGACAGGAGGCTGGGTGGCTTCCACTGCTGCGGCTTCGCTGCGCGCCAGTTTTAAAATTTGGCGCTCGGCGTCAATGCTCGGGTAGTCCACCACCACGTGCAGCAAAAAACGGTCGAGCTGGGCTTCGGGCAGTGGGTAGGTGCCCTCCTGCTCAATGGGGTTTTGTGTCGCCATCACCAAAAATAAATCCGGCAACTTATAGGTTTTGCTGCCGACGCTCACCTGGCGCTCGGCCATGGCCTCAAGCAGCGCCGACTGCACCTTGGCCGGGGCGCGGTTAATTTCGTCGGCCAATACCAGGTTGTGGAATATCGGCCCTGGCTGGAATTCAAATACACCCTGCTGTGGGCGATAGATATCGGTGCCGGTCACATCGGCGGGCAGCAGGTCAGGGGTAAATTGCACGCGGTGAAAGTCGCCTTCAATCGCTTGCGACAGGGTTTTAATGGCTTTGGTTTTAGCCAGGCCGGGTGCGCCTTCCACCAGCAGATGGCCATCGGCCAAAAGCGCAATCAACAATCGTTGCAGCAGGTGCTCCTGACCAATAATTTGCTGGTTGAGCCAGGTGTTAAGGGCTTGGATCTGTGAGTGGGCTTGCATGGGCAGGAGTACCTTTTCAGCGCGTTTATTCGTTGATCTTGTGCCCGCCTGGGGTAGATATCGTCCTGCAGGGGGGCGCTTTCTAGACTGCGCTATCTTGAGGCGGTTCCCAATAATTTCAACTGTTTATGTAATTTTTTCGGCTAGGCTTAGGAGTGCAGCCCTAGAACTGACAAGGCCCACGCGAGGCCAGACCTATTTGTAACCGACCCGCCAGAGCCCTCCAGTCCCCGGCTAACTCAACGGAGATTTGACTGTGAACAGCCCACTGGTAAGCCAAACCCATCTGCTCGATTTTTTGATTGAACTGGAGGCCTACGCCTGTCAGCACCTTAAAGGAGAGGCGCTGAACCAGTTTATGCTGCTGGCGCGCAAATATTTTCACCACTTCCCACTGGAGGAGCTGCTGGGGCGCCCCCTGGGTGATGTATTTGGCAGCCTCTTTTACGCCTGGCGGCTATTGCAAAAAAAACAGGGCGATACCCCGCAAATTCATCTGTTTAACCCCAGCCTGGCGCAAGAGGGCTGGATTTGTCCCCACTCAGTGCTGGTGATCTTGCAGCGGGATATGTCGTTTTTGGTGGACTCAGTACGCATAGAGTTCAATCGGCAAAATATCGCCATTCACTCATTAAAAAGTACTGTGCTCAATCTCGCGCGCGATTCCAACGGAAATTTGCTGCAAATCTTTGAAAATGGTGATGCTGGTGGCAATAAGGGGGAGGCAGACAAGGTAGCTAAAAAAGACAAATCAACGGCAGCTAAAGAGGCCTTGATCATTCTGGAGATCAGCAAGCACAGCAATGCCGAAAAACTTAAATTATTGACTGAACAGTTGCGCCTGGTGCTGCGCGATGTGAGCCAGGTAGTAGCAGACTTTACAGCCATGCGCGCCGCCGTGCAATTGACTAGCAATAACCTTAATTTTGCACAAGCGGAGCTGGCGGCAGCTAATGTCGCCGAGGCGCGGGATTTTCTCGGCTGGCTGGCTCAGGATCACTTTACGTTTTTGGGCTATAGCGAGTTTGAGTTTATTGAGCAGGATGGTCGCAAATACCTGCAGGAGTTACCGCACAAGCGCTTGGGATTGTTCGCGCTGCGCGATGAGGTGATAGCGCCCATGGCGCTGGAGGATTTTAATGAGGGCATGGCGCGCTTCCACCTGGTGCCTCAGGTCATCACCTTTTCCAAGTCAGCGCTACGCGCCCATATCCATCGCTACGCCTATTCTGATTACGTTGTTGTAAAACGCTTTAATGATGAGGGAGAAGTAATTGGCGAGGCGCGCTTCCTTGGGCTTTACACCTCCCAGGTGTATTTGATGAGCCCCTGGGATATCCCCCTAATTCGCACCAAGGTTGCCAAGGTATTTGAGTTATATGGCTTGGAAGAAACCAGCCACGATGGCAAAAATTTTCGCCAGATTTTGGAGACCTTCCCGCGCAACGAAATTTTCCTTAGCAGCGGCAGCGAGCTGTTTGAAACCCTGCGCGGGGTTACGCAGATAGCTGAGCGCGCCATGGTGCGGCTGTTTATGCGCCGCGATCCCTTTGGCAAGTTTGTCAATTTTTTAATTTATGTGCCGCGCGATTATTTTTCCACGCGGGTGCGCCTGCAAATTCAGGATTTGTTGGGGCGCGCCCTCGGCAGTTGCGACTGCGAGTTCACCACTTATTTTTCCGAGTCCATACTCGCGCGGGTTTATCTGGTGTTTAACATCGAGGGGTTGCAGCTGCTCGACCTGGATGTGAAAGCGCTTGAGGCGGGCATTATTAATATTACCCGCTCTTGGGAGGATCACCTGCATGCGGCACTGCTGGAAGTGCAGGGCGAGGAGCAGGCGGCGCAGCAGCTGCGTGAATATCGCAACGCCTTTTCGCTCAGCTACCAACAGCAGTATGACGCGCGCACGGCCGTGCAGGACATGCAGGCCATCGCTGAGTTGCAAAGCGGCAAAGCTATAGAAATTCGCATTTATCAACCCTTGGAGCTGGAGACGCGGCACCTGCATTTTCAACTCTTTCACAAGCACACACCGCTCACCCTGTCGGATGTAATTCCGGTACTGGAGAATCTCGGATTTCAGGTGGTTAGCGAAAGCTCCTACGATATCCAGGGGCAAACCCAGGGC
Organism: Cellvibrio sp.; assembly: GCA_050305995.1. Lineage (GTDB taxonomy): Bacteria > Pseudomonadota > Gammaproteobacteria > Pseudomonadales > Cellvibrionaceae > Cellvibrio. Next base: position 12,294 of record JBNLGJ010000037.1, read on the forward strand.
ATCAGCTGGCTGCATGAATTTCGCCTGCTGGCGCCAGCCGCCATGGATATAGCGGCAGTGCGTGAACCTATCACCCAGGCTTTTGCTGCAATTTGGCAGGGCCAGGCGGATAACGACAGCTTTAACAAATTAATTCCACTGGCACAGTTGCACTGGCGCGAAGCGGCCATGTTGCGGGCCTATGCCAGCTATATGCACCAAACTCTTTTTCCGTTTGCCTTGCCCTATATTGCCTTAGTCTTGGAAAAGCAATTTGCGATTTGCCAGCTGTTGGTGGCTTATTTTATTGCCCGCTTTAAACCCGCTACTGCAGACCCGGAAGACAGCCTTGGCGCGCGCGCGCAACACCTGGAACAATTACAAGGGGATATCCTCCAGGCGCTGGATAAAGTGGAAAACCTCAATGAGGATCGCATACTTCGCCGCTATCTGCTGCTGATGGAAAACACCTTGCGCACTAATTATTTTCAAACCGAAAGTAATGATAAGTGCAAGGACTATGTCTCGTTTAAATTCAGCCCGCGGCAAATTGCCGATATCCCCGAGCCGCGGCCACTGTTTGAAATTTTTGTATTCTCTCCGCGTATGGAAGCAGTGCATCTGCGTACCAGCAAAGTGGCACGCGGCGGTTTGCGCTGGTCCGATAGGTTGCAGGACTACCGCACTGAAGTGCTCGGCCTGGTAAAAGCCCAGCAAGTAAAAAATGCAGTGATAGTCCCCAGCGGCGCCAAGGGCGGTTTTGTTTGTAAAAAAATGCCCCAGGGCGATAGGGATGCACAACAGGCTGAAGCTATTAGTTGTTATCAAATCATGATTCGCGGCATGCTCGATATCACCGACAATTATGTAAACGGTGAAATGGTCGCGCCGCAACAGGTGCAGCGCTACGATCTGGACGATCCCTATTTAGTGGTGGCCGCCGATAAGGGCACCGCCAGCTTTTCCGATATCGCCAACAAAATTTCCCATGAGTATAAACATTGGTTGGGCGATGCCTTTGCCTCTGGCGGCAGCCAGGGTTACGACCACAAAGCCATGGGCATTACCGCGCGCGGCGCCTGGATTTCGGTGCAGCGCCACTTTCGCGAGCTGGGCCAGGATATTCAGTGCGACCCGGTAACTGTGGTGGGTATAGGTGATATGGCTGGCGATGTATTTGGCAACGGCCTGCTGCTGTCGCAATCCATTTTGTTGGTGGCGGCCTTTAACCACCAGCACATATTTATAGATCCATCCCCCAGTGCCGCCATCAGTTTTAAAGAGCGGCAGCGATTATTTGCCCTACCCAAAAGCACCTGGGCGGATTACGACAAAAGTTTAATCAGTGAAGGCGGTGGGATTTTTTTGCGCGCGGCAAAATCCATTGCCGTTAGTGCGCAGATGCGCGAGCGCTTTGCACTGGAAGCCAGCCACTACACCCCCTCGGACCTGATTCGCGCGCTGCTCAAAGCCCCGGTGGGCTTGATTTGGAACGGCGGTATTGGCACCTATGTGAAATCGGCGATGGAAACTCATGCCGATGTTGGCGATAAAGCCAATGATGCGCTGCGCATTAACGGCTGCGAGCTGCGCGCGCAGGTGTTCGGCGAGGGTGGCAACCTGGGTATGACCCAGCGCGGGCGTATTGAGTTTGCCTTGAATGGCGGCGCCTGTAATACCGACTTTATCGACAACGCCGGCGGTGTCGACTGCTCTGACCACGAGGTTAATGCCAAAATTTTGCTCAATGATTTGATCGAGCAGGGCGACCTCACCACCAAACAGCGCAATCAACTCTTGCTGGACATGACGGAAGATGTTGCGCGCCTGGTGCTCCGTAATAATCGCCTGCAAACTCTGGCGATAAGTATTGCCCAGGCTGAGGCACTGGCGCGCAGCTCGGAGTACCGTCGCTTTATGCACTGGTTACAGGCCCAGGGGCGCTTGAATCGCGCGCTGGAATTTTTGCCCGACGATGAGCAATTGCTGGAGCGCCAGAGCAAAGGCAAAGGCTTAACTCGGCCGGAGCTGGCGGTGCTTATCTCCTATGCCAAGGCGATGCTTAAAGAGGATCTGGCTAAAACCAATCTGGTTGAAGACGACTATATTGCGCGCTTTATGGCGCGGGCATTTCCACCGCAAATTCAGCAGCGCTTTACCCAGGCGATGATGCGTCATCGCCTGGGGTGCGAAATCGTCGCCACCCAGGTGGCCAACGACATGATTAATACCATGGGCATTACCTTTGCCCAGCGGCTGATGGAATCCACCGGTGCGGCTGTAGGTGAGGTGGCAAAGGCTTATGTGATTGCGCGGGACATTTACCAAGTGGATGAATTTTATCGCCAGTTACTCGCAGCTCAGGATAAGCTCAGTTATCAGCAAACATTAGAGCTAATTCAATCGCTGATGCGCAAAATTCGCCGCGCCACTCGCTGGTTTTTGCGCAATCGTCGCGGTCAGTTGCAGCCAGAGGGGGAGATCAATTATTTTGCCAGCGCTATTCACCGCATAGAGCAGGACTTCCCGCTACTGCTTGGCGAAGCGCAGCTGCAAAGCTGGCAAGCTGCGGTAGCGGAATATCAAGCCCAGGGCCTAGCCGAACATTTAATTTATATTGCCACAGCACCTGCGGACCTTTATTCGGGCTTAAGCGTGGTGGAGGCGGCGCGAGTTGGGGATTACCCGCTGGCGCAAATCGCCCAGTTATATTTTGCCCTGGGTAATGATCTGAAATTGCCCTGGTTTTACAGCCAGATTTCCAGTTTGCAGGTAGACGACAACTGGCAGGCCATGGCGCGCGAGACCTTCCTTAGCGATTTGGAATCGCAATTGCGCAACCTCACTGCGGCGCTTGCCAGGTTTTTACCTCAAGCCCAGCATGTAGATCAACTCATGAGCCTGTGGCGCGAGCAACAGCAGCTGTTAATTAACCGCTGGGCTGCTATGGTGGCGGAGTTGGAGGCCATTCGCAGCCCGGATTTTGCGATTTTTTCTGTGGCCTTGCGGGATTTGCTCGATTTGGTTCAGGCCAGTCGTCATATGGAGCTTTACCCTGAGGTCCCCTGCTGATCTTGAGTGCATCACTTGGTATTTTCCCAAATGCCCCACAAGAGCTCACTCTTCTGGGGCAATTTTTTGTAAGTTGACTCTCGCCATGTTTTGGATGGCGAGGGCATTTTTGTTTATGATGCAGGCAAATTTTTTTGGATCACCTGCATGAAACACGTCATTGTCTCGCTCAGGATTTCTGCGGAAGAATTCCAGCGGCTTTACCAGGGCGCAGCGCGGGATGTTATTGCTTTTGACGATCAGCGCCGCCGGATAAAATTCCCAGCCAATATCCTGGTGCCCTTTGTCACCCACAGTGGTATTCGCGGGCGCTTCCAAATTAACTTTGGCGATGACAATCGCTTTCACTCCATTGAGCAAATTGGTTAATTGTTGATCGGCAAATGCTGCTTTCAAATCGACCTTTAGCGTCAAATCCAGTATCCTTGCGCCCCTGTTAACTGCTGATTATTTTCCCTCCCATTTAACGTGAAGTTGAGCAATCCATGTACAACTATGTCCGCGATCTGCTGTTTCGTTTAAACCCCGAAACCTCCCATGAACTCAGCCTGGATATGCTGGGCGCCGCCGAGCGCTTAAAGCTCATTGGCCTGTTGGCTGCCAAGGTGGAGGATGATCCGGTGGAAGTGCTGGGGCTTAAGTTCCGCAACCCCGTGGGCCTGGCCGCTGGCCTGGACAAAAATGGCGACTACTTTAATGCCCTGGGTGCCCTGGGGTTTGGCTTTGTCGAAATCGGCACCATCACCCCTCGCCCCCAGCCGGGTAACCCCCAGCCGCGCCTGTTCCGCTTGCCCCAGGCGCAGGCCATCATCAACCGTATGGGTTTTAACAACAAGGGCGTGGACCATCTGGTGGCTCAGGTTAAAAAGCGCCGCTACGACGGTATTCTGGGCATTAATATCGGCAAAAATGCCACTACGCCAGTGGAAAACGCCGCCGACGATTACTTGATCTGTATGCGTAAGGTTTACGCCCATGCGGACTACATCACGGTCAATATCTCCTCGCCCAACACCCCCGGCCTGCGCAACCTGCAGTTTGGCGAATCCCTCTGCCAGTTGCTGTCCACCCTCAAAAAAGAGCAGGGCGTGTTGGCGGCGGCAGAAGGCAAATATGTGCCGCTACTGGTAAAAATCGCCCCGGATATGGACGAGGGTGAAATCGCCCAGGTGGCCGGTGTGCTGATTCAGGAAGGCATGGATGGCGTTATTGCCACCAACACCACCGTTGGCCGCGAAGGGGTTGAAGGCCTGGAATTTGGCGATGAAGCCGGCGGTTTGAGTGGCCTGCCAGTGCGCGATAAAAGTACCAAGGTCATTGAAACCCTGAGTTCCTGCCTGGGCGGCAAGCTGCCGATTATTGGTGTGGGCGGTATTTTTGACGGCGCCAGCGCCGCCGAAAAAGTTCGCGCGGGTGCCAGCCTGGTGCAGGTGTATAGCGGGTTTATTTACGAGGGCCCGGAGCTGATTGCCAAGGCGGCAGCGGGCATTGCGTCTTTTAAAAAAGGCAACGCCTAAACACTATTGGGGCTGGGCATGCTAATTAAATTGCTCAGGCCCAAATATAACGAAGCCCGCAATCGCGGGCTTTTTCACGGAGTGTGTAGTTAAAAATTCTGTGGCTTAGGCGTCAACTGGTGACGGCGCTGGGGTGATAATTGGAGATTTTTTGAACCTGTGCCAAACGGCTTAAACCGTCCCACTGATCTACGCGGGATTCGCGCCAGCCGTTGAGCCATTGTTGCCTGGCAAGGCCGGATTCGTGCGGACAAAGGCTTTTGGAACGCCCCTCAATACCTGCTTGATATCCTTTGGTGAATGCGCGTTCTGTTTGGTCACGTTTTTGACGTTTCATCAGTTAATGCACCTCGTTGTTGTGGATTATCGCCCCTGAGTCCTGGATTCTTGCCAGCCAACACGGGGGCAAAGCGGTCTTGCGGAATTACTGGGAAGGTTCTTGGCTCCTGTAAAAGTGAGTGAAGGGTTGGTCAGTACACCAGAATTAACTGGCGGCGTGAACGAACAAATATTTATACATAGCTCAGCTTATATTGCATAACGGCCTAGCACAAATAGTTGACACTATTATTTCATTCGCCTTGTGTTAGGTGGGGCCAATGGATAAAAGTTCAAGTTAAATCATTAATCAATCGGTTGCTATTGATAGGTGTTTCGCAAAAACGCTATTAGCTGATTGAAAAACGGCCAGTTGGCCATAAGCGACTAAAAGGTGTCGCAAACAGTGGAAAATCACATGAATCATCAGTTTTTTGCCAGTTGCCCCAAGGGGCTGGAATCTCTCCTTAACAGCGAGCTGCAGGGCCTGGGCGCCGAGTCCACCCGCGAGACGGTGGCGGGGGTCTACTTTGAGGGCGACTTGCGCCTGGCCTATCGCGCCTGCCTCTGGTCGCGCCTGGCCAACAAGATTCTGCTGCCCCTGGCGAACTTTGCAGTGGATAGCCAGGAGGCGCTTTACGACGGCACTCGCGTCATTCCCTGGCAGGAACATTTAAGCCCCAATGGCAGCCTGTTGGTGGATTTTGTCGGCACTAACGATGCTATTCGCAACACCCAGTTTGGTGCGGTGAAAGTTAAAGATGCGATTGTTGACTGTCTGCGCGATTTCAGCGGCGAGCGTCCCTCAGTGGCCAAGCGCGATCCGGATCTGCGCATTAATGCCCGTCTGTCCAAAAACAAACTGGTGTTAAGTATCGACCTCTCCGGCGACAGCCTGCACCGCCGCGGCTACCGGGTAAAGCAGGGTGGGGCGCCGCTTAAAGAGAACCTGGCGGCCGGTATTCTGCTTCGCGCCGGCTGGCCGGATATCGCCGCCCAGGGCGGCGCGCTTATAGACCCCATGTGCGGCTCCGGCACCTTCCTCACCGAAGCGGCGCTGATGGCCGCCGATATAGCCCCTGGCCTGGGGCGCGCCAGCTTTGGCTTTGAGCGCTGGCTCAACCACCGCAACGACATTTGGCTGGAGCTGCGCGATGAGGCGCACCAGCGCAAAAAGCTCGGCCTGGCCAGGGTGAATAAACCGGAAATCCGCGGCTACGACGCCGATGTGCGGGTGGTGCGCGCTGCCGAGGAAAACATTATCAGCCTGGAGCTGGACGACTGGCTGAGGGTAAGCCGCAAAGAGCTGGCGGAGTTCAAACGCCCCACTCACCGCGCGATGGAATTTGGTCTGGTGCTCACCAACCCGCCCTACGGCGAGCGCCTGGGCGAGGTGGAATCGCTCAAGCTGCTCTACGCCCATTTGGGCGAGCGGCTGCGCAACGAGTTTCAGGGGTGGCGCGCCGGTGTGTTCACCGGCAACCCGGAGCTGGGCAAGCAAATGGGCCTGCGCTCCGACAAAAAATACAAACTCTTTAACGGCAGTATCGAAAGTGAGCTGTTGATGTTCAGTATCAACGCCGAGGCTTTTGTTAAAAGTCGTGTGGAGCAGGATGGCCGTTTTAGTAAGGATGAAGAAGAACGCGCCGCCGCCGAGCAAAAAGCCCGGGACAGCAACCGCCAAGAGCAGGCCGCTGCGCTCACTCCCGGCGCCCAGATGCTGGTTAATCGCTTGCAAAAAAACCTTAAGCAACTGGAAAAGTGGGCGAAGAAAAATCAGGTGAGCTGCTATCGCCTTTACGATGCCGATATGCCCGAATACGCCGCTGCTATCGATATTTATCGCGGCCAAACCCAGTTTGGCAAAAGCGAGCAGCTCTACGCCCATGTGCAGGAATACGCCGCGCCCAAATCTGTCGATGAGGATCGCGCCGCCCAACGTTTTGCCGAAATTGAAATGGCGGTGCCCTATGCCCTGGGTATTCCTGCCGCGCAAATCAGTTACAAGCAGCGCCGCCGCAACAAAGGCAGCAGCCAATACGAAAAACTCAACGAGCGCCCCACCGGCGATTTGTTCAGCGTGATGGAAGGCGAGGCGCGTCTGCACATCAACATGTGGCAGTATTTGGATACCGGGATATTTTTGGATCACCGCCCAGTGCGCAAATTGGTGGCGCAAATGGCCAAGGACCAACGCTTCCTCAACCTGTTTTGCTACACCGCCACCGCCAGTGTGCACGCGGCCCTGGGCGGCGCGCGCTTTACTTTAAGTGTGGATATGTCCAACACCTACTTAAACTGGGCGCGTAAAAACTTTGCCCTTAACGGCCTGAGCGAAGCGCGCAACCGTTTGGAGCAGGCCGACTGTTTGCGCTGGCTGGATAGCAACGATCAACTGTTTGATTTGATTCTGCTCGACCCGCCCAGCTTCTCCAACTCCAAGCGCATGGACGATGTGCTCGACGTGCAGCGCGACCATGTGGACATGATCCACAAAACCATGGGCGCGCTCAGTGAGCAGGGCACGCTTATCTTCTCCAACAATCTGCGCAGCTTTAAATTGGATTACGAGGCGCTGAGTGCTTACACCATCAAGGATATTAGCGGTGAGACTATTGATGAAGACTTTAAAAGGAATCCCAAAATTCACCAGTGCTGGTTGATTACTCATTAAAGGCTATCTGCGTTGCCACTGCGGCGTTAAAAGCAGGCTGCGAAATGCTCATTTACTTTAGTAAACTCCGCTTTCTCGCCTGCTTTTGCCTTGCATTGGCTGCCTCGAAAAACGCCTTTATAAAAATAAAATTTGTATAAAGCGTAAAACGGAATAGAGGGAGTCGATTAAATATGAAACTCATGCAAAGTAGTATTTATCGGCTCTTTCTTTTTGGTTTTATTGGCATTGCTTCCCTCCCGGCTTTAGCCGATCCATTTTGCTTCTCCCGCGCGCAAAGCTATTACGAACAGGTCTACTGCGAGCTGCAAGCCAAAGCGCAACTGCAGGGCCTGCCGGGCTTTGAGGAATTTAAACATAATTCTGAGCCAGTGCAGTATTCACTGCTTAAGCGCCCCGCCGAGCGCAATCGCATTAAACTGCCGTTCGCCAAAGCCAGTGTGCAAACTAAACCTGCGCAAAATAATCTTCAGCAGGAGGCGCTGCCGCCCAAAGTAAAATTTGCTAAAAAACTCCCATCCCAAGCAGCGCCAGCGCAAACGTTCGCCGCGTCTGATACCGACGGTTGCCAACTTAGCGGCGAGCAAATTCGCTGCGGTGGCATCAGCTACAAAGCCCAGGGCAATTTGCGCAACACCCGCCTGGCGGCCGGTGTGCTGGAGCCAGAAAATAAAATGGCCATCCCCGAGCGCCGTAGCGACCAAAGCGAAAGCGATTATCTGCTCGCCGCTTATGTTCAATACCTGAAAAAAATGCGCGAAATTGGCTTGGGCGGCGTAACCACCAGCTATGGAAAATTCGCCTTCCTCTACCGCGACCTGGGCGTCCGCGGCCTCAACTTTAGCCAGCGCTTTGAAATCATGTTCGGCTATTTGAAAAAAGACAAGGCCACGCT
>JBNLGJ010000038.1:0-13611 GCA_050305995.1 Cellvibrio sp.
TCCACCGTCCAGGGGTCGGTCGTCAGCTTGCCGGAGTTTGCCGCCGGGTCGGTTTTTTCAAAGCCAAACTCGTAAAAATTGTTGTAGCCGGTTACCGAATCATAGGGCGTGAGCGCCTCGCTAATAGCCTGCTGATTGCCCCCCGCCGCTGCAATCTGCTGCTTAAGCCAGGCCGGGCCTTTATTGTCCTGCTCAGCCACATACTTGGGCGCCGCCAGCAGTTCTGGCGACAGGCTGGCACCCAAGCCCAGGGCCGCCAGGCTCAAACCGCCGCGCATAAACTCGCGCCGCGCATCATAGATGGATTCCGGAGTTATCTCCGAAGCAGGAATATCGGTTGGCTTTTTAATCAACACAGCGCATCTCCGTAGCGAATTTGGTAGGAATTGTAGCTGTAGACTGAGGGAATGGGAGTTTGTTACACCACAGCGAACATTGTCATTGTTGCAATTGACAGTTTCGGCAGCAACCTACAGGGTGCTTTAGGTTTACGGGTAAGGAGCAAATTGTAACAAGACCATGCAACGCCAGTGACGCCGAGAATACAGATTACGCAAGTGATTTTATCGCGAGGGTCGTTTCAGGCGGTGATATAGCGGCGTGAACTTTTCACCCAGTATAGATTCCATATGTTTTAGTTTTTTGAGGGCCTGGGCGTAATCCACCAGATGCGATTTGGAAGCGAACAGAATATGGTTGCCACAGTCGCCCGAAAACAGCATAACCACACTGAAATAATCCGTTAGGCACTCAAAAAATTCCGAGTTGGTTTCAGGTAGGCGGTGATAATTAATAACCAGCCAGCCGCGCGGGCTGAGTATACGCCAGCAATCGCGAATAAACTGCTGCTGCGCCTGCATCGGGCTCATATGATAGGCGTCGTACATATCGGCAAACACAATATCCGTAGTCTCCGCCGCGAGTGATTGCAGTTGCGATTGCGCATCCTCAATGGTCACACACACCCGGTTACTCTCGGGGATATCAAAATAATCGCGGGCGATTTCATAGACCTTTTGGCGCAGCTCTACCACATGAAAATGACAGCGCGACAAGTAGTGATGCAGGCTGCGCAGCAAGCTGCCACCGCCCAAGCCAAGCAAAGTGATATGGCGCGGCTCAATAAACGCAAGCACCAACATCATCGCGCGGGTGTATTCGTGAATCAGCGCATAGGGCTTTTCCAGGCTAAATGCGCTCTGCTCAAACACCGAATCAAAACTCAGTGCGCGGTAACGCGGGTAATCAAACACCAGAATATTGCCGTAATCATCGCTACTGCTGTGTACCAGCTTAGCTTCCGGCATACTCGCCAAACCCTCCAGCAATAATTGCAGCTTCACAAAAAAACCCTAAAGCACGAGCTGGACGCGCTTGATACCAAGGGTGCTGAGCAACAGCAGCGCCTTGTTGGCGTCGTTAGTGGTCATTACCACGTCCGATTCATTGGTTAGCAAGTAGCTCTTGCCCGAGCCCTCCCGAATCCAAATCACCCACTCCGAGAGTTCGGCCGGGTTGCGCATCATCTCAATCGCAAGATTCTCGCTGTTTGATACTTTTTCTTTTACTGCAGATATTTTCATGAGATATAGGTTTTCTATAAAAACAATAAAACTGGCAAGGCCCAGCTCCGCTTTCAGCGGAGCGAAGCTTACCAATCAGAGCGTAGGGAAAGGCCTGGAGCTTTGGCCCAGGCCAGTTGCGGGCAGCCCGGCAACTGGGGTGAAAGCGGTATTCCTACTGCTGTCTTCGCGTTCCATCCAAAGGGTAATACACTATAACATTATTAGCATATAGCCTTGTAGTCGTGAGCCGCGCTGTTTCGATCTTGCCATTGCCCAACAAGGCAAAATGACCTTCCTATTTTAGGAAGACTAAAAAATCCTTAATTCATCGATAAGGTCATAAATTTTTGAAAAAATATCTACTTTTGTTTTCCGTAACAATTTTAATTTTGATCTTCTATTTTTATGGAAATGAGTACTCGCAAGCCCAAAAAAAGGAACTTGAAAGGGCAAACCAAATTACACTCCCTTCTTTACAGATCCCGCCTTCCTCTTCTTTACCAGAAATACCCACATCTCCTTTAGCGGAAGAGAAAAATAATGCGATACCCGAGATAAGCACTTTAGATAATTTAGAAAACAACAATGATGCCGACACCATCACAACTTCAAGCCGAGATAAAAATAAAGATACAAATGCAGACGATGATACGGAGGAGATTAAGTATGACGATGGTAAAAGTTCGCGCGAGATCACCAAAAAATTTAAATCCTATGTTGACAACTCATCGCAGTTAAAAATAGCACCTGAAACAGAGGAAGTGAAAGTTGAAAATTACAAGTATGGCAATCAAATTCACAATCTTGCGGCTGAGTATTACAAACTAGCAGAAAGCGCAATGAATCATAAAATATCAATGGCTGAATATGCAGAAAAAGATGAAAAAATACGAAATTCACTTATAAAAATTGCATCATCACATGTATCTTTAGCGGCCTTTCAAATATCAGAAGACTATAGAATGTCAGGTTTTTTTGTTCACGAGGATAATGTAATCGACAGCCTGGCCTGGGGAATGATAGCAACCAAAATGGGGCATCCCTATGCCGCAGATAGCTGCCACAATTTTGTCCGAAAATGCACAGAGGATGATTTTATCAAAGCCTTGGATCGCGCCATATTTTATGCGGATGCTTATGGCTTAATGAGCAACTGAATGATTTGGCAGCTCACACACAAGAGCAGGCTATAGCGTGAATTTTATAATGAGAAAGGTGGCAGTTGGAACAAACCGCATTTGCCATCGGGCAGATTTACATTGACTAGCGCAACTTAACCCGCGCCCCCTCCACCAAGCCCTCACCCGGGTAGAGCACTACCCGCTCGCCTTCGCTTAAGCCGGATTCTATCTGGGTGACCAGGCCGGCGCGGCGGCCAGGTTTGAGTTCGCGTTGGTGGGCGCGGCCTGCGTCAATCACATAGCAATACCAGTGTTCACCCTCGCGGAAGAGTGCGCTACTGGGCACCTGCAGTACATTATCCCCCTGCCAGAGTACAAAACGCGCCTCCACCCGGTAGGCATCGCCAAGGTTCTGCCACTGCTCGCGCGGCGAGGTTATATCCACTATCACCCACACCCGCTGCTCCTCCACGCCCAGGGCAGAAAAGCGGGTAAAACCGGCGGGGTCGACGCGGCACACCCGGCCTTGTAAAGGCGCATCGCCACCCCAGCGCTCCAGGCTTACCGCCATGCCCGGCTGCACTCGCACCGCATCGGGGGAGAGCAAATCCACCTCCACATCCAGGCTGTTTAAATCGCCCAGCAGTGCAATTGGCTCACCCGCCTGCACCCTGCCCTCGCTCTGGCGCTGGCGGCTGAGCACCTGGCCGGTGATGGGTGAGGTTACGCTGATAGGTTGCAGCGATTGGTTTTTGTCCTTACTGAATACAGCCAGAGTGGCGCGGGCGTTATCTAGCTCGTGGCGGGCCACATCCACGCTAAAGCGCGCCGAGCGCAGGCTGGCATTGGCGACCTGTGCCTGGGCCTGAACCCTGTCCAGGGCATCGGCGGAGACATTGCCCGCTGCAGCCAGGGGCTGGATTCGCGCCAATTCAGCCGCCGCCAAATTCACCTGAGCCTGCTGCACCTCCACCTGGGTTTGCGCCTCCTGCAACGCCGCCTGGGCGCGCGCCAGGTTGGCCTCGGCCTGGGCGCGGCTGCGGGTATCCAGGGGGTCCGCAGGTGCGGGGTTGATGGTGAATATCACCTGGCCCTGCTCGAGTTTATCGCCCGGCTCCAGCGCCACCCGGTTGAGGTAGCCGCTCACCGGCGCCGATACCTGGTAGCGATCGGGCAAGCGAGTGCGGCCCTCCTCCTCCACCCAGATACTCATGGGCGCGCGACTCACCAGGGCGCTGTCCACTAAAACCCGAGGCGTGCGCAAGCCGTACCCCAGGGCGATCAGCAGTGCCAAAGCCAGCAACAGCAACTTGTGGTGTTGGCGGGCCAGGGCGATTGGCGGGTTGAGCTTTGCAAATACCATTGTTGATCCTTATCCAGGTGATTATTCCGCCGCTTTAAGGGCGCTAACCATATCCAGCCGCGCCAGGTAGCGCGCCATTATCAGGGCCGACACCAGAGTCGCCAGCAACACCACCCCGGCGGCCAGGGTATAGGTGGGCAGTTCCAGCACCAGGGGAATGCGATAGAGGTCGGTGGCCATGGCCAGCGCCAGCAAATGGCAGAGGCCAGCGCCCAGAACAAAGCCCAGGGGCAAGGCCAGCAGGCTGAGTAAGAGCAACTCGCCCAGTAAAATATAGGCGACCTCGGCGCGCCTGAACCCCAGCACTCGCAGGCTGGCCAGTTCGCGGCTGCGCTCGGCAAAAGCGATGCGCGCATTGTTGTACACCACGGCAAAGGCTATGGCGCCAGCCATGGCACTGGCAAACAGGGTGAACACCAGCAGGCTCTCCTCCATGGTCTGGTTAAAGGCCTTGATGGTATTGCTGCGCAGGCTTACCCCGGCAACCCTGGGCACCGCTTGCAGGCGGCGCTCCAGGGCCGGTATATCCGCTGCCGCCACTGCCAAAAAAGCGCCGCTGATATTGTCCGGCTCGCGCAGCAGGCGGTTGAGGGTTTCGCGGCGCATATAGGCGCCCACGCCAATAAACTCGGTCACCAACCCGGCAACGGGCACCTCCAGCAGCGGCCGCCGCCCCTCTTTTACCTCCACCTGCAAGGTTTCGCCCACCTTAATGCCCAGCAGTTGCGCCAGATAGTCGGTGAGCAAAACACCTTCCACCGGCAGTTCTACCGGTTGCAGCTGGCGGTTGAGCACCGAGAACAACCGCCCCTGGGGATCATAACCCTGCAGCGCCGCGCGATACTCATGCTGACCATAGCGCAGCACCGCCGACACCGTGCGAAAGCCTTCGGCCTGGTAAACCCCGGGCATGGCGCTTAGCTCGTTAAGCGCGCGGCCTCCGGCAGCCTCGTAAAAACCCAGGGTCATATCCTGGCGCTGCGCCAGGCGAAACTGCACGTCCATCATGTAGTTGATGGCGTCCTTCTGGAAGCCGGTGAGCATCATCACTGCCACCGCCAGGGCAATACCCAGCAGCGACAGCCCGGCCTTGAGTGGTTGGCGGGTGAGGTTGCGCAAAATAATACGGCTGGGCTGGCTCAACCGGCGGCCGACCCAGGCCTCCAGCGGTGAGTGGCTATAGCTGGCAGGCGGCTCCGGGCGCATGGCTTCGGCGGGCGGCAGGCGCAGCGCCGCGCGCACCGCACTCAGGGTGCCCAGCAGGGTTGCGCCACCGGCGTAAAACAAGGCCGCTGCCGCCACACCCGGGCGCAGGCGGAACTCCAGCCAGGGGAAGCGGAAAAACTCCTGGTACATCAGCGCCATGCCGTGGGCCATCCAGGCGCCCAGGGCAATACCCGCCAGCCCGCCCAGGGCGATTACCAAGGCCACCAGCGCCAGGTAGTGCCCGGCCACTGCCCAACGGGAATAGCCAAAGGCCTTAAGCACGGCTATCTGCTCGCGCTGGGTGCGGATCAGACGCGCGGTGACCATATTGAGTAAAAAGGCCGCCACCCCGATAAAAATCAAGGGCAGGAACACCGCCATGTTTTTGATCTGCGCCATCTCCTGGCTTAGGTAGCGGTGCGACAACTGCTCCGCTCGGCCATAGCCACCCAGCCCGCCCCAGGGCGCCAGCAACTGGTCGAGCCGCTCTATCACCGGCTGCGCCCGCGCGCCCGGCGCCAGTTTAAGGCTCAGGCTGTTAAAGGCCCCCTCCATACCAAAGGCGGTTTCCAGGCTGCGGCGGTTCATCCACACGATGGCGTAACGGGCAAAGTCGGGGAAGATATCACCGGGGCGGATCTGGTAGATAAACTCCGGCGAAAGCGCCATGCCGCTAATCACCAAGCGCTGGTAGCGGCCATTGATCACCAGCGAAATTGCATCGCCAGGTTTTAGGTGATGGGCCTCGGCAAAGGCTTCACTCACCAGCAGCTGGTCGTCGCGCTCCGGGTCCGGCAGGCTGCCGGCGCGCAAAAACAAGCGGTTGAGCTGCGGCTGGCGGCCATCGGGAATGGACAGCGCCAGGCCGGTGATGGGTTCGCCAAAGCTTTCCAGATCCAGGCGCAGCGGCGCCTGCACCCGGGTTTCCAACAGCCCTACCCCGGGAATTTCGCGCAGTTGCTTGGCCAGGGATTCAGGCGCGCGCTTAAGGCTGGCAAACACATCGGCGAAATACTGGTTGCGGTAGACGCTCTGCTGGCTGAGGTAGAGGGATTCAAGCGCGGTAAAGCTCATCACATACATGGCCACGCCGGTGGCGATCACCGCCGCTATCGCCAACATCTGGCCTTTAAGGCTCCAGAGGTTGCGCAGCAGTTTGATATGGAGGGCGCGCATGGCTTACCAGTGGAGTTGGTCGGGGCGCTTGGGCGCCGGATTGATAAACACCTCCGCCACCTGGCCATCGCTGATACGAATCACCCGGTTGGCCATCTCGGCAATTACCGCGTTATGGGTAATTACCACCGTAGTGGTGCCCAGTTCCTGATTAATGTGATGCAGCGCCTGCAGCACCTTGATGCCGGTGGTCGAGTCGAGCGCGCCGGTGGGCTCATCGCACAGCAGCACCTGCGGGCGCTTGGCAATGGCGCGGGCAATAGCAACCCGCTGCTGCTCGCCGCCAGACAATTGCGAGGGAAAGTGATCCAGCCGCTCGCCCAAGCCAACCAACTGCAGCGCCTGTTCCGGCGCCATGGGGTTGGGGGCAATTTCGGTGGTGAGGGCGACATTTTCACGCGCCGTCAGGCTGGGGATGAGGTTGTAAAACTGGAATACAAAGCCAACATGGTAGCGGCGAAATTCGGTCAGCTGCTCCTCGCTGGCGCGGCTTAAATCCTCACCGCGATACCAGACTTCGCCCGAACTAGGCGAATCCAACCCGCCGAGGATATTAAGCAGAGTGGACTTACCGCTGCCAGACGCCCCCAGCAGCACCACAAATTCCCCCTCGTACAATTCCAAATCCACCCCGCGCAGCGCGCGAATCTCCACCTCGCCCAGGTGAAAAACCCGGGTGAGCTGCTGGGTGCGGAAGACTATGGGGGAATCTTTGGAGTGCATTGACCAATCCTAAGACCTGAATAATTAGCCGTGTTTGTGACAAGTCAAGAATAGTACCTATTCCAGGCTGACTCTATAGGTGCAGCAGGTAAACAACCCAATAGCCGGTGGGCTTGGCGACTTCTACGGTTGTGGATTTGGGTTATGCAGGGTTGTTGGCGGGGCTGGCGCTGATTGAGTTTGTGGCGCAGGTGAGTAGTTTAAAACTGGCGTTAATTGGCACCGCCTTTAGTTTGTTGCCGGTCAGCGCGCCAATTGAAAACGAGCCAGTATTTAAAGGGCAAATTCGTAAGTGTCTCGTTTTTGCCCTGAATAACCCTTAAAAATCAGCTCGCGCGATAGCTTGCACCACCTGAAAGGTCGATCTTTATATGGGCTTTGCCAAGGAGAAATGTTTAACCATTCCTGGATATGATCCAAAGGCAGCTCTTGAGTACGGATTTGCTGTAGCGCCAGAAAGGCGCGCCGCGCACCCTCAAGATCGGCCAGGCGCATTAAATAATTATTGAAATTACTAGGTGGCTCGCGATTTATCTCCAGCTGCCCACCCAGGTTATACAGGCCGGCTGGAAACTCAGGGTATTCAATTAAATTAGCCTGTTCGATCTGCGCGGCTAATTGATCAACATCTACCGTCACCAAGCTCAAATAACTCTGCAAACGCTGAGCATAAAGGTTAAGGCTCGCTTGCGGCTTAACCCAAAAGTGAGCAATTATTTTTGGCCGGTTTGCCTCTGCTGTTAACAAGCCCTGGGTAAAGCGCCATTCGCCAGCAAGAACTCGTTCAAAAGACAGTTCCTCTGCTGTTAGAGGCTCCTGCCAAAGTTCAATTGACAAAGAATCAAGTGCAAACATATGCGCTATAGCATTGCTCCATTCGATATTGCGCCTCAGTGCCGCCACAGCAATCATTTTGGTAATCAACCAGTCAGACTCACTTAAAATTTCGCGCCAAAAACGCATATCATTTTTTAAGTCGCGCTCAACCTGAGCCAGATTTTTAACATCAATTGCCTGCTTCCACTGAGTGACCATAAACAATTTTTGAGCAGCAAGGAGTGTAGGGAAATCCGGGAAAGGCATATTCAAATCAAAGTACCCGGTTTCCGCCCAACGTCGATAACCTAGCAACTTTTGGTAGCGATCCAACAGCCAAGCCTCGTCAACACTCAGCTCATTAGCTTCAACTAAATCCAGCATAAATTTTTGACAGCCAGCACTAGGCGCCGAGCACTTCTCCAGCAATGCCTGAGTGCGCTGGCTTGCATTGGCTTTAAGGCTAAAACTTTCACCAGGAAACTGCAGATATTCAGTATCACGATCAAGCTCACGCACACTATGAGTCCATGCTTCTCGTGTTACTCCCAATTGCAAGGGATCAGCATCAGGCAATGCATTAAAACCCAATACCATCAGGTAAGCATTTTGCTCAGGGGTTACCAAGGGGCGATTTTGCAGAATTTTGGCGAAGGTTTGACTGGCCTCAGATAGAGGTTCATCGCGCCAATTGATTGTGATAAAAATAGCAAAAAGGAGAAAAGCCACAGCAGCAGCTCCACTCAACCAGCGAAAAAGTTTTTTGGTAAAACCTTCCATAGAATTCCTTGGTTGAATAGAGCTGTTTTAGCTTACCGCGAAAACACCACCGTCTTATTGCCATTCAACAACACCCGGTGCTCGGCGTGCCAGCGCACTGCGCGGTTGAGTACCACGGCTTCGGTGTCGCGGCCGATTTCGGCCATTTCTTCGGGCGAGTTGACGTGGGAGACGCGCTCTACGGCCTGTTCGATAATCGGGCCTTCGTCCAGATCGGCGGTGACAAAGTGGGCGGTGGCGCCGATCAGTTTTACGCCGCGATCATAGGCTTGGTGGTAAGGTTTGGCGCCTTTAAAGCCGGGTAAAAACGAGTGGTGAATATTAATGGCGCGGCCATTAAGTTTTTTGCACAGGTCGTCCGACAGGATTTGCATATAGCGCGCCAGCACCAAAAAATCCGCTTGCAGATCCTGCATCAGTTGCCACAACTGGCCCTCCTGCTGGGGTTTGGTGTCGGCGGTAATGGGCAGGTAGTGGAATGGCAGTTGATACCACTCGGTGAGGTCGCGCATCACATTGTGGTTGGAGACAACGCCGACAATATCAATCGGCAGCGAGCCGTTTTTCCAGCTGTTAAGCAGCGCATTTAAACAGTGGCCCCACTGGGACACCGCAATCAATACGCGGGGTTTGCTGCCGCTGTCAAAAATATTCCAATCCATTTTGTACTGCTCGCCCAGGGGTTTAAACAGCGAGCGGATTTGGCTGAGGTTGTAACCGTCGGGGCACTCAAATACGGTGCGCATAAAAAAGCGGCAGCGCTCCACATCTTCAAACTGGGAGGATTCCTTAATGTTGAACCCCAGGGTAGCAAACAGGGTGGCGACAGCAGCCACCAGGCCTTTGGAATCCTGGCAGCTAAAGGTTAAAACAATTTCTTTTACGGCGGACATGGGAGTTTCCATTCTTGGCGACAAATCAGCCGCCAAGCCTAGGGGATGCGCGGGCGCAATTCAAGCACAGGGGCCGATTTCCCGGGAGTTCAACTCACGCTGCTCAAAAGCAGACCACTGCTGGGACGCAGGTTACTCGCTCCGCTCGCCCCTGCCGGGGCCAGCCTTCGCGAGCTCAGCGGACTTTAGCCTTTTGGAGCCTGCTTTTAACGCCGCAATTGCAACCTAGGTAATTTCCCAGAGGCTCCCTATGTGATTTCCCAGAGGTTCCCTATGTGATTTCCCAGAGGTCCCCTAGCTTGCAGATTCCACCTCCACCAACGCACGAAAAGCCTTAGTCAAACGCGCAAACACCGGGCCAGGACAAGCGGGGAAATCCCTGCCCGAAACACTGGCTACCGGAATTAACTCCGCACCCGTTCCCGTTAAAAAGCATTCATCGGCGGTGTGTAAATCGTAAGGCGATAGTGGAATTTCACGTGCTGAAATTTGCAACTGCCCAGCCAACTCCAACACCACCTGGCGAGTGATACCGTCGAGGGCGCCTTCGATTACCGGCGGTGTTAACAGCTCGCCATTTTTCACCACAAAAATATTGTCGGCACTGCCCTCGGCAATGCGCCCGGCGCTGTTTAACAAAATCGCCTCGTCGGCACCGGCGGCATTGGCCTCCATGCGCGCCAGAATATGGTTGAGATAATTCAAACTTTTAATGCGCGGATCTAATCCATCCGGCCCCAGGCGACGGGTAGCGGCGATCATCACCCTGGCCCCCTGCTCGCGCACCCGCTCGCTTACCATTTTGAGCTTGTCGGCGATGATAAAAACCGAGGGCGAATGACAGCTGCTCGGGTCTATACCCAGGGCGCCCTCACCGCGGGTAATCACCAGGCGGATATAACCGTTATCGACAGGTGCGGCGGCGATGACCTGGTTGATGGCCTGCTCCATGTCGCCCAGGGTATAGGGGCAACTTAATGCTATGGCGCGCGCCGATAAATCCAAGCGCTGCAGGTGCGCTGCCAAACGGAAGGCTTTGCGCTGATAAAAGCGAATGCCCTCGAACACACCATCGCCATAGAGCAAGCCGTGGTCAAACACTGAGATACGAGCCTCGGCAGCGGGAACTAGTTGGCCATTGAGCCAGCAGATAGCCGGATCAGTCACAGTACACCCCCTGAATGCGGGTAAGGGCGCGACCGCTCAGAAGTACCCTGTCACCCTGCCAATCCAACTCCAAATAACCGCCGCGATGAGACGCCTGATAGGCCGTGAGTTGGTTCTTGCCTAAGCGCTCGCCCCAATAAACCGCAAGCAGGCAGTGGGCTGAGCCGGTGACGGAATCCTCGGGAATACCCACGGCGGGGGCAAAAAAGCGCGACACTATATCGGTTGCTTCGCCCGGTGCAGTGACTATGACAGCGCGCGCGTCCAGCGCCAGCAGCTGGACAGAATCCGGCCTGAGCTTGCGCACTTGGGCTTCGGTTTCCAACACCGCCAGCAAATACTGCCTGCCGCGCCCAACCCATTGGGGCGCAAGGCCAAGGGCCGATGTCAATGCCGGGGCAAAGGCCGGCGCGGTTGCCGGTTTATCGGCCGGGAAATCCAATTGTATTGCGCCGCCCTGACGAGAGGCGCGCAACTCTCCGCTTTGGGTGTGGAACTTCAACTGCGCGTCGCTTGCGCCCAGCTCCTGCCAGAGCACATGGGCTGCAGCCAGGGTGGCATGACCGCACAGGCTCACCTCGGTCGTTGGGGTAAACCAGCGCAGCTGCCAGCTGCCATCGCCATTCGGCAGTAAAAATGCCGTTTCCGCCTGGTTGATTTCCGCGGCCATAGCCTGCAGCCAGCTGGCGGGTTTGTCACCGTCCACCAGGCAAACGCCTGCCGGGTTGCCACTGAGGTGGTCCAAACTTCCAGCGCTCCAACTGGCGGGTTTTACAAACGCATCAACGAGATAAAACTGCCCCACGACATTCACTCCTCTCTTTAAAAGTTGAGTTAGCAGTGTATTTTGTGGCCCGGATTAGATACAGTTTCAAATTATTATAATTAATACGATACAGTTAATTAAATTTAAAAATCTGTACCTATTATTTAAATGCCGTTCTGTACTGATTTACCACCCGCTTGCGAGAAAACCGACCATGGAAACCCGCTACCAGAACCTGGCCAATGAACTGATTCGCTCGCTTAAGGAGGGCAAGATAAAGCCCGGCGAGCGCATGCCAGGGGTTCGCCAGCAGGCACAAAAACGAGGGTTAAGCATTGCCACCGTACTGGCGGCCTATCGGCAATTGGAAGATGGCGGCTGGCTGGAGGCGCGCAGTCGCTCCGGCTACTACGTGCGCCCGCGCAAAACCCTGGACGTGGCACCGCCGCGCATCCTGGTCACCAATATGCGCCCTGCCCTGGTCAGCGGGCAGGAGATGGTGCTGCAGCTTATTAAGGCTGCCAATAATCCCGAGGTTATTCAGCTTGGCGCCGCAGTTCCTGCCGCTGAGTTTCTCCCGACCCGCGCCATAGAGCGAGCCCTGATCGGCGCGGCGCGTTTTAATCGCGAGCGCGCGGTTAATTACGAGTTCTCGCCCGGTGCCCCGGAGTTGCGCCAGCAGCTGGCAAAACGCATGGCCGAGGCAGGCAGCCATGTGCACCCGGACAATCTCGTGATTACCAACGGCTGCCAGGAGGCCATTACCCTGGCGCTACGGGCGGTGACTCAGCCAGGGGATGTTGTCGCAATAGAATCGCCCAGTTTTTACGGTTTGCTGCAAGTCATAGAGTCGCTGGGGCTGGAAGCGATAGAGATACCGGCAACGCCGCAGACCGGGCTGTCGCTGGAGGCGCTGGAACTGGCCTTGAGCCGCTGGCCGATTAAGGCCTGCGTGCTCATCCCCAGCTTTAGCAACCCGCTCGGCTGCTCCATGCCCCTGGAAAATCGTCAGCGTTTAGTCGCCATGGCCAAGGCAAAAAACCTGGTGATTATTGAGGATGATATTTACGGCGACCTGGCCTTTAACCACAAGCGCGCGCCCTTGCTGCAGGGCCTGGACCCGGAGGTGGATGTGATTTTGTGCAGCTCAGTGTCCAAAACCCTGTCACCGGGCTTGCGCCTGGGCTGGATTGCCCCCGGGCGCTACCAGGAAAAAGTGGAGTACATGAAATATGTGCTTAACCTGGCCACGCCCACCCTGGCGCAATTGGCAGTGGCCGATTTAATGGAGAGCGGCGTTTACGAGCGCCATTTGCGCAGGGTGCGCGGCGAGTACGCCCAGGCGGTGGCGCGTATGAGCGAAGCGGTACTGCACTATTTTCCCGCGGGAACCAAAATCAGCCAGCCCCAAGGGGGGTTTGTTATCTGGCTGGAACTGCCGGGAGACATCGACAGTTTTGAGTTGGCCAAACGCTCCCTGAGCGTGGGGATTAGTATCGCCCCCGGCCCTATATTTTCCGCCAGCCAAAAATTTCGCTCTTTTATCCGCCTGTCCTGCGCCTGCCGCTGGGAGCCCAAAGTTGAACGCGCCCTGGCGACCCTGGGGCAGTTAATCCAGGCGCAAATACGATAGGCCCACCGCTATTAGCTGCCATTGGCCGCCTTTAGCCGTTATTATTGGGGGCACAAAAAAGCCGGCACTAGTGGCCGGCTCTTTGTGCAGGCAGATCACCCTGCCCTAGTAACTGACTTAAAACTGCCAGGAGGCAGACACGCCGGTCAGCTGCACATCCTGATACTTAAACAACACTCGCTTTACGCCCAAGCCCAGACTCAAATGCTCATTAAGGGCATACTCCAAGCGCAAGCCAACCAGTAAATCGGTGCTGTCTTTATAGTCGAGTTTTACCGATTCATCATTAGTGGTGATATCGCCACCCCAGAGGAACACACCAATCTCGGTGGATAGCTTCCAACGCTCTGCCGGTTTAAACATCAGCCCCTGGGTGAGAGTTGCTCCGTGTGCGGTGATTGG
>JBNLGJ010000039.1:0-40661 GCA_050305995.1 Cellvibrio sp.
GGAGAGCTTTTTCGAAAAAGCCAATGACGCCAGCGAAGCGATTGACCTTGGCATCATCAGCGCCGCGCTGATGAATGCCGCGGCGCGCTTTAACGCCTACACTGTGGCGGCTAGCTCCATCGATGTGAGTGAGTTTAGTGAAGACCTACCGGAGACGACTAACTACCTAACAAGCCGCTATCGCGATTTACTTAAAGAGCATATGGAGGACTACCGCGCAAATTTTAAAAACTACGTCAATGCCGATCAGGGCATTGACGGCCAGTAATCCCTGGGCAATAAATGCTGGTGGCAGGGCTGCCAGTATTTCTCTTGTTTTTTTAAGTTTCTTGTTTTTAGGTTTCTCTTTTTTAAGTTTCTTCTCTTTTTTTAACCCTTCTCCTCCGTAAAAGCCTCGTCTTTACGGCAGCGTTCATTCTCACCGAATAGTCTTTTCGGGTGTAAGACTAGCCGGTTGAGGACACCAAAAAATCTAATAAAGCGCTGGACGAAATCGCATCTTAGGAATCGGTTATATAAGGCTTTTTTGGATGACGAAATGATTTATACGACAGCCGTTTACCCTTTTGCTTCTCTGCTAGCCTGAAAAATAACCACCCAAAAAGGGGGCGCCCTTAGCATCACACTCGAGCTATTGGGAGCCACTGGAGCAACACACTCGGGGAAGCGTACATGATCAGATCACGCCGCCACTTACTCGCACTCTGGATAGGTTTACTATGCCTGGGCGACCGCGCCAGCGCCCTGGGTTTGGGGGATGTCCAGGTTAATTCACATCTGGGGGAGCCGCTGGATGCCCAAGTTCAACTGCTTGATCAAACCGATGATGACCTGCGTATCGCTATAGGCCAGCAGGGCGACTATCAGGCCTTGGGCATCGAATACTCCAGCCTTCATGAGCAATTAAATTTTGAGCCCGAAGCCATCAATGGCGAGCATTATTTGCGGATTCGCAGTGATGCTCCGGTACACGAGCCCTACCTTGATTTTGTGCTGCGCCTGCGCAACAAACAGGGCCAGTTAATTCGCGAAGTGACTATTCTGCTCGACCCGCGGCCGCAGCCGGGCGGTAATGTAGCCCAGCCAGCACAAATTATTAGTGGCCAGGCTCCAGGCGAGCATAGCTATCGCTTAAGCTCCCAGGCAACTGCAGCGCCTGCTCTGACTCGTGGCAAGGCCAAGGCGCCGCCAGTCGCCGCTGGGTGGTATAGCGTTAAGGCTGGCGACAGCCTGTGGAAAATTGCCGCCGCCGCTAGGCCATCAAGCTTTACTCAAGAGGAGACCATGAGCGCAATATTGGCGCTCAATCCAGGTGCTTTTATCGCTAATGATCCTGCGCGCTTAATGATGGTGGCGCATTTGCAATTGCCCTCGGCGCAGCGGCTTGCCGAATTGCGCAACGCGGCAGCATCTGTGCAGCTGGCGGCTGCTCCTGTGCTAAATAACATCGAGGCTGCCACACCAACCCCGATGGTGGATGGGCGATATATGGTCACTGTTGACGCCGTAAACCTGGCGGCAACTAAACGTCAGTTGGTCGAGTTTCAAACGCAAAAAGCCGAGCTAAAAGATGAGTTGCAGCGCTTATCACTGGCGCTGGCTAATTTAAATAAACGACTTGCGCAGGCTAATTCTATTGGCGATCTCTATAGCGCAATGGAGCCTACCGCAGCAGGCTCTGCACAGGCTTTGCCTGCACAGGATAATTCAGCAAATTTATTAAGTGTATTGGTGGCCGACGCTAAAGCTGATCCAGCCATGCCATTTGTATTGATGTCTAGCGCCCAGGCAGCCCAAAGCGATAGCGGCGGAGGTAAATCCTGGTGGAATATGATAATTGCCTGGGCTGCGCTGATAGGTTTTGGCGTTTGGGTTGGTTTGCGTGTGCGTGCGAAAAAGTTGCAGCTTCAAGAGCATCTGGCTTGGCCTGTGGCAAAAAATTGGAAGGAGTTACAGGCGCGGGATTTTTCTGCACTAACAGAGCACAGCCACGAACCGGCAAATTTTAATTTGCCATTGAGTGACGAGCCAGAGGCAATTTCTGATATTGCTATAAGCATGGATCGGCACACCAATGTAAAAACCTTGGCTGCACAGTTAACGGCTTTTGGGCGCTATCAGGAGGCGGAGCAATTGATTATGTCCTCAATGCGCATAGATCCGGACGTAACAGCTTTTCAATTATTGCTGCTGAATATCTATCTGCAAACCAATCGCCTGGAGCCGTTTCGCAAGCTGGAAGCCAAGCTGGTTATGCAAAAATTATCCAGTGAAGAAATTATGCAATTACGTGCTATCAAGGTGAACTATTCTGCGCGCTATAGTGTAAATGACCCTCAGGTTAAATATCGTCGTGTTATTTAACGGGTTGACTGTATGGCGTTAAAGTTTTTTGAGCATTAAAAAAATAAATAAATATTTTTAGCCGCTTGTTGAACTGCGTTGCTGAGGTAGCCAAGGCCTGTGGCCTTTTGTGGGGCTGTGTTTAACGCAGCAGTGACAGCGCAGATGGTATTTCAACCAGCTGTTAGGGCTTTATTTCTATAACCACTGGCACATCTATCGCTCGCCATAACTTATCCATATCTTCATTGCGTAAAGCGATGCAGCCTAGCGTCCAATCGGTGCGCTGGGTTGCCGCCTCGGCCCAGGCCCAGCCGTTTTTCTGTCCGTGAATCATAATTGCGCCACCGGGACTAACCCCCAGCGCTTTGGCGCGGGCTTTGTCCTGGGCGTTGGGGTAGGAGATATGGATGGCCTTGTAGTAGGCGCTTTGCGCATTTTTGCTGTCCAGGGTGTAGCGCCCCTCGGGTGTGCGCTGGTCTCCCTCCCGCTGTTTATGGCCCTGGGGATTGCCGCCCAGGGCAATATGAAAGCGCGCCAGCAACTTGCCCTCGCGGTAGAGCGATAACTGGTGCAGGCTTTTTTCCACTATGACCAAATCCGCTTTGGGTGCCGGCTGAGGCTCGGCGGCCCAGAGCGGCATCGTCAGCATAAATGCAAAGCTAAGTAAAATTCGCATAAGGTTGTTCGCCTGGGGCTTGGTAAATTAGCTGGTGTACAAGTATAGTTGTTGTCTTAATGACAATTAATATAACGAGTCATCTGCCATGAAATCTACGCTAGTTAATAGAGCGCGTCAGCTGCTTGTGTCACTTGTTCTACTGTTCAGCCTGCCCGCGCTGGCGGACGTCAGCCTACCCAAACTGCTCTCCGATGGCGCTGTATTGCAGCGCGGCAAGCCCATACATATTTGGGGCTGGGCCGATAAGGGCGAGCAGGTTGCAGTGACCTTTGCCGGTAAAACTCTCAAGACCAGGGCTAAAGACGGCAGCTGGTCGCTTAGCTTCCCCGCCATGAGCGCAGGTGGCCCCTACAGCTTGAAAGTGCAGGCTAACAATAGCCTGGAGCGCAAAGACCTGTTAGTTGGCGATGTGTGGATAGCTGCGGGACAATCCAATATGGAGCTGCCGCTGCGCCGGGTGAAATACCAGTATCCGGGGCTGATTGAGAACACCCGGTTGCCGCATATTCGCGCCTTTGGTTTTCCGCTCAACTATGAATTTAAACAGCCGTTAAGCGATTACCCCTCGGGCAGCTGGAAAACTGCAACGCCAGAAAACCTTTCTGAGTTTTCGGCGGTGGGTTTTTTCTTTGCGCGCAAACTTTATGAGCAAAACAAAGTCCCGGTGGGCCTGATTGTGATCCCGGTGGGCGGTTCGCCTTTGGAGGCCTGGGTGAGTGAGGCCACGCTTAAGGATTACCCTCAGTATCTGCAAAAGCTGGCGCCCTTTAAAGACGACGCCTATGTGCAGCAGACCATCGCCCAGGACAAGGCCGCCAACGATGCCTGGTACAGCGGCCTGGACAAGGTGGACCTGGGCCTAGCCCAGCATTGGGAGGCACCAGGTTTTGACGACGGCCAGTGGCAGCGTTTTATGGTGCCCGGTTACGCCAAGGCCCAGGGCATAGCGTTTGGCAACGGCAGTATCTGGCTGCGCAAGCATATCAACCTGAGTGACGCTCAGTTGGCCAACTTAACCGGCGATGCCACCCTGTGGCTGGGCGCCATAGTCGATGGTGACCAGGTCTATGTAAACGGCCAACTGGTGGGCCAGACCGGCTATATGTATCCGCCGCGGATCTACACGGTGCCTGCCGCAGTGCTTAAGGCAGGTGACAACACCCTTGCTATACGCATCACCAGCTACAGCAACAACGCCGGTTTTGTGTTGGATAAACGCTACGTGCTCGATCTGGGCGCAGCGCAAATCCCTCTGGCGGGCGACTGGCGCTACGCCATAGCGGCCAAGGTGGGGGCGATGGGGCCAACCACCACCCTGCATTACCTGCCCACATCACTCTACAAGGCGCGCCTGGCGCCGGCGTTTAACTTGGGTATTAGCGGCGCCATCTGGTACCAGGGCGAATCCAATACCGATCGGGCGGCGGAATATGCGCGTCTCTTCCCGGCGATGATTGCCGACTGGCGCAAGCAATTTAAACAGGGGGATTTCCCCTTTTTGTTTGTGCAGTTGGCCAGCTTTTTGGCGCCCCAAACCCAGCCGGGCGAGAGTAATTGGGCGGCCTTGCGCGAAGCCCAGCGGCAATCGCTCAAGGTTAAAAATACCGCCATGACGGTGGCGCTGGATCTGGGCGAGTGGAACGATATTCACCCGCAGCACAAGCAGGAGGTGGGCGAGCGTTTGGCCTTGGGCGCTATGAAGCTGGCCTATGGACATAAGGATTTGCTTATTTCCGGGCCGCGTCTGCACAAGGTTAAAGCCAAGGGCGATAAGCTGGTTCTGAGCTTTACGGATGTAGGTACTGGCCTGGTGGCCAAAGGCGGCGAGCTGCACCAGTTTGCCATTGCCGGGGCCGACAAGACGTTTGTCTGGGCCAAGGCCGAGCTGGCGAAAGACCGGGTGACCCTGAGTGCCCCCGGTGTCAGCAAGCCGGTATGGGTGCGCTATGCCTGGGCCGATAATCCCGCCGGGGCAAATCTGTATAATAGCGCCGATCTGCCTGCATCCTCTTTTGAGGCGAGCGCTCACTAACCCCAGGGCGCCGGTGCGGGCTCAACCCTGCACCGGTGCCGCGTTTGAACTCATCCACTAGCTCCATTTCCTCCTCCCTTCCCGTCTCCCTTGAGGTTGCCATCATCGGC
This sequence comes from Cellvibrio sp., assembly GCA_050305995.1. Taxonomy (GTDB): domain Bacteria; phylum Pseudomonadota; class Gammaproteobacteria; order Pseudomonadales; family Cellvibrionaceae; genus Cellvibrio. The sequence goes on from JBNLGJ010000039.1 coordinate 5,168, forward strand.
GGCGGCCCCGCCGGCCTGATGGCGGCCGAAGTGATCGCCAGCGCGGGTATTCAAGTCGATCTGTTTGATGCCATGCCCTCGGTGGGGCGCAAGTTCTTGCTCGCCGGTGTCGGCGGCATGAATATCACCCATGCCGAGGCGCCCGATAAATTCCTCAGTCGCTACCGCGAAGCGGCGCCCTGGCTGGCGCCTTATCTGGATAACTTTGGTGCCGAGGCATTGCGCGACTGGATTCACGGCCTGGGCATAGAAACCTTTGTCGGCAGTTCCCAGCGGGTATTCCCCAAAGACATGAAGGCGGCGCCACTGCTGCGCGCCTGGCTGCATCGCCTGCGCGACCTGGGCGTGCGTATTCACCCGCGCCACCGCTGGCAGGGCTGGAATGCTGAAGGGCAGGTGCTGATTGAAGATGCTGCCGGGGGAGTTAATGCGCTGCGCCCCCGCGCCTTGGTGCTGGCCCTGGGCGGCGGCAGCTGGGCGCGCCTGGGCTCCGATGGCCGCTGGCTGCCCTGGTTGCGCGCCCAGGGGATTGGGGTGAGCGAGCTGGTGCCCAGCAACTGCGGCTTTGAGGTGGACTGGAGCCAGCCTTTTAAAGACAAGTGCGCTGGTGCGCAACTGCACTCTATTCAGTTGAGTTTTTGCAATAGCCAGAATCTAACGCAGAGCCTGCGCGGTGAGGCTATTCTCAGTGAGTACGGCATTGAAGGGTCGGCCGTATATGCACTCTCGGCGCCGCTGCGCGCCGAGCTGGAGGCCCAGGGCAGTGCCAGCCTGATATTGGACTTGGTGCCGGATCACTCGCCTGCCTGGGTATTAACTCAATTGCAAAAGCCCCGAGGTAAAAATTCGCAGAGCAATTTTTTACGCAAGCAGCTGCATTTAACACCGGTAAAAATTGCTCTGTTGCGCGAGCTGTGCAGCCGCGAAGAATTTGAATCCTCAGCGCTCTTGGCGCAGCGGGTAAAGCACTTGGTAGTGCCCGTTACGGCGGCGCGACCACTGGACGAAGCCATCAGCAGTGGTGGCGGCATTAATCTGGATGAACTGGATTCTGGTTTGATGCTAAAAAAAATGCCGGGCGTTTTCGGCGCTGGGGAAATGCTTAACTGGGAGGCGCCAACCGGCGGCTATTTATTAACGGCCAGCTTTGCCACAGGGCGCGCAGCGGGCCAGGGAGTGATTGCTTATTTACGCCAATAATTTTGCTCGGGTATTAATTGTCGGCTACGTCTGGCCGGAACCCAACTCCTCTGCTGCTGGCAGCCGTATGTTGCAGCTGGTGCGCTTGTTTGCCGAGCGCCAGGTGCAGGTGGTCTTCGCCTCGGCGGCGGCACTGTCGGAGCACAGGTTTGATTTGCGCAGCCTGGGGGTGGAAGAAAAAACCATCGCCCTCAACTGCTCCAGCTTTGATGACTATGTGCGCGAACTGCAGCCGGACCTGGTGCTCTTTGATCGCTTTTTTACCGAGGAGCAATTCAGTTGGCGTGTGGCTCAGGCTTGCCCTGGCGCCATGCGTGTACTCAATACCGAGGATTTACACTGTCTGCGCTACGCGCGGCACAGATTGCTGCGCAATGAGCAAAAGCAATTAGCTACAGGTCGGCATTTAAGCGAGCGCGAGCGGCAATCGGTGATTCCGGTGTTGGCTGAAGGTGTAGAGCTCTACGAAGCAATGCTTAACGAGGATATGACCCAGCGCGAAGTCGCCGCTATTTTTCGCAGCGATCTAACCCTGATGATTTCCGAATATGAAATCAGCCTGCTGCAGGAATATTTTGCAGTGCCTGCCGAGCTGCTCTGTTACTGCCCCTTTCTGGACGCCTCGCCAGCGCGAATTGAATCCGAGTTGCCTGACTTTGACGAGCGCAGACATTTTATTGCCATAGGTAATTTCCGCCACGAGCCCAACTGGGATGCCGTACTCTGGCTTAAGCATCAGTTGTGGCCACTGATTCGCGTGCGCGAGCCAAAAGCGGAGCTGCATATCTACGGTGCCTATCCCCCACCCAAGGCAACGCAATTGCACAGCCTGCAAGAGGGCTTTTTGGTAAAGGGCTGGGCGGATAAGGCTTTTAATGTGATGCAGCAGGCGCGGGTGTGCCTGGCGCCGCTGCGCTTTGGTGCGGGGATAAAAGGCAAACTGATGGATGCCATGCGCTGTGGCACACCAAGCGTGACAACCGCCTTGGGCGCCGAAGCTATGCACGGCGACTTGCCCTGGGGTGGAGCTATTTGCAACTACCCTCACGAATTTGCTGAAGCTGCAGTAAATCTCTACAACCATCGGGCCGATTGGCTGGCAGCGCAGCACGCTGGCTTTGATATTTTGCGCGATCACTTTGCGCGCGAGTTTTACGACTTGGCGCTCTGGCAAAGGCTGTCGGAATTGCGCGAGGAGCTGCCCCAGGTGCGCAAACAGAATTTTGTTGGCCAGATGCTGCGCCATCATTTGTGTCAAAGTGCGCGCTATATGGGCCTGTGGATTGAGGCAAAAAATCGCCCGCAATCCCCCTTGCCAAAACCTGAGTAATGGGCTGCCTGGGAGTGGGGCACATAGGGTGCCCCCTAATGGTTTCGGATTAAAAACTCATGCTTGCAGAGTCTTCACCAAACCAATGCTTGGGATCATTGGCAAAGGCGTATTGCACGGTGAGCCCCGAGTTGCCGTAGCCCTGGAAGTAGGAGAGGTGCACATGGTGAGTGCCCGCCGTCAGTTGCACAAAGCAGACCTGAATGGAGTAGGGGCGGTCTGTTGTGTATTCGCAAAGTTTTTTGCCATCCACGCTGAGGTTAAAGCCATCATCGCTGCCTACCGTAAACCGGTATTGGCCACTTTTAAGGGCTTTTATCTCGTGATTCATATCGACAAAAAAGTCATCGGTATAGCCGGCAATATTTCCCAGTGTAGGGTGGCTGAAACGCTCCTTAACGCGCAAATTCAACTTATCCACCCAGACCACTTTGGTGAGCTGTACATTGCGCGGCTGGTTGATGTTGGCGATGCTTATGTTGTTTTTGGTGATAACCAGTTTAATCACCTTGTCGACCGAGGGCGGAATAATCCGGTGCAAAATAATGGCGACTATAAGGGCCCAGAGCAGGCTAAATACCCAGTTTTTGCTTAAGTACTGATTCATAATTAACGCACCACCTGAAGTTGCCAGAATGTAAACCAGTTGCGCAATTCAAACTGGTCTTCGGTTAAACCAATGCCGTAGGTAAAGGGCGCAAAAAAGGCAAATACGCCTATCACCAGCAGGGCAAAGAGACTGGCGTTAATGATGGTGTGCTTGTTGTTGGCGAGGACTTCATCGCGGTAGATATAACTAAAGACCAGGGCCAGATTCACCGCGCCAATGACCAGCGGCACCAGGTAGTGATAGAGGTACATCACCCGTTCGATCTGCAGGATGGCAATCATGTAGCACAAGTAGAGACAGGTGAACGCGCATATCCAGTGGAATAGTTTTTCATCCTTAACGGTGTTGCCATAAACGTAGCGGCCGATGATTAATCCTGACGATAAAATGATTCCGGCCAGTACCGAGAGCCAGACGATAGGATTGCCGATCAGGTATTTGTAGGTCACCACAGTTTTGCCATCAATGGTGCTTTTGACCCAGCGATAGCTGATGGTTTTTTTGCCAATGACCCAATTGAGTGGGTAACTGCCGTTCTCGCCCGCTTTACACACATCCAGGCGCGGGACGCCATCGGCGTATTCCGACATGTATTTCCAGTTGTCGCGCATGCCTATCACAAAGGTGCTGGGCGACCAGGTGTCGCCCTGTTTAATGCGCTGGATATATTCAGGTGAGGCTTTGTAGGTGCGATCCTTAATAATGTGTTTGCCCATGCCGATGTGCACATAAAACACCCCGAAAAACACCAGCAGTACCGGAATAACCCCGGCGGGGACAGTAATTGCCAAGCGCTGTATCAGCGCCTTCCATTTCCAGCTTTTTATTTGCTGCCACTGATCGACCAAAAACAGCATGCCGAATAACAGCAGCAGTATGGTGCCGTTGACCTTGACGGTGATGGACAGGCCGATCCACAGGCCGAGGATGGCGTAGTTCTTCCAGGTAATTTTTTTGTTGGTTTGGGTGTAGTCGGTAATTATTTTAACGAAGTAATAAAGCGCGCCGAGGATAAAAAACATTTGTATGCCTTCGAGCATGGCGGCGCGCGAGTGGATGACCAGGGCATTGTCAAAAATCACCATGCTGGTAAAGGCCGCAGCCAGCCAATTACGCTGGGTAATACGATGCAATATGCCGTAAAAGAACAGCACCGAGCAGAGCATCATCACTACCGAGGGCCAGCGGAAACCTTTGTAGGTCATCGCCTTGGGGACATCGTCACCGTTGAGGTAGTCGGTCTCATCCAGTTTGGATTTGTCCACCTGGCCATTGCCGCCAAACAGCACCTCACCCACCGCCATCAACATTTTGCCGAGTGGTGGGTGGGGCTCCATATACATCACCCCGTCAATATGTTTTTGCGCTGAGGCGACGTGGTAATTCTCGTCCCAGAACATCGCCTGGGGTGAGCCGTAATAGGTGAAATAAACCCCCAAGGACAATAAAAAAATCATCGCGGGATAAATAAATTTTGCGTAGGTCTTTAAAAAAACTTTCATGATGTTTTGCTTGTCTTGTCGTCAGGTATTTATTCTATGCCTTTGGTTTTACTCTATTCCCTTGCCGGTCGCGGCCCAGTAGATGCCGCCGTAGAGGTGATTCATAAACCAGGCGTCGGAGTAGCTGGCGGGAATATGGCCCAGTGCCGTATAAAATGCGCGGCCACCGTCAAACTCGTGATACCAGGCAACCGGGTGAAACTTGCCCATGCCGCTGCCTTTTTTGCTGCCCCAGTCTGCTGCGGGGCTGTAGGTTTTTTCGTCGACGGCGAGCAAATAATGCAGGCCTTTGACGTTTTCCTTGCCGAACTCATGCCACTCGTCAGTCCATAAAAAGCGCTCTGGAGAAAACTCCATGCCGGGAAACTTGCGCTCCAGCACCTGGAGTTTGGCCGACTGAATTGCCGGGTGAATATGAAAGTTGCGCCCCACCAATTGCGCATACCAGGGCCAGTTGTACTCGGTATCCGAGGCGCTGTGCACACCGACAAAACCCTTGCCGCTGCGGATAAATTTCTCCATGGCAGCCTGCTGCTGGTCGTTGAGGATATCGCCAGTGGTCAGCAGGAAGATAATCGCCTGGTATTGCTTGAGATTGTCGTCGTTGATCCGCGCCGAATCTTCTTCCCAATCCATGGCAAAGTCGTGACGCGCGGCCAGGGCGCGCAGGCCGGTGATAGCTTCATTGATGGATTGGTGGTGCCAGCCCTGAGTTTTGGTAAATACCAGAACTTTAAATTGCTCGGCCTGGGCCAGGCTGGTGCATGCGCAGAATATGAGGCTCGCTACAAGGCATTTAAACATGGAAGCTGCTCCGTGGGGGCTTGGCTTGGCGTGGGTTAGGCTGGATTTGTTATTGTTGTCCCCTTATCGTCCCAGGGGCAAAGCGGGAATGCGCAATCATAAGCAATTAGCGGCGAGAGGCAATACTCTGTTCTCCCTGAAGGCGGGCATCAGGTTGGTCTGTGGCTCAGCTGGCATTTTAGGTGTCAGCCCGGTTGGAACCCGCCTGCGGCTTCCCGGTCATATTTCCTCAGTAAAGATAGCTAGTTCTGCGCTGAGCTGGTTATAGTGCAAGCTCGCTTAAGGGCAATTAATAAAGAAGGTGCAAATGGCAATTGGATTTAGAGCTGGCTTGCTGACAGGTTTTAATTGGATGTTAGCAGGGATGTTGGTGTTTGGGCTTGCCGCCTGTGCTGGTCCGGGCGAAAACTATGTCAAGAGCGATATGACCGAGACGCTGGAAATACAAATACTGCCCAATACCAGCAAGATGTTTGTCTATCGCCTGCGCGCGCCAGAGAGCGATGTCCCTGGCAGTGCCTATATTGCGCGAACCCCCAATGATCGCCGCCCGGACCAGGGCGGGGTGCATATCAGTCGCAGCACGCCAGAGCGGCTGTTGGAAAATGCCCAGTTCGTAGTGGCAAAGCTGGGTTACTGTCGCGACGGTTTTTTCGAAGTGGATCGCAATCTATCGCCATACAACCTTTGGCTTAAGGGGGAGTGCAAGGAGGGGGCCACTGACGCGGATAAGCAAAAGTTTGGTGCCAGCCAAACCCTGACGGCAGAGCGCTGGCGTTAAGGGCGTTTGGTTAGAGCTTTGTGCCTACATTGAGTACCGCCAGGCAGAGTTTAGTTGCGCTCAAAAACCAGTCGACTTGCCATTAGCCGGTCAAGCGGGTAATATCCTGCGCCCATTTGTGTCCAGCCCCTAGTACCCAGGGGCTTTTTTGTCTGGGGCGCAGTTTGGCCTGTCTTTTGTATAGTAATTGCACAGCGCCCTCCTTAATAACTGCATCCCTCGCTACAGATTCATTGTTGAGAAACAGCCTATGACTACTGGCCTCTACCGGATAGATGAGTTCAAAGACAACTGTGGCTTCGGCCTGATTGCCCACCTTAAGGGCAAAACCAGCCACAAGTTGCTGAAAACTGCCATTGAATCTCTCACCTGTATGACCCACCGCGGCGGTATTAACTCCGATGGTAAAACCGGCGACGGTTGTGGTCTGCTGATTCAAAAGCCTGACAGTTTCCTGCGCGCTGTCGCTAAAGAAGCCTGCAATGCTGAGCTGACCGAGATTTACGGTGTGGGCGCCATTATGCTCAGCCGTGAAGCGGATAAAGCTGAAGCTGCGCGCAAGGTGCTGGGTGAAGAGTTGACTGGGCAGGGCCTGGCTGTGGCCGGTTGGCGCCAGATTCCGGTGGACCCCAGCTGCCTGGGCCCCATTGCGCTCAAGTCACTGCCTGAGTTCAATCACCTGTTTATCAACAACGACAAAAACTTTAGCCTGCAGGAAGTTAACTCCAAGCTGTTTATGGCGCGCCGCAAAGCAGAGCTGCGCCTGAGTGGTGATAAGTCTTTCTACGTGGCCAGTTTCAGTACCAGTATCCTGTCCTACAAGGGCTTGATGATGCCGGTGGATCTGCCGCGCTTCTTTGCCGACCTGGCTGATGAGCGTTTGCAAACCGCTATCTGCGTATTCCACCAGCGCTTCTCTACCAACACCATGCCCCAGTGGCCCCTGGCCCAGCCGTTCCGCATGCTGGCACACAATGGTGAGATCAACACTGTGGTGGGCAACCGCAACTGGGCTGTCGCGCGCACGCCTAAATTTGTCACTCCACTGCTGCCCGACTTGCAGAGCGTAACGCCGCTGGTTAACCGCACAGGTTCGGACTCCTCCAGCCTTGACAATATGCTGGAAATTCTCACCCTGGGCGGCATGCAGTTGCACCGCGCCATCCGTATGCTGGTTCCGCCCGCCTGGCAGAACGTCGAGCACATGGACCCGGATCTGCGCGCCTTCTACGAATATAACTCCATGCACATCGAGCCCTGGGATGGCCCAGCAGGCTTGGTGCTGACCGATGGCCGCTACGCTGTATGTACGCTTGACCGCAACGGCCTGCGCCCCTCGCGCTGGGTTATCACCAAAGACGATATGATCACCGTAGCCTCGGAAGTGGGCACCTACGCCTATGATCCAGCCGATGTGGTTGCCAAGGGTCGCCTTGGCCCAGGTCAGATCCTATCTATCGATACCCTGACTGGTGAACTGCACAATACCCAGGACATAGACAACCAGCTTAAAGCGACTCAGCCCTACAAAAAGTGGCTGAAAGAGCGGGCCCTGCGCATTGAGTCCACCCTCAACACCGATGCCAAAGAAAACGGCATTGACGGTATTGAACTCAAGGCTTATATGAAAATGTTCCAGGTGAGCTTTGAGGAGCGCGATCAGCTGCTGCGCCCTCTCTCCGAAGGTGGCCAGGAAGCGGTTGGCTCCATGGGTGACGATACCCCTATGGCGGTACTGTCACGTCAGCAGCGTTCACTTTACGACTACTTCCGTCAGCAGTTCGCGCAGGTAACCAACCCGCCGATCGACCCGCTGCGCGAAGCTATTGTTATGTCGCTGGAGACCTGCCTGGGTCGCGAGCTGCCGGTTTATGACGAGACCCCGGAGCATGCCGACCGCGTGATCCTTAGCTCGCCCGTGCTCTCGCCCGCCAAGTTCCGCGGCCTGCTGGAAATGAACCGCCCAGGCTATGAACTGGCCAAGTTCTCCCTGCACTACGACCCAAACTCCACTAATTTGGAAGCAGTGCTGAAAACCCTCTGCACCGACGTGGCTAGTGCTGTGCGTGCCGGCAAAGTGCTGATTGTGCTGAGCGATGCCGGCCTGCAAAAAGGCAAGCTGCCTATCCAGGCACTGCTGGCCGTTGGCGCTGTTCACCAGTATCTGACCAATGAAGGCCTGCGCTGCGATGCCAACATCATTGTGGAAACTGCCAGCGCTCGCGATCCGCACCAGGTAGCTACTCTGATTGGCTATGGTGCTACAGCGGTTTATCCCTATCTGAGTTACCACGTCCTCAATCAAATGATTGAATCGGGTGAGCTGCTCGCCGATGTAGATTCCGCCTACAAAAACTACCGCAAGGGTATCGACAAGGGCTTGCTTAAAATCCTGTCGAAAATGGGTATTTCTACCATTACCTCCTATCGCGGTGCCCAGCTGTTTGAGGCCATAGGCCTGTCCAAAGACGTGGTGGGTATGTGCTTTGAAAGCACCGACTCACGCATTGGCGGCGCCAGCTTTGAAGACCTGGAAAACGACCAGAAAATCCTCGCCCAGAACGCCTGGCTAGAGCGCAAGCCTATCAGCCAGGGCGGCCTGCTCAAGTATGTGCACAACTCTGAATACCACGCCTTTAACCCGGATGTGGTGCAGACCCTGCAAAAAGCTGTGCAGTCGGGTGAATATGCTTTGTGGCGCAACTATGCCGACCTGGTCAACAAGCGCCCGGTATCCATGCTGCGCGACCTGATTGCGCTGCGCGATGATCTGACCCCTGTGCCTCTTTCAGAGGTAGAGCCTGTGGAGTCTATCCTCAAGCGCTTTGACTCTGCCGGTATGTCCCTGGGGGCTTTGTCGCCCGAGGCTCACGAAGCCCTGGCGGAAGCCATGAACCGCTTGGGCGGTCGCTCCAACTCCGGTGAGGGCGGTGAAGACCCAGCCCGTTATGGCACCATCAAGATGTCCAAAATCAAGCAGGTTGCCTCTGGTCGCTTTGGCGTGACCCCGGCTTACCTGGTGAACGCTGAAGTGCTGCAAATTAAAGTAGCCCAGGGCGCCAAGCCAGGTGAGGGCGGCCAGCTGCCCGGCGGCAAGGTCAACGACCTGATTGCCCGCCTGCGCTACTCAGTGCCAGGCGTGACCCTGATTTCGCCTCCGCCGCACCACGATATCTACTCTATCGAAGACTTGGCGCAGCTGATTTATGACCTGAAGCAGGTTAACCCGGATGCCCTGGTATCGGTGAAGCTGGTGTCTCGCCCTGGTGTAGGTACTATCGCCGCCGGTGTGGCCAAGGCCTATGCCGACCTGATTACCATCTCCGGTTACGACGGCGGCACTGCGGCCAGCCCCATCTCCTCGATCCGCTACGCCGGTTCGCCCTGGGAGCTGGGCCTGTCCGAAACTCACCAGACCCTGCGCGCCAACGACCTGCGCGACAAGGTGCGGGTACAGACTGACGGCGGCCTGAAAACCGGTTTGGATGTGGTTAAAGCGGCCATGCTCGGCGCCGAAAGCTTCGGCTTTGGCACCGGCCCCATGGTGGCGCTCGGCTGTAAATACCTGCGTATCTGTCACCTCAACAACTGTGCGACAGGTGTTGCTACCCAGCAGGACAAACTGCGTAAAGATCACTACATAGGCACAGTGGAAATGGCCATGAACTTCTTCAAGTTTATGGCTGAAGAAACCCGCGAGTGGATGGCGCGCCTGGGCGTGCGCAGCCTGGCGGAGCTGGTTGGTCGCGTGGATCTGCTTAAAACACTGGCGGGCGAAACCGCCAAACAGAACAAGCTGGACCTGAGCCCGATTATTCACACCGACGACTTCCTGGCCACCAAGCCGCAGTTGTGCGCAGTGACCAAGAACGAGCCTTTCGATAAAGGCGAGAAAGCCGAGGCCATGGTCAAGGCGGTACTGCCTGCCATCGAAGCCAAGTCCGGCGGCGAGTTTGAGTTCCATATCACCAACTGCGACCGCTCTATGGGTGCGCGTATCTCCGGTGAAATCGCCAAGCGCTATGGCAACATGGGCATGGCCGACCAGCCGATCAAACTGAAACTGACCGGTGTTGCTGGCCAAAGTTTTGGGGTGTGGAACGCTGGCGGTTTGGAGATGTACCTGGAAGGTGATGCCAACGACTATGTCGGTAAGGGCATGGCCGGCGGTAAGCTGGTGCTGCGTCCACCGCGCAACTCCAGCTTCAAGTCCAACGTGACCAGCATTATGGGCAACACCTGCCTGTACGGCGCCACTGGCGGTAAACTGTTTGCCGCGGGTATTGCCGGCGAGCGCTGCGGTGTGCGCAACTCTGGCGCCCATGTGGTAGTAGAGGGCGCGGGCGATCACTGCTGTGAATATATGACTGGCGGTGTGGTTACCGTACTCGGTCCAACCGGCGTCAACTTCGGTGCGGGTATGACAGGCGGTTTTGCCTATGTACTCGACGAGAACAAAGATTTTGTGGATCGCTACAACCACGAGTTGGTGGATATCCACCGCATAGATACCGAAGCTCTGGAAGCGCATCGCAACCACCTGCGCAGTATCATCAGTGAGTTTACGCGCGAGACTGAAAGCGCCTGGGGCCAAAACTTGTTGGATAACTTCGACGATTACATCCGCAAGTTCTGGCTGGTTAAGCCCAAGGCGGCGAGCCTGGGCAGTCTGCTGGTGAGCTTCAAGCAGCGCGGTGAGTAATCCCGCCTGCGCTCGGGTTTAGAGTATTTAGAGAGGCATAGACCATGGCCGCACGTTTGAACAATACATTTCAATTCCTGGATGTGGGTCGTCAGGACCCCACCAAGAAGGACATAGAAACCCGCAGACACCAGTTTGTGGAAATCTACCAGCCATTCGCCAAGGTAGAGGTGGAGAACCAGGCACATCGCTGCCTGGAGTGCGGCAACCCCTATTGCGAGTGGAAGTGCCCGGTGCACAACTTCATCCCCAACTGGCTGAAGCTGATCTCTGAAGGCAATATTTTTGAAGCGGCTGAGCTCAGCCACCAGACCAACTCGCTGCCTGAAGTCTGCGGCCGCGTCTGCCCCCAGGATCGCCTCTGTGAAGGCGCCTGTACCCTGAACGACGGCTTTGGTGCGGTAACCATCGGCAACGCCGAGAAATACATCACCGATACCGCTTTTGCCATGGGCTGGAAGCCGGACATGTCCAAAGTGGTCTGGACCGACAAAAAAGTCGCTGTCATTGGCGCTGGCCCTGCCGGTATCGGCTGTGCCGATGTGCTGGTGCGCAACGGGGTTAAACCGGTGGTATTCGATAAGTACCCAGAGATCGGCGGCCTGCTGACCTTTGGTATCCCCGAATTCAAACTGGAAAAGTCTGTCCTGTCCCGCCGTCGCGAAATTTTCGAAGGTATGGGTGTTGAGTTCCGCTTGAATACTGAAGTGGGTAAAGACATCACCATGGAAGAACTGCTGCGCGATTACGACGCGGTGTTTATGGGCATGGGCACCTACACCTACATGAAAGGCGGCTTCCCCGGTGAAGACCTGCCCGGTGTCTACGACGCTCTGCCGTTCCTGATTTCCAACGTCAACCGCAACCTGGGTTTTGAAAAGAATCCCGCTGATTTCATCAGCGTAAAAGGTAAAAAAGTGGTGGTGCTGGGTGGTGGTGACACCGCCATGGACTGTAACCGCACCTCCATTCGCCAGGGCGCCAGCAGCGTGAGCTGTGCTTACCGCCGCGACGAAGAAAACATGCCCGGCTCCAAGCGCGAAGTGGCTAACGCGCGCGAAGAGGGCGTACAGTTCCTGTTTAACCGCCAACCCGTAGAGGTTGTCGGCAACGGCAAAGTGGAAGGCGTTAAAGTGGTGACCACTCAACTGGGCGAGCCAGATGAGAAGGGTCGTCGCCGTCCCCAAGTGGTGCCTGGTTCCGAAGAAATTCTGCCCGCCGATGTGGTGCTTATCGCCTTCGGTTTCCGCCCCAGCCCAGCGGCCTGGTTTGAAACCAACGGTGTTAAAACCAATGACTGGGGCGGTGTGATTGCCCCCGAGCAGCAGCAATTTAAATTCCAGACCAGCAACCCTAAAGTGTTTGCCGGTGGCGATATGGTGCGCGGTTCCGACCTGGTGGTAACTGCCATCTGGGAAGGTCGCGAAGCTGCAAGTGGTATTTTGGATTACCTTGGTGTCTAATCGCCGCTGCGATTGTTTGCCCTAGATGACAAGCCCCGCTTTTGCGGGGCTTGTGCTTTAAAGATCCCGCTGGGGATTAGAGGATTCTCGAATGACTGAATTGAAGAATGACCGTTTCCTGCGCGCGCTGCTGCGCCAACCGGTAGATGTGACGCCTGTGTGGATGATGCGCCAGGCGGGCCGCTACCTGCCCGAGTATCGCGCCACCCGCACCCGCGCCGGCGATTTTATGGGGCTGTGCACCAATCCCGAGTTGGCCTGCGAGGTGACTTTACAGCCCCTGGAGCGCTATCCGCTGGATGCCGCCATTCTCTTTTCCGATATTCTGACCATTCCCGATGCCATGGGCCTGGGGCTCTATTTTGAAACTGGCGAAGGCCCCAAATTCAAAAAAGCGGTGCGCACCGAGGCGGATATTCAGGCGCTCAAGGTGATCAACCCGGAGCAGGATCTTCCTTATGTGGTCAACGCGGTTAAAACCATTCGCCGCGAACTTAATGGCCGGGTGCCGCTGATTGGCTTCTCCGGCAGCCCCTGGACTCTGGCCACCTATATGATCGAAGGCGGCTCCAGCCGCGACTTCCGCCGCGCCAAGGAGATGCTCTACAACCAGCCGGAGCTGATGCATCAACTGCTGACTGTGCTGGCTGATTCAGTTATCGCCTACCTCAATGCGCAGATACTCGCCGGCGCCCAGGCGGTGCAGATTTTTGATACCTGGGGCGGAGCTTTGTCCCACGCTGCCTATCAGGAGTTTTCACTCAACTATATGCAAAAGATTGTCGCCGGCTTGATTAAGGAGCACGAAGGGCGCCGAGTGCCGGCAATACTGTTCACCAAAGGCGGCGGCCAGTGGCTGGAGGCTATGGCGGCCACCGGTGCAGATGCGCTGGGCTTGGACTGGACCTGCGATATAGGCCAGGCGCGCGCGCGCGTCGGCGGCAAGGTGGCGCTGCAGGGCAATATGGACCCCAGCGTGCTCTATGCTAAACCTGAACGTATTCGCCAGGAGGTGGCGGCGATTCTGGCAAGCTTTGGCGCGGGCAACGGCCATGTCTTTAACCTGGGGCACGGTATAACCCCGGAAGTGGATCCCGCCAATGCGGGGGCTTTTATTGAGTGTGTAAGGGAGCTATCTCGGCCCTATCACGTATAGGGGCTGCAGGCTGTTAATCGCTTCTGGCTGGCACCTAAGCAGACTCTGGTGCCAGGGCGCTTTCTTGATTACACTTTCAATAAAGTTGCGGGCCTTCAAGGTGGCAATCCAGTTAAAGCTTGACGATTTAGTGGTGGCTTTTCCATATAACTAAATTGGCTTTTCTGCTATTGTCTCTTGGAGTTGACCTTCCTCAGGGTTAGGAATCGGCCAGGGTCTAGGGGATTTTAGGTGTGACGGGGAGCCAAAGTGGGCATTAAACAGGTAAAAGTGGACGTCAATGAGTTAACCATTGGCATGTTCGTTTCCGGGCTGGATAGACCCTGGTCGCAAACCCCCTTCCCATTGCAGGGGTTTTACCTGCGTGATCTCGGCGAAATTAATCAGCTTAAAGCCCTGTGTCACTATGTTTTTATTGATGTAGAAAAAGGTCGTGGCCCTATAGCCGCCAACCTCAAAACTCTTGGCCCAGGGAGTTTAAAAGGCAAACCGCCTGTTCGCGAAAAACACACATCATATACCGAGCCAGTAGCGCCGCTTAAAATTCAGCGCGGGCTCTATCGCGATGTTGAGCCTCTGCAAAAAGAGGTTAAACGCGCACGCCAACTTCACCAAAAAGTTTATGACTCAGTCGTCGAAGTAGTTAAACAGCTGGAAGAGAATCAGCTGGAGAGCGCCTCCCTGGGTGAAACTAAACGTGTCGCCAGTGAAATGGTGGATAGCGTTCTGCGCAACCCCGATGCCTTTACCTGGTTGTCGCGGGTGCAAGAGAAAGACGAATACACCTACAGCCATGCGGTGCGCTCCTCCGTTTGGGCCATTTTGTTCGGTCGCCATATTGGCCTTCCCAAGCGCGATTTGGATGTGCTGGCCATGGGTGTACTGCTTAAAGATGTGGGCAAGGTGACGCTGGACTCTGCGCTTATCGCCAAAATGGAGCGCAGCAAGGAAGAGGAGCGTCGCTACGAATCCTTCGTTGAAGCTGGCTGCGATATTCTGCGCAAAACTCCGGGTGTTGAGCCGCGCGTTATCAGCGTGGTTAAAACACACTGCGAGCGCTTAAACGGTAGCGGTTTCCCTCAGGGTCTATCGGGCGATAAAATTCCGCTGTTGGGTAAGATCGCCGGTATAGTCACCTATTACGATCATGTCACCAATCCGCGCGGTTCGCGCAATCCTATAGCGCCCTCAAAAGCTGTGGCCAAACTTTATGAGCTGCGCAACATCCAGTTCCAGGAGGAATTGGTGGTGGAGTTTATTCGTGCCATAGGCCTTTATCCCACCGGCACGCTAGTTGAACTGAGCACCGGTGAAGTGGCCGTGGTGGTAGAGCAAAATTTTGAGCGCCGCTTGAAGCCCAAGGTAATAGTGGTTTTGGACAGTGTGAAAAATCCACTGGACGAGTACTTGTTACTGGATCTATCTGAAGATGACAAACGCAAACAAGCGCTCCTGGATAGCGGCAAAAAAACGCGCTATGAAATAGAAAAAATTGAAATCGCCCGCGATCTTGAGCCAGGCAGTTTCGATGTAGATATCAGTGGGATTCGCGACCAGTATTTAATGAAAACCGAAAAAAAAGGTTTGATGGCGCTGTTGAGCAAGTTCACCTCCAAGCCCTGATTAGAGCTATACCCAAAAGGCCGGCGTTAGCCGGCCTTTTTTTGTTTGTAGAGGCCGGCTTTTGGCGCTCTGGCGAGCTTCGTAAAATAAACCAAAATTTGCTTAGGTAACGCTATGTTTGAATGGTTATACAGCCCTGAAGCCTGGGTCGCATTGGCGACGCTCACTGTTTTGGAAATTGTCCTGGGTATCGACAATATTATTTTTATTTCCATTCTGGTGGGGCGCTTGCCAGAGCAGCAGCGCAATTTTGCGCGCACAACGGGTTTGGGGCTGGCGATGATTACCCGCTTGCTGCTGTTGTTTTCATTAACCTGGGTAATGGGCCTCACTGAGCCCTGGTTTTATCTACTGGAGTATCCTATCTCCGGGCGCGATATTATTTTAATTGGCGGCGGTTTATTTTTAATCGCCAAAGCCACCCATGAGATTCACGCCAGCCTGGAAGGCGTTGATGAAGGCTCACCCAATGTGGCCAGCAAGGGCTTGCTGATGGTGCTGGTGCAAATCGCCATACTCGATATAGTTTTTTCACTGGACTCGGTCATTACCGCAGTGGGCCTGGTGAGTCAGCTGCCGATAATGGCACTGGCGATTATTTTAGCGGTGGGCGTCATGCTGTTTGCGGCCAAGCCTATTGGTGAATTTGTCGATGAGCACCCGACCATTAAAATTTTGGCGCTGTCATTTTTGGTGGTGGTGGGTTTTACCTTGATGGTGGAAGGCTTCGGCACCCATGTGCCCAAAGGCTATATCTACTTTGCAATGATCTTTTCGCTCGGCGTGGAGATGATCAATATCAAAATGCGCAAAAACCTGAGCAAGCCGGTAAAGCTATACAAAGAGCTGGAAACAGACCAGGGCAACAACGAATAATTGGTAGGGGGCGACTAGTTGCGTCGCCCCATAACTTCACCCATCTTGGTCGGTGTGCCCGCCGCGTATTTTTTGCTCCACTCCATCTTGTCTTTAGCAAACAGCACTATTGCGGTAGAGCCGAGCTTAAAGCGGCCCATTTCTGCGCCTTTGGCAAGGTTGATATTTTGGTAGGGGTAGTGGGAGGTTTCAATATTGCGACTGGCGAAGGGGGCGATAGCGCCGTCCCACACAGTTTCTATGCCGGCCACTATCATGGCACCTACTAGCACAACGGCCATAGGGCCTATGTCGGTATCAAAGATGGCGGCGGCGCGCTCGTTGCGCGCAAACAAGCGCGGCACCTGGTTGGCGGTGGCGGTATTTACCGAAAACAGCTCGCCCGGGATACTCACCATGGTGCGCAGTTTACCCGCGTAGGGCATGTGCACCCGGTGGTAGTCGCGCGGTGACAGATAGACAGTGGCGAAATTGCCTCCGTCAAATTCCGCTGCCAGGGATTCATCGCCGCCGAGCAGTTCCAGTACAGAGTAATCCTGGCCCTTGGCCTGAAAGATTCGCCCGGATTCAATCTTGCCGAGCTGGCTGATGGCGCCATCGGCGGGGCAGGCAATGGATTGGTTATTGCTATCGATTGGGCGTGCATCTGGCTTGAGCGCGCGGGTGAAAAAGTCGTTAAAGCAGCTGTAGGCCAGTGGATTTTCCTCCAGCGCCAAGCTCATATCTACGTTGTAGCGCTTAACAAACCAGCTGATAAAGGTATTTTTGATGGGCTTGGCGTTGCTGGCGGCGAGCCAGCCGACCAGGCGCGATAGGCCATGTTGTGGCACCAGGCGCTGCAAGCCGACAAATAGTTTCTCGTTCATAGTTTTTATCTTCTCTACTTTGAGGCCGGCGCGGCCCTGGGGCTGGCGGCCTTGGCTGATGGCGGCGAGTGTAGCAAACTCGCGCCAATCGCGAGGAAAAATCCACAGCAAAATCACTGACTTGGGGTAGCTGTGGTATCTTGGCGGGCAGTTTTTAAGAGATCCCTAACGGCAGAGGCTAGACGTGCTGCGCTATCAAATTATTCCCGTAACCCCCTATCAGCAAAATTGCACCCTGCTCTGGTGCGATCAGACCCTGGAGGCGGCGGTGGTTGACCCGGGCGGGGATATAGAGCTGATTCTTGCCGCTGTTGCTCGCCAGGGTGTCAACCTCAAACAAATCCTGCTTACCCACGGTCATCTGGATCACGTTGGTGGTACCGCTGCACTGGCCAAGCGGCTGCAGCTGCCAATTATTGGCCCTCATAAAGACGATATGTTCTGGATTGGGGTGCTCGATAAACAGAGCCAAATGATGGGCTTTGCCCCAGTTGAAAACTTTGTGCCCGAGCGTTTTCTCGATCAGGGCGACCAGGTGCAGATAGGCAAAGAGAGCTTGGCGGTGTTGTTTTGCCCTGGCCATACTCCTGGCCATGTGGTGTTTTACAGCCCTTCAGCGCAGCTCGCGCAGGTGGGTGATGTACTTTTTCGCGGCTCAATTGGGCGCACGGATTTTCCCCGTGGCAACTTCAATCAGCTGGTGGATTCTATTCGCAATAAGTTGTTTCCGCTGGGTGATGAGGTGAAATTTATTCCCGGTCACGGCCCTATGTCGACCTTTGGTGAGGAGCGCCGCAGCAATCCATTTGTGGCGGATAGCCGCTATGGCTAAGGCTCAGCCGGAAACAGCTAGCTCGCCCCTGGGCTTTGCCTACCGGATTGTGCGCTCGCCCCGGCGGCGCAGTGTCGCCATCGAGGTGCGCCAGGCGCAAGTGACGCTGCGTGCACCTGTGGCTGTGGCGGAGACCTACCTGCTGACCTTTCTCAAGCAAAAAGCTGCCTGGGTCAGGGCCAAGGTCGCCGAGCAGCAACAGCATTTACTGCAGCAGCCGGCCACCGCCGAGTACCGCACTGGCTCTTTGTTGCCCTTTTTGGATGGAAGCTTGGCCTTGGTGTTGGCTACAGGTAATACTGCTGCCGCTGCTCGCGTTGGGCAAGAGTTGCACCTGATCCTCTCATCGCGTTCGCGCAAACCCCAGCAGGTGCAAATTCGCGAGCTGCTGGCGCGCTGGTATCAGCAGCAGGCGTTGCAACTGCTTAGCGCCAAAACCCGGGTGCTGGCGGCGCAAATGGGCCTGCGCTTTAGTCAGGTGAGCGTAAAAGCAACCCGCTCAAAGTGGGGTCATTGCACCAGTGCCGGCGCTATCCAGTACAATTGGCAGATACTTCTGGCTCCCGAAGCGGTAGTGGATTATCTTGTTGCCCACGAAGTCAGTCATCTGCGTCACCACAACCACAGCCCGGCGTTTTGGGCGCTGGTTGCCAGTGTCTGTCCCAACTATCTGGCGCTGCGGCGCTGGCTAAAAGCCCTGGGCAACCGCTTGGTGCTCTAACCTGAATCACTGACAAAAATAGGTAGCCTTATGAGTGAAAAAGCCGATGGATTGAGTGGGGATCTCGACGAAAACCTTGATCGTTTTGTCGTCGAGGCCCTGGAGCAGGGGTGTGTCTGGAGCTTACAGGGCGAAGAGGGCTGGGCACTTTGCGGCTCTGAGCAGCACCAGAATATGGATGTTATGCCCTTTTGGTCACAGCAGGCTTTTGCCACAGTCCACTGCCGTGAAGACTGGGCCGGCTACCATCCGGTGGCGATTGATCTGGATGAATTCCTGGAAGACTGGCTGCCGGGCATGCATGAAGACCTCTTGCTCATTGGGATCAACTGGGATGAGAACCTGGAGGGCGATGAGATGGAGCCGCTGGATCTGCTTGAAGAGTTTGAGTGGGAGATGGGCGACTAGTAGCCCTGTACCAGATCAGTGTCTTCGTCGCCAAAGAGCTGGGCGTGGAGCAGGTCTACCTCGTGGCTGCGGACGTAATCCTGCAATAACTCCAAAGAGGAAAAACCCGAGGTCCATTGGTACCACAGCTTGTTGTCGGGGTTTTGACTGGCCAGAATAAATTCGCATTGAACCGGCACCCATTTGCGCGAAATATGACTGTAGACCTTGGGGTGAAGCTGGAGCACGCGAAAGCCGAAATCCATACACATGCGCATTAACAGCGGGAAGCGGGTTTCTTCCCGATCGAGAAAACGAATAGCCCGCGCGCCCTGCAGCTGCTGCCGATCGAGTAGTGTTTTCGCGTTGGTTGGATGCATGATATTGGAAGTTCTTAGTCGGTTTCGCCCAGCGGCGAATTAGACCACTCAAGGGTGTTTATGCCAGTTGCTCAAGTCACAAAAAATTCAGATAGAGCTATTTAATGAAATCAATAATACTTTGTTATCGCTTCGGGTTATTTCTTGTACTGTTTTATCTCTCCGGCTGTGCGCTGACAGGCGCAAAACTGGAAAAACCCAGTGTTAAGGTTGCTGCCCTTAAAGTTCTACCCTCCCAGGGCTTTGCACAACCTATTCAAGTCGATTTGCTCATCACCAACCCCAATGCTCGCGATCTTTCTCTGCGGGGGATCTCCTACAGCATAGGTATAGAAAACTACGATTTGCTGACAGGGGTTAGCAGTCAATTGCCGATCTTAAAAGCTTATCAGGAAACCAAGGTCAGCGTGGTGGTCACTGCCAATATTTTACAGCTAGTCCACCTGCTTGAGCATCTGGGTAAAAATGGCTTGAGCGATAAAGTCGGTTATAACTTTAAAGCCAAGCTGGATTTTAGCGCCTGGCTGCCGGCAATGAATATTGAAGAAAAAGGCAGTATTCCGCTGCTGAGTAAATAAAACTTTTAACCGCTTGTTGAAATTCTATCTGTCTTGCATTGGCTGGCTCGAAAACGCATTTCAACAAGCTGTTAATAGCGATTTTTTAGCAATTAAAACGTGAATGTAAAAAACGTTTAAGGGTTATCAATGACAGATTCTGTGGTACTCCCCGAAGCCGATGAGCGCATAGCGCTTAAGGAATATACCGAAAAAGCCTATCTGGATTACTCCATGTACGTAATCCTCGATCGCGCCCTGCCGCACATAGGTGATGGCCTTAAACCGGTGCAGCGCCGCATTGTTTACGCCATGAGTGAGCTGAGTTTAAAGGCCAGCGCCAAATACAAAAAATCGGCGCGCACCGTGGGCGATGTCATCGGTAAATTCCACCCGCACGGCGACTCGGCCGCCTATGAAGCCATGGTGCTGATGGCGCAGCCATTTTCCTATCGCTACACCCTGGTGGATGGCCAGGGTAACTGGGGTTCGCCCGACGATCCCAAATCCTTCGCCGCCATGCGCTACACCGAATCGCGCTTAACCAAATACGCCGAAGTTTTGCTGGACGAATTGGGCCAGGGCACCGTCGATTGGCAGCCCAACTTTGACGGCACGCTCGACGAGCCAATGGTGTTCCCCGCGCGCGTACCTAACTTGTTGCTTAACGGCACTACGGGTATTGCGGTGGGTATGGCCACCGATATTCCGCCGCACAATTTGCGCGAAGTGGTCAGCGCCTGTGTACACCTGCTCGACAACCCCAATGCGACTGTAACCGAACTCTGCCAGCACATACTCGGCCCGGATATGCCCACCGAGGCGGAGATCATCAGCTCGCGCGATGACCTGATTAAAATGTACGAAACCGGGCGCGGTAGTGTGCGCATGCGCGCCGTCTGGCAAAAAGATGAAGACTCGGGCGATATAGTGATTACCGCACTGCCGCATCAGGTGAGCGGGGCCAAAATCCTTGAGCAAATCGCGGCGCAGATGCAGGCGAAAAAACTGCCTATGGTCGCCGACCTGCGCGACGAATCGGATCATGAAAATCCCACCCGTTTAGTGGTAGTGCCGCGCTCCAATCGCGTTGATTTAGAGCAGGTGATGCAACATTTGTTTGCCACCACCGAGCTGGAGCGCACCTATCGCGTCAACATGAACGTGATAGGCATCGACGGCCGTCCGGCGGTAAAAGCGCTCAATAAAATTTTGAGCGAGTGGCTCAGCTTTCGCACCGTCACCACTCGCCGCCGTCTGCAATATCGCCTGGATAAAGTCGAGCGCCGCCTGCACCTGTTGGCGGGTTTGTTGATCGCGTTTTTAAACCTCGACGAAGTGATTCGCATCATCCGCGAAGAGGAAGAGCCCAAAGCCGAATTGATGAAGCGCTTTGAGCTGACCGAAGAGCAAACTGAATACATTCTCGAAACCAAGCTGCGTCAGTTGGCGCGTTTGGAAGAGATGAAAATTCGCGGCGAGCAGGCGGAGCTGGAAAAAGAGCGCGATCAACTGCAGGGCATTCTCGGCTCGGCGGTCAAGTTAAAAAATCTGATTCGCAAAGAGCTGCTGCAAGCATCGGAGCAATATGGCGACGACCGCCGTTCACCCATTGTGGCGCGCGCCGAAGCCCAGGCATTTAGCGAAACCGAATTGGTTAGCGCCGACCCTGTGACTGTGGTGATTTCCGATAAAGGCTGGATTCGCGCTGGTAAAGGCCACGACCTGGATCCCACCAGCCTCAGCTATAAAGCCGGCGACAGTTTTAAATTTGCCGTGCACGGCAAGAGCAATCAGAGTGTGATTCTGATTGACTCCACCGGGCGCAGCTACTCAGTGCCCGCGCACAAGCTGCCCTCGGCGCGCGGCCAGGGCGAGCCTTTGAGCAGCCACATCAATCCCCCCAGCGGCGCTACCTTTGAAGGCGTGTTAATGGGCGCGGAAGAGCAGCGGGTGCTGCTGGCCTCTGATGCCGGTTACGGCTTTGTTGCCAAGCTGGATGATTTATCCAGTAAAAACAAAGCGGGCAAGGCGCTCCTGACCCTGCCGGCAAACTCCAAAGTGCTGCCGCCGCAAATTGTCAATGATCCCAGCCAGGCATTGCTGGCGGCGGTGAGTAACGATGGCCGCCTGCTGGTGTTCCCAGTGACGGAATTGCCAGAACTGCCGCGCGGCAAGGGCAATAAAATTATGAATATTCCCAGCGCCCGTGCGGCGGCGCGCGAGGAGTATGTTATTGCCGTCAGTGTGATTCATCCGGGCCAGCAATTGACACTGCACTCGGGCAAGCGTTTTATTACGTTGAAAGCTGCCGACCTGGAGCACTACAAAGGTGAGCGCGGGCGTCGCGGCAATAAACTGCCGCGCGGTTTCCAGAAAGTTGATAGAGCGGAAGTGGTAGAAAAATAATTTGCAAATAAAAAAGGTGAGTTTGACTCACCTTTTTTATGGGAAAACACCAACACCGAGGAATTTATGGGACACGAAAAACGCAAACACATACGTACGCCTTTTGTCTGCCACATTAAAATTCAACATCAAGCCGTAGGTGAGTTGGTGGTTAAAACTCGCGACATTTCCGACGGCGGGGTTTTTGTTGTGCTTGAGCCAGAGCTGGTGCCGCCTATTGGCAGCCATTTGATGGGCCAGGTGCAAGGTATTGCTGATGATGCGCCTGTGTTGAAAATGGAGGTGGTGCGCGTGGAGACAACCGGTGTAGGTTTAAGGTTTATTGAACAGGAGTCGTGAGCAATGCAGGTTAAATCAAAGCAGGGAAAATTCGCCCTAGGGTTTGCGCTCTTACTGCTGGTGTTTGGAAGAGATGTTGCAGCAGAAATTTATAAGTGGGTCGATCCCAGCGGTAAGGTCCACTATTCCGATCGCAAGTTGAATCAGGCTGCTGAGTCGCAAAGTGTTGATATTGGCAGCATGCCACCGGCGCAGGCTACCGACCAGCTAAGCCCGCGCAAGTACGCCGGAGCAGAGCCATCAAAATGGCTAATACGCACTGCCCTTGATTGGTCCGCGTATCAGCATGCCTTGGCCACCGATAAATTGGCCTATATGTATTTTGGCGGCGACTGTGTATCTCCGGCGACCTTGGATTATGCTGAATTTAATCGTCGCTATTCAGGTTTACTTGGCGATATATCAAGCCTCAATAGTATTTTAAGTCGAAACCTGGACGTGAACGGCTATCGCAACATGAGTAATCACTCCAATTTGCCCAAGCGCGATCAAAATAAACATCTGGCGCTGCTGCTCAACCAGCAAGTGGAAAAAATTCGTATCAATGCCTGCAAAACCAACATAGGTCAGACTAACCAAACGGCCAATTTAAATAGGTTTACCTTTGGTGAGTTCTCGCGCAATAACGTCTGGCTCAGTATTCGCTGGACGCTGGAGGACCCGGATACAGGTGTGACCCTGTTTGTGCAGAGTACCCAGGGCAGCGGCTCCACGCTGGAGGGGCGCAGTGAAAATCCGGTGCGCAGCCTTGAAAAAGCCTATAGCGAAGCGCTAAATAATTTACTTGCCCAGCCAGAATTTGCCGCGGCTGTTACGCCCAGTGTTACGCCAAGAGTCGCGCCCGCTGCGGAGGCCAGGGTGTCCGATAATCCGCCACGGGATGAGCCACAGGGGTTATCTGGCGTAATGAATTCTTTAACCTTTGGCGCGCTGCGCAAATCCAAAGTGGCCCAGGCCCTTGGTTTAGTCACTCCGCTTAAAACTCAAGTTGCGCAATATTATTTGGAGACCGGGGAATGGCCCTCCAGTTTTGTCGATATGCAGTTAAGCTCGCGTGAGCTGCGCGAACCTGGATTGATTGAGCAGGTGGAGATGCGCCTGGGTGGCGTGATTCAAATTGCGCTGGACCCCGCAGAATTTGGCTCGGGGCGCATAGTTCAGTTGCAGCCGCGCGAAACTATGGGTGGTACCAGCCTCAGCTGGGATTGCAAAACCAATTTGGAAAATCAATATAGGGTGGGTAATTGTACGGGTTTTTAAACGTGCCTTTTATGCGCACTTTAGTAGGCTTATTGGCGCTGCTATTTAGCCTTAATAACAGTGCGGCAGTGGTAGTGGAGTATCACCATGTGAGCGATAGCACACCCAAATCCACCAGTATTTCACCCGAACGCTTTATTGCCCATCTGGATTATCTTGCCCGCGCTGGTTTTACCGTAGTGCCACTCAGTCAATTGACAGAAGCGGTGCGCCAGGGGGCGCCCTTGCCAGATAAAACCATCGCCATAAGTTTTGATGATGCTTACATTTCAGTGTTCACCACAGCCTTCCCTTTGCTAAAAAAACGCGGCTGGCCATTTACGGTTTTTGTGAATACGAGTTCGGTTGGTCAATCCAAATTATTTATGAGCTGGGATCAGTTGCGCGAAATGAGTAAAGCGGGCGCGACTATTGCCAACCACTCGGTGAGCCACGCGCACCTGGTGCGCTTAATGGCAGGTGAAACTCGCGAGCAGTGGCAGCAGCGAATTTTAGGTGAAATTAGTAATGCACAAAATATAATTGAACAGAAGATAGGTTCTGCCGCGAAATTTTTTGCCTATCCCTTTGGTGAATATGATGTGCACATAGAGTCGCTATTGAAGGCGCAGGGTTATATCGCCTTTGGCCAGCAATCCGGGCCTTTGTCGCCAAGCGATAACCCCCAGGCGCTACCGCGCTTTCCCTTTGGTGGAATGTTTACCGAGCTGGAGGATTTTATCCTCAAGGTAAATAGCCAGGCATTAAACCTGAGCGCACGCTGGGCTGATGATAAGGGGCAGCCGCTCGACAACCTGATTGTGCGCGCCGGTGCGCGCCCCTGGCTGGTCATTAAGCCGCAGGATAGCGCGCTGTTAAAACGCATTAATTGCTTTGCGACAGGGCAGGGCGCGATTACCGCCCAGGTGCGCGGCGAAGAGCTTTGGGTAAGGGCGGTACAGCCGCTTAAGCAGGGCCGCACTCGCTACAATTGCACTGCGACCAGCGCTGAGAAAGGGCGCTTTTTGTGGTTTACGCAACAGTGGTTGGCAACCGATATAAACGGTGAGTGGCACTATCAGGATTAAAAAATGCCGGTCGTTGACCGGCATTTTTTTTTTGCGCGCGCTTCGCCTTACTCCAGGTGATTGCGCTTAATCAGTTTGCGCAGCTGGTCGATATAAGGCTGGCCGCGCTCGGAGTATTTGCCCAGCTCGGCAACCATATTCGCAGCAGTAAATTGCGCCGGGTCATTGCGCAATTGCGCGCGCAGTTGGCGCCAGGGGCGATAGGAGTTGTTGGTGTTAATGTTGCGGAAATAGGCGCTCAGCGATTCTTCAATACTGGCGAACTTGCGCACCTCATGGCTGGCGCCCTCCAGCCGCTGTTTGGGTACCAGGCCGCAGCCCGGGGTATAGCACCAGTGGCCAAATAAATTATTGCCCTCTTCCGCAAAGCGCGAGGTGCCCCAACCGGATTCCACCGCCGCCTGGGCCAAGACCATGGCGGTGGGGATGATATCCACCCGCAGCATTAAAATTTCTATAGCGCGGTCTGTCTCCGGGTAAACCTCATGGGTCACATGCCACTTGTTGCGCATGGTGTCCAGGTTGCGCGCGCTCAATTCGCTCAGCTGCTGATCGTCTTCCCAGTCCTCTTTAATTTTGAGCAGTCGTGCGCGGGATTTCAGCAGCCGTTCGTTTTTCTCCTCCACCAGCGGGCGCAGTAAATTTAAAAATTCCTTTTTGCGCTCGGGCGATTGCTCTATAGCGGCAAAGTCGGGCAGCTCGGTGGTGCTGGTAAAGTCTTCAATGGTTTCCAGGCCCAGGTTGGGGCCTGCGGCTGGGCGATAGCTGGCGAGGAATAGCACCAGCACCAGGCTGGCGATAGGGTAGGCAACCAGGCTTAAGCCCAGTAGCCATTGGCTAACAGGTTTCTTCATAGGCGAATTCTAAAAGTGAGATGGGTTGTTAGAGATCCAGGGATTTACGCAGCTCTTCCATGCGTTTGATGTTTTCCTCCCGGCTCAGGGGCGTCACTATCTCCTGGGGCAGGGCGGGGACATTGGGGGCGGGCAGGGTTTCGCCGTTCATCACCCGTGCACAAATACGCTGATAGTGACGTTCAAAGACCGGGAAGGCGTCTTTTTCGGCGCTGCTGGCCAAAAAGAACCAGTCGCTGGCGCTGCCGGCATGGTAAACCGCGGGGTGGCTCCAGCGGTAAGTCGCCTTGGGGCTGGGGGCCTGGCAGGCCTCAACGTAAGCGCTGTGGGCATCGGGCAGGCCAAACTCGGCCAGGTTGCCCTGGCAGGCGCGGATCATACGGTTGAGGGTGGGCAGGTACTCGGATTCCTCGATCACCTTTTTGGCGCCGCGCAAAATCGCCTCGGGGCTGAATTGGCCGAGGGAGTTGAGCCACAGGCGCTTGGCCTGGTTGAGCAGCTCCACCTGGCTGAAGGCACTGTAATACTGGTTGTGGTAATTGATGCGAAACAGGGCAAACACCTGGTTGATGGCGTCGATCAATTCGGCACTGGGCGGGGTTTGCGCCTGCTGTGCTTCAGCTTGCCCAGCTGCGGTCGTTGAGCTGTTGTGTGAGGCTGCTATCTCTTGTGCGACCTGTTGGATGAGCGAATTGCTGTCCTGCATGGGTATTAACCTGTGGTGATGCGCCTGTAACTGACGGTGATGCGTTAGGAGCTAAGGCTTGGTTGTTAAGCGCGTGCTGCTTGGCCCAGTGGTATTTTACATGCTGCAGAAACTTGGTGTTCCAGCTGCTGTGCAACTGGTTGCTCTCGCGCCAGTAGAGCGAGAACTCCGGCAGCTGCTGCTGGGCAAAGGCCAAGTCTATATTAGCTAACCTGAGCACATCATAAACGTCTTTGCTCGGCTGCCAGTTATCGGGCAGCCGGCGCGGCTCGGTGTCGTGCTCCAGGGCGCTGTGATAGCGCTGCCACTGGCGTTTAACGTGCTGGATAAACTTGCTGTTCCAGGTGCGGCCCACTTCGCCGCGCTCCTGCCAGTAGACCACAAATTCGGGGATGGCGTCTTCGACAAAGGCCAGGCTGATGCCGGCGTGCTTGACCAGCAGCTCCAGGGCGTCGCGGCTTGGGCGCCACTGGCTGTGCATGGCCAGCTCCTGGTCGCGGCGCAAAAAGTCGGCCTCGCTGTCGCGCTCCTGGCGCTCGCGTGTTTCGCGCTGCTGGCGGGCGATCTCGGTTTGCTGGTGCGCCCACTTCTTGACTATATCCTTGAGGAACTTGGCGCCCCAGGAGTGGCTGATCTCGCCGCGTTCGCGCCAGTAGGTGACAAACTCGGGCAGCTGCTGGCGGATAAAGTAATCGGGAATATTGTGCTCGGCAATGCGCTTGAGCAGCTCGCCATCCGGCTGCCAGTTGGGCGCTATCAGGTTAGCGCCAGGTTGGTGCTGGGGTTCGCTAACGCGCAGCGGTTGGGTTTGTGAATTAGGTTGTGCCTGGGGTGTCGAGGCCAGGTCAAAGGCCACCAGCAGCTCGCGGCTGCTGACAAAGGGCGCCGACCCCAGCTGGATAATGCCTTGATCCTTCAGGTTTTTGCTGATGCGCTGAATGTCGTATTCGTTCCAGAAGGGCATTAAGCGGTTCACCCAGGCTTCGTCCAGGCGGTACCACTGGCCAGCCTGATCTGCCGCGCCCTGGAAGTTGGCAAAGTCGCTTAGCGCAGAGAGCATGCAGGCCTCCTCCAGGCCAATGGTGGCGGCCAGGGCGGGGGAGACTAGCAATGGGCGTTCGTTAATCAAAGATGAGGCCATGGTTCCAGCGCGGATTGCATTCCACTAAAGTGCGGTGGCGAGTCAGCTTGCCTGATGGCAGATGACACATGAGTTCAAAGGGCAAATGTTCAAAGGGCAAATTGTAGGGGGCTGCGCCTGCATACACCAGCCCATTAACACAGCGCCACTGAATCTGGCCCCGCAATAAACAACAAAATAAAAGCAACAGGAAGGACGGCTTATGATTTCACTCCGTTGGGTACTGGCTTTAAATGGCTGTGGCGACTGGGCAAAGCCCTGCTGTTGCGGACCTGGCTGGTAGTGGCCAGGTCTGGCGACGATAAATTTGGGTACAGCTTTGGCGATGATTGGGTGGAAAACATCACCCAGATTAACGGGGTGCGCCTGGCCAGGGATATTTAGCCCACCAGCGTCGCGGAAATTGTCGAGGCAATCCGCACACCACTGAGCCTATCTCCGTTGGCGGCTGGCGCTACGGCCAGGTGGTCTACCCCGACAGCCTGCATATCGATATGTGCAAGATGAACCAGGTGCTGGTCTTTTATGAACCTAGTGATAACTATTTAATTGCCCTGCCGCGCTGGGGCGAATTTACCCGCAACCTGCCCAAGTTACTGGCGTTGGGCCTTGTGTCCCAAGATATCTCCGGCAACAAGCGCATCGCTTTTCCTCTGTGCTCAGGCGGGTTCCGGTAAGCATGCCTCCACGGGGGTATTGGGGTGGTTGCCCCACTCCGCCCAGGAGCCGTGGTAGGCGCGAATATTAAAGCCCAGGGCCTTGCCCACCAGGTAGGTAAACCCCGAGCGGTGGTGGCTTTGGCAGTGGGTGATAATGCGTTTGTCGCCGGTGATACCCAGGCTGGTCAGGTAGTCTTTGGCATCGGTGCGAATGCGCAGGGCATTGGTCGGGTCCATCAGGTTGGTCCAGTCACAGTTGATCGCCCCGGGCATATGGCCCGCCTTCTGGGCGGTAATGCGCTCGCCCGAGTATTCCGCCGGGCTGCGCGCATCCCAAATCAGCGAGTCGGCGCGCTCCAGCTCCAGCAGTAGGTCGGGAATCTCGATAACCACTTTGGGGTCGAGTTTTACCGATACCTTGCTGGGGGTGACGGTGGGCACCTCGCGCGTCACCGGCTGCTTGGAGGCCAGCCAGGCATGCAGGCCGCCGTTAAGGTAGGAGTAGTGCTTGTGGCCTATGGCATCAAGAGTCCAGATCATGCGTCCGGCCCAGCCGCCGCCCTCGTCGTCATAGACAACAACGTGCGTATCCGGCGTTAAGCCCAAAAAGGAAAAAAGACGGTTGAGCTTTTCCACCGAGGCAATTTTGTTCGGTACCGGGCCTTCCGCTGCAATAATTTTTTGCGGTGGAACATGGATGGCGCCATCAACATGGCCCTGCATATAGGTGGCTTCGGCGCACATATCAATCACCAGCAGCTTGCTGGTGGGCTGGGCGAGCAGTGCCGCCAGCTGGGTAGGTTCAATTACAAAGGGAAGCGCCATAGTTAACTCCTTGAGTTAAAAGGTGTCGGTATCGAGTGTGCTCAAAATATACCGGTAGGAATCCATGCGGGTCTGACTGATCTTACCCTCATCCAGCGCTTTTAAAATGGCACAGCCAGGTTCGTGGCGATGGGAGCAATCGCGGAACTTGCAGTAGCCAATAAAGGGCCGGAATTCGATAAAACCCTCCAGCACCTGGTCTTCCTCCATGTGCCAAAGTCCAAATTCGCGAATACCCGGCGAGTCGATTAAAAGCCCCCCACCGGGAAAGTGCAAGAGGGTGGCGCTGGTGGTGGTGTGAGTGCCCTGCTGCCGCTCTGACAACTCCCCCACCCTGAGGTTAGACTCTGGCAGTAACGCATTGATTAATGACGATTTTCCTACGCCGGATTGGCCGACAAACACGCTGGTGAATTGGGTGACAAAATTGCGCAGCTCGTCCAGGCCGTGCTCGGTTTTGGTGGAGACTTTAAGTACCTCGTAACCCAGTTGGCGATAAGTGGCCGCTAAATACTCCACTTTGGCGCGGGTGCTGTCGTCGATACGGTCACTTTTATTGATGATCAGCACCGGCTCTATGTCGATGGCGTTGGCCGCCACCAGATAGCGGTCAATCAGATTGGCGTGGGGCTCGGGGTAGGGCGCCACCACAATCAAAATGCGGTCGATATTGGCGGCTACGGTTTTCATATCACCGTGGGGGTCGGGGCGCTGCAGGGCTGAAGTGCGCGGCATCACCGCCACCACCACCCCGGTGGGGTTGCCGGGGCGCCAGACCACGCGGTCGCCAGTTACCAAAGAACCCAGGTTGCTGCGAAAGTGGCAGCGCTGGTGTTGGCCGGCATTTTCGCCCTCGGTGGTTTCCACCACCACCTGGGTGCCGTAATGGGTGATGATCAGGCCGTGCTGCTCAGGCCCCAGGTCGGTTTCGCTCAGCTGCTCGTCGGCGCGCTGATCGCGCTTGGCGGCGCGGGCGCTGCGCTCTTCCTGGATTTTTTCGATGCGCCACTGCTGGCGCCGGGTGAGTTTGCGTTTGGACATTCGCGCTGATGCTGGCTCTAAGGGTTTTACCGATATTTGGCTAAGCTGATTAATTACACTAAGCTGCGCGGCATTGTGCCTGATTTAACGAGGATTTACCCATGCAAAATGAAAACAACCTGATCTGGATCGACCTGGAGATGACCGGCCTGGACCCGGACAGCGATGTGATTATCGAAATCGCCACCATAGTCACCGACGCCCACCTCAATGTGCTCGCCGAAGGTCCCGTATTTGCTATTCACCAGCCAGACGACATCATGCAGGCTATGGACGAGTGGAACACCAACCAGCACGGTAAATCCGGCCTCACCCAGCGCGTGCGCGAAAGCCAAATCAGCATCGAGCAAGCCGAAGCCGAAACCATTCAGTTTTTAGAGCAGTGGGTGCCCAAAGGCAAATCGCCCATCTGCGGCAACTCCATCTGCCAGGACCGCCGCTTTTTAGTACGTGGCATGCCCCAACTGGAAAACTACTTCCACTACCGCAACCTGGACGTAAGCACCATCAAAGAACTCGCCCGCCGCTGGCGCCCGGATGTAAGCGCCGGGGTAAAAAAATCCGGCGCGCATTTAGCGCTGGATGACATCCGTGATTCCATTGAGGAATTAAAGCACTACCGTGCGACGTTTTTTAAAATGGATTGATGGCCGAAGTGATACTTACAACAAAGGCGCCCTTGAGCGCCTTTGTTGTTTTTATGCTGTGTACGCCGGGATTTACTCAACGAGTACGAAGTCAGAAATGACCATCCTGCTTTGGTTATCTTCCCAGTCAGTTCTGTCGTAGTCAATAAGGCTTGGAAAGCCAAATACAGGATCATACTCAAGCGTAAGTAAAGTGTTTTCTGTTGCATTTTTAATGAGGTTTTCCACGCGATAAAATAATTCATCAATGGTAAATTTTAACTGAGTGTCTATTTTGACTCGGTCACCAGCTTGGTATCCGTCGCGTTTTTCTCCGCGGTAAATGACATTTTGAACTTGTTCGTTATTTACAAATACTTCTACCGGGCCGTAATAGGGACCAAAAAGGCAATAGCAGTTCTCATTTCTTGCTTTGAAATGGTATTGTTTTGCTTCAAATTGCACCCATTTAGTTTTGTTTGCTTGTAACGTCTTAAGCATTCCGGCTTTTTCGTCTGTATCCTCGGTTGAGATTGTAGGATGAGAAACCTTGCCATTTATTATGTTCTTTTCCTGTTCGCTGTAACTTGGCCAAGTGTATTGGGCGCAAAAGCCGGTAGCTGCGGCTCCTGGGTCTACTTCTTTCTCTGGTATGCACAAACCCTTGCATTGAGAATTGTCGGTGCAGATGACAGCTTCTTCATGAGTGCGGATCCTACATATATGCCGATGGAGATCATCTCCATTTAAGTAGTTTTCTGGGTAGAGCGATTTAAAATCAGTCCAAACCCCGTCTGCACTTTCGCAGGCCATTTCACTGCTTTGCGGTGAGTTAGGTGTTGATGCACAGGATGCAATCAAGAGAGCAAACAGCGAAAGTAATAGTGAAATTCTATTTTTCATAATTAATCGAGTTTTATTAATCCGCGTGGCTATATTTGTATATGCACATGGTCATCATGCCTAACCGCTCTGCAACCCTGAAAGCGAATGCGTGAGTCGTTTAAGCCTAAGCGCTTAACCAAGTGGGGTTCTATAAACAGCTTTTGCAAATGCTTGTTGGCCAGAATGCTTTGAATCAATTGCTTTGGCAGCGTGGCGGAAAACTGCGGTTTAGGCTCGCGGCTGCCCAGAGTTAAAAAACGGGTGAAGTCGTATTGGAAGTGTCCATGCTTTTTTAAGCCTTGTGTTTCACAGGTGCTTTTTTTATAAACCAATGCCTCTCCCATACAAAGATTGGGGGAATTATTATTAAGGGCCAGCCCGTTTTAAGATATATAACAAAATCCCAGGCAGCAGTATTCACTAATATAAGTAGATGCATACTATGATTAAAGAATCTTGGAGAAATATACGATAGGCCACCGCAGGCAATACACTTAATCGGATTGAAACGACTCGAAATAAGCTTTTTCCAGCCTGAAATGGACTCCTTTTGACACTATGGGCATTTGTACATGGCTAATTTTTCCCGCTACACGTTTGTTGTACGGCGTATTTCTCTATTGAACTAGGCATATTATTTGCTGGCGCTTTTTCCGGCGTCATCCTTCTCGGGTACAAGGATTAGAGTTCCCAGTGGAGGGAGTTTAACCATGCGATGAGCAAAGCGAATAAGTTCTCTACGGGAATTGATTGCGCAGTAGCGGGTCAGCAGAATATCCAGAGACTTTGCATCTCGCACATTTGCTCGGGGGCATTCGGTTTGAAGAACATTGAAGCTCTCAATTAATCCGTCAGTAGGGCTGCGAGACAACAGTAAAAAGTCACTCCCTGGTCTTGCTCCAATTTGAATTGCCCAAATCTCAATTGGTTTTCCATCTGCTTTTATACTGCCAAGATCCACAAAAAATGATGGATGGGGATCTGTATTATCA
This sequence comes from Cellvibrio sp., assembly GCA_050305995.1. Taxonomy (GTDB): domain Bacteria; phylum Pseudomonadota; class Gammaproteobacteria; order Pseudomonadales; family Cellvibrionaceae; genus Cellvibrio. The sequence continues at coordinate 37,762 of JBNLGJ010000039.1, forward strand.
AGATCTTTACGTTCGTTTGCGTGGTATATATTGGCAAAACAATGAAAAACTCCGTAGTTGCTGAATCGATACCACTCCACGTTGTCATCAGCTACGACCGTCTGCTCCTTAAAAATCCAGTCGCCGAAGGCCACACGACTTGTGCATCCAAATGAGTCGTTATCATAAAAGTGCTGTGGCCACTCGTTGTCTCCTTCACTGCCAAAGAGCGGTAGGTCGGAGTGAATAAGATCACTTTTCAATTCTTCGGCTTCTTGGCCTTTTGCCGTAGAAGCGAAAAAAAGTGCTGCTGTAATCCCCACTAAAAGTAGACGCAGGTTCAAGTGCACATTTTTCATAAGTATCTTCAAGATCATTAAGGGCTCTTGTCGTCTAATGTGCTGCTGCAGTTGTTGAGTTGTTATCACAGCCGTTTGTCGGGCTGACGCGACAGTGTAGTGCCACTCTTCATTTAGCAGTTATTACCACCGAAGGCGTATTGCGCTCGAAGGGGCCATGAAAGACCGCTTCAATATTGTTGCCGTCCGGATCTAATACAAATGCCCCATAGTAGCCCGGGTGATAGGCCCGCTCTCCGGGGGCTCCATTGTCGCGTCCCCCTGATGCTAGCGCTGCCTGGTAGAAATTGTGCACGGTTTCCCGGTCAGGCGTCTGGAAAGCAAGATGAACTCTTGTAGCGTAGTCGTCCGCCTTGTCTACAAATAACTCTTCTGCATAAAAGTATCCCTGCCCCTCATGCAGGATGCCTGGATGACCTAAGGCTTCGAACACCGCGCGATAGAACCGCTTGCTCTCCTCTAAATCGGCAACCCTAAGATGAACGTGATCAATAAGTCGGCCTCGATGAAATTCCATTCTTTCCTCCTTTCTGCCTAACCTCTAAGCACAACAGCAGTTTGTAAGTTGTGCATTTTAGGAAATTACAATGTCGCGTTCAACGGAGTACTTGTTGGCGCAAAGAAAATTGCGTTGTAGTGAAGCCAACGCTGATTAAAATTCCATTTCATCATGAACTCATCATATGTTTGTGTTACTCGAACACCACCATGTGCATCATTAAGATAGATAATCCGTTTTTTGTCATCATAGCCTGTAACTATTCTGTAATGTCCATTAGACCCCACGCCTGACCAATACTGATGAACTATCACTGGCGCTCCGTTGTACACGCTTTCTCTTACTTTATTAAATAGGCGTTCAGGCTCACTAGGCGAAGCCGGTTCATTTTCCAGCATTATATTTTTAACTCGACCGAACCTTTTTAAAAATTCACGCATATTAATTGTTCCGGTTCCTGGGTATTTTGACCAATCAATTGGAGTGCCGCGTAATATTCCTGATTTTATGTAACGTTGCGAACCTAAAAACTGGTTTAACATCGATTTCGCTATATCGTATTGGTTATAGTCACTTTCTCCCCAATACTGAAAAATCATTTGAAGTGTCGCAGGCCCACACAGCTGCTTTCCCTGTTTTACAACCGGGACTTCTAGAACAACACGCTCGCTCTCATATCCAAAGACTTCCAACGAAAAACCAGCCAAAAATATGAGTATTACTAACGCTTTCATAGGGTTCGCCTATTTGAAGTGCCTAACGTTAATCACAACGGCAGTTTGTAAGTTGTGCGTTGTGGAATACTTTTGCGAAGCAAAACCACATAAGCGCGACTTACAAACTGTCCAGCCACGCAGTGGCGAGTTGCTGCGTTTTGTTATGTGATTATGCACCATGCATAAGCCTATTAATTATTTTCTTTTTTGACTTTCATTCTACTTAAAACAATTAATGCAATACCAACGAGAGTTACAAGAAGTGTTTTATATGTTGCGCCTTCAGTAGGAACAACTTTATAAAATGTACCCGGCTCCCGCTCTACGAATAGGTCAAGAATGTATGTCCAGAAGTTTACTGGAAGTAACCCGGCAAGTAGTCCTAGGCTCACATAGAGAAGGCAAAGCACACCTCCGATAAATGCAATTTTGTTCATGGCTGACTCTTCATGGTAAGGCTCACATAACGCCCGGCTCACCGAGCAAATTTTGTTGGCAGCTTTTTGGAACAAAAAGGTGACAATAAAATATGTCCGGTGGAGCCGTTTGTTAGCCATTTATGCAATTTGTTCAACTCTGCATTTCTGGCACAGAGGATAGTTGTTAACTAACTCCGATATTTGCGATTTCATTTGAGAAAACGAAGTACCATACAAATAAAAAGCTGTTTCGGTTGGGCCTTGCCAGTAGCTGTAGACTTTGCCATTACCTTGCGTAAGCCGATCAAGCTCGGCGTAAACATGGTTGGAGTCGCTGTTTGCATATACCTCGGCATTCAAATCAGTACCATTTAAGTAAATTGCCAACCCTTCCAAAGTACCTAACTCAATTTCGGAATCAGTTGCTTCTACTTTGATTTTTGACCCTTTTGGTACTCCTATTTTTTCTAGTGATGATCTAATTAATTCGACAGTATCATCGTTTGAATTTTTAACCTGGATTTCTACATCACAATACTCGATTTCACCAGATTGAGATTGAAGAGTGCCACCACCAGAAACCTCACCGATAGAATTTTTCGAGAGAATTTCATCAAGAGGATCTTCGTATATTTCACCTCTGTGCATTGGCTGAATACGAGCATTAATCGTGACCACAATAAACTCTGGCTCAACTTCTACCTTTTTTTCCTTTTTCTTGAATAATCCGAACAATGTTCGATCTCCTATTTGCGGCTAACGAAACTGTAGAAAATCACCTTCTGGAAAAAGCTTATCCACAGCCAATTTTTGTAATGTTTGCCTGGCCAATATTCCGCCAAACCCCTTTAACATAATCATTTCTTATACGCACAGATTAAGTGTTATCTGTGGACAAGTCGATATATTGGCTACTGCTTTCCTAAAT
>JBNLGJ010000040.1:0-149964 GCA_050305995.1 Cellvibrio sp.
GTCGGATTAATAGTGCGGCACAGGGATGTGCCGCCGTCAGCTGAAGGCTGGCGCTAGCCCTGGAAAATCAAGCAGATTTACGCATCTGCGCCGGATTTTCCAGGGCGCCGATCAAATATGTCAGGACGATATATTTGATCGTCGGGTTAATAGTAAACTTTGGCCTCACCTTCAGGGCGGGTCTTAAAGCGCGGTTGCGCCCAAAAGTACTGCTCAGGCGCTTTGCGGATCTCATTTTCCATAAATTCATTCACCCGGCGCGCATCAGCGATATCGTCGCCCGTAGGAAAGTTTTCAAACGGCGGGTGAATCACCACATCGTAACCCGTGCCATCGGCACGGCGAAATTGGCAAAACGGGATTACCTTGGCACGCCCCATACGCGCAAACTGTGCAGTGGCGGTCACAGTTGCTGTCGGCACGCCAAAAAATGGCACAAACACCGACATTTTCTCCCCCAGGTCGCGATCCGGCGCGTACCAGATCATTCTGCCTTTGCGCAGTTGTCCAATCATTGCGCGCACATTGTCGCGACTAAACGCCATGCCCCCTTTGCAGTAGGCCTCGCGCCGCTTTTTTTGCAGATAGTCAAATACAAGGTTTTTATGGGGGCGATACATGCCGTCGTAATTGACGCGCTGGCCGAGCATGGCACTGCCGATATCCAAGGTAGTGAAATGCAGGCTCAACAGCAAAGCCCCCTGGCCATCGCGCTGCGCCTGTTCGATATGCTCCAGGCCACTAATATTAAACAGGCGTCTAAGGCGCCATTTCGGCCAAAACCAAGCGATTCCGGTTTCAAAAATGGTCATTGCTGTTGAAACCAGATTTTGCGCCAACAACAGATCTCGCTCGGCCTGACTCAGCTCAGGGAAGCATAAATCGATATTGATGCGCGCTTGGCGCACGCGTTTTTTATTCAAATTTAATAAAAAACCCAAATGCCTGGCCAAAAACCATTGCCAGGAATATGGCAATTGCGCCAGCAAAAACCAAAACCCCGCCCCCAGCCAGGACGGCCAGTAACGAGGAGCTAACAGAGATTTGGAGAATTGAGGCGAACTCATAAACACTCTATGGCTGAAAATAAGCCCGCCATTATAGGTGCCCATGGCGGGTAGGCCTATGGGCTTTTTAGTATTGTCTGGCGAAGAGTTTAAAAACTGTACACCAGGTTTACATAGGTAGTGGTGTCGGTAGCCTCTTTACCTGCATCAACCTTTGAGTCATTGGCCAGGTTAAAGCCAACTTTCATCTTCATGGCGTCAGTAATGTTGGTTGCCAGAGAGGTTTCACTAATGGTGCGGGTATTGTCGGAACCCGCCTCTACGCTGAGAGTTTGCTTAAACTCAGAGTGGCCATTGATTTTCCACACCAATTCAGACGCGGCGCGAAGCATAGCGCCAGATTCTTTCATAGCTATCCCGGTAACCTCGTCCTGAGGCTTTTTGCCCTCAAAATAACCGGGACCCGCTTCGGCAAACCACTGCACCCTGGGCGAAGAGTAGATCCAATCACCATAACCCAGGGCAAGGGTGGTATAGGTTTCATAGGCGCCAAATTTGTCGTTGGTGTAGGAGCCGTAGCCAAACAGGTAGGACTTTTCTGAGCCAATCAGATAGGCCGATTTAAGCGAGCCGAAATACTTTTCTGCAGTGGTTTCTTTGGATTTAACACCGTTGCCATCTTCGACCTGATCTTGCTTATAAAGGCCACTGACAATGTACTGGTTTTCCCATTTTTCCAACTTTTGCTTGGCATCTAACTTACCCTGAAAGCTGGAGGTTTCGGTGTTGCCCGAGGTATTGATAATACCCAGATCCACTTCCACATCCCAAGGGCGGGGTGCGTCTTCAGCTTGGGCCAGGAGCGGCAGTGCGGCTACAACCAGTAGCGCGAGCGGTTTTTTTAACATGGTGGCTTCCTTCATTGCGACTTTTTTACAAAGCCGAACCTTAGCGGGTTAGCTGCGCAATGGCAAACGGGAAGCCTTATAGGTTATTGAATTTTAACAATTTAGGGCAAATTTTGTGGCAAATAACGCCAGCCGCTAGGGCTGGCGCCAGCGGTGGGACTCAATCGCGCAGCAGGCAATTGAGCTCGTCGACGACCTCAGCCCAATCGGAGCTGGACTCGCGTGCTTGACGGAGGAAGGCCGCCTGTTCGGCGGTCCAAAATGTGGCGCTGGCCAGGGGTTCGGCCTGCGGCAGAGGACGATGCTTGTCGATAAAAGCATCTATGGCATCGGGCGAGTTGGGTAGACCTAATTTGCTGAACAGATCTTTAAGCGAGTAAAACATGCTGCCCTCCTAGTCCCCGGGCTGACTGCAGACAACTGATGTTACCGGACCTATCCGGCGCCCTCTCCTGTCAGCGCAGCTGGCAGGATTTGCCTACTATAGGGCCAGCTTGGGCGTTTGGATACTCCCCTAGTGGCCTTCCCAATCTGCCATCAACTGTTTTAAACGCTCATCTTTTTGCTGCCAGAGCTCATTTACCCACAGCTGAAAGTCACTGCGAAAAGCCTCATCGTCGATATAGTTGCCCAGTCGCTCGGCCCTAATGGGCAGCGTACGCAGGTGCACCTTCACGGTTTTAACCTTGCCACAGGCATAATCCCAATAGGTGGGAATGCCCTCGGGGTAGCAAAGGGTCACATCCAAAAGCTGGTGCAACTGGCCATTCATCGCCGACAGGGTAAAGGCCATACCGCCCGCCTTGGGTGGCAAAAGGTACTGATAGGGTGATTGGCTGGCCTGGTGCTTGACCGGGGTAAAACGTGTGCCCTCAATAAAATTGATAATGGTGACCGGATGCTCGCGGAAGCGGTCGCAAAAGCGACGGGTCTCTTCCATATCCCGCCCCTTAAGTGCTGGATTGCGCGCCAGTTGCGCTTTGCTTAAGCGGCGCATACTGGGGAAATCCAGCCCCCAGAGCGCAAGCCCCAGAACCGGTACCCACAGCAGGCTGCGCTTGAAAAAGAACTTTACCCCGGGGATATCCGTGCCATAGACGCGCACCAGCATCAGGATATCCACCCAAGACTGGTGGTTGGCAATCAGCATGTACCACTCTTCGCGGCTGAGCTGAACCTGCCCTTCAATTTCCAGCCGGGTGGGCAGAAACAACCGCTGCTGCAAGTTGTTGACCCTAATCCAGGTATTGGCACAGGCATCCAGCAATGGGTTGAGCAGTGCCCAGCAGGGCTTAACCGGGATGAGAAGTTTAACCAGGGCAAAAATAACGATGGGGATAGTCACCATGATGATGGTGAGGGAGAAAATTGCCGTGACCAAAGCACCACGTAAATGTCGCAATACAAACATGTGTAACCTATTAACTAAAACAGTGGCTGTGAACTCAACAGCGGTTAGTCAGTCAGAAGAGGATAGCTCTCTAGTTTGGCATCAAAGTCGACTTAAGGAAAATCCCATGAAAACTCTCTGGCGCGAATACAAAGCCACCCTGGTGTTTATTTTATTAATGTGCCTGTTCCGCAGTGCCCTGGCAGATTGGAACCATGTACCCACCGGCTCCATGAAACCCAGCATTCTCGAAGGCGATCAGATAGGCATTAATAAAATGGCCTACGACCTGCGCCTGCCCTTTACCCATATATCACTGCTACACCTGGCCGACCCAGCGCGCGGCGATGTGGTGGTTTTTGATTCCAAAGCGGCCGATAAACGCCTGGTAAAACGCGTGATTGGCCTGCCCGGTGATACCATTGCCATGCGCGACGACCATTTGATTATTAACGGTCAACCACTTGCCTACTCGGCCACGGGCGATGGCGATTGGCTGGAACAACTGCCGGGCAAAACCCACAAAGTCCGCCTGCAACTGCCCGCGGGCAGCTACGCCAATTTTGGCCCGCTCACTGTGCCCGCCGGACACTACCTCATGCTGGGCGATAACCGCGACAACAGCGCCGATTCGCGCGTGATAGGCTTTGTGCCGCGCGGCGAAATTGTCGGCCGCTCGCGCCGCGTGGTGTTTTCGCTCAATTACGACAATTACTTTTTACCGCGCAGCCAGCGCTTTTTTCACGAACTGTAATAATCAGCGGTATCGCCAGCAGAATTAACGATTTAAGCTGCGAGCAACAGCTCGCGCACATCCAGCCAATTATTAACTCGCAGCGGCGCCTGCTCATGGATATTGTGCGGCGCCGTAAATAAAACCCCCTGGCCCACAAAACCGTCAAAATGACGCGAGCTATCGTCTATCAGGAAATCTGCCTGCACCACTTTTTTGGGGCCGCAAAAAATAAAATTCAGCGGCGATAAAAACGGCAGATGCTCGCGCAGCCAGGCGAATTTGGGCGCGAAGGATGTCGGATGCTCCATGGCCGCTGTGGCTATGACTATATCGAAACGCTCGTGCAGTTCGCGGATGACCTCAAGCGCGTGGTCAAACGGAATCAGGCCCTCAAAAAACCTCGGATCATCCGGATATTCACGCACCCGCGCACGATGCTCCGCCGGTACGCGGTCATAAATTTTTATGCCTTGCAGATCATCCTTGGAGAGCAACTGGGCAAATTCCTGGTTGTACCAATCCAAATGGCGACTCAAGGTGTCGCAGATGGTTTCATCCATATCTATCGCAATACGTTGGCGCATAGCCCTCCCCACTATTGGCTGACAAAAAACCAAAAAGGCCCCACCGCATGCGGAAGGGCCTTTTTAAATGCGTAAACTTCCGCGCTCAATTAAAACGCTTTTACCTGCGGGCTGGTTTCCGCATCGTAATCCACGCTCGCCTTGCCAAAACCAAACAGGCTGAGGAATTCGTCGCGATAGCCCTGGTGATCGGTAATCTCAAACAGGTTTTCCTCGGTCACCTGGGGCCAAATGGCTTCCACTTTTTCCTGCACGGCGCGATCCAATTCCAGCTCGTCGACACGGAAGCGACCATCGGCATCCAAGCGTGGGCTGTCACTGTAAATGCACTCTTTAAACAGGCGCTGGATCTGCTCGATACAGCCTTCGTGGGTGCCGTTTTCTTTCATTACTTTGAACAGAATCGACAGGTACAAAGGCATAACCGGAATCGCCGAACTGGCTTGAGTCACTACCGCTTTCAGCACTGCAACGCGGGCGGTGGCATTGTATTTGGTCGACAGGGATTGGGCGGCGCGGTCCAGGTCCTCTTTGGCTTTGCCGATAGTGGCTTTGCCGTAGATGGGCCAGGTCAGCTTGTCGCCCAGGTAGGTGTAGGCAACGGTTTTGAAACCATCTTCCAGCAGATCGGCGGCTTTCAGGGCTTCAATCCACAACTCCCAATCTTCACCGCCCATCACTTTGACGGTGTTGGCGATTTCTTCATCATTGGCCGGCTCAATGGTTACTTCACCGATTTTCAAGGTGTCGGTGTTGAGGTTCTTGGCGGTGTAAGCCTGGCCAATGGGTTTGAGCACAGAGGAGTAAACTTCGCCAGTTTTGGGGTCGGTGCGGCGCGGTGCCGCCAGGCTGTAAACCACCAGGTCCACCTTGCCCATTTCCTCTTTCAACTTGGCAATAACTTCGGCTTTACAGGCATCAGAGAAAGCATCGCCATTAAGGGTTTTTGCGTACAAACCAGCGGCCTCGGCAGCCTCGTGGAAGGCGGCTGTATTGTAGTAACCGGCGGTGCCGGTTTTGGTTTCGCTCGGCTCTTTTTCAAAGCACACACCCAGGGTGGCAGCGCCAGAGCCAAAGGCAGCCGTTATGCGTGACGCCAGGCCGTAACCGGTGGAGCAACCCAGTACCAACACCTTTTTAGGGCCGCCTGCAACAGCACCTTTTGCCTGGGTAAAGGCGATTTGTTCCTGTACATTGGCGGCACAGCCTTGTGGGTGCGCATTGGTGCAAATAAAACCGCGTACTTTAGGTTTGATAATCATGGGGCTACCTTGTTGTGAATAGCTGCAACAGCCTGGTTGGAGCTTGTTTAGGTTGAACGGCGTATTCGCGAAGAGCCCCGAATAGGCCGCATCACGAAAAGGCGGCCATTATAGTGCGTGAATGCAGAGAAAGCAGCGTTTTGGCTGTTTGTTGAACAACCTAAGATGTTAAGGAGAAAACTATGCTTTACCCCATGTTCGTATTGGTGCTGTTTACCCTGGCCGTTGCCGGTTATTTGCTCATTTTAAGGATAAAGGCGGTTAAATCCGGTGCTGTGCGCCTCAGCCATTTTCGCACTTATCAAGCAGGCCAAGAGCCAGCACAGATAACTCAAGCGTCGCGCAACTACACCAACCTGCTTGAGATGCCCGTCTTGTTTTACGCGGCTGGTTGCGCCAGTTTAGCCCTGGGTATTGAAACAACCGCTATGCTGATACTCGCCTGGTTATATGTCGCTGCGCGTATTGCCCACAGCTATGTGCATCTAACATTTAATAATGTTGTGACCCGGCTCCAGGTTTTTATGTTTTCCAATCTCTGCCTGCTGGCCATTTGGCTGCTGTTAATTCTGGTGCAGTTAAAAAGCTAGGGTGATTTAACCCAGGAGAATTCCTATGCGCCAATCCATTAGCAAACTTATTATTTCTACCGGCTTACTCGGCCTTACCCAATTTAGCCAGGCTGGCGATTTAGGGGTAAAAGTGATCCTTGAAGGTGAAGTTCAGCCGGGGATCTATGGCCGCGTAGAGTTAGGCAAAGATTCCCACCCAGAGCTTGTGTACACCCAGCCGCGCGTCATAGTGGTGGACAAGCACCGTGAAGAGCGCCCCATTTACCTGCATGTTCCCCCCGGCCACGCCAAACACTGGGATAAGCACTGTGCGGAATACCACGCCTGCGACAGACGCGTCTATTTTGTCCGCTCGGTTGAATATACCGAGGATTACCAGCGCGAACACCGCCACGAACATGATCACGGCAAGGGCAAAGGTAAAGGCAAAGATCACCATTAAGTAAATTGGCCCAGGCCAAACTCCTCCCTCTCCCCCAAAAGACCGATAACATCGGTCTTTTGTTTCTTTACACTGCAACAACCTCAGCAGCGGCCAGATCCAGTAAACTAGCGCGCATTCACTCTGCCACACAACGACACTATCTCAACCAAAAACAGTCTATCAACCAAACCTAATCTGTCTAAAATCAAGGCAACATAATCCCAGCCCAAAAATCCTGTAAAACCCAGGTCATTTTGTATAAAAAAGCCTTAAGCAAAAGGGAACCCCGATGATTACCCACGAGCCCAATCCCGTTTACCTTGCCAGCCCCGAGCGCTATAAAACCATGCAATACCAGCGCTGCGGCCGCAGCGGCCTGCGCCTGCCCAAGTTATCCCTCGGCCTTTGGCAAAACTTTGGCGCGGTGGACCCGCAATCCAACGGTCGCGCCATGCTGCGCCGCGCCTTTGACCTGGGGATTACCCACTTCGACCTGGCCAACAACTACGGCCCCCACTACGGCTCGGCCGAATCCACCTTTGGCGCCATTTTTAAACAGGATTTTGTCCGTTACCGCGACGAATTAATTATTTCCAGCAAAGCCGGTTACGACATGTGGCCAGGCCCTTACGGTGTGGGCGGTTCGCGCAAGTATCTGGTGTCCAGCTGCGACCAAAGCCTTAAGCGTACCGGCCTGGATTATTTTGATATTTTCTATCACCACTGCATGGACCCGGAAACGCCTATCGAAGAGAGCATGATGGCGCTGGACTATATTGTCCGCTCCGGCCGCGCGCTCTACGTGGGAATTTCCAACTACCAGCCGGCCCAAACCCAGGAGGCGGTGCGCATACTGCGCGAGCTGGGCACGCCGCTGTTAATCCATCAACCGCGCTACAACCTGTTTGATCGCTGGATTGAAAATGGTTTGACCAAAGTGCTGCTCGATGAAGGCGTGGGCTCAATTGTATTTTCCCCCCTGGCCCAGGGCGTGCTAACCAATAAATACCTGCAGGGAATTCCCGAGGGGTCGCGCGCCTCCCGCCCGGAGTTGATTTACCTGAACAACAAGGACATCACCCCGGAAAAAATCGCCAAGGTCAACGCGCTCAACGAGATTGCCGAGAGCCGCGGCCAGAGCCTGGCGCAAATGGCTATCGCCTGGACGCTTAACAATCCCGCGGTTACCACCTGCCTGATCGGCGCCAGCCGCCCGGCGCAGATTGATGACTCGGTTGCGGCGCTGGATAATTTAACCTTTAGCAGCGATGAGCTAGCGCGAATTGACACCATAGTTAAATAGCCGAAAAAACAGGCCTCGCGTCTACCGAGGCCTGTTTTCATTACAGCAAGCTGCGCTCGTACCTTGTTTTTAAGGATTCCCCAGGAAAAAGCTCAGCGTGAAACTCAAAACCTAACACCGACAAACTCAGCAGCAAACACAAACGCCCCGCCCAATTACTCAGCCATAGCCAACGACAAAATCCTGCGGCCAGTAGCATCGGGCAAAGTAAAATTACTCCAGACATCAGCTGTAACATAATTAAACCTCACGACTCAACGTTGTTGCAGTCGCTTTTTCGCCCCGCCCCAACCCATACCAATCCACGCCGCGAGTTAACAACATAAACGCACCCAGCAGCGCAAACAGCAGCAGTGAACCCATTAGCAGCGCATAGTCTTCAGCTGCCAGCAGACCGTATAGCATGGCGTAGAGCGTTGCCAGGCAGCAGGAGAAAACCAGCGAGCGGCTGAGGCTGCGCAACACGGCGGCGAGATAAAAGCCAATCAATAACACGCAACCACTGGCAGCGGCTAAGTAAGCAAGGCCAAAGGCAATATGTTCAGAGAGCGACAACAAGAGCAGGTAAAATAAAGCGAGGGCCAAGCCAACCAAGGCGTATTGCACAGGGTGAACCTGTAGGTTTTTAAGCACTTCCATAAGGAAAAACCCGGCGAAGGTGAGCACTATAAACAGCAGTGCATATTTAATAGCGCGATGGGTTTTTACATATTGGTTGACCGGGTCAATTAAATTAACGCCGAAATTTAGCTGGCGCAGCTCCGTGCAGTCATTGCTGTTTAAGCAGCGGTTAAAGTGCTCGGCGAAATTGGTGGAGAAGTAACTGGTCTGCCACTGGGCACTAAACCCCTGGTCGCTCACACTGGGCGACTGAGGTAAGAAATCGCCAATAAAACTCGGATGCGGCCAGGGGGATTGTATTGTCACCTGAGTTTCACGCCCCACAGGCAGCAACTTAAACTGACTGGTGCCCTGCAATTTTAGCGGCAGGCGCAACTGCAAGCTTTGCGCTTGCTCCTGATCCAACGAGGTCAAGACCGCGTGCACCCCTTCACCTAATAGCTTAAGCTGGCTACCCGGCGCCATAGGGTAGTTCTTTCCGTTTACACTCAAACTTAAAGAGTTTTCTATACCGCGAATATCGCTAATGCCCAGAGCAATATAAGGTGTAAAAAACTGGTAATCCTCCAGCTTGCCTTCAGCGCCATAGTGTGCCGGCAGGTTATAACTTGCCTCTAGTAAAATATCCGCGTGGTACAGGTGCGCAGAGTAAATCCCGCGAAAACGCTGTTCGGTTTGCAGCTCGCTATTCAGCTGCATCAACTCAGGTAAAAAATAAAATTGCCCCGAGTAAATGGACTCGCGTTTAACCTGCTCCCCACCCTCTTTTAACTCCCAGGTGTACACCCGTTTTTCGTAGGGCACTACCAAAACTGGGCCGAACAGCGTTTGGCTATAGCTGGAACTGCGTGCGATATCCTGGACGACGGATTCGCTAAACGACCGTCTTTCGCTGACGGTGCCGCTGATCATATTGATGGGGATCAGCAGCAGGAGCATCAGTCCACCGATGGCTAAAAATTTGTACAGCAGATTGCGCGACATAGTTTTCTCCTGATTAATAACTGGAGGAATTTTGCCGTGCGCCTGTGGGTTTTTTGTGGGGCTTATGTGGAGTTTTAGTGTGAACTAGCGGGAAAAATATAAACTGACAGCTACACCCTGGTTCGTGTTTTGAACTGCAAGCCTGCCCTGATGCAAATGCATCACCTCCTGCACCAGGGCCAATCCCAGGCCGGTACTTTTTTTACCGGTTGCCGGACGCGGCAGCGAATAAAAGCGCTCGGTCAAGCGCGGCAGCGCAAAATCGGGAATAGCCGCCCCCTGATTTACCACCGACACGCAGTGCGCGCCAGGTCGAATCAGCAACTGGATCTGCCCCTGCGCCGGAGTAAAATCCAGCGCGTTATCGAGCAGATTGGCTATCGCTTGCCTGAGTAAAAACTCATCGCCCTGCACCTGCAGCTCCCCTTCATAGCCTTGCACTAGCTGAACCTCTCCCTTTTCAATACGCGCAGCGGCCGCCGCCACTAACTCATCCATCAGCGTATTGATAGACACTGTCTCGCGCTTTTCCAACACCTGTTGCTGCTCCAATTGCGATAGCCTCAGCAGGCGTTCAATCAACTGTTGCAAACGCAGGCTTTCACTGTGGATATTGCCTACAAATTTTTGTTGCTGTTCAGGTGCCATGGGTGACTGCAACAATTCCGCCGCTGCATGTATGCCCGTCAGCGGGCTTTTTAATTCGTGCGCAAGGGTTTGCACGTAGCGCTCAATATAGGCTTTACCGTCCAATTGCGCGCGCATACTGCTAAGCGCCAGCGCCAGTTGATGCAGCTCGCCGCTGTGTATCAGCGAGTGCGGCATAGCCACCTTTTTACCCTGAGTTAAATCACCGGCATACTGGCGCAAGCGACGCAACTCACGGCTGAGCCACCAGGAAAATAATGCGCCGGAGATCAAGCCCAACAGGATTAACCCACCACCCATTAGCGCAAGGCGTTTTTGGGTGTGATCAATATAGGGCTGCAGCGTGCGATTGGGTTTGGCGACCGAAACCACACCAATGATCTCACTGCCATTTTTTATCGGTGCACCCACATACATCACGGTAGAATTTTTATCGCCCTCTAGCTCCATACTGGAGCGAGCGCCGTATTTACCCTGCAAAGTGAGGTAAACATCGTTCCAGCGCGAGTAGTCCTGGCCCACCGCTAGGCCTTGGGAGTCCAGCAACACTATGCCGCGCTTGTCGGTAACATAAATGCGATGACTGACACCATTTTTTTTCACACCCCAGATACGCGCACCCGGATCGCGCTGACCATAGGCGGCCAGAATATTGTGAATATAGGGCGATTGCAGCTGCTGTTGCAGCAGCGGCTCGCGCAAAAATTCGGCGAGCAGATTGGCGGTGTCTACCAGAGTCTCCTCGGTGGATTGACGCACCCCGGGTTTGATCTCTTCCATCACCGTGTGCAGTACAAAATAGCCTGCAAGGCTAACGAACAGCATATAAACAATAAAAATGCGCACACTTAAGGACACAATATTTTTACCTGAAGTTATTCTGGCTGGTAGGCGTAGCCGAAACCGCGCTGGGTTTTAATTGGCTCTGCATCTGGCGCAATAGCGCGCAACTTGGCGCGCAGGGTTTTGATATGGCCATCGATACTGCGATCGTAATTGGCATCGCTGGCAATACCCAGCGTCTCCAGCAACTGCTCGCGGCTGAATACCTGCCCTGGCGCCGCGATCAATTTTTGCAGGAGCACATATTCGAAGCGGGTTAGCGACAGGAGTTGGTTGCGGTAATAGATGGTTTTGTTGGTATCTTCGACAAGAAATTCCCGCGAATATGTCACTGCTAATTTCGCGTCGGTAGCTGCAGTTTGCAGCGGCTGCACGCGCTTTAAAATGGCTTTAACCCGCGCCGCCACCTCGCGCGGGCTAAAAGGTTTTACCACATAGTCGTCCGCGCCTATTTCCAGCCCCACCACCCTATCCAGCTCGTCGCCACGCGCGGTTAAAAACATCACCGGCAACTCGGAAAATTTGCGCAGCTGTTTGCACACGTCAAAACCGGTCATATCCGGCAATCCCACGTCCATAATTGCCAGGGCCACAGCGCCCTGGGGCAATTCGCGCTGCAAATAATCCAGCGCCCTGCCGCCCTGGGTTTCCCAGTGGGTGGCAAAACCTTCACTCTGCAGCACAAACTCCAGGCTCTGGGCGATGCTGGGTTCGTCCTCAACAATTAAAATGCGCGCTTTAGCTGAATCATTCATAGTTTTTTGTTAGCTGCGTTTAAGTTGATTATTGGTATCGCGGCTCTGGCGAATTAATTCATCGTCCGCTTGCAGCTGCGGCATTTTTACCGAGCGATCATAGAGCACCACATTTACCGAGGCCGCCAAATTTAGGCAGCCGCGGGTGGGTATATAAACTACAGCGTCGGCCGCATCCACCAGTGCCTGGCTGATAGAGCCATCCTCAGGGCCAAAAATGTAAAAGGCTCGGGGCGGGTGCGAAAACTCCGGCAGTGGAGTCGCTCCTTCCACCAGATCGACACAGACAATACTGGCGCCCTCGGGCCTTTGCGCTAACAAATCATCTACACCCAGCAGTGGAATATTCAGCGTTTGATTTTTGGTATCTGTGTGAAAGCGCGCGGCGCGGCCATAACGCTCACCGGTATAGCGCACCTCATTCACACCAAAACAGCCAGCGGCGCGCATAATGGCGCCGACATTGGTGGGGCTTTTGGGATTAATTAAACCCAGAGTGATCTGTGGAGCAAGCATAAACTGCAACAACCTTAAATTAATTTGCTGAAAACCTGTCTGGGCTATTTTACGTATTGCCAAGCACTAGCCCAACAGCCTAGGCTGTTATTTTTCTATAACAGCGAACCCCCTTTAGATGCCCGACCAACGCCCAAGCCAAACTGAAATGTCCGCCGAGCCAGTTAAAATTGTCGGTGGCGGCCCTAAAAAAGTACTTTACACCCTGCAGACCATCGCCCGCATCGGCCTGCTCAACTCCGCCAAAGCGCTCAACAGCAAAAATGCCTGCAAAGCCTGCGGCCTGGGTATGGGCGGCCAGCGCGGCGGCATGACCAACGAGAAGGATGAATTCCCTTCGGTGTGTAATAAAAGCATCCAGGCACAATCCACCGATATTCAGCCGGAAATTCCCCTGGAACTGTTCGGCCACACCCTGGATGATTTTAAGCAGCTGAGCGGCTATGAGCTGGAGCATTTGGGGCGTTTGAATACTCCACTATTTAAAACCGCTGAAAGCAATAAATACACGCCGGTGAGCTGGGAGTTTGCGCTGGACAAGATGGCGAGGGTGTTTCGGCAAACCGCACCCGAGCGCAGCTTTTTTTACTCCTCTGGCCGCGCCTCCAACGAGGCGGGCTTTGTGCTGCAATTGCTAGCGCGCCTTTACGGTACCAACAACGTCAACAACTGCTCCTACTATTGCCACCAGGCGACAGGCGTGGGCTTACAAAACGTAATAGGCACTGGCACCGCCACTGTCTCCTTGGAAGATGTCGGCAAAAGCGATTGTATTTTTGTAGTTGGCGCCAACCCCGCCTCCAATCACCCGCGCTTTGTCCATCAGCTGAAAAACTGCCGTGATCGCGGCGGCCAGGTGATCATCATCAACCCTGCCAAAGAGCCAGGGCTGGTGCGTTTTGCCGTACCCAAAAGCGCCAAATCCATGCTCAGCGGCGGCACCTGGATAGCCTCGGAGTATGTTCAACCAAAAATCGGCAGCGATTTGGCACTGTTTAAAGCCATTGCCAAAGGGCTGCTGGAAAGCGGGCAGATTGCACAGCAATTTATCGACCAGCACACCGAGAATTTTGCTGAATTTGCCGATTCAATCGCGCAACTCAGCTGGACCAGTCTGTGTGCAGACTGTGGCGTGAGCGAAAGCAAAATCCGCGAACTGGCCGCTGCTTATGGCCGCGCCGACAAAGCCATTTTTGCCTGGGGCATGGGCATTACTCACCACCGCCACGGGGTGGAAAATGTCGAGGCTATTGCCAATTTGGCACTGCTGCGCGCCATGCTCGGCAAACCCGCCGCCGGGCTGCTGCCACTGCGCGGTCACTCCAATGTGCAGGGCATAGGCACAGTGGGCGTTAAACCTGTGTTGGCCGAAGATGTGCTGCAAAAACTGGAGCAGCACTTTGACATTCAACTGCCGCGCAGCAAAGGCCTGGACACCCTCGCCTGCCTTACCGCCGCGCATCAGGGCGAGATGGATGCCGCGCTAATTATGGGGGGCAACCTTTACGCGGCAACACCCGAGAGCCACTGGGCGCAGCAAGCGTTAAATAATATTGTCCACAAAGTGTATTTAACCACCACCCTCAACCAGGGCCATTTTTTTGGAGCGGAAAACAGCGAAACCTTGATACTGCCGGTGACCGCTCGCGACGAGGAGTGGCAGCCCACTACCCAGGAATCCATGTTTAATTATGTGCGCTTGAGCGATGGCGGCATCAAACGTTTGGCCAATGTTAAACCCGAAGTAGAAATTCTCTGCGAACTGGGTGCACGCCTACTGCCCGAGTCACCGCTAAAATTTGCCGAGTTTAAAAATCACAACTCCATACGCGCGGCTATAGCCACTTGCGTACCTGGCCTGGAGGCATTAAAAGACATAGCGGAAAGCAAAAGCGAATTCACCATCGCCCAGCGTTTACTGCACAGCACACACTTCCCCACAGATTCAGGCAAAGCCAAATTTTTAGTACATCAATTGCCCGCTAAAGTCAGCAGCGAGCAATTCCCCTTCACCCTCGCCAGCATCCGCAGTGAAGGCCAATTTAATTCTATTGTTTATGAGGAAAAAGACTCATACCGCGGCACCAATCATCGCTGGAGTTTATTGATGAACGCCGAGGACATAAGCACCCAGGGATTCAAAGCAGGCGACAAGGCCAATGTAATATCTGCGTACGGGAAGATGGATGAGGTGGAACTGGTAGCCTTTGATTTGCCGCGCGGCGACCTTATGGCCTACTACCCAGAGGCCAATGTGCTAATTGGCCGCGAGCAGGACCCGCGCAGTAAAACACCGGCGTTTAAATCTGTCGCGGTCAGGCTGGAGAGAAGTATTTAAACCGAAATGTTGATAGAGCCAGCGCCATATCTGCGCCTGTCTTTACCCGCACGGGTTTCAAGCATGGGGTTTTTGGATTTTTGACGGCGGTCACCTTTGCGCCGTTCAACAAAACCAGGCTCGCCAAATTGCGGCACTGGCTCCTGCTCCTCCACGCGACGAACACTGCTCGAAGCCGCCACAGATTGCACCTGTGTCGGCTTATTCACCTTTAATGACCTGGGTTCTATGGGGCCTAAATAAACCATGTTTGCACCTAAATTCACTCTCCAGTCAATTTAACGGCGATCAAACGGATTTCTTTAATAATGGGTGCCCGGCCTGCGGATTTCTGACACCTGGTTCACAATTTAATTATCTAAATCACGCCCCACAAACCAATGCAAGGACTCGTGCAAGCTCACCACTTCGCCAACAATAACCAAAGTCGGTGCATGCACATCTTCTGCCGCCACTATATCGGCAATACTAAGCAAATCGCCTACCAACACTCGCTGCTCAGCGGTAGTGCCCTTCTCAATTAAGGCCACCGGCGTGCTAGCCGCGCGGCCATGCTGTACCAGGGAATCGCAAATATCGCGTAAGCCCACCAGCCCCATGTAAAACACAAGGGTTTGATTGGGGCTGGCCAGCTCCGGCCATTCCAGGTTGGCATTGTCAGATTTTAAATGGCCGGTGACAAAGCGCACCGACTGAGCGTAGTCGCGGTGGGTGAGCGGAATGCCGGCGTAGGCGGCGCAGCCGGAGGCGGCGGTAATGCCCGGCACCACCTGGAATGACACCTGGTTTTGCGCCAGGAGTTCAATCTCCTCGCCACCGCGACCAAAAATAAAGGGGTCACCGCCCTTCAAGCGCAGCACCCGCTTGCCCTGCTTGGCCAGGTCCACCAGCAGCTGGTTGATATTGCCCTGCTCCATGCTGTGTTCGCTGCGGCGCTTGCCCACGTAAATGCGCTCGGCATCGCGGCGCACCAGCTCCATAACGCCATCGGACACCAGGCGGTCGTAGAGCACTACATCCGCCTGCTGCATCAGCCGCAGCGCGCGCAGGGTTAATAACTCTGGATCGCCTGGGCCGCCGCCGACTAAATAAACTTCACCCTGGGTAAGCGCCGCTTGATCAGCATCCAGCTCGGTTTGAATCAGCTGATCCGCCGCATCATCCTGGCCATTCATACCCAGCTCAGCGGCAGGCCCCTGGAGAATCTTCTCCCAAAACTTGCGCCGGCTGTCGCCATCACCAAAGCGCGCCTTCACCCGCTCGCGCCAGCGGCTAGCCAGCTGCGCCAAGCGGCCATAACTGGCGGGAATCAGCGCCTCCAGTTTGGCGCGAATCAAGCGCGCCAGCACCGGCGCCTCGCCGCCCGAGGAAATCGCCACCACCAAAGGCGAGCGATCGATAATCGCCGGGGTGATATAAGTGCACAGCGCCGGGCTATCCACCACATTCACTGGCAGCTTACGTGCCTGAGCATCGGCAGAAATGCGCGTATTAAGCAGTTCATCATCATTGGCGGCTATAGCCAGCACACAGTCATTAAGGTCAGCCGTTTCATATTCGCGCAGCAGCAGTTCACCGCCCTTGGCGATAAGCTCACGCAACTCCGCCGACACCTCCGGCGCCACCACCCGCAGGCGTGCACCCGCTTTCGCCAGCATCCGCCCCTTGCGCGTAGCCACCTCACCACCACCCACCAACAGGCAGAGGCGATTTTTTAAATCTAAAAATATGGGGAAATAATCCATAACTAAACCAACTGAATTAATTCATAAAAGGCACTTTGTGCCTCCTATTAGTTAGCAGTAAATCTGCGCAACTCGTTAAAAATGCCTCAAACAAAAGCTAAGTAGACTAGCTAGAATTACCCAGGCTATTAACAGGAAACAAATAAATCAAACCAAAAACGCAAACGCTGTTGGTCGTCGCGAATTTTTATCCACTTATAAGGAATAGAGTATATTTTCTTTTTAACGCCCTGCTCATCAGGTTCATCAAAGGGGCTATCGAGCGTTAACTGTTGAACAACCATTGCATACTGGCGTCCGTTAAATTCTTTCAACTCTTGGACAGAGTAAGCCCCCCCCTTGCTTAGCAGATACTCTCTGAACTGCGCTGGAGTCAGCCCTTCAACTTTCACGTTCAAACCTGAGGTATCCAACCAGACATAGCTCGATTCTTCCATGAACTCGAAGTTATTAACCTTTAGCCCTGGAATAGTCAGCAAGCTAATGGCTAGAAATTTGTCTTTTCGCTTAAAAGCTGTTGAAGTTATAAAGAATTGGTTTTCGTCGCGTCTAAAATACGCGGACTCGGTTGACAGAGGATATTCCATAAACTCCCCCTCAGGGGCCAAATAGGAGCCCTTAACTCTAAGGCTCTTTGCTTCACTAGGAATCGCTATTTGCGCGCGACCAAACTCAGGCCCAAGCTTCTGTGCAATTTCATCTAATTTTAAACGTTGCTCATCGTTTAGATCGGGCACAGCATCTTCCCGACTGGTATCCGTTAGTTCAAAGTCTTCGGCATAAATAAGTTCGCCACCGCGCGTCAACACCTCATTATTGAATACATGCGACTTTGCTTCATTGTCTTGTATCCATACATCTGACTGATCATTCTGGTGCACCAAATAAAATTTATTTCCTGCAGCGTCCACGCTGGATTTTTTAAAAAGCACTCCTGGCGTACAGTCCGCCCCACTACCTTCGAGGCAGACCGGATTCAACTCCAGCTCACCAACAGCGGTGGATAAATCAGCTGCAGAATAAGACTTTACCGTTAGCGCATCCGCCCAGTAGTAATTAGCTTCGTTGACCAAATAACCCTGGTAGCTATCACCAAATAGAGCACTGGTATCAATTGAGTCGCCCCAAGCCAATAAGGGGCAACAACAGGCAACACACCAGACCAAGCGCTGTAGCATTTTCTAACTTTCCTTGACTATTTAGATTGGAGCGATATTTAAAACCTGCGCGTGACAAATAAAAAAGGCGGGAAATTCCCACCTTTTTTATCCTTGGCTTTAATTGCCAAGAGGTTTCAAAACCTCTATACCCCCCATATAACCACGCAACACTTCCGGAATAATAATGCTGCCATCCGCCTGCTGGTAGTTTTCCATTACCGCCAACAGGGTGCGGCCAATGGCCAGGCCGGAACCGTTTAGGGTGTGCACTAATTCGGGCTTGCCGGTTTCCTTGTTGCGGTAGCGGGCCATCATGCGGCGCGCCTGGAAATCGCGGAAGTTGCTGCAGGAGGAAATCTCGCGGTATTTGCCTTGTGACGGCACCCAGACTTCTATGTCGTAGGTTTTGGCCGAGGAGAAACCTATGTCGCCACCGCAGAGGATGACGGTGCGGTGGGGCAAGCCGAGTTTTTGCAGAATAGTTTCGGCGTGTCCCACCAGGGTTTCCAGCGCCGCGTCTGACTCTTCCGGGCGCACAAATTTAACCAGCTCCACCTTTTCGAACTGGTGCTGGCGAATCATGCCGCGGGTATCGCGGCCATAGCTGCCAGCCTCGGAGCGGAAGCAGGGAGAATGGCACACGAGTTTTACTGGCAGTGCTGCATCGTCAATAATTTCGTTGCGATAAATATTGGTTACTGGCACTTCGGCGGTGGGAATTAAATAGAGGCCGCGCTCGTCGGTGAGTTTGAACAGGTCCTCTTCAAACTTGGGCAACTGGCCGGTGCCGTGGAGTGAATCGGCATTGACAATAAAAGGTACGTTGACTTCGTCGTAGCCGTGTTCGCCTGTGTGGGTGTCCAACATAAATTGCGCCAGGGCGCGATGCAAGCGCGCCACACCGCCGCGCAGTACGGCAAAGCGCGAGCAGGTAATTTTGCTGGCGGTTTCAAAATCCAAACCACCCAGGGCATCACCCAGGTCGACGTGATCTTTGATTGCAAAATCAAATTCGCGCGGGGTGCCCCAGCGGCGCACTTCGACGTTGTCCTCTTCGCTTTTGCCATCGGGTACTTCGGCTGCGGGGATATTGGGAATGGCCGCCACAAAGGCGTCCCACTCGCTTTGCACCTGCGCCAGTTCAACTTCGGCGCTGGCCAGCTCTTGTTTGATTTGCTCAACGGCGGCCATCAGCGGCGCTACATCTTCACCCGCCTGCTTGGCTTTGCCGATGGATTTGGAGCGGGTGTTGCGCTCCTGCTGCAGGTTTTCGGTTTTTACCTGAATGGCTTTGCGCGTTTCTTCCAGGCTTTTGATTTTGGCTACATCCAATGGGTAACCGCGTTTGGCCAGGCCTTGCGCTACTTCGTCAGGGTTGGTTCTGAGTAATTTTGAATCGAGCATAGTCGTTATTCATCAGCAAAAAGTTGAAATAAAAAACGTGAAAAATTAAAAAATCTTTTGCGCCAGCAGCAAGCCTGCATAGGCCGCCAACAAACCTAAAGTTACCGAGCCCAGCGCATAGCCAATGGCGTTGGCAAAATGCCCCTCTTGTGACAACTGGAGAATTTCCAGCGAGAAGGAGGAGAAGGTGGTAAAACCGCCCAACAAGCCAGTAATAAAAAACAATCGCCACTCAGGCGCCAGATGGGTTTTTTCCACAAAAAACACATAGGCTCCGCCGATAATGAAGGAGCCGATAATATTGACGGCAAAGGTCCCTACCGGAAACTTGTAATTCAATAGCGGCGTAATCGTGCTTACCGCCCAAAAACGGGCCATGGCACCCAGACCGCCGCCCAAAGCTATGGCTAACCACTGCATTGGCATTTACCTTTTTAAATGGTCTTGGAATGCGCTATTCATAAACAATAGCGCTGCTCTTTTTAAGCGTTGTTTTACAGGTAACGCTGCCTAAGACTTGTAACGCTGCTTAGGGCTCTGAGCATCCAGCTCGCGCAAATGGGCGAGCTTTTCTTTAATTTTTAATTCCAGGCCGCGCTCTACCGGAAAGTAGTATTGGCTTTGCGCTATATCTTCGGGGAAGTAATTTTCCCCGGCGGCGTAACCGCCAGGTTCACTGTGGGCGTAGCGATATTCCTGCCCATAGCTCATGTTTTTCATCAGCTTGGTGGGTGCGTTGCGCAAATGCAGGGGGACATCGTAAGCCGGTTGACTGCGAACCTCGGCCATGGCTTGGTTGAAGGCATTATACACAGCATTACTTTTAGGTGCTGCCGCCAGGTACACCACCGCCTGGGCTATGGCCAGCTCACCCTCGGGGCTGCCCAGACGCTCCTGCACATCCCAGGCCGCCAGGCACAGGGGCAGCGCGCGCGGGTCGGCGTTGCCTATGTCCTCACTGGCCATACGCACGACGCGGCGGGCGATGTAAAGCGGATCGCAGCCACCATCGAGCATGCGCGCCAGCCAGTAAAGCGCACCATCTGGCGATGAGCCGCGCACGGATTTATGTAGCGCGGAAATCTGCTCGTAAAAAATATCGCCGCCCTTGTCAAAGCGGCGCACATCCGAGGCCAGCACTTCGGCCAGCACCTCCTGGTTGATGGCTTTGCTCTCGCCCAGGTCGTCAGCCAGGTCGGCCGCAATTTCCAATAAGTTGAGCGATTTGCGCGCATCGCCATCCGCCGCCTGCGCCAGGGTCAGCAAGGTGTCTTCATCTATGTCGATCTTCTGCTCGCCCAGGCCGCGCTCGCTGTCCTCCAGCGCCTGGCGCATCACATTGACCAGCTGCTCTGGCTGCAGGCCACGCAGCACATAGACGCGGCAGCGGGAAAGCAGCGCGTTATTCAATTCAAACGAGGGGTTTTCGGTGGTGGCGCCAATAAAAATAAAGGTGCCATCCTCCACATAAGGGAGAAAGGCGTCCTGCTGGGATTTGTTAAAGCGGTGAACTTCGTCGACAAAGAGTATGGTTTTGCGCCCCCGCCCTGCCCGCTCCTGCTCGGCAGCCGCCACTGCGGCGCGTATCTCTTTAACCCCAGCCATAACCGCCGAGAGGGTTTCAAAACGGGCATCGGCCTGCTCGGCAAAGAGTTTAGCCAGGGAGGTTTTGCCCACTCCCGGCGGCCCCCAGAGGATCATCGAATGCAACTGGCCGCGATTGATCGCCTCGCGCAGTGGCTTGCCCGGCGCGAGCAAATGCTCCTGGCCGATGTATTCATCCAGGTGGCGCGGGCGCATGCGCGCCGCCAGGGGTTGATAGGCGGGCGTTGCCCGGCCAAACAAATCGCTCATCAGTTTTTAATAATTTCTACGCCCTGGGGCGGGATAAAAAAGAATTTTTCCTCGGCCACCGGCTGGTTGCGTTTAACGTCACTCAGCACCACGCTGGTGACCTGGCCCAGGCTGTCCTGAATCACAAATTCGCTCAGGTCGGCACCTTTAAATACCAGGGTCAGCTGCTGGAACAGGCCCTCGGTCACTTTAGGGGTCAGGCTGTACTGCTCTGCGCCATTTTTATCGCTGCGGGTGACGCTGAAATTTTTGCGCAGCTGGTCGATGCTGGCACTGAGCAGCAGCGCCGGGGTTTCGCGCAGGTCATCGCTAAACGCGCGCTGGTTAACTGTCCCCAGGTCCGGATCGTAGAGCCAGATCATTTTGTTGTTGGACACCAGCAGCTGGGGCATAGGCTCCAGGGTTTTCCAGTAGAACATACCCGGGCGCTTCATCATAAAGTCGCCACTGCTCTGCTCCTGCTCCAGGACTTCGCCCTTGGCATCGCGGGTGGTCTGGGCGAACTTGCCCTCCAGGGTGTTCATGGCATCCAAACGCTGGAGCAATTGGCTGGCGATCTGATCCCCGGCGTTTTTATCAACAGCGCTTTTATCAGCGGCAAACAACGAACTGCTAATAGCCACTAGGCCCAACAGCATCAGGCGAATAAATTTGCTCATAAATAATCCAAATTGATGGTGATAACAGCAGATGTGTCACCTTAAAAAGCAGGTGCAGAAGCATGCTACAAACTGCGCATGAACTCCAGATAAATGGGCTAATCCACTAACTCATACCAATGGTCGGCAAGTTCTCTTCCTTGCCTCCACCCTTTGCGACACTCTGGCTTAGCCAAGTATTCAGTGGTCTCTAAATAACGCCTCACCGTATGCTTTACCGGAAAGCCCGCGCCCCAAAAGAAATCGACAATAAAACCACACTCCTCGCCAAATTCCGTCTGTACAACATAGGCAAGATCTTGGAGTTCAGAAGGCATACTTAGGTTTTGCCGTTTTACCTCAAGCGGCTGCCCTTTAACCCAGGCCACAGCTTGCAGGTATTTGGGCAAATCTTGTTTGAACACGAAGTCACGATACTGATGTCCAAATAGACCACCAAGGCATCCAGCAATCAACACGATTGCTGGGGGAATCAACCCATACGGATTACGCTGCCACCATAGCCTGAAGCAAATCCAAATAATACGAAAAGCCATAGCGATAAATACGAGCCATGCGAGGCCTGAATATAACTGCGCTTCAAGGGTAGGTTTTGCCGAAAAAGCAAATAGGCTAACAAAGCAGTAAACCGATAAAAGACCTGTGATTATTTTCCACCAAGTGGATTTGCCAAACTTAATCTTCAAGTTGATTGCTCATAGCAATTTGTAGTGCTTTAGCAGTTGTCGTATTAAGATCTTCCAAAGCGACCACTACTCCTGCTTTATTCTCTTCCGGCTGATTTTGGCTGAGTTTCCACTTGCCCTGAATATCAACAACTGCAATCTCGATACCCACCAGCGCGCCCATGACTTTCTCAACATAATCCGGCGGCGCGTCGTTGAGTTGCCAATCGGCGCCGACACTGGACTCTTGCACTGCCGTCATTTCATCCAACAGTTGGCGCAACCAGGCTTTATCCTGATGAATCTGCATGGGGCCTTTTACCTGAACCTGAGTGTAGTTCCAGGTAGGCACTACCCGGCCATGCTCCTGTTTAGTGGGATACCAGGCGGGAGAGATATAGTGCTGGGGGCCGGTGAATATCGCCAGCACCTGTTGCTGCGGGTGGTATTCCTGCCAAACGGGATTGGCGCGGGCGACATGGCCCACGAGGCTGTCGCCCTGCCCTGACTCGCGCCAATACAGGGGGATGGGGTTGGCGACCAAGCCGGAGGGGGTAAGCACCACCAGCTGCGCCAGCGGATATTCCGCGATAAGCGCGCGCAGCTTGGACAGATCCTGTTGCTCAAAGGCTTTGGGGCAATACATGCTTAACGGCCTCCGCCGACGCTAATAAATGGGCACCACCAATGGCGTTAATGGCCGCCGCCGACCAATACCTCGCGATTGCCATTGTGGCCAGCCGAGGACACCACGCCTGCCGCTTCCATGGTTTCGATCAGGCGCGCGGCACGGTTGTAGCCGATACGCAGTTTGCGCTGCACCGCCGAGATAGAGGCCTTGCGTGATTCGATCACAAACTGTACGGCTTCATCGTAGAGCGCATCGCCTTCGCCATCGCCATCTTCACCACCCTCACTGGGCAGGCCGGGTACAGGGATGGAGTTGTTGTCGTCATCGGTGATGCCGTCTATATACTGGGGTTCGCCGCGTTTTTTCCAATCCGCCACTACCTTGTGCACTTCGTGATCGTCGACAAAAGCGCCATGGACGCGAATAGGCACGCTGGTGCCGGAGGGCAGATAGAGCATGTCGCCATGGCCCAGCAGCTGCTCGGCGCCGCCCTGATCGAGGATGGTGCGCGAGTCGATTTTGGACGAGACCTGGAAGGCGATACGGGTGGGCACGTTGGCCTTGATCAAGCCGGTGATAATGTCCACCGAGGGGCGCTGGGTGGCGAGTATCAGGTGAATACCGGCGGCGCGGGCTTTTTGCGCGATACGGGCGATCAACTGCTCCACCTTCTTTTTGTCGACAATCATCATCATGTCGGCAAATTCGTCGATCACCACCACAATAAACGGCAATGAGGTCAAATCTGGCGCTGTGGCCACTTCCTCGCCCGCCTCGTAATTATCTTCCGGCTTAAACAGCGGGTCCTTGATCGGCTCGCCGGCTTTGATGGCGTCTTCCACCTTGCGATTAAAACCGGCGAGGTTGCGCACACCCAGCGCGGACATGAGTTTATAGCGCCGCTCCATCTCCCCCACACACCAGCGCAGGCCGTTGGCGGCATCTTTCATATCGGTGATAACCGGAGTGAGCAGATGGGGAATGCCCTCGTAGACCGAGAGTTCCAGCATTTTCGGGTCCACCAGGATCAGGCGCACCTCTTTGGGCGTGGATTTGTACAGCAGGCTGAGCAGCATCACGTTAACGCCCACCGACTTACCCGAGCCGGTGGTACCCGCCACCAGCAGGTGAGGCATTTTGGCCAGGTCAGACACAATCGGCTGGCCGGCGATATCGTGGCCCAGGGCCATAGTCAGCGGCGATTTGGCGTGATCGTAAACCTCGGAGGCGATAACCTCCGACATACGCACCATTTCGCGGTGAGCATTGGGGATTTCTACCCCCATCACCGATTTGCCGGGGATAACTTCCACCACCCGCACCGACACTACCGCCAGGCTGCGCGCCAGGTCTTTGGCGAGGCCGGTGATGCGGCTGGCTTTAATACCGGGGGCTGGCTGGATTTCAAAGCGGGTAACTACCGGGCCAGGCTGGACCGAGACCACTTCTATATCTATGCCGAAGTCTTTGAGTTTTAGCTCCAGCATGCGCGACATGGCTTCCAGCGACTCTTTGGAATAGCCTTTGTCGCTGCGCTTATCGGCCGGGTCGAGCAGGCTAATGGCGGGCAACTCGCCCACCGCTGGCTCCAGGGATTCAAACAGCGAAGTCTGTTTTTCCTTTTCCACCCGCGGGCTGGGTAGAGGTTTCTTTTTGGGCGGCTCTTCGATAATCACTGGCGCTACACGTTTGGCTTCCACCTTGGCGTGTTGCTCCACCACCTCGCGGCGATGCTGCTGCGCCTGCTGGGCAATTTTCTTTTCATTGCGCGCGCGCTGATAAACGGCCCACTTCTCCGCCAGCTGGGCAATGCCCTGGGCCGCCCATTTGCCCAGATTTTCGGCCAGTTTGACCCAGGAGAGGTCGGTAAAAATGGTCATGCCGAACAGGAAAGTGGCCAGCAGCAGCATAGTCCCGCCGGTAAAACTAAAGGCGGCGTAGACTTCCTCGGCAATAAAGGCGCCCAAGAGGCCGCCATTGGAATAAGGCAGGGCCGAACCACCACCGCTGTAGTGCATGGCCGCTATGCCCGTGCCCGCCACCATGACCAGAATCAGACCCAAAGTGCGCAGAGCGAAAAACAGCCAATCAAAATCGTGCTGGCCAGTGCGATCGCGCAGCACCAACCAGGCGCGGTAGGCGATCATCACCGGGAACAAATAGGCCATATAACCAAACAGGGAAAAGAAGACATCCGCCAGCCAGGCGCCAAACATGCCGGCAGCATTGGTGGCGCGCTCGTTGTCACCGGTACGCGACCAACCCGGGTCTTGCGGATCGTAGGTGACCATGGCCATAAGCAAATAAAGGCAGGCCACACCTAAACCGATTAAGGCCCCCTCTTTAATCAGGCGCGTCAGCAGGTTGGAGGTGTGCTCAGGTGGCGTAGTTTTGCGGCTAGCGCTTGCAGGTTTCAAATCGTTAAATCCAGTATCTCGTTATCTTCAAATCAGGGGTATTGTAATTCCTTGGAGAGGTTTTACCACAGGCGAGGACGAGCAAGTTAACTTTAATGCCAAACACGCCACGAATATCTACCCACACCATCTTGAAATACTCAAACGCAGCAATAAAACATCAAAAATGGGAGCTTAGCGATCAGCCTTGTGGGCCAGGCCTATGCGTTGAGCTACCCGCTCCAGGATCTCCAACCGCTCGCAGCGGGAAGCCTTACCCCAACGCAATATCTCCTGCAGGCTGCGACCGCACCCCAAGCAAATATCCTGTTGATCCAGGCAGCAGTTGCGCACACAGGGCGAGGCCACACTAGCGGAATCACTTAGATACCGAGCAGGCAGCGGGGGATTACCAGGAAGATCGCTCATTTTTTCAACGCTTTATAGCCCTCACCAATACCTTAAATTGAACTTAACAATTTTGCCCCCAGACTGCGATTGGCCTATGATGCCCATCAGCTTCCCATTCCGCCATTGTGCGCCCAACACATTTAGCTAAGGACGTCCCTATGAGTGATGTACAACACCATCGTCTAATTATTCTCGGCTCTGGCCCTGCCGGTTACACTGCAGCCATCTATGCCGCTCGCGCCAACCTCAAGCCAATTGTTATCACTGGCATGCAACAGGGTGGACAGCTCACCACCACAACCGAAGTAGAAAACTGGCCGGGTGGTGTACATGACCTTCAGGGCCCGGACCTGATGGTGCAAATGCAACAGCACGCCGAGCGCTTTAACACCGAAATTATTTTCGACCACATTCACGAGACAGTTCTGACCGAGCGCCCTTTCAAGCTCATTGGCTCCAACACTTACACTTGCGATGCATTGATTATTGCTACCGGTGCTTCTGCTCAATACCTGGGCCTGGAATCAGAACAGGCCTTTATGGGGCGCGGTGTAAGTGCCTGCGCCACCTGTGACGGATTCTTTTATCGCGACCAAAAAGTTGCGGTTATTGGCGGCGGAAATACCGCTGTAGAAGAAGCACTTTATCTGTCCAACATCGCCAGCGAAGTTACTCTGATTCACCGCCGCGACACACTGCGTTCAGAGAAAATTCTGCAGGATAAACTCTTCGCTAAAGCTGCAAACGGCAATGTTAAGATTATCTGGAACCACCAGTTGGACGAAGTGCTGGGTGATGACTCAGGCGTTACTGGGCTGCGCATTAAAAGTACCGAAGATGGCAGCACCCAGGAAGTTCAAGTTGCCGGGCTTTTTGTCGCTATCGGCCACAAACCCAATACCGATATTTTTGCAGGCCAACTGGATATGAAAGACGGCTACATCAAAATTAAAAGTGGCCTGGAAGGCAATGCCACCGCCACCAACATCCCCGGCGTATTCGCTGCAGGTGATGTGGCCGACCATGTCTATCGCCAGGCGATTACCTCTTCTGGTGCAGGCTGTATGGCCGCATTGGACGCAGAGAAGTTCCTTGACGATCTGTAATACTAGCCAGTTAATGCAAAAAGTAAAAAGCCG
Source organism: Cellvibrio sp. (assembly GCA_050305995.1). Taxonomy (GTDB): domain Bacteria; phylum Pseudomonadota; class Gammaproteobacteria; order Pseudomonadales; family Cellvibrionaceae; genus Cellvibrio. The sequence goes on from JBNLGJ010000040.1 coordinate 26,956, forward strand.
CTGATCTCAGCGGCTTTTTACTTTTTGCATCTCAAATTAACCAAGTGACTTTAACACCGGGCAGTGGAAGGATTCGCGAACCTCATCGCCATCCAGCGAGTGCAGATGCACATCAAACCCCCAAAGCCTATGCAAGTGCTTGAGCACCTCTTCCGTAGATTTGCCTAGCGGCTTACGGTTGTGCATAGTGTGATGCAAAGTTAAAGAGCGATCGCCGCGCACATTAACTTCAAAAATTTGTAAATTGGGCTCGCGATTGCCCAGATTGTACTGCCCCGCCAAAGATTCGCGCAGACGACGGAAGCCCTGCTCATTGTGTATGGCATCTATCTGAATCTTCTCTTCGCGATCGTCATCAACAATGCTAAACAACTTTAGATCGCGCATTACCTTGGGCGACAAATACTGCTGAATAAAACTTTCATCTTTAAAATTTTGCATGGCGAAGTGGATAGTTTTGTTCCAATCCGCACCAGCAAACTGAGGAAAGCATTGAAAGTCCTCCGGTGTAGGGTTTTCGCAAATACGGCGGATATCGGTGAACATGGCATAGCCCAGGGTGTAGGGATTTATCCCGCTAAAATAAGGGCTGTCATAGGGGGGTTGGGCAATCACCGATGTGTGTGACTGAAGGAACTCGAACATAAAACCATCGGTCACATAACCACGATCATAGAGTGCATTTAACAAGGTGTAATGCCAAAAGCAGGCCCAGCCCTCGTTCATTACCTGAGTTTGCCGCTGTGGATAAAAATACTGAGCAATCTTGCGCACTATGCGAATTACTTCGCGCTTCCAAGGCTCCAGCAAAGGTGCATTTTTTTCGAGAAAATAAAGAATATTCTCTTGTGGCTCACGCGGAAATCGGGGTGCCGATTTGGCTTCATCTTCACTGTGGGCTTTTGGGATAGTTCGCCAGAGATCATTCACTTGCTTTTGCAAATACGCTTCACGCTCCTGTTGACGCTGTTCCTCTTCATGGGCAGAAATTGGATAGGGCCGTTTGTATCTATCCACGCCATAATTCATCAGCGCGTGGCAGGAATCCAACACCTCCTCAACTTGTGAAATACCATAGCGCTCTTCGCACTTAGCTATATAGTTTTTGGCAAACACCAGATAATCAATAATGGAGCTGGCATCCGTCCAGGTACGAAATAAATAATTGCCTTTAAAAAATGAATTGTGACCATAGCACGCATGAGCAATCACCAAGGCCTGCATAGCCATGGTGTTTTCTTCCATTAAATAGGCGATACAGGGATTGGAGTTAATTACAATTTCGTAAGCGAGGCCCATCTGCCCCCGCTTATAAGAATACTCGGTGCTGAGAAATTGCTTGCCATAGGACCAATGGTTGTAGCCAACTGGCATACCCACAGCGGCATAGGCATCCATCATCTGCTCGGAGCTGATAACTTCAATCTGATTGGGATAGGTATCCAGGCCAAATTCACGAGCCAACTCGCCAAGCACCTTGTCACACTCCTGAATCAAATCAAAGGTCCATTCAGAGGATGTAAATATCGGCTTTTTCATCTATAGCTACCCGAAACAAAAAATCACCTGAATTAAATCCAGCATTAACCTGCGCGGCCTAATACCTGACGAGAGCACCGCCGACAGTAAAACTCAAGCGACCTTTTTATGGAACAGCTCGCGAAACACGGGATAAATATCTTCCGCGCCCACGATATGCTGTAAAGCAAAGCTCTCAGGAAACATGGATTTTACCTCTTCATAGGTCCGCCAGAGCGATTGATGCTCATTGGGCGTAATTTCTATGTAGGAAAAATACTGACAAACTGGCAGCAGCTGCTCCACCATAATGTCGCGACAATTCTCCGAGTCATCCCCCCAGTTATCGCCATCAGATGCCTGGGCGCCATAGATATTCCACTCCTGCGGCGAGTAGCGTTCTTCGATAATGTTTTGCATCAATTTAAGCGCACTGGAAACCACTGTGCCACCAGTTTCCCGCGAGTGGAAAAACTCGTCTTCGTCTACCTCTTTGGCGCTGGTGTGGTGACGAATAAACACTATCTCGGTCTTTTCATAGTTACGCTGCAAAAACAGGTACAACAAAATAAAGAAGCGTTTGGCAATATCCTTAGTGGCCTGATCCATAGAGCCGGAAACATCCATTAAACAAAACATCACTGCTTTGGAACGAGGCACAGGTTGTTTAATTAGCAGATTATATTTAAGGTCGAAGGTGTCCAGCCAGGGAATGCGCGCTATAGCCGCGTGCAGTTGCTTAGCCTCTTCCTGCAATAACAAAATTGATTTTTTGTCCTGCTCCGCCTCTGGCTTTGCCTCCATATCAACCAGCAGCGCCTCAACTTCCGCTAGCCGCTTGCGTTTATTGGCAGTAAGGGCAATACGGCGCATATTAGCCGAGCGCAGCGAGCGAACTATATTGATGCGCCCTGGCTGGCCCTCGTTGGCCACCCCTGCTCTCACAGTTTTAAACTCTTCTAACCCGGAGAGTTGGCGCTTTACCAGGTTGGGCAACTCCAATCCATCAAACATAAAATCCAGAAACTCTTCCTGAGACAGAGTAAAAGCAAAATCATCCTGCCCCTCGCCTGAATCGCTGGCTTTACCACCACCACTTCCAGAGCCACTGCCTCCCTGTGGGCGAGGCACGCGATCACCTTCGGAAAAGTGCTTGTTACCCGGCAACACTCGGTTGTTGTGGCCGCCTTCGCCGTGGTGAATAACTGGCTCATTGATATCTTTGGTAGGAATACTGATTTTGCCGCCCTTATCGACATCGCGAATAGAGCGGTTGTTGACAGCGTCAGACACGGCATCCCGAATCTGCTCACGATAGCGGCGCAAAAAGCGCTGGCGATTAACCGCACTTTTGTTTTTCGCATTCAAGCGTCTATCAATAATAAAACTCATACCCCTGCCTTAGCACTTGCGTGCAATCAAGCTAACCGGGCCAAGCGCCCTGACCTACACCAGAGCGCTTGCAACCTATTGAGATTTGCGTACGCGCAAATACCATTCGGATAAGAGCCGGACTTGCTTCTCGGTATAGCCGCGCTCCACCATACGCTGAACAAAGTCCTGATGTTTTTTCTTGTCCTGAGCCGACGCTTTGGCATTAAAGGAGATAACTGGCAGCAAATCCTCGGTATTGGAGAACATTTTTTTCTCAATTACCATGCGCAATTTTTCATAACTGCGCCAATCGGGATTTTTACCGGCATTGTTGGCTTTAGCCCGCAGCACAAAATTAACTATCTCATTACGGAAGTCTTTGGGATTGCTTATACCAGCGGGTTTTTCAATTTTTTCCAGCTCTTCATTCAAAGCAGCCCTATCAAGAATCTCTCCCGTTTCATGATCCCGATACTCCTGATCCTGAATCCAGAAGTCGGCATAGGTAACATAGCGATCAAAAATATTCTGGCCATATTCGGCATAGGACTCCAAATAAGCGGTCTGGATTTCCTTACCAATAAAGTCCACATAGCGCGGAGCAATGAATTCTTTTAGGGCACCCAGATACTTATCTTGCACTTCTTTGGGGAATTGTTCCTGTTCGATTTGCTGCTCCAGCACATACATTAGATGCACTGGGTTGGCAGCAATTTCAGTGGGGTCAAAATTAAATACTTTGGACAAAATTTTGAACGCAAACCGGGTCGAAAGCCCATTCATACCCTCGTCAACACCGGCAAGGTCTTTATACTCCTGCAAGGATTTTGCACGCAGGTCAGTGTCTTTCAAATTTTCTCCGTCGTAGACCCTCATTTTAGAAAACAAGTTGGAATTCTCAGGCTCTTTGAGGCGCGAAAGCACAGTGAATTGAGCCAGCATTCGCAGTGTATCCGGAGCACAGGGCGCCTTCGAGAGCGAACTGTTTTGCAAGAGTTTTTGGTAAATCTGCATTTCTTCGGTAACACGCAAACAATAAGGTACTTTGACTATATAGACGCGATCAATGAACGCCTCGTTGTTTTTGTTATTGCGGAAATTTTGCCACTCTGACTCGTTGGAGTGCGCCAAAATAATGCCATCAAAGGGAATAGCACCCAATCCCTCGGTGGAGTTGTAGTTGCCCTCTTGGGTGGCAGTCAGCAGTGGATGAAGCACCTTGATAGGTGCTTTAAACATCTCAACAAATTCCATCAAGCCTTGGTTGGCGCGGCAGAGGCCACCGCTGAAACTATAGGCATCTGGGTCATTCTGCGGATACTCCTCCAACTTACGAATATCCACTTTACCAACCAGCGACGAAATATCCTGGTTGTTTTCATCACCCGGCTCAGTTTTGGTAATTGCAATTTGGTTGAGGATGGAGGGGTAAGCTTTTACCACCCTGAATTCGCTAATATCACCATGAAAATCCTGCAGTCGTTTTGCCGCCCAAGGCGACATGATCGTTTTGAGGTAACGACGAGGAATACCATAATCCTCCTCTAAAATCTGACCGTCCTCATCGGCATTAAAAAGCCCCAAAGGCGACTCAAAAACCGGAGAGCCTTTTATGCAATAGATAGGCATTTTTTCCATCAGGCTTTTTAACATTTCGGCCAGGGAGGATTTACCACCACCGACTGGACCCAACAGATAGAGGATTTGCTTTTTCTCTTCCAGCCCTTGAGCCGCATGTTTGAAATAGGAAACGATTTGCTGAATTGATTCCTCCATACCATAAAATTCGCCAAATGCTTTATAGCGTTTGATAATTTTGTTGGAGAAAATTCGACTTAAGCGGGGATCCATAGAGGTGTCCATCACCTCCGGCTCGCCAATTGCCATAAGCATACGCTCCGCGGCAGTCGCATAGACGCTCGGGTCTTTTTTGCACAGTTCAAGGTACTCTTTAATCGTGAGTTCCTCTTGCTGGGTGGTCTCATAACGCTCGCGGTAGTGATTAAAAATACTCATAGATGACCTCTACTTAGCGATTTTTAACAGCCCGCCGGGACACCAGCCGACTGTATTACCCGAAAACTGGAAGCTTGAATTAAGCATAGCCCCTAATCGACGTTTGTATTCCGTATCGTCATAAATAATTGGCGCCTTTCTCCCAAATTAGCCACATCAAAAAACGCGCCAAAAATTAAAAAAAATCCCTGTATATAGCTTATTGCTTGCGTTTATATTTTTTTAAAACCAATCTGTTAATATCCACAAATTAATTGCCATTTTTTGTGTACCTATGATTCCCTGGCTCTCAGTTAAAAACTTGAATTTTCCGCCGTTGGACTACGCACTGGAAGAGCCCAACGGGCTTTTAGCGGCAGGTGGCGATCTGCAGCCAGAGCGAATTCTTGCCGCTTATCATCAAGGGATATTCCCCTGGTTTAATCCAGGTGATCCTATTTTGTGGTGGAGCCCTAATCCACGTACCGTTATATTTCCAAAGACTCACCAAGTGTCAAAAAGTTTACGTAAAACTCTGCGCAGAGGTACTTATCAGGTCTCTTTTGACAATGATTTTAAACAAGTTATTGAAGGCTGCGCAGCCCCCAGGGATTACACCGACGGCACCTGGATAAGCGAAAAGATTATCGATAGCTACAATGAATTACACCTTAGAGGCTTTTGCCATTCAGTAGAAGTTTGGCAGGATAAAGTACTTGTGGGAGGGCTCTATGGCATAGCCTTGGGCAAGGTGTTTTTCGGTGAGTCCATGTTTAGCCGGGCCGATAATGCATCCAAAGTGGGGTTTGCTTTTTTAGTGCGCAGCCTCAGCGAATGGGGTTTCGAACTTATCGACTGCCAGGTTGCCAATAGTCATTTATTCAGCCTAGGGGCGACCGAAATTCCCCGTGATGAATTTAAGCAAATGCTGTTAAACTTGACCACAGCGCCCTGTAGCTACCCCCGAAACTGGTCTAATTTAACACTGGCCCCTTGGGTTTAACCCATCGCCAGAGTGTTTGCAGTGTTGAGGCTGTCATGTCGGATTTATCCACACTGAAACTGTTTGCCACCCAACCCCACCCCTGTAGCTATTTGGATAGCCAGGAGGCCACCACGCTGTTTGTGGATCCTGAAGCTAAAGTCGATATTCAACTGTATACCCAATTATCTCAACTTGGTTTTCGTCGCAGCGGCGCGCACCTTTATCGACCGCAATGTTTGCGCTGCCAGGCGTGTGTTTCCTGCCGTATTCCAGTCAAATTATTTAAACCCAGCCGCAACCAAAAACGTTGCTGGAAGCAAAATCAGGACATAAGCCTGCAACTGGTTTCCAACATTCGCACCGCCGAGCACTATCAGCTTTACTCAAAATATATTGAGGAGCGCCATCCAGATGGCGATATGTTTCCGCCATCGGAAGAGCAATACAACGCCTTCCTCAGCAGTGAGTGGAACCTCACTCAATATATTGAGTTCAGGGTAAATGGAAAGCTGATTGGTGTTTCGGTATGTGATCAATTAGGGGATGGTTTATCTGCTGTATATACCTTTTACGACCCGGCAGAAGAGCACCGCAGCCCTGGTAAGTTCGCCATACTGGCGCAAATAGACAAAGCCAAAAGTCTTGGCCTTGACTACCTCTACCTGGGCTATTGGATTAAGGAGTGTGAAAAAATGAATTACAAAATCCAATACCGACCTTTGGATTTGCTGGTCAATCGGCGCTGGATGCGGCTAAATTAAGGCAATAGTCCAGTAATTTCCCATGTATATAGCAAAACTACCAACCAATATCCCACCAAATATAAGATTCCCCTTGGCTAGCTTGGTTAATTAAGGCACAATTCGCACCTATTTTTTCAGCCTCAGGGCGTTAGCCCTTAAGGCGCAAGCCTAAATAGCACATTTACTGGCGCTAAAGCGCATTTGCAAACCCGAGGAAACTGCCGCATGGCGAAAGACGATTGTATTGAATTTGAAGGTGAAGTGGTTGACACCCTTCCCAACACCACTTTCCGTGTAAAACTGGAAAATGGCCACGTAGTAACTGCTCATATTTCCGGCAAAATGCGCAAAAATTACATCCGCATTCTGACTGGTGATAAAGTCAAGGTTGAGATGACTCCCTATGACTTAACCAAAGGCCGCATCACTTACCGCGCCCGCTAATTTGGGATTACAAGATCCAATAAAAAAGCCGCTTTTAGCGGCTTTTTTATTGCTTTTGGTGTCACTTACGCAGGCTGGGCAGACTGTTTGGCTTTGATTTCAATCGCCAACTTATCCTCAAGGGGATCGAGATCAACCTCTACCAAACCACCGCCATGAGCCAAGGCACCAAATAAAATCTCTTCCGCCAACGGCTTTTTCAGTTTCTCCTGGATCACGCGCGCCATTGGGCGAGCCCCCATTTTTACGTCGTAGCCATGAATAGCTAGCCACTCACGTGCAGCGTCCGAAATCTCCAAAGTAACATGCTTATCATCTAACTGAGTTTGCAGCTCCATAAGGAACTTATCCACAACAGTTTTAATGGTATCCAGTGTGAGCGAGCCAAATTGGACAATAGAATCCAGACGGTTGCGGAACTCAGGCGTAAACATCTTCTTAATAGCCTCCATGCCATCGGAGGTATGATCCTGATGGGTAAAACCTATGGAGGCACGACTCATTACTTCGGCACCAGCATTAGTGGTCATGATTAAAATCACATTGCGGAAGTCGGCTTTGCGCCCATTGTTATCCGTGAGGGTGCCGTGATCCATTACCTGAAGCAATAAATTGAATACTTCTGGGTGAGCCTTTTCGATTTCATCCAATAGCAATACACAGTGCGGATGTTTGGTAATTGCATCGGTTAGCAAGCCACCTTGATCAAAACCTACATAACCTGGAGGAGCACCAATCAGGCGCGAAACTGTGTGGCGCTCCATGTACTCGGACATATCAAAACGAATCAGCTCCATCGCCATACATTTAGCAAGTTGACGGCAAACTTCAGTTTTACCAACACCTGTGGGCCCCGCAAAGAGGAAAGAGCCAATTGGCTTCTCACCTGTATTCAAGCCAGCGCGCGACAATTTAATGGCTGTGGCCAAGTTGTCTATAGCTTCGTCCTGACCAAAAACGGTCATTTTTAGGTTCTGATCCAGTTTGCGCAAAAGCTCTTTATCAGAAGATGAAATACTTTTTGGGGGAATTCGGGCAATTTTCGCCACCACAGCTTCCACATCACCGACACTGATAGTTTTCTTGCGTTTGCTTGGCGCCAGCAATTGCTGATAAGCACCTGCCTCATCTATGACATCAATTGCCTTATCTGGCAAAAAACGGTCATTGATGTAGCGCTCGGCCAATTCAGCAGCCGCGCGTAAAGCCGCATCGGTATAGCGTAGATTGTGGTGTTTCTCGAAGCGGCTCTTAAGCCCTTTTAATATGTGATAGGTTTCCTCAACGCTCGGCTCATTGACATCCACTTTTTGGAAGCGACGGGAAAGTGCGCGATCCTTATCAAAAATACCGCGAAATTCCTGAAAGGTGGTTGATCCCATGCAGCGAATCTCACCTGAAGAAAGGAGAGGCTTGAGCAAGTTAGACGCATCCATAACCCCACCGGAGGCCGCGCCTGCACCAATAATGGTATGGATTTCATCAATAAACAGAATGGAGCTGCGTTGTCTCTTCAGTTCCGCCAACAAACTCTTAAAGCGTTTTTCAAAATCTCCGCGATATTTTGTCCCCGCCAGCAAGGCGCCCATATCCAAGGAGTAAACCACACTGTCCGCCAAGGATTCAGGGACATCACCATCAACTATTCGTTTGGCCAAGCCTTCAGCTATTGCGGTTTTACCCACTCCCGATTCACCAACCAAAAGCGGGTTGTTTTTACGTCTACGAGATAAAATCTGGCATACGCGCTCCACTTCATGCTCTCGACCAACAAGCGGATCAATTCGACCTTGCATGGCTGCCTCATTTAAATTTGAGGCGAAGCTTTCCAATGGGCTCTGACCGGCTGATTCGCCTCCAGCAGACTCTTCGTCTTGGCCATCCTGGGATTGATGATGATCCTGATGGTGATCGCCATTGCCGGCAACCTTGTGAATTCCGTGGGTGATGTAGTTGACTACATCAATACGCGCAATACTCTGCTGCTTGAGGTAATAGACAGCTTGGCTTTCCTGTTCACTGAAGATCGCGACCAGAACATTGGCGCCAGTGACCTCTTGTTTGCCCGAAGACTGAACATGGAAAACAGCACGCTGCAATACTCGCTGAAAACCCAATGTCGGCTGAGTTTCGCGCTCAGTATCAGTTTCAGGAATAAGGGGAGTCGTAGAGTCAACGAATTCGATTAACTCTTTGCGTAAACCGTTTAAATCTGCACCACAAGCGCGCAATACGTTCGCTGCAGAATCATTATCGAGAAGGGCCAGCAACAAATGCTCAACAGTCATAAACTCGTGACGTTTGGAGCGAGCGCCTTTAAAGGCAAGGTTTAAAGTTACTTCCAGATCTTTGCTTAACATCAGGCTACCCTCTCGTCTCTGGCTACTTCAATAAATCGCACATCAAAAATCTTTTCTAGTTAAATAACTTGAGGCAAAAACACTGCTTTCAAGGGAAAGGCTAAAATAACCCGGCCTTAGCTACCCTCCCCGTCTTCTACCGCCTCTATTTCGCACATAAGAGGATGCTGATTCTCCCTGGCATATTGATTGACCTGAGCGGCTTTAGTTTCAGCAATATCACGGGTGTAAATACCACAAGTTGCTTTACCCTGCACATGTACAGTCAGCATTACGTGGGTAGCTTTCTCCCGATTCATAGAAAAGAAAGTTTCCAAAACCTCGACCACAAAATCCATTGGCGTGTAGTCATCATTTAGTAGAACCACCTTGTACATGGGCGGTTTTTTCAATTTAGGTTTGGCAGGCAACACCGCTAGGCCGGAATCAGAATCGCCGTCAAATTCCTCTCCATCTTTTCCTAAGGTTAGTTGAAGGTTTACAAGATTGCTCATAGAGAATTAACGCAAACAATGGGTGAAAGGGTTAGCTCAGATATTGTACCCCAATCACCGGCCAAGCCCTAATAGCCATAAACGCTTGACTTTGAATCAATTGTTGGATAAAAACAGAGCAGTACTGCACATAAATGCAGCACTTTTTGTAAAACAGGGCTAAATATTGCTCTTAGTATTCTCCCTGTAGAAAGTCCCAACACCCGAGTTTATGGCCGTACTCGGGACAATAATAATGATCGCAGTATTCCCCTGAATACTGTGCGGACAGAAGGATTCAATTATGCCTACAGGCACAGTCAAGTGGTTCAATAATGCCAAAGGTTACGGTTTCATTCTGGCAGATGAAGGTGGAGAAGACCTTTTCGCCCACTACTCAGCAATTAGTATGGATGGTTACAAGACACTCAAGGCGGGCCAACAGGTTAGCTTTGAAATAACACGTGGCGACAAAGGTTTACACGCAGTAAATATAGTCTCACCGGAACCCCCCAATGTCAGCGCAAGATTTAGCCAACAGCAACAGGTTAACGCCTGATTATCACCCCAAAAGGCGCTCCTAATTATTGGCATAAAAAAAGCCTCTGAAATTACTTTCAGAGGCTTTTAGTTTTCATGTGCTTGCTGGTTAAATCAAGCTAGCCAGAACCGTATTAAAGGTGGCACTAGGTCGCATAGCCGCCGATATTTTCTCAACGCTGGGATGATAGTAACCACCCAGATCGACAGGCTTGCCACTTGCAGCCAATAGCTCTGCCACAATTTTAGCCTCTTCTGACTCAAGTGCAGCTGCCAGCTTGGCAAAGCGAGACTGGAGTTCGGTATCATCAGTTTGCGCAGCCAGAGCCTGAGCCCAATAAAGCGCCAGGTAGAAATGGCTACCGCGGTTATCCAGCTCACCAGCCGCACGGCCTGGCGATTTGTTGTTATCCAGGAACTTGCCGTTAGCCTGATCCAGGGTTTTAGCAAACACCTTAGCCTTGGCATTACCAGTTACATTACCAAGATGATCCAAGGATTCTGCCAAGGCCAGGAATTCACCCAGTGAGTCCCAACGCAGATGCCCCTCTTCCACAAACTGCTGAACGTGCTTGGGCGCCGAACCGCCAGCACCAGTCTCGAACAGACCACCACCACTCATCAGCGGAACAATCGACAGCATTTTGGCCGAAGTGCCCAGCTCCATAATGGGGAACAGATCGGTCAAGTAATCGCGCAGTACGTTGCCGGTTACCGAGATGGTGTCTTTACCTGCACGAATGCGATCCAGAGAGAACTGGGTGGCATCTTCAGGTGACATTATGTGGATTTCCAACCCACTGGTGTCGTGATCTTTCAGATAAGTATTCACTTTGGTGATCAGTTGCGCGTCGTGGGCACGCTTGGCGTCCAGCCAGAATACCGCTGGGGTATTGGAAGCGCGAGCGCGGCTTACTGCAAGCTTCACCCAATCGCGGATTGGTGCATCTTTTGCCTGACACATACGCCAGATATCGCCATTCTCTACTACCTGCTCCAGAAGAACATTGCCGACAGCGTCAGTTACACGAACAACACCGTCAGCGGGAATTAAAAAGGTTTTGTCGTGCGAACCGTATTCCTCTGCGGCCTGGGCCATCAAGCCGACATTGGGCACACTGCCCATAGTTTTAGGGTCGAAGGCACCATGCTTTTTACAATCGTCGATAACTACTTGATAAACACCGGCGTAGCAGCGGTCGGGAATACAGGCCTTGGTATCTTGCAGCTTGCCCGCTGCATTCCACATTTTGCCCGAATCGCGAATCATGGCTGGCATCGAAGCGTCCACAATCACATCGCTGGGCACGTGCAGGTTGGTAATCCCCTTGTCAGAATTCACCATCGCCAGTGCGGGACGTTCAGCATACAAAGCCGCGAGATCAGCTTCGATTTCAGTTTGCTTTTCGACCGGCAGGGATTTAATTTTGGCGTAAAGATCGCCAAGCCCGTTGTTTAGATCAATACCCAGGCCAGCCAATACATCCGCATGTTTTTCCAATACGGGGGCATAGAAAACAGCGACAAAGTGGCCAAACATAATCGGGTCGGACACTTTCATCATTGTGGCTTTAAGGTGCACGGAGAGCAGCACATCCTTGGCTTTGGCATCGGCAATCTGCTCAGCAATAAAGCTGCGCAGCGCGCTTTTGCTCATCACTGCGGCATCAACCACTTCACCCGCCAGGACTTTAACAGCATCTTTCAACACTGTGGTGCTGCCATCCTGAGCAACCAATTCAATTTTCAGGCTGCCGGCATCAGCAACCAGCGCTGATTTTTCACTGCCATAAAAGTCACCCGCTGTCATGTGGGCAACGTGAGATTTGGACTCTGAACTCCAGGCACCCATTTTATGGGGGTTTTTACGCGCGTAGTTTTTAACCGATAAGGGCGCGCGACGGTCGGAGTTGCCCTCGCGCAGCACTGGGTTTACCGCACTGCCTTTGATCTTGTCGTAGCGTCCTTTTACGTCTTTTTCGGTGTCGTTAGCCGCTGTCTCTGGGTAATCGGGCAGCGCATAGCCCTGGCTTTGCAGCTCTTTAATGGCAGTTTTCAACTGAGGAATAGAGGCGCTGATATTTGGCAGTTTGATGATATTGGCTTCAGGTGTGGTAGCCAATTTACCCAATTCAGCCAGGTGATCACCGATACGCTGGGTTTCGTTCAGGTATTCGGGAAAGGCGGCAATAATGCGGCCAGCCAGGGAGATATCGCGGGTTTCAATGGCTATGCCGGAAGACTGGGTGAAAGCTTGCACTATCGGAAGTAATGAATAAGTCGCTAAGGCGGGGGCTTCATCGGTTTGCGTGTAGATAATTTTTGAATCGGTCATTTTTTACGTTACTCCGTTAATGCGGGCTATCACAATGGGTCGGGCGCGGGTAGCGCCAAGCTCGGCAGGCGTTAGCTGCCTGGTCACATCGAAAGCATCTCGAGGCCGACTGGTCATCGGGCAAGATAGATTTTCACAAAAAACACAAGCAAAAAATTTGGGGGCAAGCTCCCCTGAAAATTGCGCGCGCAGTATAACAGTGCTGTACACTTTTGGCATTCTCGAGCGCCGTATCAAACTGCGGAGCGCTTGTATTGATCAACCCTGTTTGTGAGTGATGTACACCAAGATGGCCTCATTAATCTTGTTCAACAAGCCTTTTGGCGTCCTTTCGCAATTTACAACGAAAGAGGAACGCCCCACCCTGGCTCAATATATTCGTATTCCCAATGTTTATCCCGCCGGGCGCCTGGACCATGACTCCGAAGGGCTCTTGTTGCTTACCGACGACGGCGATTTGCAACATCACATTGCTCATCCCGCCCATAAACAACCCAAAACCTACTGGGTGCAAGTGGAAGGGGCGCCCAATAGCTATGCCCTGACGCAATTGCGCCAGGGCATAGCGCTGAATGATGGTATTACCCAGCCTGCCGAAGTACGCCTGATTCCCACACCCAAACTCTGGGAGCGCAATCCACCGATACGCAGCCGCGCCACTATCCCCACCCAGTGGCTGGAGATAGTGATCAGCGAGGGCAAAAATCGCCAGGTACGGCGAATGACGGCTGCAGTGGGCCACCCCACCCTGCGCCTGGTGCGCGTCAAAATTGGCCCCTGGACACTGGAAGGACTGGAACCGGGTAAATATCGGGTGGAGACTTTGCATATGCCCAAATCCTCCACTACTCGCTCTTCCCGGAATCCTCCTGCAGCGAGAGCCAATCGCAACAAGCCTGGGGCATCCCAGCGCACCGAGCGTAAATTGGCGCAAGGTGAGCGCAGCGCAGCAGGAGAGCAACGCACAAAGCAAGAGACGCACTCGGAAAGAGAGAAAAGCACAGAAAGAAGAAGCTCAGCGCGCGATAAAAATGCATCAGGCAAGCCACAGGGCAGCAAAAAACCCAAAACCACGCAATCACCTGCAAAACCAGCGATCAAAACACGGGTAATACAAAAGCCCAAACCCCGCCTGGTGCCACCACCGGGTTGAGGCGCAGTCATTGTCGCTAAGTTAAAACCTCGGATACCGGCCCTGGCTCAGGGCTAGTATTTAAAAACCAAGCCTTTTTCGCGGTATTCGCGAATATATACGCCGTGGCTGCCATCGCACAGCGCACGTTTGATCAGATAACTTTTATCCAGAGTTTTCCGCTCAACATCACCCAGATCTATCACCCGCTCCTTTTCGAGTGGTTTATTTAAATCTCGCACCAGGATAATTCGCGGCAAATGGCGGTATTTGCTGTTGGTTTCCAGCACAATTCCCACCAGGCCATTGACCAGTTCCACAATACTGCCAGGCGGATAAAGGCCAACACACTTGATAAACTCCAGCGCCAAACGCTCATCAAAATGGGTGCCGCGATCCTGATAAATACGTTTGAGTGCGTCGGTACTGGGGATTGCGCGCGAATAACAGCGATCCGCAGTCATCGCATCATAGGCATCCACAATCGCGACAATGCGCGAAAAATCGGAGATCCCCGAGGCTTTTAATTTGCGCGGATAGCCTCCGCCATCTACCCGTTCGTGGTGACTATAAGCCACGTCTACGGCGATATTGGGCACACCCGGTGACGACATCAGCAAATTACGCCCGTGAACCGCATGGGCTTTGATCATATTGAATTCTTTATCCGACAAGGGTTCCTTTTTATTGAGAATCGGCGGTGGAACCCGCATTTTACCCACGTCGTGCAATAAACCGCACAAGCCCAGCTTTTCCAACTCAGCCTCGCTCATACCCAGATGCCGACCGAATGCAATCGAAAGAATGCAAACATTTAAGCAGTGCTCTTCGGTATAAGAGTCCTCGTTGCGCATGCGCACCATCCACAAAAGCGCATCTGGATTGCGCAAAATGCTATCCACACAATCTTTAACCGTGGCCTTGGCCTGCTCCGTTGAGATGACGCCTCCGAGACGAACGTCGTCCAACAGCGATTTCGTTAACCGGCGCGCTTCCCGAAAAACACCTATAGCCGCCCTATGCTCTTTTTGGGCATCAAGCTTGTTGATATAACTTTTAACTTTGGAAATACGATGGCCTGCACCACCGCGACTTTCGGGGGGAATCCACTCTTCTTTAACCGCGTCAACCCACACATATTCTGCATACTGGGCCACGGTATCTATGTCATCCAGGCTTTCAATGACAAAGCCCTGCATCAGAAATGGCGTTTCTTGCCAATCCCGATCCAGTTTAGAGACGAACATGCCAATTTTAAGCTCCGATACATGGATTTTGATGCTGCCGGGGCGCGCATCCATATAGCCGGGCCTGACTTCGCGGCTATCCAATACAACCTCGCTAGAGCAATTTATTATTGTGTGGGCACTTGGATGGGCAAAAATGGCGGAACTTTGCTCTCCAAGTATCCAATGTCGATTTTAATAACTGATGTTCTTCTTAGAATAGCGTTAAAAATATGATTTATGCCAATAGATATTGATCCCCTTGGCAGACGCTACAATGTTGACTTGGCCTGATCCCAGAGTTGATTCATCTGCTCCATATTCGCTTCGCTCAGGGGCGTGCTGGCATGGGCTTCCATATAACTAAAACGCGTTTCAAATTTCTGATTGGCTTGGCGCAGCAACTGCTCTGAGTCGAGTTTGAGATAGCGCGCAATATTAACTACGGCAAAGAACAGATCACCTATTTCCTCTGCCACTGCCTCCTGGCTATCGCCCATCAGGGCCTCTTCCACTTCAATTAGCTCTTCGCGTACTTTGGCAATTGGGCCGTGCACGGAGCCCCAATCGAAGCCTACGCTGGCAGCGCGCTTTTGTAGTTTGGTGGCACGGGTCAAGGCGGGTAAATTGAGGGGGACATCCGCCATCAACCCCCGCTTGCCTTTAGCGGCACGCTCCTCCTGCTTAATGGCTTCCCAGCGCGCCTTTACATCCACCGGCAATGTGTTGCGGTTATCCACTTTGCTTTGCAGTGTGCCGTCCGGAAATACATGGGGATGTCGGCGAACCAGTTTTGCAACCAGGTTTGAAACTACATCGCTAAACTCAAACCTGCCGTCTTCTTTGCCTAGCTGACTGTAAAAGATTACCTGAAAAAGCAGATCGCCCAGCTCCTCCCGCAGGTGAACATAGTCAGCTTTTTCAATAGCATCGACCACTTCATAGGCTTCCTCGAGGGTGGATGGGGTGATACTGGCGTAAGTCTGCTGTATGTCCCAAGGGCAGCCTGATTGCGGATCGCGCAGACGAGCCATTAGGTAAAGTAAATCACTTAGGGTGTATTGAGTCACACCAGAACCCCACTTAATAAGTTTAATTATGCTTGCGCCGCGCCGAGGCAATGTTGGGCAGTTGATTGAGCTTGGTCAGTATTCGACTCAGCTCATCAAACCCTCGTATCTCCACGGTAACCAGCATATCCACGGTATTTTTGCGCTTGTCCGACAGGGTTTGCATAGCGCTGATATTAATGCGCTCGCTGTCCAGTAACGCGGTGATGTCCTTAAGCAATCCGTAGCGATCATAGGCTTCAATAATAAGGTCCACCGAGTAGGTGCTCTGCGGTGCATTGCCCCACTCCACTTTGATAATGCGCTGGGGCTCGTCTGCCTGTAACTGGAGAATATTATTGCAATCCTGACGGTGGATAGATACGCCTTTACCGAGAGTGATATAGCCGGTGATGGCATCGCCAGGCACCGGATTACAACAGTGGGCTATTTGGGTGAGCAAATTGCCCACGCCTTCGATATAAAAATCCGAATCTTTCTTTTTGGCTGGCGACCTGGCCTTGAAGGGAATTAACGGCTGTTGCGGATCTGCATCATCCAGTTGTTTTTGCGCCGCATTTAGAACCGAACCAACCCCTAGGTCGCTCGCCCCCACGGCAGCGTAAAGATCGTCCAGACTATTAAAATGCAGTTTATTGGTCAGGGCTTCAAAGTCCAGGTCGAGCAGCGCCAAACGACGGAACTCGCGATCCAGTAACGCCTGCCCCTCGGCGATATTCTGGTCGCGCGCCTGCTGTTTAAACCAGTGCTGGATTTTGGCGCGCGCGCGCGGTGTATTGACATAGCCAGAGGCGGGATTGAGCCAGTCGCGGCTCGGAGCCTCCAGCTTGCCGGTAATAATTTCCACCTGATCGGCGTTATTCAAGTGGTAGTTGAGCGGCACTATGCGGTTGTTAACCTTGGCGCCGCGGCAGCGGTGGCCGATGTCGGTGTGAATTTTATAGGCGAAGTCCAGTGGCGTGGCGGTGCGCGGCAAATCCACCACATGACCTTCGGGGGTAAATACATAAATACGGTCCTGATCCAGGGTGCGCACTTCCTCCTGTAGCTGCTGGCTATCGCCACCCAGCTCTTCATGCCACTCAAGCACCTGGCGCAACCAGGCTATTTTTTGCTCATAGGCATCCTGAGCAGTTTTGGTATCTGTGCCTTTATAGCGCCAGTGGGCACAAACCCCCAACTCAGCCTCTTCGTGCATACCGGTGGTGCGTATCTGGATTTCCAGTACTTTGTTTTCTGGCCCCCATACAGCAGTGTGCAGCGAGCGATAGCCGTTCTCTTTAGGAGAGGCAATGTAGTCGTCAAACTCGTGAGGGATATTGCGCCAGAGGCTGTGCACTATGCCCAGCACGGCGTAGCAATCGCGCACACTGGGCACCAAAATGCGCACCGCGCGTATGTCATAGACCTGAGAAAAGGGAATACCTTTGCGCTGCATTTTGCGCCAGATGCTGTAGATATGCTTGGCTCGTCCAGCTACAGAGCCGTCGATACCAGCCTTGACCAGCTCACTGCGAAGCAGCTCTAGAACTTTATCGATATAGTCTTGCCGCGCCAGGCGGCGCTCATCCAGCAACTTGGCAATTTGCTTGTAATCGTCGGGCTGGAGGTAGCGGAAGGACAAATCCTCCAGCTCCCACTTGATATGGCCTATGCCCAGGCGATGCGCCAGGGGGGCGTAGATATCAGCGACCTCCCGCGCCACCTGACGGCGGCGACTGGACTCGGCATTTTTTACCGAGCGAATAGCGCAGGTACGCTCTGCCAACTTGATCAGGGCGACACGCACATCGTCGACCATGGACACCAGCATTTTGCGAATTTTCTCCGCCTGCTCGGCAACCTGGCTACCTAAAACGCGCTCCTCGCCTTCGCGGCGCTGATAGCTGATGGCCGCCATGCGCAGCACACCCTTTACCAGCTTGGCGACTGTCTCGCCAAATTGCTGCTGGATTTCCACCAGCGTAATTTTGTTTTCGCGCACCGCGCGATAGAGGATAGAAGCCACCAGGGCATCCTGGTCCAGCTGCAAATCGGCGAGAATTTCAGCCATTTCCAGGCCGATACGAAAACAGGAGAAGTCCTCACCCCAGTTGTGGTCGTCGTCGAGATGGATGTCGACTAGCGACAAACTGAGTTCTGCAGCTCGACGCAGCTCCTCGCGACTGGTCTCTGCCTGCATTTGCGAGTGATTGAGACGGTCGATCCAGGCATCTATATCTACCTGACCATCGGCGGCAAGGGGGTGATCCTGTCTGACTTTAACCATAGTCTTAGCCTTACTTATTATGCTGGCCCGAAAAACTATCGAGCCCCGGCAGTTTAACTGCCCAAACATTGTAGCCGGGGCCCCAAACCCCGGTGCAATCCATTAACAACCTGGCCAGAGCTACAGCAAAAACAGCGCCATAGATTCCAAGTGACTGGTGTGGGGGAACATATCCAAGACCCCCAGCGCCGCTAACTTAAAGCCTGCCTCTGCCAGCAGCTTGGCGTCGCGGGCGAGAGTTGCAGGATTGCAACTGACATAGACAATCCGTGTGGCACTTAGTTGCCCATTGGCGCCTAAATTTTTAATTTCCTCAACCAACCCCTTTGCACCATCACGGGGCGGGTCGAGCAATATCGCATCTGCCTGACGACACAACTGGCGCACCTGAGGATGGGTCAGACCACTTAGATCGGTTTTAAAAAACTCAATGTTATTAATGCCCAGCTGCTGCGCGTTAGCCCTGCCCCGCTCTACCATCGCCTCAACCCCCTCAACGCCAGTAACCTGCTGGCAGAGGCGCGCCATAGGCAGGGTGAAGTTGCCCATACCGCAAAAGAAATCCACAACCCTATCGCTTGCCGACAACTGCAGCAGTTCGAGTGCCTGCTGCACCATACGACGGTTTACCTCGGGGTTTACTTGAGTGAAATCCTGCGGGTGAAAACTCAGCTCACCGCAGTTATCCAGTGTATAGCTCAAGCGAGGGTCTACCAGCTCGCCTGCAAGATTGCGCAAGCCCTGTTTATCGCTGGGCTCCAGCCAAACTTGCAATTGATGGGCCTCGGCCAATTTGACCAAGCCCTCCAGATCCGCCACTGCTAGGGACTTGGTGTGACGAAAGATAGCGGCGCATGTGTGTTCACTGCGAATCAATTCAATATGGGTTATCGCCTTGGCCGCCTTCAAGCCAGTCAACCAGGCATGCAATGGCGACAACAGCTGGTTTAACGCTGGCGCTAACACCAAGCAATTATTGATTGGGGTGAGTTGATTGGACCCTTTTTGACGGAAGCCAAGGGTGATACTGCCATCACTTTCATACCAAACACCCAAGCGCGCACGGCTTCTATAGCCCTGGCTGGCCGAAGTCACTGGCGCCAACACCTTGGCTGGCGTCAAGCCCGCCCAGCGCTCAACCTGATCCAAGAGAGCTTGCTGCTTCATCTGCAATTGATGCCCAGGGGACATATGCTGCAACTGGCAGCCACCGCAAAGGGAGAAGTGCGCACAGGGCGGATCAACCCGCTCGGGTGATACCTCAAGCAGCTGATCCATGCGCGCCTCAATAAAACGCGGATGCTCGGCCAGCTGGCGCGCGGTAACGCGCTCGCCAGCAAGGGCGCCCTCAATAAACAGCGTTTTACCTTCCTGGCTGGCAATACCGCGACCATCGTGACTCAAGCGGTCAATAGTAAACTCGCCCAAGCGCATATCGATGCGCGACTGTCCCTGGGTTTCACGTTTGCGCGGGGCATTCATGCGCGGTGTATCGTCTTTTACGTATACCGATGAATCCCCATCAAATTTGGCGCGCGGCTTTTGCCCCAGAGATTTGCCGGATACCTTGCCAAAGCCCTTGCCCTGGGGCGGCCTGCCTTTGTTTTTACTCATGGAAATCTCTGTCTAAGATGGTCGCCTTGGTAAGGCAGGCCAGAATTAATTGAATACACCAGAGGACAAATAGCGGTCACCGCGATCACAGATAATGGCCACTATCACGGCATTTTCCAGCTCGCGACTGAGGGCCAAAGCGGCAGCTACAGCCCCACCTGAAGATACGCCACAAAAAATCCCCTCGCGCCTGGCCAGATCACGCATAGTCTCCTCCGCCAATTGCTGCGGCATATTAACTATGGCATCAACCCTATCACGCTCATAAATACGCGGCAGATAGGCTTCCGGCCAGCGACGAATCCCAGGGATATGAGCACCTTCCGAGGGTTGCAGGCCAATAATTTGAATAGCGGAGTTTTGCTCTTTTAAATAGTGTGAACAGCCCATAATGGTGCCTGTGGTACCCATGGAGCTGACAAAATGGGTGATGGTACCGCCGGTCTGGCGCCAGATTTCCGGGCCAGTGGAGGTGTAGTGCGCCAGTGGATTGGCCGGATTGCCAAACTGATCAAGTACCTTGCCCTTACCCTCGGCTTGAAGCTTCACCGCCAAGTCGCGCGCGCCCTCCATGCCCTGCTCTTTAGTCACCAAAATCAACTGCGCGCCATAGGCCGTCATTGCAGCTTTGCGCTCGGCAGTAGAGTTATCGGGCATGATCAAAATTATAGGGTAGCCTTTGATGGCTGCAGCCATGGCCAGGGCGATACCGGTATTACCGCTGGTAGCCTCAATCAGTGTATCTCCGGGCTGGATTTCACCACACAGCTCAGCCTGCAATATCATCGATAGCGCCGGGCGATCCTTTACCGACCCTGCCGGATTATTACCTTCGAGCTTCACCAACACCTGATTACTGGTTTCACCGGGCAAGCGCTGCAAGCGTACCAGCGGGGTATTGCCAACAACAGATTCAATGGTGGGAAACTCCATAACAACCTCAAGCAAATTACAGTGAGCGAGTGCCAGGTTGCGCTGGCTCGCACGGGGCGGCTATTCTAGCGCTGAAAGCTCGATTCGCAAAACTGGCTATCGCCAGATAGGGCTAAAGCTAGACTCAAATTTTAAGCAGGGATTTATGACAGAGCGCGACCTTCACTCCAAACGCAAAAGTATTAAAACCCAAGTTTGGCAACTTATATTTATCCCCTCGCTGGTGATTATTCTGCTGATTAGTGCCAGCCTCAGCTTGCTCACCATTACCCAACTAAATAAGTATGTCGATAACCGCGGCCAGGTACTCGCCGAAAAAACTGCACACCTTTTATACAACCCCTTGCACACCCAAAATTTTTCCCAGGCTCAGGAAATCCTCGATGCGATAATTGAAGAGCCGAATGTTCGCGCCGCCCATGTTTATCTCAGTGATAGCGACCGCAGCCTTCACGCTGGCCCGCAACTGACCGCAACTGATGATCTGGGCGAGCCCAACCTTAAAACGCCGTTAAAGCGCGACACCTTTCGCAGCTACCGCTTTGCCAATCCGCTGGTAAATTCAGCAGGGAAAGACCCTCAGGGCTGGGTCGAAGTTGAACTTATGTCGGCACCCTTTTTGGTATTGCGCTATGAAGCATTAATTTTGGTCATTGCACTCACCATACTTTGCCTGATTATCGGCGCTTACTTCGCGTTGTCCCTGTATCAAAATATTGTCGAGCCACTCAACCACATCAAAGGCGTTGTACAGCAACTGGCGCGCGGCAAATTAAGTGAACGCATCAGTGAACAAAATACCAATGAATTTTTCGGCTTAGCCGAATCGATCAACACCATGGCGGTCTCCATGGAGTTGGCACAGCAGGATCTACAGGCGCATATAGATAACGCCATCGAAGACCTGCGCGAAACGCTGGAAACCATTGAGATTCAAAACGTGGAGCTGGACATGGCGCGTAAAGAGGCGCTGGAAGCAAGCCGGGTTAAATCAGAGTTTCTTGCCAATACCAGCCACGAAATTCGCACCCCTCTTAACGGCATACTCGGCTTCGTCAATCTTGCTTTAAAAACCGATTTATCCGAGCAGCAACAGGATTATTTAGAGACTATTCGCGACTCGGCGCAAAACCTGCTAACCGTCATTAATGGCATTCTAGACTTTTCCAAAATTGAATCAGGCAAACTCACCCTGGACTACGCCCCACTGCCAATTCGCAAAAGCATCGATGAAGTACTGCATATGCTTGCACCCGATGCCCATGAAAAAAACCTGCAGCTCCTCGCCTATATTGAGCCTAGCATTCCCAAAAATCTTCTCGGCGATGCATTGCGTTTCAAACAGGTTCTATCCAACCTGGTAAGCAATGCCATTAAATACAGTGACGATGGCAATATCATTGTCAGAGTCAGTATTGAGCAGCGCCAGGAAACTCAGATTTTTATTAAAGTTGCTGTTTCCGATAAGGGTATTGGCCTAACCCAAGAGGAGCAGGAACAACTTTTTAATGCCTTTAATCAGGCCGATAATTCCAGCGCCCGTGAGCACGAGGGCACAGGCTTAGGCCTGGCCATTTGTAAAGGCCTGGTGGAGCGTATGCACGGTGAAATAGGTGTTGTCAGCGAGCGCGATAAGGGCTCAACCTTTTGGTTTACCGCGCGCCTGGGCATAGACAAGCGCCAGCCAACCTCCAGCCAACTGGCAGACTTAAGCGATTACCGCATTTTACTCTGCGGTGAAAACGCCGATTCGATTCGGCAGTTAGATAATTTGCTGCGCGAGTGGCATGCCAACACCCAGCAACTGGCGGCGGTTCACGACTGCTTCCCGGCATTGCGCGAAGCCAAAGCCAAAGGCAAAAGCTATGACTTATTGGTTTTGGACATAGCCCCCAACGAACGAAAAATCCCGCCCGTGCTACTGAACAATCTCGCGCAACAACTACAGCAGGAATTCAACTGTACACTGGTGGTTTGCTGCACCCCTGCACACCAGCGACTATTCCGCGCCCATACCGAGCAAAACTCCACGCTATTCATCAACAAGCCCATCGCCTACGAAAGCCTATTGCAAAGCCTCGGCCGGCAATTGGATGTACATATCAAAGAATTGCGAGATCAGGAGGCGGAGGATCTCCTGCGACCGACCGCCAAAGTTTTGCTGGTTGATGATAACCCGGCCAACCTGCAACTGGCTGCAGAGTTATTGCGCGGGCTCAACACTCAAGTGGTGGCCGCCAATAACGGTAAGCAGGCGATAGAAATTTGCGCCAATGACGGTTTCGACTTGATATTTATGGATATTCAAATGCCAGGCATGGATGGCATAGAAGCTACGCGACAAATTCGCGCTGCCGAAGGTGAGCAAAAACGAACGCCGATAATCGCCCTCACTGCGCACACAATTACCGAGCAGAAATCCGAGTTACTTATTGCTGGCATGGATGACTGCATTAGTAAACCAATAAGTGAAGCTCAACTCGCGCACATCATTAATCGCTGGGCAAGCCTGAGCGGCAAGAAAAACGTGGTTGTTTCAACTGACGAAAATACCCCCGCTCCGCTCCGCCCCACCCTGCCCGGCGAGTTAGGCTCGGTGGACATTCAACTCTGCCTAAAACTTGCCAACAATAAACCAGCACTTGCCCAAGACATGCTGAGCATGTTGCTCGAATCACTAGAAACAGAAAAAGAAAACATTAATACCGCTATTGCCAGTGGCGAGTTTACCCAGGCGGGCGAGTTGGTGCACAGGCTCTATGGCAGCTGCTGTTATTGCGGCGTACCCAAGCTAAAACATATTAGTGGCTTGTTGGATAAGTTATTTCAAGCTGGCGACTTCGACAATGCCCGGGACGCGCTGCCCGCGCTCAACCATGCACTTGACGAAGTTATCCGCTGGGGTTTAGACAAAGACATCCATCAAATTTTTGATGTGGAAGCTCCAACAACCCAATCATCAACGTAGACAATAAGTTAACCAGCAAGCTGGCTGCAAATTTGCTACGGATACCCGCCAGTGGTTCAAAGCACTAAATAGTTAATCAAACGCGAGAAGAGGTACTCGGCGCCGCAAAAAGCTCACGACTTTTTAATGGGCGGCGCCCCAGCAGGGGTTTGAATAGCAGGCGGGATAATTGTTTAGCCAAGCGTAGAGTTTCACTGTGGCTGTAGTCTCCCGAGGCTAATGCCAAGAGCAGGTGGCCAGGCAGTTGACTGGCAACAGGAGCATCCTCAGGCGCCAAATAAAATCCCTCCTGGGGGCTGCAACAATAAAATTTGTCGGGCACAATGGAGTTGTGATTGCGCGCATCTGTCGCAAAATCCACACCATAGCCCAAGCCCTCCAGCAGGTAAAACTCAAAACGGCGCAACATAGGCTCCAGCGGCTGTGCGCTCGCCAGCCAATTTAATGCAAACTCATAGTGCGAAAACAAGTCCGCCATAACATCCTGCTCCGGCAGCAGGCGGACCAACAATTCATTGAGGTAAAAGCCGGCGTAGAGGTTATTACCCTGCAACAGCAATTGATGATGATCGGATTCGAAACTGATAATCAGTTTTAGTTGCGACTTGCCCTGCCAATTAACCAGCAGGCGCTGAAAAGGGTTGAGCAATTGCCGCTTATGCCCCTTGCTCTGGCGCACACCGCGGGCTACGGCAGTGACGCGACCATGCTCGGGGGTGAGCAAGTCAACCAGTAGACTGGTGTCGCGGTAGGGACGCGCATGCAACACATAGGCGGGCTGCAGGTCGATGCGCATGGCGATTAAAAGTCGTTATAACCCAGGCTGCGCAGGGCACGCTCGTCGTCTGACCAGCCGGACTTGATTTTGACCCAGAGTTTGAGCATGATTTTCACGTCGAATAGCTTTTCCATGTCAACGCGCGCCTCTGTGCCAATTAATTTAATACGCTCACCCTTGTCGCCAATCAGGATTTTTTTCTGGCCACTTTTTTCCACCAGAATTAGCGCCGAAATATGCAGCACTGCACCCTCCTGCTTGAACTCTTCAATCTCGACGGCCATTTCGTAAGGTAGCTCATCGCCTAGTTGTCGGGTAATTTTTTCGCGCACGATTTCCGCCGCCATAAAGCGCGAGCTGCGATCGGTAATTTGATCCTCAGGATACATGTGAATCCCCTCGGGCAGGCGATCCACAATCAGCGACTCAAGGCGCTCGAGGTTGGTATTACGCAGCGCGGAGATAGGTACAATTTCATCTACCTTTAAGCGCTCGGACAGCTGCTGCAAATGGGGTAAAAGTGCCTCCTTATCGCCAATTTGATCCACCTTATTGACCGCGAGAATAATCGGGCACTGCACATGCTGTAGCTTTTGTGCAACGGCCTCGTCCTCCTCAGTCCACAGCATTTTATCTACCACAAATACCACCAGATCAACATCCTTGATAGCACTGGTAGCGGCTCGATTCATATAGCGGTTGATGGCTTTTTGCTGCCCCAGATGCATACCTGGGGTATCGACAAAAATTATCTGCACATCCGCTTCAGTTTTAATCCCCAACACGGCATTACGGGTAGTTTGCGGCTTGCGCGAGGTGATACTGATTTTTTGCCCCAACAGGTGATTAAGCAATGTGGATTTACCCACGTTGGGGCGTCCCACTATTGCAACATAGCCACAGCGGCTGGCGGATGAGTCAAAATCCTGGGACATGGAAACTACCTGCAGAGATAAAAATAGGAGAAAAGGTTATTACTTAACCTTAAGAATTTCCAGCATGGCAGCAGCTGCCTGCTTTTCCGCTTCGCGGCGACTAGATGCCTGCGCCTGGGTCGGTTTGGCGGCGAGACTGACATGACACTCGATGGTAAATATCTGCGCGTGGCCCTCACCGCCAACTTCCGTGACCCGATACTCAGGCAGCGGTTGGCGCTGACCCTGCAGATACTCTTGCAGGCGGGACTTGGCGTCTTTGGCCGAGGTATCCAGCGTCAGGGCATCGAGCCGATCTTTATACCAGGCAAGCACTCGCTCGCGGCAAATGTCCAAGCCGGATTCCAGGTAGATAGCGCCGATTATTGCCTCAACAGCATCCGCCAAAATGGAATCGCGCCTGTGGCCACCTGACTTAAGCTCGCCCTCGCCCAGCACCAAGCACTCGCCCAATTCAAACTCGCGCGCTAACTGAGCAAGCGTCTCGCCTTTTACCAGCTGCGAACGCTGGCGGCTCATCTGGCCTTCGCGGGCCTCGGGAAATTTTTGGTAGAGCGCTTCGCCAATCAACAAGTTAAGAATGGAATCACCTAAAAACTCCAAACGCTCATTATTGGTCGCACTGTGACTGCGGTGGGTCAGCGCCAATTGCAACTGGCGCTGGCTTTGAAAGCTATAGCCGAGCCGCTGCTCGAGCCTTTGATACTTCAAGGTTAACACGGGCTTAATGAGAACTTTCTTCGGTTGACGATGGGTTACAGCAGAGCGATACCTGGGTGCTGTCCAGATGGTTTTTAAAACTCATAACAATATCTATGTTAAGCAAAAAATTGACTCGGGTTTCATAATCAATTTTTACCACCACTTTGTCATCTATTCGATCAATTTTAATATTTTTGGTGGGGCCAACACTGTTGACATTGTTGATCATGTAAAAGTTGGCCATACGCTTGCGAATTTCCTCATCGCTCATATCCGACAGGCGGTTGCCGCCATCCTCAATTGAGCGCAAGCCAGTAATCACATAGCGATTTTCGGTATAGATAGGGATAACACAATAGCCGAACTTACCTAAAAATGAGAGCAACAGTAAAATCGCTATCCATTGCAATAACCCCATACCGCGCTGACGAGCAATTGTCTTCATAGGTGTTCTCCAAGAATCTTAATAGGCCCAAAGCCTTATTGGCAGCTAAAAGCTATTGAATCATACCTACATCGCCAAAACTGGGAATACTCAGCAGTTTCTCCCAGTGCATCCAGACCGCAAAAGCTTTTCCTACTATGGCATCTTCGCTGACAAACGAAGATTTAACCCAGGCGCGGCTATCAGCACTATTATCGCGATTGTCGCCCATCATAAAGTAATGACCAGCGGGAACCACCCAGGTACCGTTAATGCTTAACCTGCTGGGGCGCAGGCACTTTTGCATTTTATGCTTCTTGGTGCCCAAATCTTCTTCAGTTACCGCCAGTTGCGACCAGGCACTTGAGCACCAGGAGCCTGGCTCCGGATCCTTGTTGGCAATAAAGTTTTGCGGCATGAGCTGGTCGTTAATAAACAGCTCATTGTTGATATAGCTAATTTTGTCACCGGGTAACCCAATGACACGCTTGATGTAATAGGTATCCGGCTTATCAGGCGGGAAAAACACCATAACATCACCGCGCTCAGGTTTGCTCACTGGAATAATTTGGGTGTTTAGCACCGGTAGGCGCACGCCGTAGGTAAATTTATTAACCAAAATAAAGTCACCCACTTTCAAGGTGGGAATCATCGAGCCAGATGGGATTTGAAAAGGTTCAAGCAAAAAAGAGCGCAGGAAGAACACAATAAACAACACTGGGAAAAACGACTTTGAATACTCCACCAACACCGGCTCACTGGCCGCCAATACCTTGGCCTGGGTATAGGCAGATTGCATATCTGCCAAGGCCAGATCGTGGCTGGAAAACTGATTTTCCACCGCTGCCAACTTCGCCTTGCGCGCACGCGCTAACACCAGAATATCGTAGAGCCAAATAGCGCCGGTAATAAATACCAGCAAGGTCAGTATCAAGGGGAGATTCAAATAACTCATTAATAATCCTTAGCGGTTTAACACCAGTTATCAACTGTCAATTTTAAGTACAGCAAAGAAGGCCGCCTGTGGAATCTCCACGTTACCCACTTGCTTCATGCGTTTTTTACCGGCTTTTTGTTTTTCCAAAAGTTTTTTCTTCCGGGTGGCGTCACCGCCATAACACTTGGCCAATACGTCTTTACGCAGGGCCTTGACCGTAGAGCGAGCGACAATTTGACCACCAATAGCCGCCTGGATGGCCACATCGAACATCTGCCGAGGAATCAGGTCTTTCATTTTTTCCACCAGTGCACGGCCCATATACTGCGCCTTATCGCGGTGCACAATAATAGCCAGTGCATCCACTTTGTCACCGTTGATCAGCACATCCAGACGCACCAAATTGGCCGGCTGAAAGCGCAGGAAGTTGTAATCCAGCGAGGCAAAGCCGCGGCTCACGGATTTAAGGCGATCAAAGAAGTCGGTGACCACTTCGTTCATTGGCATTTCGTAGCGCACTGCAACCTGCGAACCGGTAAATTGCAGGTCTTTTTGCACACCGCGTTTTTCCACGCAGAGGGTGATTACGTTACCCAGATGCTCTTGTGGCACCAGAATATTAGCCTCCACGATGGGCTCACGCATTTCGCCAATACTACCCGGATCCGGCAACTTGGACGGGTTGTCGACCATAATAGTTTCACCCTTGGTGGTTTCAATTTCGTAAACCACTGTGGGGGCAGTTGTAATCAGGTCGAGGTTATATTCGCGCTCCAGTCGCTCCTGGATGATCTCCATATGCAGCATACCGAGGAAGCCGCAGCGAAAACCAAAACCGAGCGCATCCGAACTTTCTGGCTCGTAAAATAAAGAGGCGTCATTGAGGGTCAGCTTGGCCAGAGCTTCACGGAAGGATTCAAAGTCGTCGGAGCTGACCGGAAACATACCGGCATAAACCTGGGGTTTGATTTTTTGGAAACCAGCCAGGGCCTCTACTTCAGGCGTTTGAGCATGGGTCAGGGTGTCGCCCACGGGTGCGCCATGAATATCTTTAATCCCCGCAACCACAAAGCCCACTTCACCGGCTTTAAGTTCTTTAAGTTGCAGCGGTTTGGGCGTAAACACCCCCAGGCCGTCAACTAATTGGGTTTTACCAATGGTTTTAGCGATGATCTTGTCTTTGATTTTCAGCGTGCCCTGAACCACACGCACTAGCGAGACTACGCCTAAATAGTTATCAAACCAGGAATCGATAATCAGCGCTTGCAAGGGGGCATCAACATCACCTTTTGGCGGCGGCACCAGGCGCACCAATTCCTCCAATACGTCTTCCATTCCCAATCCGGATTTGGCCGAACAGCGCACAGCTTCCATGGCATCCAGGCCGATAATATCTTCGATTTCCTGGGCTACCCGCTCTGGCTCTGCCTGGGGCAGGTCCATTTTGTTGAGTACCGGAATTACCTCCAGCCCCTGCTCTATCGCGGTATAACAGTTGGCAACCGATTGCGCCTCTACGCCTTGGGCGGCATCCACTACCAGCAGCGCACCTTCGCAGGCGGCCAGGGAGCGGGACACCTCATAGGTAAAGTCTACATGGCCGGGGGTATCAATAAAGTTGAGCTGATAGGTTTTGCCGTCGCGCGCCTTGTAGTTCAAAGTCACACTGTGGGCTTTAATAGTGATACCGCGCTCGCGCTCCAAGTCCATGGAATCCAGAACCTGGGCTTCCATCTCGCGGTCGGACAGGCCGCCACAAAGCTGGATAAAACGGTCGGCAATGGTGGATTTACCATGGTCGATGTGGGCGATAATCGAAAAATTGCGGATATGGCTGAGGTCGGTCACAGATGCTTCTGCTAATAAAAAGGAATAAAAACTATCCCCGGAGGCTCAGGGCGGCCCGGGGGGCGAAAAGATGGGCGGCATTCTAGCCTATTTACCCCCCAGGCGCTAAGGGAATCGGGCAGACCTCAAACGGCAGCGAAAGACACCTGTCCAGGCGCAGCTCACGATTGTCACGACCGCATGATTGACATAGCGGGCATGCGGGACAATTTCAATAGCTGCCAGGCTCTCTCTGCAGATGTCATTTGCCGAGCTGAAGAGCAAGTTACTCAGCACAAATAAACTTCTCTGTACTTATTTCCATAAAAAACACCTGAAGCAATTCACTTCAGGTGTTTTTTGATGGGTTATTCACCAACCTTAGGGTAATACAACCGAGCGGAACACCGGATGCCCCTGACGGAAAAAGCGAATTGCCTGGGGCTCTTTTTTAGGCAAGCGTTTAACTATGCGATCGTAATCACCGACAGTCTTAATATCGTTGAACGCCAATTGGGTAATTACGTCACCCACCTGCAACCCTGCCTGATCGGCCGGACTATCAGGTTTTACCTGACGCACCACAACACCTGCATCCGGGCCGCCGCGCTGGGTTTGCTCCAGCGGCATAACCACCAAGCCCAAGGCATCACTGGTGTTACGCTCCACAGCTTTGTTGTGATGGGCAACCTCAGTGGGCGAAACCGGCAACTTACCCAGAGTAACCTTAAGGCTCTGCTCTTTGCCTTTACGCATCACCACCACAGGCACTTTACTATCCGGCGCGGTGCGACCAACCATGTTGGGAAGCTCGCTCGATGAATGAACATCAGCGCCGTTAAATTTGATAATCAGGTCGCCAACCTTCAAGCCAGATTTTGCCGCTGGCCCCGACTCATCCATATCAGCAATTAACGCCCCCATTGGTTTGTCCATGCCCAGCGAACTGGCCAGATCTTTGTCGACCTCCTGAATGCTTACACCTAGCCAGCCGCGATCGACATGACCTTTGTCTTTAAGTTGTGCAACAACATCTATGGCCAGCGAAGAGGGAATTGCAAAGGATAAGCCCACGGAGCCGCCACTGGGGGTATAAATTTGTGAGTTGATGCCCACCACTTCGCCATCGAGGTTAAACAGCGGCCCACCAGAATTACCCGGGTTTATCGCCACATCCGTTTGAATAAAGGGAACGTAATTACTCTCGCTATTAGCGGAGGGAATATTGCGACCAATGGCACTGATAATGCCAGCGCTGGCGGAATAGTCCAAACCAAAAGGCGAGCCAATTGCCACCACCCATTGGCCAACTTTTAAATTGTCATTGTGCGAAAGTTTTAGCGTAGGCAAATCCTTGGCATCAATTTTTAACAGTGCCAAATCAGAGCGCTCATCAATGCCCACAATTTTTGCATCGAACTCGCGCTGATCGTTGAGGATGACCGTAATTTCATCCATGTGATCAATGACGTGATCATTGGTAAGCACATAACCATCGTCAGAAATAATAAAACCTGACCCCAGCGAACCCTGCTCACGGGGCTGTTGACGCTGCTCTAATAATTGACGAAAAATATCGGGGAGGCCTTGCAAGTTTTGCGGCATCTCCTGCATCTGCCCCACGCGCGGCGCCTTGGTAATTGCCGTAATTTTTACCACGGCGGGCGAATGCTTGGCGATCAGATCGGTAAAGTCGGGAAGCTCTGCAGCCAGGCTCATATTGGCCAGCAAGAGGGTGAATACCAAAGCAATTAACCGGGTTAAATTGGCAGTCACTTTCAACATCGGAATCTCCTGAATCATTCAACAAGTTACGCAAGCTGTGCCCGCGCTCAACAACCTGTCTGACTCAGAATTAAATAAAAAATTCCCCGGATAAGATGCTAGTTTTTTGGTGTTGATTTTAAAGTGGGCTGTTTACCATTGCGCAGATCCTGATTTTCCACCATGCGCTCAAGATCCTTTAGGGTCATCGCCTTGGCCGCACCACTGCCTTCATCTGCCGATTCCGCTGCTGCGCGCTTGGCCGCCGCTTCCGCCTCAGCTTTAGCCTTGGCTTCTTGCGCGCGCTTGCGCGCGGCGATTTTGTCCTCGATCTTTTGCCGAGTTCCAGCATTTTCCAGGCGCAAAGTTATACGGCGATTTTGCGCCTTGCCCCTTTCGGTCGCGTTGCTCGCCACTGGGTATTTATCCCCGTGCCAGCGAGTCCTAATAGCCTCCTCTGGCAGGCCCTTGCCCAACAAATACTGGGTTACCAGCTCCGCTTGGCGCTTAGACATGTCATCACTCGCCTGCTCATCGGCGCGAGCATCACTATGGGCATCGACAATTACGCCCAACACAGAGCTGTCGGCTTTGGCATAGCGCGCCACTTTATCCAGGGTAGCCCGGGCCGCAGCGTTAAGATCTTGGGCCTCTTCGGCATAGTAGATAGTCATGCGCGCAATTTGCGCAAAGGTGTAGGGAATAATTTGTGCACGGCAGGATTGGTAGCTGTCGTAGTTGTCAGCGAAGAAACGCGGCTGCACCACCGCGCGCAAAGGCACCAATGAGTCGCCGCCCGCTCGCCGCTGGCCGCTAAAAACCAGCTGTCGCCCCTGCTGTAATTGGCTGAGTAAAGGCGCAAGTTCACCGGGGCCAAAACTCAAGCCACCCGATGCCGGCACGCGAATACGAGCTAATGCCGCCTGGGCAGTATCTGGCTGCCACGCCAGCGGCTCGGCATCCACCCTGGCCCACCCAGGTGCAAACAACAGCCTGGCACTAGGTAACAACTGCAACTGCTCTTCCATCCCAGCTTTTTTAATCAGCCGCAACTCGCCAAAACCGGCAATGGTCTGGCTCAGACTGCAGGCAAAGGCACCTGGCTTTAACTGCCATTTAACTTGATCCCAGCTCGAACGGTAAGTCTGTGCGTTTGCCCAAGCACCAGCAAGCAACAGCCAGCCCGCCAATAAAAAGCCGGTAAATGAGCGGGATAAGGTCATCAATCTAACTCTCTTCATACTGCCATCTGAGTATAAGCCCCCAGGCTCCATGCTGCGCTAGGCAGCTAATTTTGATAGCATGCGCGCAGGTTTTTGCCAGACTCCTGGCCTCTATTTATTCGGATCACAGATCCACCACTGCTGGATTACCAAGCCCCATGACCCAAGAGCTCACTCTTACCCGCCCCGACGATTGGCACATTCACCTGCGCGATGGCGTTGCCCTTGCCCGCACCGTTAGCGATGCAGCTCAGCAGTTCGCCCGCGCTATAGTCATGCCCAACCTGGTGCCGCCAGTGCTCAACACCGAGCAGGCCCTGGCCTACAGGGAGCGGATTCTGGCGGCCCGCCCGGCGGGGTCCAGTTTTGAACCGCTGATGGTGCTCTACCTCACCGATAACACTGACCCGGCGGAAATAGCTACAGCCAAGGCTGCGGGAATCAAGGCGTGCAAACTCTACCCAGCCGGCGCTACCACCAATTCGGACTCGGGTGTTACCGACCTGACCAAGGTCTATCCCGTACTGGAAGCCATGGAAAAAGCCGGCATGCATTTTTTGCTGCACGGCGAGGTCACCGACAGCGCTATAGATATATTCGACCGGGAGAAGGTATTTCTTGAGCGAACTTTAAGTAAAGTGGTGCAAAATTTTCCTGGCTTGAAAATGGTGCTGGAACATATCACTACCGCCGATGCCGCCGAATTCGTCAAATCGGCCCCAGCCAATGTGGCCGCGACCATTACCGCGCACCACTTACTTTACAACCGCAACCATATGCTGGCGGGCGGCATTCGCCCCCATTACTACTGCCTGCCCATCCTCAAACGCAGCAGCCATCAACAGGCGCTGATCGCAGCGGCCACCAGTGGCAACCCCAAATTTTTCCTGGGCACCGACTCGGCACCCCACGCCAAAGACAAAAAAGAGGCCGCCTGTGGCTGTGCCGGCAGCTATACCGCACTTTCAGCTATTGAGCTTTACGCTGAAGCCTTCGAGGCGGCTGGCGCGCTGGACAAACTGGAAGGCTTTGCCAGCCATTTTGGCGCCGATTTTTACGGCCTGCCGCGCAACAGCGAGACCATCACCCTGGTAAAACAACCCTGGCAATTGCCCGAGAGCCTGGCTTTTGGCGATACCCAATTGATACCTCTGCGTGCAGGTGAAGCCCTGCAGTGGAAAATCAAATCCAACTCTGGCAAATAAGGCGGCACAGTGAACCCTCCCGAGCAAATGCGCGACCCCAATTCGCCCATAGCCCAGCGCTTTCGCGGCTTTCTACCGGTAATTGTCGATGTGGAAACCGGTGGTTTTAACTGCCACACAGATGCATTGCTGGAAATTGCCGCTGTCACTCTAGCGATGGATGAACAAGGTCAGCTGTTTCGCGACCAGACATTCGCTTTTCATGTTGAGCCTTTCGAGGGCGCCAATATTGAACAGGCGGCGCTGGATTTTACCGGTATAGACCTGGACGACCCAGAGCGCATGGCAGAACCAGAATTGATGGTGATGACCGACCTGTTGCAAGGAGTTCGTCGCGCTGTGCGCGAAAGCGGCTGTACTCGCGCAGTTATGGTTGGCCACAATGCCCACTTCGATCTCGGCTTCGTCAATGCCGCCATAGAGCGCTGCAATATAAAGCGCAGCCCTTTTCATCCCTTTTCCGTTTTTGACACAGCAACCCTGGCGGGGCTCGCCTACGGCCAAACTGTACTGGCCAAGGCGTGCAAAATCGCAGGCATGGAATTTAGCAACAGCGCCGCTCACTCTGCGGCCTATGATGCAGAAAAAACCGCCGACTTGTTTTGCTTGATTGTTAACCGCTGGAAGGATTTAGGTGGCTGGCAACAAGGCGGCGAAAGTGATTGTGAAGAAGAGTTCAGTGAAAACGAGTAGTTGAATCCAATGGTAGCCACCCAGCAAAGGCCTGCTGGGTGGAATCCGCCCCACACATTAATCCGAGACTTTTATTTCGGGCAATCTGCCCGGCGCCAGGGATTGTTTGACTGCTGGTGCTATAACCTCGGCAACTCCCTGAGCAACTAATTTGCCCTCCTGGTTGTGCGCCTGGCAGTCCAGCGTCACCAGGCGCACCCTGGCTTTAAGTTCAGTCACCGTCAAGGTTACGGTAATCCTATCACCCAGCTTTACGGGATTCTTGAAAGCCAAGCTCTGGCTGCGATAAACAGAACCCGGCCCAGGCATACGCGTCGCTATAGCCGCTGACACCAGAGCACCCGTCCACATGCCGTGACCTATAGGTTCGCCAAAGGGCGTGGTTGCAGCGTATTCGGCATCCAGGTGAACTGGATTTACATCGCCAGAACACTTGGCAAACAGCACCAGATCTTCACGTGTCAGGGTTTTGCTAAAGCTGGCTGTAGCGCCAGGCTGCAACTCATCTACTGTGTAATTTTCGAGCAAATTCATAAGCTTAATCCAAAGCAGTTAGGAAATTGAAACCAGTTTAATTTATATCAATCAATATTTGCTGCCAGCTCCATCACTTTAACTATTCGCGCTGTAAAAAAGAGGACAGGGTTGTTATGCTAGCTGCAAGCAAAATAACAACCACTCTCTACTGTTTTAGGGAACATCTAGGAGCCTCTATGTCCAAGCCAGACAAGTTATTCGTTGTCGTCGACCCCAACGATACTCACCACATAGCGCTTGAGCGCGCCATCATCACTTCGGCACTGAGAGATACCAAACCCAAAGTTCACGCATTTGTAGCTGTCGACCCCAATGCGGTAGATACCCGTACCGTCAACGAAAACTTGTTCCGCGACCTCAGCTGGTTTGAATCCGCCATTAAAGCACCCTTGGCGAGCGCCGGCATCGATTACAACCTGGAGGTTTCCTGGTCCAGTGAATGGCAAAAATCCATTATGGAATCCGCCAAGCGTTTTGATGCAGATTTGATTTATCTGCCAGTGCACGCCAGCGCGGCTTCTTCACGCTTTCTCTTCACCGAATCCAAATGGGAACTGCTGAAAACGGCTTACTGCCCTGTAGTTCTGGTTCGCCCTGGAGCCAAAGCTCAGCGCAAAGTTATCCTTGCCGCAGTTAACTTCCAAGCTGAGCGGGATGTGCAAATCGAGCTCAACAAAAAAATTATTACCGAAGCCAAATACTATGCTGATGTTTACCGCGCCGATCTACACATCATTAACGGCTATATGGATTCCATGAGCTATCCAGATCGCGCAAAAATTCTCGCAGAAACTGGCCTGCCTAACGAAAAAATCCACGTGGAAAACGGCTACACCTCCGATGTAGTTTCTGCCC
The DNA here is from genome assembly GCA_050305995.1 of Cellvibrio sp. GTDB lineage: Bacteria > Pseudomonadota > Gammaproteobacteria > Pseudomonadales > Cellvibrionaceae > Cellvibrio. The sequence continues at coordinate 62,815 of JBNLGJ010000040.1, forward strand.
TGGCGGAAAAAATTGGTGCCGATCTGATCGTAATGGGTACCCTGGGTCAAAACGGCATGACCAAAACTCGCCGCGGCAACACCGCCGAGCGTCTGATCGCCGCTGTTGATACTGACGTGATGATTATCAACCACGAATAATCATAGGCACCAAACCACAAAAAAAGCCGGCAAATGCCGGCTTTTTTTGTGCTCAAAAGCAATCAGGAGGCAGCGCGATGGGCAAGTTTATCCAGCTCAGTACGCAGCTTACGCAACCAAATATCAAATGCTAATTTAATTTGAATATTGTTGGTAACGCGATTGTTTTCCTCCCAAATACGCCCTAAATCACGTTTATCAGTAATTATCCCCACCGCCTTACCAGTGAGCGAATCGTAAAGGGTAATTTCCAGGGTCATAGTGCCCATCCCCTCACTGTAGACTTGCATAATGTGCGGCCGCCCCTGCATATCATCTTTGCTAGCCAGAGGTGCAATCTGCAACACTTTTGCCCTTACAATTAATGCATTGTCAGCAGCGCTGCCGGTAGTAGCATAGGTACCATCTGCCACCAGATTTTTAATCAGCGCCTGAGTGTAGCGCTCGCGATAATAAGCCTTGTCTTTATCATTTAGCTCCCAAGGGGTATCCACTGTTAGATTGGCTGAGCTGGGCTTGATGATCTCGACGTTATCCAAATCCAAATCTTCAACGATCAGCTGTTTATACTTGGCAAAATCTACATCCGGCGCGACAAAGGTTCCGTCAAAACTGGGTTTCGCTATAGCTGTCATGCCCTCTGCCTGGGCCTTTTCCATAGCTGCTTTTTCATGGGGTTTATTAACACCGCAAGCCGCCACCAAGCCTGCACAAAAGGCCACCAGCATAAAACTTACAACTCTGTGCTTTAAGATGCCACTCATATCATTACCCACCTATGATTATCTGTTTTGTAACATTGATGTCCTGCCACCTTGAATCCTTAGATAACAAAATTAACGTCTAGTTCACCCTGTAATTGGTAGTGAATAAGTCGGTCCATCACAACTGGTGAACCTTTATTGAAGCATAAAAAAAGGAGGCAACTGCCTCCTTTTTACAACCACTGGATTAACTGACAAACACCCGCGCGTTGCGGAACAGGCGCAACCAGGCGCCGTCTTCCTGCCAATCATCCGGGCGCCAGGAGTTGGTCACCGCGCGGAATACCCGCTCCGGGTGCGGCATCATAATGGTGACGCGACCGTCGCGGCTGCTGACGCTGGTAATACCCTGGGGCGAACCATTGGGGTTGGCTGGATAGGCCTCGGTCACATTCAGGCTATTGTCGATAAAGCGCATGGCCACAGTGCCGCTCTCGTTACAGCGCTTGAGCGCTTCAGCGTTGGCAAACTCGGCATGACCTTCACCGTGAGCCACAGCCACCGGCATGTGCGAGCCAGCCATGCCCTTAAACAGCACCGAAGGCGAATCCTGCACCTGTACCAGGCTGAAGCGGGCTTCAAACTGCTCAGATAAGTTGCGCACAAAGCGCGGCCAGTGGTCGGCACCGGGGATCAGGCTTTTCAAATTGGACATCATCTGACAACCGTTACACACCCCCAGGCTGAAGGTGTCGTTGCGGTGGAAAAAGCGCTCAAACTCGTCGCGCACCTGGTTGTTAAACAGAACGGTCTTGGACCAGCCCTCACCGGCACCCAGTACATCGCCGTAGGAGAAACCGCCGCAGGCCACCAGGCCTTTAAATTGCTCCAGGGACACGCGCCCCGAGAGCAGGTCGCTCATGTGCACATCTACTGCTTTAAATCCAGCGCGATCAAAGGCCGCGGCCATTTCCACATGACCGTTAACGCCCTGCTCGCGCAGTACGGCAATGGCCGGGCGCACACCGGTATTAATGAATGGCGCCGCTACATCTTCGTTGGGGTTGTAGCTGAGTTTGACGCTCAAGCCGGGGTTGGGCTTGGTGATAGCGGCAAATTCCTGCTCGGCGCAGAGCGGGTTATCGCGCAGCGCTTGAATGCGGTAGCTGGTTTCACTCCACAGGGCTTGCAGTTGCGCGCGCGGTGCGGCGAACACTTGCTGGCCATTCACAGAGATTTCCAGGCTATCACTGGCGTTAAGACCACCGATAACCGCCACCTTCAAACCAGCATCGGCAAAGCGTTTTTGCACAGCGGCAGATTGCGCGCGCGCCACCTGCAGCACCGCGCCAGCCTCTTCGGCAAAGAGTGCCGCCAGAGCGTCATCACCCAGGCCATCGAGCTTGGCGCTCACACCCACGTGACCGGCAAAGGCCATTTCCGCCAGGGTCGCCAACAGGCCGCCATCAGAGCGGTCGTGGTAGGCGAGCAAGTCGCCAGCGGCCAGGCTGGCCTGCATGGCATCAAAGAAGGCTTTGAGCTGCTCGGCAGAATCCAGGTCGGCCGGCTGCTCGCCCATTTGGTTGTACACCTGCGCCAGAATAGAACCGCCCAGGCGATTTTTGCCGTTGCCCAGGTCGATCAGGATCAGATCAGTGTCGCCCCCTCCTGCTAATGAAGAATCGGTGCGCAGCACTGGCGTCAAGGTTTGACGCACATCGGCCACTGGGGCGAAAGCGGAAATTACCAGCGACAGAGGTGCGGTTACCGCTTTGTCTTGGTCGCCATCTTTCCAGGCCGTGCGCATGGACATTGAGTCCTTGCCCACGGGCACAGTAATACCCAGCGCCGGGCACAGCTCCATACCCACGGCCTCAACGGTGCGGAAGAGTTTTTCATCCTCGCCCTTGTGGCCAGCGGCGCACATCCAGTTGGCGGACAGGCGCACATCGGCGAGCTTGTTAATGCGGGTAGCGGCGATATTGGTAATAGCTTCGGCAATGGCCATACGGCCAGAGGCTGGGCCATCCAAAAGCGCCACTGGAGTGCGCTCGCCTATGCTCATGGCTTCGCCTTTGCAGGAGTCGTAGCTGACGGTGGTCACAGCCACATCCGCCACCGGCACCTGCCAGGGGCCTACCATTTGATCGCGCGCCACCATGCCGGTAACCGAGCGGTCGCCAATGGTGATCAGGAAGTTTTTACTGGCTACTGCCGGGTGTTTGAGCACGCGCTCAACGGCATCTTTCACATCTATACCAGCGGTGCTAAAAGGTGCGGTTTTAGCCGGATGCTTATCAGCACTGCGGTGCATTTTGGGCGGCTTGCCAAACAGTACTGACATGGGCAGATCAACCGGCTTGGCGTCAAACTGCTTGTCGTTAACCAGCAGATGCTTCTCGTCAGTGGCCACACCCACTACCGCGTAGGGCGCGCGCTCGCGCTGGCAGATAGATTCAAAGCGGGGCAGATCGGCCGGACTTATCGCCAGCACATAGCGCTCTTGCGACTCGTTACACCAGATGGCCAGGGGGCTCATGCTTGGCTCGTCGTTGGGCACATTGCGCAGCTCAAACTTGCCGCCGGTGCCGCCGTCTTTCACCAATTCGGGGAAGGCGTTGGACAAACCGCCGGCGCCCACGTCGTGAATAAAGGCGATAGGGTTTTTGTCGCCCAGCTGCCAGCAGGCGTCGATCACCTCCTGACAGCGGCGCTCGATTTCGGGGTTCTGGCGCTGTACCGAGGCAAAGTCCAGGTCTTCGGAGGAAGAGCCGGAGGTCATAGAAGAGGCTGCGCCGCCACCCAAGCCAATCAACATGGCCGGACCGCCCAGCACGACCAGCTGCGAACCGGCGGCAAAGGGTGGCTTCTCGATGTGCTCGGCTTTAATGTTGCCGTAACCGCCGGCAAGCATGATCGGCTTGTGGTAGCCGCGGCGCTCGCCGTCGAAGTTCTCTTCAAAGGTGCGGAAGTAGCCGCAAATATTGGGGCGACCGAATTCGTTGTTAAAAGCCGCACCGCCGATGGGACCTTCAATCATGATGTCCAGCGGCGTCACTATGCGATTGGGCTTGCCATAACCATCTTTACCCAACGAGAGCTCCCAGGGCTGCTCAAAGCCGGGGATCATCAAGTTGGACACGGTAAAACCGTTCAAGCCCACTTTGGGCTTGGAGCCGCGACCCACAGCGCCCTCGTCGCGGATCTCGCCGCCAGCGCCGGTGCCTGCACCGGGGAAAGGCGCAATGGCGGTTGGGTGGTTGTGGGTTTCCACTTTCATCAGCAGATGAATTGGCTGCTGGTTGTAGCCATAGGCTTTGGTTTCCGGGTCTGGATAGAAGCGGCCCGCTTCGTGACCAGTAACCACCGCGGCGTTATCGGCGTAGGCCGAAAGCACATCTTCGCCACCCTGCTCGTAGGTGTTTTTGATCATCTTGAACAGGCTGCGCTGCTGATCGACACCGTCGATGGTCCAGGAGGCGTTGAAGATTTTATGGCGGCAGTGCTCGGAGTTGGCCTGGGCAAACATCATCAGCTCCACATCCACCGGGTTGCGCCCCAGTTTCTCGAAGCTATCCACCAGATAATCGATTTCGTCGTCGGCCAGGGCCAGGCCCAGGGATTTGTTGGCTTCAGCCAATGCAGCGCGGCCGCCGCCGAGAATATCCACGGTCGTTTGCGGCGCAGGGTCCTGGCTGATAAACAGCTGCTCTGCGGCTTCCAGACTGTCGAAGACGGTTTCTACCATGCGGTCGTGCAGCAGTGCCGCCAGGGCCGCGCGCTCAGCAGCAGAGATGTTGCCAGTCACATAATAGGCAACGCCGCGCTCCAGGCGTTTGATCTGACCCAGGCCGGTATTTTTGGCGATATCAGTAGCCTTGGACGCCCAGGGTGAAATGGTACCCAAGCGAGGCACCACTAAAAACAGCTCACCCTCGTGGCTTGCTGCCTGCTCTACCTTGGGGCCGTAGGTGAGGAGCTGCTGTAGCACCTGCAACTGATCGTCGCCCAAGGGCGCGGACACATGGGCAAAGTGCACATACTCGGAACTCAAACCGGTAACACCAGGCACAGCCTGCTGCACACTGGCGAGCAATTTTTGGGTACGGAAACTGGAGAGAGCGGGAGCGCCACGCAGAATCAGCATAGTGGGAAGAGCCTCAGCATCGGGGGGATGGGAAAAAGGCCAGTATTGTACGGGATTTGCCTGATCAGGGGTAATTCAATTTCACCATACCCGCAGCTGATAGGTTTGTGAAAAAGCTACCTGGAACCTTGTCCTCAGCTTAAGCCACTCGGCAGCTGTGCGACTATCTAACTCCGGCGCCTTTCCCGAGGCGCTAAACAGAAACCCGCAGATCCATCCCTGAAGATCAGTGCCATAACTAGCCAAGGGGTTAGACATAAGGTGCTCCTGTTGACCGCTGTCAAAACACATTGAGGCCGAATCTAGCAATTAGCTGCAACCCACCTATATAAAGAAGGGCTTGTACGAAAATAAGCCGCCCTACCCACAGGCGCCAGATGAGGCATTTATAACCAAGGCTATTGCCCGACAAAAAATCACTCAAGGCGCCTTTTTAAAGCGCAACCAACACACCGCGCCCCAAGCCTATATTGACAAGGCTCACGCGCCGGACTTGCGCAAAAAAGTACAAAAAGCGAGCAAAATTGCGGTAAAAAAACACAATATTTCGCCATTTTTTGTGTGCCCTTAGCCCTTTTAAGGGGGTATAGGTCACATTTTTGGCACAAAAAACAACCAACTTTAAGATTTTTTTTGCTCTATAGATTCGTTACTATGAACCAGTTTGTTAGCTCAACTTACTGATTTTTAATAATTTTTTAGTCTTCCCCGCAGCTTGCCGATTTTGGCTAGCCGATCTATGCTCAAAAAACAAGCTAGGCAGGTCATCAAACCCCCGATAAGATGGCCGCCATTTTGCACGGGTCATTAATGGATTGGATTCGGCAGTGAGTGCGCAAACGAAAAGAGTAGCTTTCGCGCGACGTCATTCAGTAAACCGGAGAGCCCCCCTTATGGATATGCGCAAACCTTCAGTGGTAGCCATACTTGGTTCTGTTTGTAAAAGTGCCTTTTTACTTTTGCTGGTAGCAGTGGCAACTATGCCACTCATTCGCAGCACAGAACCCACCGCCCTGGAAAGGGTACTTGCTTCAGGCAAGCTCAGCGTCATTTCCACCAATGGCGCTACAACCTATTATGAAGGCTCAGACGGCCTTACGGGTTTTGAATACAACCTGCTAAAAGGTTTTGCTGACTCATTGGGTGTCGCCCTGGAAATTCAGGAGCAACCCGATATCGGCCAAATGCTGAACACTGTGGAAAATCATAACGCTGACCTGGCCTCAGCTGGGCTTACGGCAATTGAGAGCCAAGACCACCAGCTGGTATTTGCCAAGCCTTATATGCAGATCACCCAGCAGTTGATTTACAACCGCCACAACCCTCTGCCCACCAGCATTAAAGACCTGGAAGGCAAAGAGGTGTTGATTTTGGCCGACTCCGCGCACCTTAAGCGGGCTGCACGTCTGCAAAAGAAGTTCCCCAAATTGCACTGGCACCAAGTTAAAGATGCAGAGATGATCGACCTGCTGGAGATGGTACATAAGGGTGAAGCTGATTATGCGGTTATCGATTCCAATAGCTTCGAGCTCAACCGCTACTCCTACCCGCGCGCGCGCCTGGCCTTTGATATCAGTAATCCTCAACCGCTGGCCTGGGCCTTCCCCAAAAGCAACGACCCCAGCCTGTACAAAGCGGCGCAGGACTATATGGCGCAGATCAAACGCGACGGCACCCTGGCCCAAGTGACCAAGCACTTTTTCAATCACATTGAAGAAGTAACCACCAGCGATGCCATGGTCTTTGCCTATCGCCTGCAGAGCCGTCTGCCACAATGGTCAGACGCCATGAAAGAGGCGGCTGGCCAGTTTGATTTGGATTGGCAATTACTGGCAGCGATTGGTTATCAGGAGTCTCACTGGCGCGCCAATGCCGAGTCTCACACGGGCGTAAAAGGCCTGATGATGCTTACGCAGAGCACCGCCAAAGCCATGGGTATCAGCGACCGCGAAGATCCACTGCAAAGTATTCAAGGTGGGGCCAAGTATTTCAGTTTAGTTATCGACCGAATTCCCGAGCGCATTCAAGGCGAAGATCGCCTCAGCTTTGCCCTGGCCGCCTACAATCAGGGCCTTGGCCATTTGGAAGATGCGCGGGTGTTAACCCAGCGTATGGGTGGCAACCCGGACAAGTGGGAAGACGTGCGCAAGTACATGCCACTGCTGTCTAAGGCCCAGTACTACAGCAAAGCCCGGCACGGCTATATGCGCGGCTGGGAGCCAGTGGCCTTTGTCGACAACGTGCTCAACTACCGCAAAATTCTCGCCTGGCACGAAAAACGCGCTGAAATTCGCTTGGCTGCCAACGGCGGTAACACCCTCAGTGCCCTGACGCGCAGCGACCAAAGCGACGCTGAGAGCACCACCACCGCAAGCAATACCCTGCTCTAACGCTCTAAAGCGCTGGTGTTTTTACCAGCGCCCTCCCCCCTCAGTTAATACCCAAAGTGGCAGCTAACAACTGGGCTGCTCAGCGCAGGAAATCAGGACTTTACCCATTTAACAGAGTAGAATGCCGGCCAGATTTCAGCCGTGATTGACCTAGATTCCATGATCCCACGCATAGACCAAACCTCCCCGGTGCAGGCCAAGTACCTGCGTTTTATCGAAACCCTGCGCACACGCGGTTTTACTGGCGACCTCAACCCGGATTACGCCAACCGCACAGTGCTGGCTACCGATAACTCCATTTATCAGGTGCTGCCCCAGGGTGTGCTCTATCCGCGCACCAGCGAGGATCTGGTACTGATCGCCAAACTCAGCCAGGAACCTGAGTTCCAGGACATAGTGCTCAGCCCTCGCGGCGGCGGCACCGGCACCAACGGCCAGTCGCTCACTGACGGCCTGGTGGTGGACACCTCCAAGTACATGAACCAGATACTGGAGATCAACGCCGAAGAGCGCTGGGTGCGGGTGCAGTGTGGAGTGGTCAAAGACCAGCTCAACGCCGCCATCAAACCCCATGGGCTGTTTTTTGCGCCGGAGCTGTCCACCAGCAACCGCGCCACCATTGGCGGCATGATCAATACCGATGCCTCCGGCCAGGGTTCCTGCCGCTACGGTAAAACCCGCGACCATGTGCTGGAACTGACCACAGTGCTGCTCGACGGCAGTGTCTGGACCTCCAAGGCCATAGATGAAACTGAGCTGGAGGAGCTGTGGAAGCGCGACGACCGGGTGGGCGAAATTCACCGGGTGGTGGACCATATTGAGCGCGAACACCATGACCTGATTGCCGCCAAGTTCCCCAAGCTCAACCGCTGCCTGACCGGTTATGACCTGGCCCATATTCGCGACGACCAGGGCCGCTTTAACCTCAACAATATTTTGTGCGGCAGCGAAGGCACCCTGGGCTTTATCACCGAAGCCAAAATCAACCTGCTGCCCATCCCCAAGGTCAGCTGTTTAATCAACGTCAACTACCGCGACTTTAACGCCGCCTTGCGCGATGCCACCGAGCTGATGAAAGCCGAGCCCACCTCGATTGAAACCGTGGACTCCAAGGTGCTCAACCTGGCGATGAATGACATCGTCTGGCACAGCGTGGCGGAGTTTTTCCCCGCCTCCGCCACCGGCGAAAAAATCCAGGGCATCAACCTGGTGGAGTACACAGCCGACTCGGAAGAGGATCTGCGCGCGCAGATGCACAAGCTCACCGATAAACTCGATGCCGCCGCCAGCGATGCAAGCATAGGTCGCATCGGCTACTCGGTGGCCTGGGGCAGCGATGCAGTGAATAAAATCTGGGGTATGCGCAAAAAAGCTGTGGGCCTGCTGGGCAATGTCGAGGGTGAAATCCGCCCCCTGCCCTTTGTTGAAGACACCGCCGTGCCGCCGGAAAACCTCGCCGATTTTATTCTGGAATTCCGCGCGGTACTGGACAGCTACAACTTAACTTATGGCATGTTCGGCCACGCCGATGCCGGGGTGCTGCACGTGCGCCCGGCGCTGGATATGAAAGATCCGCAGCAGGAAAAAATGGTGCGAGTGATCACCGACAAAGTGGTCGCACTCACGCAAAAATACAACGGCTTGCTATGGGGCGAACACGGCAAGGGAGTGCGTTCGGAATATGCACCGGCATTTTTTGGCGAACTCTATCCGCAAATCCAGCGCGTCAAAGCAGTGTTCGATCCGCGCAACCAATTAAACCCAGGCAAAATCGCCACGCCCGCAGCCGAACTGCAACTGCTTAAAATTGACGAGGTGGTTACCCGCGGCCAACAGGATCGCAAAATCCCGGTGCAGGTATGGGAAGCCTACAGCGAGGGCATGCACTGCAACGGCAATGGTCTCTGCTACAACTGGAACCCCAACGATGCCATGTGCCCCAGCTGGAAAGGCACGCGCGAGCGCAAGCACTCGCCCAAGGGCCGCGCCTCGCTGATGCGCGAATGGCTCAAGCAAATGAGCGAGCGCGGCGTTAATGCCGTTGAGGAAAGCAAAAAACTCAAACGCAGCAGCTTTGTGTTCAACCTGCCGGCGCGCATTATCAATACTATTGGCAAACGCCGTGGCGACTACGACTTCTCCCACGAAGTTAACGAATCCATGCAGGGCTGCCTCGCCTGTAAATCCTGTGTGGGTCAGTGCCCCATTAAAGTGGACGTGCCCGAGTTCCGTGCCAAATTTTTGGAGCTCTACTACAGCCGCTATTTGCGCCCGCTTAAAGATTATTTTATCGGCGGCCTGGAATTTATGATTCCCACCCTGGCCAAAATGCCCTGGCTGTACAACGCCATGATGAAACCGCGCTTTATGCAAAAATTCCTCGCGCGCTTTGTCGGCATGGTGGACAGCCCGCTGCTCACTGGTATTAGCTTGCACAAGGCGGCCGAAATGCTCGCGGTGCCCTACGCCACCCTGGAAAATATTGCTGAACTGACGCCCGCGCAAAAAGCCAAAGCCGTTATTTTGGTGCAGGACGCCTTTACCAGTTATTTCGAACCCCCCCTGGTGATAGACACGCTCAAACTTTTGCAAAAGCTCGGCTTTGTACCGCTGCTCGCCCCCTTTAAACCCAACGGCAAACCCCTGCAGGTGCACGGTTTCCTTAAAGCCTTTGCCCGCGCCGCCGATGCCAATGCCACCCAATTAAATGGCATAGCCTCGTCCGGTATTCCCTTAATGGGGATCGAGCCGGCGATGACCCTGGCCTATCGCGCCGAGTACAAAAAAGTGCTGGGCGATAGCGCCCCCAAAGTGGCCTTGATTCAGGAGTGGCTGGCCAAACAGGCGGAGCAACTGGCAGAAAAGAAAAGTGATTTCCGCAAAGCCGATTTTTCACTGCTGGCCCACTGCACCGAAAAAACCAATGCTGTGGCCTCCATTAAAGACTGGCAGACCATTTTCACTGGCCTGGGTCAATCCTTAAAGGTGATAGACACAGGCTGTTGCGGCATGGCCGGCACCTACGGCCACGATGCGGCCAACGCCGAAACCTCCAAAAAAATCTACACACTGTCCTGGTCGCAGGTGGTCAATAACCCGGCTAACGCCGGCAAGCTGACCGCCACGGGTTACTCCTGTCGCAGCCAGGTCAAGCGCATAGATCAGGTAAAACTACCGCACCCAGTGCAAGTATTGCTGGGGCAACTTAACTGAGCTGGGCCAGGCCCAGCTTAAAATGCCACCTCAACGCCATGCCGCCGGTTTGTAAACGATAAGCAGCAGTGCGTTTAACAAGATGAATAAAGACGATGAAAATTCTACGCAAACTGTTTGGCAGTAAATCCAAAGTTGAACCCGTTAAAGCTGCCCCTGTGGCAGTCGCCCCGGTTAAACCGCCCAAGCCGGTTATCACCCTGGATGTGGTTGAACAAACCAGCGACGAGCAAGAGCTGCTAAAACTCGCCAGCGATGGTGCCACTAGCCAGTTGCGCCAGGCGGCAGCCGAAAAAATCAGCAGCCGTGAAATACTCGAAGCCCTTGCCAAGGCCGCCAAAAATAAAGATAAAAACGTCTTTAAAATTGTTAAAACCAAGCTGGATGTATTTAAGGCTGAAGACGCTAAACAAGCAGAGCTGGAAGCCCGCGCGCAGCAGCTTTGTGAAAAACTCGAGCGCCATTCGGTGCTGGAAGCCGATGCATTATTTAAAGCTCGCCTGAATGTATTACAGCAGGAGTGGGCCAGCCTCGGCGACAACCTGAGTGAAAAGGCACGCGCCCGCTACCAGGCTGCCCTCGCCGCCTGTGAAAGCAAAATTGCCGCCCAAGCTGCGGCGATTGCCGAAGAGGAAGAGCGCCAGGCTGCCGATGCCCAGGCCATGGGCTTTGCCCGGGCCGCGCTCGCCGATTTGAAAAAATTGCAGCAGGAGTTAACCGAGCTTGCCGAAGTAACTGAAGAGCAGTTCACGTCGTTCGCACTCAAGGTTCAAGAGCTGGCCCAAGCCTTGCGCCTGGCCGCCAACCGCGCCATTCCACTGGACAGCATCAGCAAAGAATTCGAACTGCGCAAACAGCAACTGCTTAATCTGCTCGACCAAATTAAAACCTCCGGCACCCTCACCCAACTTGCTGAGGCTATAGAAAAAGCCGAGAACAGCGATGCGGCCAAAGCTCTGCAGCAAAAATTTAAACAGGCCTTGCACCTGGTGCAGCAAACCAGCGAGCAATTACCCGCCGTCGCCCAGGCGGCCAAAGCCAGGGTCGATGGATTTTTTGCCGCAATCAAAGCGGAAGAGCAAGCCGTTAAAGACAACTTCCGCCAGTTTAACGAACTGTTGCGCAAAGGCCTCTGGGCCGCCGAGCAGGGTTTTGTGCGCAAGGCGCGCGGCATTCAAAAAGAGCTGCAGGAAAAACGCGATGCCCTGGGCGAACTGCCCAAAGCCATCGCCAGCAAACTGGAAGATTTTGAAGCGCAATTAGTTAAGTTGGGCGACTGGCATGAATTCGCCGTTACCCCCAAAAAAGAAGCGCTGATTAGCGAGATGCAAGGCCTGGTTAACAGCCAGCTTGACCCTGAAGCCCTGGCCAGCAAAATTCACGATTTGCAGGATTCCTGGAAGGAAGTCAGCAAAGGCGGACAACAGCAGGACGACGATCTCTGGCATGAATTCCAGCAGGCCTCAGAGGCCGCCTTTACTCCCTGTCGCGAATTTTTTGAAGCCCAGGCCCGCGCGCGCGAAAGCAATTTAACCAAGCGCGGCGAAATGGTCGAACAGCTGCGCACTTATCTCGCCAGTTACGATTGGGACAAGGCGGTGTGGAAAGACGTAGAGCAAACCTTAAAAGTGGCGCGCCAGGAGTGGCAAACCTACTGGCCAGTGCCGCGCAAAGCTGGCAACGACTTGCAAAAAACCTTTGAAGGCCTGATGGAAGAGCTGTTTGGCAAAATCACTGCCGAACATGAAAAAAACAAACAGGCCAAGCAAGCGCTGATTGAACAGGCGCAAATGCTTGTCAGCAATAGTGACAATCGCGCCGCCGTGGAAACTATCAAACGGCTGCAGGCCGAGTGGAAAACTATCGGCAAGAGCTGGCACAAAGAGGATCAACAGCTGTGGCAGGCATTCCGCGAGCAGTGCGATGCGATTTTTTCCGTGCGCAATCAGGCCATGGATGCCGCCAAGGCCGAGCGTGAAGCCAATCAACAAAATGCCGAAAATCTGATAGCCAAACTGGAGTCCCTGCTAACTTTGGATTTGGACGCGCTGCGCGCGGCCAAAGAAGAAATAGAAGCCATCAAGGAAGCGTTTACTCAACTGCGTCTGCCGCGTGAATCGGCCAAAGCATTGGATAATCAATTCCACAAAGCCCTGGGCTCACTTAAAAACAAAGAGAGCGACGAGCGCGTCCAAGCCAAGGCACGCGCCTGGGAGCAGCTGTTTGCCACAGCAGAACACTTACGCCAGTACGAAGTTAACTTACTCAGCCAGGGCGAAAACGAACAACTGACCGAAGCACGTGCACAGCTGGAAGCAATTCTGGGACAAAATCAATCCTGGCCCAGCGGCGCCCAATCCCTGTTAAATCAACGCTTGCAACAAGCGGCTGAGTTAACGCCAAGCGTTCAACACGCAAACACCCAAGCCTTGCATACCCTGTGTATTCGCGCCGAGATATTCGCCAACCGCGAGTCACCCGCTGCCGACAAGGAAGCGCGCATGAGCTACCAGGTACAGCAGATGCAGCAGGCTTTTGGTCAGCGCGACCAGGCGTTTGAACCGCTATTGCAAGAATGGCTGGCGCTGGGTGCTGTTGCCGACAGCGACTATCAGCCGCTGCTTAAGCGTTTTATCGCCTGTAAGCCCTAAGTGAATTTGCACTAGCTAGATGCCAACTAAAGCGAGCCCAGGCTCGCTTTTTTAATTTCAAAATTAGCCTTATGTAGGATCAACAAACAGTAAGGCAAATCAGGAGGGGAGATATTTTGGTGGGAAAAAACTGGCGGAATGACTTCCGCTAGAAAGTTCAAACCCTCTATTCAAGAGTATTACCAATCGTTCACTTAATTTACAAGGGGCGAGAATAAGCCCAAAGATCGCTAGCGTACAACAATCAGCGAGCCATAACACCTTTAGCGCGCTCTAGTCATAAACAGCGACTGATTGCATCTTACAAGCTTTAAATGATAGCTTGTATTCTAGAGTGCTAGATTTTTAAGCAACTTCGAGTCTATTTTTTGCCTAAACAGCTTGTTGAAATTTGTTGTCGGAGTGGCCTGTGCAAGGCAAAAACTGTCCACTCGAAGAGCAGCACAGCTCAAGAGCAGAGTGTACATCTCATAAATGAGCATCTTGAGACTGTTTTAAACGCAGCAGTGACAACCCAGATAGAGTTTCAACAAGCGGCTAAACAAGCCATGACTTAGATTTAGGTGAGTTTTACAGGCAAAAAAAATTTTACTGACTATGGCGGGACCCAAGGTAATTTTGATACCTTTAGCAAAGGTGTCTTACAACGATTAAATAGCGGAATTGTCACTAGGCAGTAGCACTAGCGACACACTTCTTTAAAGCGCAAATAAAGTGTGCCTGCGCAGCCTCGCCACAGGAGAGAACAATTGGCCAAACAGCCCAAAATATCTATGCGCCCCGAGTCAAAGGACATATCCTTTGACCGTCCCGCTGCCGGCCAAATATTTGGTTTTATTCGCGATTCAATCGTTAATATGGAGCTGCTCCCCGGGCAAATGATTTCCGAGACAGCGCTGGCACAACAATTTGGTGTCAGCCGTACGCCAGTGCGTGAAGCCTTGATTCAGCTATCCAATATTGGCTTTGTCGAAGTACTGCCCCAGCGCGGCACCTATGTGTCTAAATTCAGCCTGGATAAAATCCTCCAGGCGCGCTTTATCCGCGAAGCGCTGGAAGTTGCCGTTGTTAGCTACCTGGCCAGCAATGTCAGTGAAGAAGAGCGCCTGCAGGTTGTTGTTGCCTGCGACAAAATTATTGCCAATCAGAAACTCGCCGCAGCGGAAGACGACGCCCTTAGCTTCCAGCAGCTCGACGATCAGTTCCACCAAACCCTGGCCAGCTTTACCCAGTTTCCGCGGGTGGCTACCTTGATCGAGGCGGAAAAATCCCATATGGACCGAGTGCGCAACCTGAGCCTGCATGTCAGCGGTCAGTACAAGCGGATCCTTAGCCAACACGCAGCGATCGTTAAAGCCATTAAAGGTGGATCCACAGAAAAAGCGGCAGCAGCCATGGGTGTGCACATGAAGGATGTGTACAACATCCTCGAAGTCATCCCGCAGGAACATCCAGAATACTTTGTGTAAATCTGCCCTTCTCGCCGAAAAAAACGCCGCAATCAGCGGCGTTTTTTATTTGCTACAACAAGGTTAATTTTCATCGTCAACAACACTAGTCTCCACGTCGGTCACCACCTTTTGTACCAGTTTGACTCTGCCAGCCTTAACCAGCGCCTAGCGCAGCACAAATTCAACTTGCGCGTTGAGGCTGCGCAGGTCATCGTCCGCCCCAGCGCTGCATAGCGGCAATGACCTGCTCGTTGATGCGTAAGGGAAAGGATTTTTTAGCCACAAACCACCCGCATTGAAATCCGTTACTGATAAAAGCTGCCAGTATTGATTACCGGTTTGGCCTGCTGATCGCCGCAGAGCACCACCAATAAATTGCTCACCATGGCCGCCTTGCGCTCTTCATCCAGCGCCACGACTCCCTGGCCGTTTAATTGCTCAAGCGCATCGGACACCATACTCACCGCGCCCTGCACAATAATTTTGCGAGCGGCAAAACGGATAACCCAAGGCCATAGCCCGACGATCAACTCCTGTAACACTGGAGGTATTTTTTGCTTGTGAATTTAGGGGATGGCCTTAGCCAGAGCTGCATCAAAACACTTACCATCAAACGGAACCACCAACACTTTACTGCCGTGATTATCCTTGCCCTTATCCTCCCATTTGGCCACATCCAATGCGGAGAAGGTAAAATGGGTTACATGACCATCTTCAACCAGCACACCTGGGCGTTCCAGCATGCTCCAAAAATTTTTCTCGCCATTGACGTACGCAAAACCTAAACGGGGATCATAGGCTATGCCGGTATCCACCCAGTTGCTTAGGCCATCGCGAGATACCAGGTGCCGCGCTTTGCGAATATTCCACCAATTTAGCGTGATGTGATACAAACCGCCGCTGTACCAGATGGTTGGATCTTCCGCTTTATTGTTGTCATAACCATCCACCTTCGGCCAAATACTTGGGCCCTGTGCAACATAAGGCCCCATAATATGATCGCTGAGCATAATAATGCCCGGGCGAGAAACCAGCAGAAACTTGCCATCCGGTCGCACAATAATACTGATATTGGCTCGCGCCTGTTGCAGATCTTGACCATTGGCCTCCATGCTAATTTGGCCCTGCAATTGATAGTCGCCATCAATAGTATCTGCAATAAAAATATCGCCTGCGCGCCCTGCATCACTGGCCACCACATAATAGCGCCCATCAGGTAATACACCGCCGGTTATGTTGTGCCCCGCTCCGTTGCGATCCGCAAATAATTGCTTGGTGTTTATATAGGGGCCAATGGCTGAGTCACTTACGGCATGAACAGCCACAGACTGACTCCAGCTATAATGCGTTAGCTCGCCCGACCAGCGACTGGCGAACAAATGATATTTTTGATCCGGTGCCTTAATAATTTTGCCGTCCCAGTAATTCCACTGCGGCTGGGCTTGAGCACTCTCCAGGCCATTGTCTATATCGCGGGGCAGCACGCCTTGTGCCCCCCAGACATCAGCGCGCTGCTTACCCAACGGCATTGGCAAAAAATAATCCACCATATGCACAGAAGTTTTACCCTGGCATTCATCCGCAGGCTCTGCCTTTGAGCTTGTATTGGTTGATGCGGGAAAATAACTGCAGGCAAGCAAGCCGATAGCAGAACTAAAGCAGAAACCGATGTTGATTATTTTCAATGTATATCCTCGGCAAAAAGTTTAATAGCCGCGTAGCGGCGGGATTCTATCGGCGGCCACAGCTAAGGCAGCCTTGAATAGCAGAATCAAACAACCAATGAAAAATTCTGATTACACCAAGGCGCCGAAACAAATGCCAACATGTAAACCGCTTGAACTCCAGGGAGAGCATCCACAGGCAGGCACAACGGATCAAAATAGACGGGGTTTGGCCTAGAGCTGGACTCTCGCACTGTTATATATATGACATATTACGAGAGCAGGCAGCCAAGGCAAGGGCTTTGACTGCAAAGAAGTGTTGCCCGAGCAATTGCTAAACTCATTATGAATTAGGCTCTGCCTGAACTCCCGGTAGGCCTAGGGGTTGAGCTGCAGAATTAGCAAATAGCCTTCAAAGCGATTGGGTTCAGTGGAATACCACTCTTTTAATTCCATCGGCCAGCGTTTACCGCAGCGAGTGGCCAAATCAAAAAAGGGACTGCGCCCTGGATCGGCAAGGATTAATTTTTTCACACCCGATTGCGCGGCGCGCTTGAGCATGGCAAACCACTCCTCACCCAGTTCATCCCAAAAGCAAATATCGCCACCGACAATTACATCAAACTCAGCCAGGTCTTTTTTTCGCAGGCTGGCCATGGCGCCTTTGCGGGTGGTGATATTCACCTGGTTCAAATCAGCCTGGGCCTCCAGGAATGCAAACACATCTTCGTCCACATCCAGACCTGTGACTCTGGCGCCTTTGCTGGCGAGGTAAATGGCGGTTGGTCCCCAGCCGCAACCCACATCGAGTACACGGGTATTCTTTTTAAGCGGCTGATGGAGAAAATAGTCCATTAGCAGATAGCTGGAGTCCCAGTGGCGATCGCCATGGGCGCTGGGGGACAATTGCTTTTTAAGTTGCTTGATGGGCCGGCTGGATTCTTTATACAGCCAGATACCGTAACAGGGATAGGTTTGCTTGACGGGGACTTCGCAAAGTTCGGGCACAGGATTTTCTCGCATTAGTGGCTGTAATTAAGCGACGCCGAAAAACAGCACGCGCGCACAACAGATGGAAAGTTTTCATCCTACCGGTTAGAGAATACAGTTTTATGTCAAACCTTCACAAGGCGGAAAAATTATTTTGTGATTATTTTTTGCCATTGACAGTACAAATTTTCAGCGTATTATCGCGCCTCAACTTTAGCGCACTTGCCTTACAGGCAAATTCGACGATAAACAGCGTCTTTGGGCACATCAACAATTTACGAGAGGAGTACTCAACAATGTTTTATCGGGTGAACAACAACTAACACCTTTTGAGTACTCAACGCGAAAGGTTTACCACTAACCTTCCGCGTCAGGCAAAAAGCCCTGATCGGGAAACTGATCGGGGCTTTTTGTTTTTTGGTCGAGGCAGTGCACGCACTCAAGCAAGTTATTTGTATTAAAAGGTCTATCAAAGGAGACTAAGCCATGAAACAACCCCAAGCGCCCCGCCAAGGGCAAAAACAACAGCGGCGCAACGGCCACGCCTTTCACCCGATTATGGGTAAAGGCGGTGTGCACGAAAAATCCAACAAAGCCAAACGTCAAAAAGCCAGGCAACTCACCCAGCGCCAGCTGCGCGAGGGGCCTGGCCGCCCTGACTCGACAAAATCCATCGACCTAGCGGCAATAAAAAAGGCCGCCTGAAAATTCAAGCGGCCTTTTACGTTAGCCCGACAGTATCTAGTTTTTACTTGGCACGTCTGCGCGCCATTACCAAAGAAGCCAAGCCTATAAGCAATAACATCAACTGGTTAGATTCTGGAACACTGCTGCCTGTACCAGTACCAAACAGGAATAGGTTAGATAGACCGCCACCGGTACCAGCTATAACCTTGTACGAAAAGTCACCCTGAGTTTGACCTGGAGTAATAATCCACGCAAAAGCATCAGGATTACCACCACCCTGTCCAACGTGCATCGTGATTACAGCTGTGGAATACATAGTCCAGAAAGAGGCATCAATAAACCACTGTCCCGTGACATCAGTGCCCCATCCATTGGACGAGACAGAAAACAAATCGTTTGAACCCGCTGCAGTTAACTCGCCCTCTTTAAGCCAGCTGTAATTAACGCCGAACAAATTATTCAAATCCTCAGAGGAGTTGAGGTTAATCGAATTTTGAGTTTTGCATTCTACTGCATCGCCTAAAATTGCCACACGCTGGTCACTTGGCTCACATTGCACTGCTCCTGCGGATGCAAAGCCAGACCAACAGCCAATAAGACCAATCAGTAAACAAGCTTTCCAGTAATTCCTCATTTTACATATCTCCGATTATTTGCTCCAAAGTCGCCCGACTTTGGGATTAACCCAATAAAGGCAATTTTGATGCCAGCATCTGGCGCCCAAATAACTCTTTGATTTTATTAAAGGAAAATAATTTAAGCGACAAGGGGATATGCTGGTTGTAAGTCCAATCGACGCTTACCAACAGATTGATTTGACCTTGTCCCTCGCCTTAGGGTAAACCAACAATTATTTCCCCTGACGCACTAATCACCTTTTAAACTAATAACTTGCCTCCCCACCAGATTTCCACTCGCCCACGACCCGGCTAAAGCGAATATAACCTTTGCCATTGGCAAAATTCCTGGAACTGGATAAAACTTGTGCGAAGCCTAGCCAGCTGACTGGGGAAATTGACGGCTAGTGTCGAAATATTTTTCACCCCCAATTCAGCATATAAACCTTTCTCTAAGCCCGCCTCAAGAATAGGCACATGACCCCAACCCCAGGTCGCTATAGATTGGCTTCAGATTATTGTTGCTAACTGATAAGGGACTGTCACCCTAACAAGCAAATAAATTCAACACCAATTAAATTGTATAAATAGAATAAGAGGCAGTTTTAACTGTTTTTTCACTGACGACTACAAGTGCCCGTGTTACTTTGAACACCCGTTTAGCCTAGCGAGCCAACCACCAATATGCGCAAGGATCTGTTCAAAAACCTGTTGCTTTGGCCACTGCTATTTGCAAGCCAATTAATTGCCTCCGCCCTGCTCAGCTGGCACCTGGCAGCCCAGGTCAACTTTGCCTATCCACTGGGTTATAAGTTGCTGGGGTTGGATGCCCATATTGCCGAGTACGCGCCGCTCAATCGCTACCGGCAGGGTTTCGAATTCACCAGTGCTTATGATCACTGGCGTTTATTCGGTGAGATTTGCCACTCAATCCAGCACAGTGGCGAGGGCTTGGCGAATATCACCTATCAACTGCCCAATGGCCAAGCTACACCACTAATGCACAGCAATGAAATTATTCACCTGCAGGATGTCGCCAATTTAATTGATGAATTTTACCGGGTGGGAATTCTCGCCGCACTCCTCTGGATTGCACTTTTATTTATCGCCAGACAATGCCGTTGGCTCCTGCCCGGCGCGCGCAAAATTCTGCTCGGCTTTAGCCTGGGCCTGACACTGGCGACAGCAAGTGTTTTGCTGATCGGGGCAAAAAAGGTTTTCTACTGGGCGCACGAGCACATCTTCCCCGATGGACACCAGTGGTTTTTTTACTATCAGGATTCGCTGATGACCACGTTAATGAAAGCACCGGATATTTTTGCCTTTATCGCCGCGTTTTTGTTATTGCTTTTAATTAGCTTATGGCTGCTGAGCTTTTGGGGGATGAACCAGCTGCTCAACCAGAGTGCCAAAACAAATCCAATGGCAGAAGCAAAAAAACAACAGCACCGCCACTATTAACCCGGCGATCAAATATATCGTCCTGACATATTTGATCGGCGCCCTGGAAAATCCGGCGCAGATGCGTAAATCTGCTTGATTTTCCAGGGCTAGTGCCAGCCTTCAGCTGACGGCGGCACATCCCTGTGCCGCACTATTAATCCGACAATATTCATCGCCGGATTAATAACTCACCGGGAACCAAAAGCCTGTTATGTTTTGCTGCACCCAATTAAAACTCAGGCGCGCGACTTTTTAACCAAATCGTAAGCCGCCTGAATTTCCTGGGCGCGCTCTGTAGCCGCTTTAATCATATCTTCAGGCAATCCCTGGCCAATCAGCTTATCGGGATGGTACTGACTCATCAGCTTGCGATAGGCCTTTTTCAGATCGGCATCACTTGCACTTTGCTCAACGCCCAGGGCTTGGTAGGCAAGCTCCAACTCATTGGCGCGAGTGCGCCCCTGATAGCTTCCACCCTGACTGTATGCGCGATCACCGCCACTTGACTGATAACTGCCAGAAAACGCATTTTGTGCACTGATCATGCGCAGTAGTTGCTCGAAGGCTAATCGCGAAAATCCCAAGCCTTCAGCTACCTGGCGCAGCACACGCGCTTCTGGCTCATCCAAATTACCATCAGCAAGCGCTAAATTGATCAAATAGACCAGTAACATCTGGGTAAGGTTGGGGCTGCGCGCCGCAAAACTGCGAAATTGAGACAAGCTTGCCTCAAGATTGAATTCCGGCTCGGCGCCCTGCTTGAACAGGCGAATAGCCTCGCGCCTGTGCTCGCTGGTGAGGCCCATACGCGACATCAGCTGCTCAGTTAATGCAACCTCGTCCTCGCTGATTCGACCATCCGCTTTGGCCAAATGGCCCATGCATAAAAATACGGTTTCAAAAAACTTGTGCTGAATTTGCGCCAACTCCTCGCGCGATACCCTGGGATTATGTTGATCAGTGATTCGATCAAACCAGTGGCCCAAGAACACACCGGCTATAGCCCCCACTGGGCCAAAACTCAAAAATCCAACAAAACCGCCAATAAACTTGCCAATCATAAAATTTCGTTTCTCTTGATTGCTATCGCGTCTGAATAAATGTCAGCTCGCGTCGGTAAAAAAATTTGCCAGGTAAATTGCCTAAATAAAGCCTATGAGGAGCAGGACAACATTGAACAGCCAGCCTTAACCCTCGCCCATTCCGGGCGCTTGGCAAAATAGACCTCCTGCTCTGGCTGTTCGTCATAGGGTTTGCGCAACAATTGCAGCAGCCTCGTTAGCTCGCTGTAGTCACCCTGTTCTGCCTCGTCTATCGCTTGCTGCGCGAGATAATTGCGCAGCACATATTTGGGGTTGGCGGCATTCATGCGCGCGCGCTTTTGCACTTCGTCACTACCCTGCAATACAACATCCTGCTGCAGACGCACGCCGTAGCGACGCAGCCACTGAGCCATAGCAGCGGCAGCTGCAACATCCGGTTCGGTGTAGAAGGCCGGCGCGATTATCTGTAGCAATTGAGCGTCATCTTGCACCTCTACTTCAGCTGCATCCAGCTTGGCCAGCAGGCGATAGAAGATAGTCATATCTGTCTCTTGCTGTTGCAATAGCTGGTGCAACTCCTCCACCCAGGGCAAATCCAGCTCCGGCTCAAAGTGACTCAGCCCGAGTTTATTGGCCATATCGCGCTGACTGCAAGCGGCGAACTCCTGTTGATAAAGTTTGAGGGCCGCCTCCAGCGGTGCCGCCGAATTGATCAGTGGATAAATAGCATTGCCCAACTGCGCCAGGTTCCACAGCGCTATACGCGGCTGGTTGCCATAGCGGTAGCGGCGGCCTTGGGCATCGGTAGTGTTGGGAGTCCAATTGAGATCGTAGCCCTCCAGCCAACCATAGGGACCATAGTCTATGGTGAGGCCGAGGATCGACATGTTATCGGTATTCATAACGCCATGAACAAACCCGACACGCATCCAATGGGCCATCAATTGCGCAGTGCGGCGGCAGACCTCGGCAAACCAGGCGCTGTAGCATTCTCCATCCAACTGACCGGAGGATGGCACCAGCTCAGGAAAATCACAGCGAATGGTGAAATCGGTGAGCTGCTTCAGCAACGACAGCTCGCCGCGCGCCGAGAAAATTTCAAAATTGCCAAAGCGGGTAAAGTTGGGCGCTACCCGGCAGACCACCGCGCCGGGTTCCATCTGCGGGTGGCCATCGTAAAACATATCGCGCAACACCTTGTCGCCAGTGCTGACCAAACTCAACGCACGAGTGGTGGGTACCCCCAGATGATGCATGGCTTCACTGCATAAAAACTCACGTAGCGAGGAGCGCAGTACCGCCAGACCATCAGCTGTACGTGAATAGGGTGTGCGCCCTGCTCCCTTGAGCTGCAGAGTCCAGTGCTCGCCACGGTTGTTGCGCAGCTCGCCCAGGTTAATTGCCCGGCCATCGCCCAGCTGCCCCGCCCAGTGGCCAAACTGGTGCCCTCCGTAACAGCAGGCGTGGGGCACCATACCCGGCAGCAGGCGGTTACCAACAAATACCTGAGCAAAATCCTCACCCTGGCAGAGGCTTTCAGGAATGCCGAGTAACTCAGCAACGTCCGCTGCATAGGCCAACAACTGAGGGGCGCTTGCCCGACGGGGCTTAATGTGAGAATAAACAGCGCCTTCAACCTGGCGTGAGCTAGCGTCCTCCAGAGGGTCCGCCGGGTGCTGGTTGACCAGGCGATTGTCGAACTGCAGCTGATCGAGGCTAACAATGGCCATGGCAATCTCAAGCAGGAAAAACCGGGATTTTAGCACCCACTTCGGCGCTAGCAGAACCACTAAACCAACATGAAGGCAGCTAGTGACAACTGTCAGCCTGGATTAATAGCCAGGCTGTTTGTGAGCAGAACGCCATTAACCACTAGTAGCGTGGCTGGTAGGGAGTAAAGGCGAATTTAAACTGACGATAGTTTTTATTGAAGGTCATCTCATCCAAGGCGGCAACCTGTTCAAATGGCGCAGCACTGAGGATGGCTGCGCGCGAGGATTCATCCAGGACCAGGCTGCCGCTGGATTTCAACAGTTTCAGCGATTTAACCTGGCCATCTCTATCGAGATTTACACTCCAGGACACAGTCAGAGGTTTTTCCGGTTTTTCGCTGGGTTTATGCCAAAACCTTTTAACCTGCTCGGCAATATAAAAATTGCAGCTCTCAACACTACGGCAGCGCTGCAAAAAACCACCAGAGCTCTTAGCCAGAGATTGATCGATAGGGGTACAGCCGCCGACCAAGAACAAACCTAAAGCCACAAACATGGCTAGCAGCGGAGAAATCAAACTGTTTTTTATTTTCATGAAGCGATACCACGTACATCAGAGTGGGACTTGTCGCTTAATATTACATTAATTTCGTGATCAAAAAGCAAGCAGTGACACACAATAGCTATGGGATAGACATCAAAAAAACAAAGATACACCCCAAAAGTGGGGCTATTTCACCCCAAGCAGTTCAACTTTGTAGCCGTCCGGGTCTTCCACAAAAGCCAATATACTAGTGCCGTGTTGCATTGGCCCAGGCTCACGCACTATTTTACCGCCCGCGCTGCGAATTTTTTCACAGGTGGCATAAACATCGTCGCAGCCTATAGCGATATGGCCATAGCCCTTGCCCAGGTCATAGGATTCAATGCCATAGTTGTAAGTGAGTTCTATGACTGTGCTATGGGCTTCGTCACCATAGCCAATAAACGCTAAAGTAAATTTACCCTCTGGGTAATCCTGCTGGCGCAACAGGCTCATGCCCAATACCTGGGTATAAAAATCGATGGATTTTTGCAGGTTGCCTACGCGGAACATGGTGTTTAGTAAGCGCATATTTAGATACCTTACCGCTAATCTTGAGTTGTGCTGCTGGCACTGGATGAAGCCGTATGATGCATATGGCTGTGATCCATGGCCTGCATCTCCTCGTCAGTCATGTCCATATCAGCCATATCTGAACCACTATTGTTCATAGCCTCATGGTCCATTTGGGTGTGATTTGTGTGCTCGTGATCCATGCTGCCATGGTTCATCACAGAATCGGCCCTAGAGCCTATATCGCCATGGTTCATACCGGCGTGATGCTGATGGCCAAAACCGACTGCGTAAATAGTCCACACGCCATAACCAATAATCAGCAGCCCCATAAGGCTGCGCAACGCCCGGCTCTGTACAAAACCGCCAATCAGGTTGGCAGCAAAACCGGTTGCCATCAACATGGGCAAGGTACCCAGGCCAAAAGCGACCATCACTAAAGCCGACTCCAGCGGCTGAGCCTGTGCAATGGCAGAACCCAGTGCGGAATAGACCAGGCCACAGGGCAGCCAGCCCCAGATAGCGCCAAGCAACAGCGCGCGCGGCGCCGATGTTACCGGCATAAGCGCTTTGCCCAGGGGTTGAATATAGGCCCAAAGATAACGCCCGGCCGCTTCCAAATAGATGAGGCCACGCCACCAATTGGCGATATAAAGCCCCATGGCAATCAACAACAACCCCGCCAGCCAACGCAGCCAAACACCGCCCCCCCAATGATCAAACCAACTGGCGGCGAAGCCTCCGATCAAGCCTATAAGCCCATAGGTAAAAATTCGCCCCAGGTTATAGCTGAGCAAAAGCCACCAGCGCTTGGCACGTGCCTCCGCGGGTATCGCCATAGTTAGCGCGCTGATAATGCCGCCACACATGCCCAGGCAATGGGCACCACTACTCAACAGCCCCACCATAAACAGCGAGGCCAAAATTGCCCAATCCATCTAAAACCTCAGTTAGTTGCCCGCGTCGTCGGGCTTTGTGGTATCCGAGCCCTGCTCCATAGCAGGGGGAATTAGCAGGTGCTTTTTGTCTTCGCCTTCAAACAGTATGCGGTGAGCTTCAGTATCCAGGTTGTCGTACTGGCCGGAATTAAGCGCCCACAACAGCACCTTGGCAGCTATGGCGATAAACACCAGCGCAACTGGCACCAGAAAATACAAGCTTTCCATGGGGTTCTCGCAGGTTCAGCAACCGAGAGGCTGCGGTTAGTAAATACTAGCGGGCAAGGCGCAGGGCATTGAGTACCACAATTAAGGAGCTGGCCGTCATGCCCAGGGCCGCTAACCAGGGAGGCACAAAACCCGCCGCTGCCAAAGGCAGTGCCAACAGATTATACGCCAATGAAAAGCCCAGGTTTTGGCGAATTGTTGCGGCAGTTTGTCGCGCCAAGACTAAGGCCTCTGCCAGCACCACTAGGTGATTATTCAGCAGCACCGCATCGGCGCGGGTTTGGGTAAGGTCGGAGGCAGATGACATAGCCACTGAGACATCAGCCCCAGCCAGAACCGGAATATCATTGATGCCATCGCCCACCATCAACACCTTATCGCCAGCGGCCTGCAATGCCTGCAGGCGCGCGAGCTTAGCTTGAGGCTTGGCGCCACTGGTATATTGACTGATACCCAACTGCCCCGCCAAATGCGCCACCGCAGCTGATTCATCACCGCTGAGCAGCTCCACCGCTATGCCCAGCCGCTGCAGGCTGGCCACCGCCTCGGCGGCTTCCGGCCGCGCTTGATCAGCAAGGCCAAACCAGGCCAGAGGCCCTTGATTATCCGCGAGTAAAAGCCATAGCAATTGGCTGTCTGGCACCCGTGGGGCTGCAATCGTAGGGGCCAGAGCCAAGGCAAAACTGGCGCGCCCCAAGCGGTAATTGCAGCCATCCAGCTCACCTTCAACGCCCTCGGCAGTATATTGCCGCTGGCGACTTAGTTTGAGGCCAGGGTTGCCAGCAAAGGCGCGGGCAGCCGGGTGATTGGAGCCCGCCTCTAAGGCAGCAGCCAAGGCCAGACAGCGCTCACTGGCTAAACTGCCAAGCACGCGAGTCTCCACCAGCTGCAGCTGTCCTTGGGTTAGGGTTCCTGTCTTGTCGAATACGACACGGGTGATACCCTTTAGGCCATCAATCACATGGCCGCGCGCCACCAAAAAACCGCGCTGGCGCAAATTCGCAGTAGCGGCAGACAAGGCCGCAGGCATAGCTAATGCCAGGGCACAGGGACAGGTAACTACCAACACCGACAAGGTAATCCAAAAAGCCCGCTCCGGTTGGTACCAGAGCCAAAAGCCAAACACCAGAGCGCAGACAATCAGCAGCCGCGCAATAAAGTAGCGGGCGATTTTATCAGCCATAACCACTTGCCTGGGCTTTTCGTCTTGGGCCTGAGCCGCTAACCGCTCTATAGCGGACAGCTGCGTTTCCGCCCCCAGTGCCGTTACTCGCACCCGCAGTGGGCTATGCACATTGAGACTACCGGCGATAACACTGTCGCCGGCAACTTTCGTCACCGGGCGGGACTCACCGGTGATCAATGCCTCTTCCGCCGCGCTCTCACCCAAAACTACCTGACCATCGCAGGGGAAGGTTTCACCGGGGCGTACCAGTATCTCATCGCCATGATGAAGGGTTTTGATAGCAACCGTCTGCTCTTGCTCCTGCCCTTGTTCATTGCGGCAAATACTGCAGGCAGTGAGTGGCATCAATTGCGCGAGATTGCCAAAGGCCATGCGATTGCGATGACGCGCGCGCATTTCGATATAGCGGCCAAGCAACAGGAAAAAGGCAAACATGGACACAGATTCAAAATAGACTTCGCCACTGGCCGTCAGCGTAGCCCAGACACTGGCGCCATAAGCCAGGCCAATAGCCAGCGCCACGGGCACGTCCATCACCAACTGACGGCTGCGAATACTGCGCCAGGCCGCCTGAAAAAATGGCCAGGCAGAAAAAAATACTACCGGGGTAGCCACCAGCATACTCAGCCAGCGTAAAAAGTTGAGCCAAAAATCAGTCGCACCTGTGTACATTCCCACCGCGACCATCATCGCCTGCATCATGCCAAAACCGGCCACACCTATGCGGAACAGCGCGGTGCGATTTTCTTTTTTCAGCAGTTCCTGCTGCTGCTCGTCGGTAGCCGGGCGCGGCTTGTAGCCGATTTCAGCCAAAGCGTTAAACAGGTTGCTAAGGGGAAACTCTGCCGACCAAATCAGGCTGCACCTGTGGGTGCTGACGTTGACACTAATGGATTTAACCGCGGGGAATTGTTGGAGGTGTGACTCAATCAGCCAACTGCAGGCGGCGCAGCTAATTCCTTCGAGCAGTAAGTTCGCTTGATGCAAACCCTCCCCCAAGTCCATCACAAATTCGGATTGCACTTCAGCTAAATCGTAAATCGCCCAGCGACTGGCGTCAGCCATTGGCAACTCGGCTTTGCTATTGGCCTGGGAGCGAAAGCGATAAAAATTTTCCAAGCCGCCGTCGACTATAGCGCTGGCAACAGCCTGACAGCCGGGGCAGCACATGGGGCGCAATTGCCCCTCAATACTTACGGTGTAATCAATACCTGCGGGTACCGCTAAACCACAGTGATAGCAGTGAGAAGAGTCTTGCAGTAGGGAATCCACGGCCTTTTAATTACTTGACGCGAGGAGTAAGTAGAGTTCGATGCCCTTGGGCGAAATCTATGGTGCCATTGAGTGCCCAAACCGCAGACTTACGCTCGGCAAGTGTAGCAACGGGATACAAGCTTAAGTACCAGGAATAATGAGGGACCTGCTCCAGCTCACCGCGATACTCACCTGGCGCTATACGCTTGAGCTGCACCTGTTGATCCAATGCGGCCTTTACCGGATGAGCCATAAATAGCAGCATCTGCTCTGGCATCAACTGGGTATCCTCAGGCGCGTTGTTAACCGAGAGCAGCACTTCGCCAGTAGCGATATCAAAGCGCAAGTCAGCAGTTAGCCCTAGCGCTTGTGCACGCGTATCCTGCTCTAGCACCTGATTGATCATCTGCCCCTCTTTGTAGTAGTTGTCCACCACAACATCATCCGCACCTTTTAGGGCAATAGTCACCGTAAAAGCGCAGAGCACTATAATAAAAATCAAGGGACCAAATACAAACCAAAACCAAAATTCGCGATACCAGGGCAAGGGCGGGCGATTGGGATCTAAAGACATATTGTTACAACCGTTTAATCTGTATTTACTTCAACCCAGTCAATTAAAGGCCCATTAAGGGCCGATAAATGTTGTTGTATGGCTAGTGGTAATTAGCGCATTCTCGCGCGCGCGCACCACAAATTTGATTTCGGTTTTAGTGGCATTCAACTCGCGTGCATTAACAGCGACGCGAATCGGAATAGTCAAAACCTCGCCCTCTTCCGCAGGTATAGCCCTGTAGCCCTCAATGTGGAATTGAAAATCTCCTTCCACACTCAAATCGTAAATATGTGCGCTTCTATCCATATTACTAATCTTGATGGTGTAGACGTTTTGAATATCGCTGCCCACTTCGCGATAGAGACGCACACCACGATCGCGCTGCGCATCCAGCCCCACAGGCACACGTGTGGCTATAGAGTAGGCAAAGAGCAGAATCATGATGCAGAGCATCATCCCATAACCAATCAAACGCGGGCGTAAAACTTTTGTTTTACCGTTTTCAAGCGCATCTTGGGTGGTAAAACTGATGAGCCCCTGCTCGTAGCCCATTTTATCCATCACGCTATTACAGGCATCAACGCAAAGGCCGCAATCAATACACTCTGCCTGGAGACCATCGCGAATATCTATATCTACCGGACAAACCTGCACACACCAGGAACAGTCGATACAATCCCCCATGCCCTTAGCTTTGTAATCCTCATCAACTTTGCGCGGCCCGCGATTTTCGCCACGCTGCGCATTGTAGGAAACAGTGAGTGTGTCCTTGTCGTACATCACTGACTGAAAGCGCGCATAGGGGCAAATATATTTGCAGAACTGCTCGCGCATAAACCCGGCATTCAAGTAGGTGGCGCCAGTAAACATTAGGACCCACAGTATGGGGGTTATATCCAAATTAAACGTAAAAAAGCCGAATACTAATTCACGGATAGGTGTGAAATACCCGACAAACGTTAATGAGGTGACCAGAGAAATCGCAATCCAAATAGATTGTTTGGCCGTTTTACGCCAGAGCTTCTCAAAGCCCCATGGCGCCGCATCCAATCTAATGCGTTTGTTGCGGTCGCCTTCACAAATATATTCGGCCCAGATAAACATTTGCGTCCATACCGTTTGCGGGCAAGTAAAACCGCACCAGACGCGTCCCACTAACACAGTGACCGTAAATAGCAAAAATGCAGAGATCACCAACAGCCAGGCAAGGTATATAGCGTCCTGCGGCCAGAAGGTTAACCACAAAATATCAAAACGGCGCGAAGGCAAATCGAACAGCATGGCCGGGCGACCATCAATCATCAACCAGGGCATTAACAAAAAGCCCAAGATTAACGGAATACCTGTGTAACGGCGTAGCCTCTGATAAAAGCCGGTAATTCGGCGGGTATAAACCTTATCCTCGGCCTCGTAGAGGTTTACGTAACGGATTTTTTGCTCGCCATTGCTGGCACGGTTATTTGCGGGCTGTTCGGCCAAGATATTGTCCTCCTGGAAAGCACTTACTTAAGTGCGGAATTTAAGCGGGGAAGGTACAAAAAATGCGAAAAAAAAGGCAGGCTTATTCAGCCTGCCTCTTCCTGGAGGCGAACTTACTCCGCCGTATCTAAAGACAAACTGTATACATAAGCCGCCAGCAAATGGATGCGGTCCTCTTTGAGGATTTCGCCGTGTGCAGGCATTACACCATTGCGACCAGCACGAATCGTTTGGCGAATAATCTCCGGCTTGCCACCATACAACCAAATGTTGTCGGTGAGGTTGGGCGCACCAACAGCCTGGTTACCCTTACCATCAGCACCGTGGCAAGCAGCACAATTGGTTGCAAATATCTTGGCGCCAGCAGCAGCTTTTTCGGCGTCGTGCTCTTGCCCAGAAATTTGCAGAACATATTCCGCTGCGTCAGCTACACCTTCCTCACCGAGGATTGGTCCCCAGGTTGGCATGGCCGCTTTACGACCCAAGGTAATAGTTTCCAGAATCTTATCGGGCGTACCACCATAGAGCCAGTCGTGGTCAGTCAGGTTGGGGAAGCCAGGGTTACCACCACCGTCGGAACCGTGACAAACGGCACAGTTGTTTACAAACAGACGGCCACCCATTTTTAATGCTGCAGGGTTTTCAGCCAGCTCTGCGATTGGCATCTTGTTATATTTACCATAGGTGCTGGCGTATTTCTTCTCGTCTTTAGCTTGATCTCCACGCAACTCACCCACGGAAGTCCAACCCAGTACACCCTTCCAGTTACCCATACCCGGGTAGGCAATCAGATAAATAAAAGTGAAGAGGAAGGTAAGTACAAACAACAGGAACCACCAGCGCGGCAACGGGTTGTCATACTCTTCAATACCATCGTACTCGTGACCAGTTGTTTTAGGCTCACCAGTTTCTGAGCCAACAACAGCTTTTTTACGATTGGCAAACAACAGCCAAAGCAAAAGTATCAGGTTGGTGGATGTGAGAACTATTACCCAGCCGCTCCAAAAATTACTCATAATTATTTCCGCCCTTCTCGATGTTCTTGATCATCTGTTTGCTTTTCTTTCATTTCATCGGCAAATGGTAACTGCGCATCTTCATCAAAACGGCCTTTGAGCTTGGGCGAAAATGCCCAAAAACACACGCCGAAAAATGCGATGGCTACCAATACCGTTGAAATGGCGCCCCATGTAGCTATTTCCATGGATTAACGCTTCTCTTTAAGCAACAGACCCAGGTTTTGCAAATAAGCCACCAGGGCGTCAATTTCATAAACACCATTAACTTGTTTCTCTGCACCGGCGATATCTTCATCGGTATAGGGAACACCTACAGAACGCAGTGCACGCATCTTGTCACCTGTGTGCTTGCCATCCAACTTGTTATCAAACAGCCAAGGGAAAGAAGGCATGATGGATTCAGGCACAACAATACGAGGATTGTAGAGGTGAACCTTCTGCCAATCATCTGAGTAACGACCGCCAACGCGAGCCAAATCTGGACCAGTGCGCTTGGAACCCCACAGGAATGGGTGTTCGTAAACTGATTCTCCGGCAACAGAATAGTGGCCATAGCGTTCTACTTCCGCACGCAATGGACGAACCATTTGCGTGTGGCACACGTGGCAACCCTCGCGAATGTAAATGTCGCGACCTTCCAGCTGTACAGCATTTAATGGCTTCAAACCTTCCACAGGCGTGGTGGTTTCTTTAATAAAGAACTGAGGAACAATTTCCACCAAGGCACCGAAACTGATAGCAACAACCATCAGAATCGTCATTAAGCCAATATTCTTTTCTACTATCTCATGACTTTTCATGGCATTCCCCTTAGACAGCTGGCGCCTGAGTTGCTTGGGAAGCTTCAGTATCTGAAGCCTGGTTGGCAGTTTTTATGGTGCGGTAGGCGTTATAGGCCATTACCAACATTCCACTGAGGAAGAAGGCACCGCCAATCAGACGCATGATGTAACCGCCTTTGCTGAACAGCACTACTTCAATAAAGCTGTAAGTCAGGCTGCCATCGGGGTTGAACGCACGCCACATCAAACCCTGGCCAATACCGTTAATCCACATAGCAACAACGTAAAGTACGGTACCAACAGTCGCCAACCAGAAGTGCAGGTTAATCAACTTAACGCTGAACATGTCCTCGCGGTTATAAAGTTTGGGGATCATGTGGTAGACAGCACCGATAGAGATCATCGCAACCCAACCCAGTGCACCTGAGTGAACGTGACCTACGGTCCAGTCGGTATCGTGAGATAAGGCGTTAACATTTTTAATGGCCATCATTGGGCCTTCAAAGGTAGACATACCGTAGAAGGACAGCGCCACAACCAGGAAGCGCAGAGTTGGGTCGGTGCGCAGCTTATGCCAAGCGCCGTTGAGCGTCATGATACCGTTGATCATACCGCCCCAGCTTGGCGCCAGCAGAATCAGTGACATCACCATACCCAGAGATTGGGTCCAATCAGGTAGCGCTGAGTAGTGCAAGTGGTGAGAACCTGCCCAAATATACAGCGAGATCAGCGCCCAAAAGTGAACAATAGACAGTTGGTAAGAGTAAACCGGACGGCCCGCTTGCTTGGGAACAAAATAGTACATCATGCCGAGGAAGCCGGCAGTCAGGAAGAAACCTACCGCGTTGTGACCGTACCACCACTGCACCATGGCATCGGCTGCACCAGCATAGGCAGAGTAGGATTTCCACATAGTCACTGGTACGGCGGCGGAGTTAACTATGTGCAGTACCGCCACGGTGACAATAAAGCCACCATAAAACCAGTTAGCCACATAGATGTGAGAAGTTTTGCGCTTAATTACTGTGCCGAAAAAGACAATCGCATAGGCAACCCATACCACTGTTAACAGTATGTCGATTGGCCATTCCAACTCGGCATACTCTTTGGCACTGGTAAGACCCAAAGGCAAAGTAATAGCAGCTAGTACGATTACCGCTTGATAACCCCAAAAAACAAAATTAGGTAACCAGCCGCCGAACAAGCGAGCTTGACAGGTGCGCTGCACCACATAAAAAGAAGTTGCCATAAGCGCACAACCACCAAAAGCGAAGATCACCGCATTGGTGTGCAATGGACGCAGACGACCAAAGTGAGTATAGGGCTGGAACAGGTCATTCAAACCTGGCCACACCAGTTCCGAGGCGATGAGTACACCAACACCCATTCCCACTATGCCCCAAACTATGGTCATAATGGCGAACTTTCGCACTATATCTAAGTCGTAGACTGGCGGATCACCAGCAACTGTCGCATGACTACCCATAGGACGTTCCTATTACGTGAAGAAAAAATTATTTATGGCTCAGAAGCCTTGATACACAGTCAATCCGATTACCCCTATCGAATGCGGGGCATTGTGCCTCAAGTGCGACATTTTGTCTCACCTGAGCAGTTATGGGATTGATAAATATCAAATTATTTATGGGCTTTTTACCTGACCCGAGTACTGAAATTTAGCGGCTTGCATTATTTTTGCAAGCCGCCTGTACGCTATTTAAGCAAGCAATTATTTCAGTACGCGCCCTTTATTGGCTGCAATTCTCATACGCAGCGCATTGAGCTTGATAAAGCCTTCCGCATCTTTTTGGTTGTAGGCACCGGCATCATCTTCAAAGGTCGCCACCTTTTCATCAAACAGGCTGTCCGCTGAGCGACGACCAACCACGATCACATTGCCTTTGTAGAGTTTCACGCGAACTTCACCGTTCACATATTCCTGGGAGGCGTCGATCATGGCCTGCATCATCTTGCGCTCCGGGCTCCACCAGTAACCGTTGTAAATCATATCGGCGTACTTGGGCATCAGGCTGTCTTTAAGGTGCGCCACTTCGCGATCCAGAGTAATTGACTCTATAGCGCGGTGAGCTTTTAACATAATGGTGCCGCCGGGGGTTTCATAACAGCCGCGGGATTTCATCCCCACATAGCGGTTTTCCACCAGATCCAGGCGACCAACCCCATTCTCACCACCCACCTTGTTGAGATAAGTAAGCACTGTAGCAGGCGACATCTTTTCGCCGTTAATAGCCACTATGTCGCCCTTCTCGTAGGTCAGGTCCAGATAAGTTGCCTGATCGGGAGCTGACTCAGGGGACACAGTCCAGCGCCACATCTCTTCTTCTGCTTCGGTCCAGGGGTTTTCCAGGATCTTGCCTTCGTAGGAGATATGCAGCAAGTTGGCATCCATTGAATAAGGAGACTTTTTCTTCTTGCTGAAATCCACGGGAATATTGTGGTTTTCACAGTAAGCCATCAGGGTTTCGCGCGAGGTCAGATCCCATTCGCGCCAAGGGGCGATCACCTTGATGCCAGGTTTGAGTGCGTAGGCACCCAGTTCAAAACGCACCTGGTCATTACCCTTACCTGTCGCGCCGTGGGAAATGGCATCAGCACCTACTTCGTTGGCGATCTCGATCAAACGCTTGGCAATTAACGGACGAGCAATTGAAGTCCCCAACAGATACTCGCCTTCATAGACGGTGTTGGCGCGGAACATGGGGAATACGAAATCGCGCACAAACTCTTCACGCAGATCATCGATATATATTTGGTTTACACCCAGGGCCTGAGCCTTAGCGCGTGCAGGCTCCACTTCTTCACCCTGACCTATGTCAGCGGTAAAGGTCACCACTTCACATTGATAGTTTTCTTGCAGCCATTTAACGATGACCGAGGTATCCAGGCCGCCAGAATAGGCCAGGACTACTTTTTTGATGGATGACATAGGGAGCTCCCACTAAAACTCGTTGACAATTCCCCAGCTGAGGCGACACCTGCTCTGGGTAGAGACAGTAGCTGCGCTGGGACGCAGATACTCGGGCGCGGGATTGTACTCGCCCACGGGCAAAAATCCCACCGCTGGCGCAGAGAATTCTATCCAGCCCAAGTAAAAGGCCTAATTTTGATCACTTTTTAACTCGGCCATCAAGCTGGAGCCACCCTGGCAAGCAAAGATTGGCCATAAGCAAGCAGCTCGATCATTAAGCTTTTTTGCACCTCACTCAGATCAGTTGCCAATAGCTGCTGAATACGCTGCTGAAATTCCTCCCACACCAGTCCCGCCCCCTGGGCGGGATCAGTCAGTCGCGAATAGCAAAATTGTCGCCAACATGCCATCTCCTCTACAGAAAGACTTTCCGGAAAGTTTCGCGCGCGATAGCGAAATAGCATCTCCTGAAGGCGCTTATCTAAAAACTTAAGTGAAGAAGATGCCAGCTCCTCAGGTGTCGAGCGGCGCACCTGATACATCAATCGCTTATCTTCATCATTAATAAACCCCGCATAGAGCTGCTGCTCAGGGTCTTGTCGCTCGGGAAAGCTGTTTTCTGCATAAATCTCCGCCAGCTTGGCGCGCAAAGCCTGCTTCTCAATAAGACTTAAATCGGCCAGCTGACGCCAGTGGGCATTCACTTTTGCCCTATCAATTTGCAAACGCTCACAGGCCTGCTCATCGAGCATATTGGGCGGGAGAAGCATTGGGGTTTTAT
Organism: Cellvibrio sp.; assembly: GCA_050305995.1. Lineage (GTDB taxonomy): Bacteria > Pseudomonadota > Gammaproteobacteria > Pseudomonadales > Cellvibrionaceae > Cellvibrio. The sequence goes on from JBNLGJ010000040.1 coordinate 97,915, forward strand.
TGAGATGAACCTCCTTAAGCGCCAGCCGCTCTATTCCTTCTGGCAATTCACTTGCAGCAGTAAAGAGGCGCTGACGCAGTTCATTGACATCCAGTGACAGCAGCATCTGCGGCGACTGGTCTAGGTTAAAGGCAATCACCGAGTTGCGATTGTTCGGGTGCATAGCCAGCGGGAGCACCAGGGCACAGTTTGCCTGCTGGCTGGGAAACCTGGATGAGATATGCAGTAGCGGCTTAGCGCTATCTATATCTATCAAGCTGGAGGCAAAACGCTTGTCTCTCAGTTGAAATGCATAATCATAGAGTTTGGGCTGACGCTCTTTTATGAGCCTGGCCAAGGCAATAGTGGCATACACATCCGATAAGGCATCGTGCGCAGCCTCATGATTAAGGCCATTGGCGGCTGTGAGCATTTCCAGCTTAAAACTGGGGCGCCCATCCTCATAGTGCGGCCAGACAATACCTTCAGGCCTTAGCGCACGGGCCATGCGCACCATATCAATAATATCCCAGCGCGAATTGCCATTGCGCCACTCGCGCTCATAGGGGTCATAAAAGTTGCGATAGAGGCAATAACGGGTAACTTCGTCATCAAAACGTATGGAGTTATAGCCAACACCGCAGGTGCCAGGCTGTGCCAACTCCCTGTAAATTGCAGCGATAAACTCAGCCTCTTTCAGACCTCTAACCGCAGCCTGTTGCGGCAACAGCCCAGTGACCAGGCAAGCCTCTGGCTTGGGTAACAAATCAGGGGCTGGCTGGGCGTAAATCATCAATGGCTCGCCAATAATGTTTAAATCCTGATCGGTTCTGACTCCCGCAAATTGGGAGGGTCTATCCACCGCCGGGATCTCGCCCCAAGTTTCATAATCATGCCAATAGAGTGTGATCTGAGGTTGTGCTGCCATTAACTCCGCCCCTAAGTATCCTTCCTATTTATTAAGGCTAGGTACTGTAACACCTCCCCACCTGTTTCCCCTATACTGCCGCCCACCCAGGCCGCAAACGCGCCCTATATTTGTCGATTCAACCCAACTGATCAGGAGCCCCTATGAGTGACTTGGGAATTCTCTTCGAAAAAAATCTGCACTGGGCAGAAGATATCAAGAAAAAGGACCCCAGCTTTTTTTCTGATTTGGCCGAGCAACAGGCGCCGGAGTACCTCTGGATTGGCTGTTCTGACAGCCGCGTACCTGCCAATCAGATCGTAGACTTGGCGCCGGGCGAGCTTTTTGTCCACCGCAATGTGGCAAACATGGTTATTCACACAGATCTCAACTGCCTCACCGTACTCAACTATGCCGTTGAGTTTCTCAAAGTTAAGCACGTGATGGTCACCGGTCACTATGGCTGCGGTGGCGTTAAGGCCGCTTTGGAAAACAACAAGCTGGGGCTGATTGACTACTGGTTGCGCAATATTCGCGATGTCTATTACAACAACAAAGAAGAAATGGATAAAATCGAAAGCCAAGAAGATCGACTGAATAGACTCTGCGAACTTAATGTGATCCAACAGGTTTACAACGTCGCACGCAGCAATATTGTGCAAACTGCGTGGAGTAAGGGTCAGGAACTAACTATTCACGGCTGGATTTACGATATTCACGATGGAATTATTCGCAAGCTGATGGATCCGATAGACACCCTTAAGCAAATCCCAGAGCAATATCGTCTCTATTAAGCAACGCAAGCTAGCGGGCAGCCGTTTGCTGCCCGCTAGCTTGCCAAGTCGGCATAAGCAGCCTCCGACTTCGCCGCCATAATCAAATCGTTTTCATGTACCCCCTTTATCTTATGTGTCCACCAGCGCACCTCTAAACGCCCCCACTCTACTAATAGGGCCGGATGATGTCCGTATGTCTCTGCCAACTCCCCCAGAGTTTGCGCAAACTTCATCGCTGCAACAAAATTGCTAAATGCATACACTCGTCGTAGCTGTGGCACCCCATCAATATGTACCAATTCCCATCCAGGTAACTGCTTCAATCCATCATTCAACTCTTCTTGCTCCAACCCTGGAGAACCTGCACGACAGGCGGTACAAGCCTTCTCACTTAAATTATTCATTGAATTCAGCTCCCATTCGGCCTAAAAAGCGTGAAAAACGGACAGTGTCGTACAATTCCGACAGCAGCTACCGCAGCGGAATCTCTCATCTATACTTCATACACCCATGGCTCTACTCTAGAAAAAGAGAATGACAATAGCAAAAGAATCAAGCGTGCCCGCAGAAATTAGTCATCACCTGCTGCAAGAGCGCTGCAACAGCCTGTTTCGCAATCTCCCAACTTCGCTAGCAGTTTCCCTGGTTATCGCCATCATCCTCAGCAGCGGCCACTGGGGTGTAGTTGGCCAGGCAGAAATCATAGCCTGGAACTTGATATTGCTATTTGTCCTAAGCGCTCGCTTAATATTGTTTCTTATTTGGCGCTATACCCAAAATACCCGACCGCTAACTACTTGGCTGACACTATTTCGTATAGGCACCTGGACCACCGGTCTGTGTTGGGGAAGCACAGTTTTTTTTATATTTTCGGAGGCAAGCGCGAGCCATCAAGCGCTACTGGCCTTTTCCATTGCAGGCGTCGCCAGTGGGTCATTAACGTCCCTCACCATGGATCGTTGGTCGGCTATTGGTTTCGTCACCTGCGCGGTCCTTCCCCTGACCTTAAAACTCTATTTTTATGCAGGGCCAGTCGCCCTGCCAATGTTTTCAATGTCTTTAATTTTTGTCTTTTTTGTGTTGGGCAGCACCAGCAGAGCGCAACGCACATTGGAAGCTAGAGTCATCCAAAATTATGAACTAACTCAGCTAACCAATGAACTCCGTAAAAACCAGCAGACCGACTCGATAATCCGGGTCGCTCAGGAAAAATTTATTAAAAATAAAAATGGTTTATCCGCGCTGGACTACATACTGGAAAAAATAATGGAAATGTCCAAAAGTGAACTTGGATTTATTGGCAAGGTTAAAAAAAATGGAACTCCGCACATGAAAGCCTTTTTATTCAAAGGCGCCGCCAATCAAAGTCGAGAGGTACATCAATACCGAGCGAATCGCTCACCAGAAAATGGGGAAATCTTTAACCAAAATGGCCTAATTGGTGCTGCGCTGGCCACAGGAAAGCCGATTATTAGCAACAACATCTCCAGAGATATGCGCTCTAGCGGCACACCGGCAGAGCACCCTTCAATTAACAACTTTTTTGCGATACCAATTTATACAAATGACGAAATGATAGCGCTGCTTGGACTAGCCAATAGCCCAATCCATTACGATGAGTCACAAATCGAAATGTATTTACCGCTACTAACATCAATAGCCCAGTTTGCACAAACCGCCAGCCATGAAGAAGATCATGCTCGAGACAAGGCGGCTTTAATAGAACACTCAGTGAACACAAAAATCATATTGGACAATATTGCCGACGGCATCATCATGATTGACCAGAAAGGCAATATTCAAAGCTTTAATAAAGCTGCCGAGGTTATTTTTGGCTATCGCAAAGAGCAAGCCATTGGAAAGAACATTTCACTGCTAATGCCGGAACCACACAAAAGCCAGCACAATGAATTTATTGAATCGTTTTTACGCACAGGAAAAACCAGCATACTTGGCAAAGGGAGAGAAGTAAGCGGCTTGAGAAAAAATGGAACAGTATTCCCTCTAGATTTAATAGTTTCCAACATCCTAATCAATAACAATCCATACTTTATAGGGGTAATTCGCGATATCAGTGAGAGCCATCAAAACCATATCGCAGCAAATAAAGCCAACATCCAAATCATAGACTTACTCGACCTCGCCTACAGCCTAAGCAAAACCATTCAATCGCTCAACAGTTCACCAACAATAAATGCAATAGCCAGTGCACTTGAGCACCGAGCGTTTCATTTTATAGAAAATTATTTGCTTGCCGAGCAGCAACTAAAATTTACGAAATTTAGCCTTGGCGAGTTAATACAAAAAAATGTTGCCCTGCTTAAAGAAAAGTTTAGATATAGTGATTTTGATGTGACGTTCAACCAAAAAGAAGATTGCTATATAAGTTCAGATTCACTCCTAATTGGCTTAGCACTTCGTCTTCTTCTATCAAACTACCTGATACATTTTGAAAAAGGGATCTGGATCAATCTACAAACAAGCCAAAGCAGCGCTAAAATAACGCTACACCCCAAAAGAAAGGATGAATCGCTACCGTTAATAATAGAAGAAATACTTCACGTCAAATCCAGCAACAATTCACAACAGCTAAACCTTGACCAGATTTTCGCTATGGCATCAGGCAAATGCAAGGTTGAATGGGACCCAGCTTGCGGGCCAGTAACCACCATATATTTCCCCTTAACACTTCGACCTTAAAGCGCATCAAACCCTGTTGCCGACCTGTAATTTAGCCAGGTGAGCCAGCACTCGCTCACCCATATCATCTAACGCCACCACTTCATTTACCCCGCCGAGGAGCACCGCCTCTTTAGGCATACCATAAACGACACAACTAGCCTCATCCTGAGCAAAGGTGTAACCACCACACCGATAAATATCCAGCATGCCCGCAGCACCATCCTTACCCATACCAGTGAGTAAAATTCCCACAACATTCTGCCCTGCCACTTCCGCAACAGACTGCATCATTACATCGACGGCGGGTCGATGTCGATGCACAGGGTCTGCATCAGTAAGTCGAGTAATATAATCCGCGCCCGAACGCTCCACCTTTAGATGAAAACCACCGGGAGCCAAAAAGGCATGCCCAGGGAGGATTCGCTCCCCTCCTTTCGCCTCCACGACGGTTAGTCGGGTTTGCCGATTTAAACGTTCTGCATAAGTACGGGTGAAACCAGCGGGCATATGCTGGGTAATGACTATGCCAGGCATTGCTGCCGGAAACTGTAATAGTAAATCTTTAATGGCTTCGGTTCCTCCAGTGGAGGCCCCTATGGCAATCAGCTTTTCAGTAGATTTAAAGCTGTGCAATGGCGTTCTAGCTCCCCCTCCTTGAAGAGCAGCAGATGTATTTTTTTTGCGGGGTTTAACTTTTGCCTTAGCGGCGAGCTTGATTTTCTCAACAATCAGTTCGGAATATTCTCGAATACCATCAACCACACCTAACTTTGGCTTGGGAATGAAATCAATAGCCCCTAACTCAAGCGCTCGCAAGGTAGCTTCAGCTCCAGACTCAGTTAAGGTGGAGATCATAACTACAGGTGTTGGGTGAGCAATCATCAGTTTTTCTAAAAAAGTAAGCCCATCCATACGTGGCATTTCAATATCCAGCGTAATTACATCTGGATTAAAATTTTTAATAAAATCACGCGCCGCATAGGCATCTATCGCCGCCCCGACTAACTGAAACTCTGGAGTTGATTTGATAATTTCTGACAATAAGCTTCTGACTAAAGCAGAGTCATCTACCACCAATACCTTTATGGGCATACGTCACCCCAGCAACATTAATCAGAGAAGAGCTCAACATCACCCGTTGGCTGGGCATATTTAACACGCATCCGATACTCGCTTTCACGATCAAGGATCGTCGAATTGTGTACGGATTTAATTTTTTTAACCATTACCTTTCCTGTGTCAGGGAAAAAATATACCTTACGAGGGTAGTCATCGAGAAGATCCTGAGCCAAAATTGGAATTTCCTCATTTTGTAAATACTCAAGCACAAACCCGGCATTACGCTGACCAACATTATTTACCGTCAACCCCTTTAAAACATTACCACCACCAAACACCTTTGCTTCAAGTCGCGAACGATTTGCCCCCAACTTAAGCAGGTGGTTTATAAGCAACTCCATCGCGTAAACACCATAGCGAGCTGAAGAATTCAGCAAGCCACTTTCACCGCCATCATTAGGCAATAAAAAATGGTTCATTCCGCCCGCACCACCAAATTTATCGCGAAGGCAAACTGCCACACAAGATCCTAAAACTGTAACTATCATCTTATTCCCGGTGGTAACATAATATTCGCCAGGCAAAATTTTTACAGCCTCGCGATCAAAATGACGGTCATAATAAAGATTTGGAGCAAGGTGCACATTGTTTTCATAATCCATGCCTCATCTCCTGCGCAAATGATCAGCCAACTTGTAGGTTGTTTTATCTACGAGTTTCACCAAGTGAGCAGCATGAGAAAAACTTTCGGAATGACCTGCCAAATACAGTCCATCGCGCGACATTAAATGGGTCATGCGCTCAAGAATTTTAATCTGGGTAGGTTTATCAAAATAAATCATAACATTTCGACAAAAAATCACATCCAAAGGTGCATTTATCCCCCAACTAGCATCAAGTAGATTAACGCGTCTAAACTCAATCAACTCCCTAAGCTTTGATATTACTCTGGCGCTTCCCAGATTCTCCCCTTTGCCACGCAAAAAAAATTTCCGCTTTTGATCCAAGGACAATACATCCAAGCGAGCCAATGGATAAACTCCGTTTTTTGCTCGCTCCAATACCTGGCTATCAATGTCAGATGCAATTATTTCCACCGGCGGCTCCAAAGTTTCATAGGCTTCCGCCAAGGTCATTGCAATCGAGTAAGGCTCCTCTCCTGTACTTGATGCAGCACACCAGATGCGCAACCGTCGATTAGATAGGCGGTGATTTTTCACAAAATTCTTCAATATTTCAAAATGATGAGATTCACGAAAAAAAGCCGTAAGATTAGTTGTCAGCGCATTGACAAACTCCTCTTGCTCCTGATCATTTTCCCTTAAAAAATCAAGATATTGTTTAAAATTTGAAAAACCTAACGATCGTAAGCGCCTCGCCAAACGGCTATAAACCAATTGTTTTTTTGATTCGGAAAGACTAATTCCAGCTTTTTTATGAATAATTTTTCGCACTGCATCAAAATCAGCATCGCGATATTCAAATTCCCGCAACTGAGAATCTAAACCCATTCAAAAAGACTCTTTTTGGCGGTTACACATAATCATTAGAACTGCTCCCATTCATCATCCTGATCAACTTTAGGTGCACTGAGCTTCTTAGGGCTCGCCTTAGGTTTTGACGGTTGCGACTTAGAGGTTTGAAGTTTAGGGATGCTTGACGCTTTGGGAGTAGCAGCAAACCCAGATGTCTCGGATTGGGACAATTTGAATTTAGCCACATTGCGATTTAGCTGATCGGCTTGGGACTGTAAACTTTCAGCCGCCGCTGCAGCCTCTTCCACAAGTGCAGCATTTTGCTGGGTCATCTCATCCATTTGCATCACTGCCGTAGAAACTTCCTGTATACCTTGCGACTGCTCGGCTGAAGCGGCGGCAATCTCGGCCATAATGTCATTAACGCGTTTTATTGCCGCCACTATATCGCGCATGGTCTCTCCGGATTTTCCTACCAAAGAGTTACCACTCTCAATTTTTTGCACCGAATCCGAAATCAATCCCTTGATATCCTTAGCTGCATTAGCAGAGCGCTGGGCAAGTGTGCGAACCTCAGATGCAACCACCGCGAATCCACGCCCCTGATCACCTGCACGCGCGGCCTCCACAGCAGCATTAAGCGCGAGAATATTCGTTTGAAAAGCTATACCGTCAATTACCCCAATAATGTCTGATATTTTTTGTGCTGACTGATTGATTTCATTCATGGTGGCTACCACGTCCTGAATCAACTTGCCGCCATCTGTGGCCACTGATGATGCCTGTTCAGCCAACACATTCGCTTGTTTGGCATTATCTGCATTTAACTTAACAGTTGAAGTTAACTGCTCCATACTGGACGCAGTTTCCTCCAAGTTGGCAGCCTGCTGCTCGGTGCGACTGGAAAGATCAGCATTTCCCTGGGCTATTTCGCTGGAAGCGGTATAAATTGTTTCCGCCGCCGTACGAATTTCGCCCATCATGTTAGTGAGACTCTCTGTGGTCTCATTGCAATAACTCTTTAATTGGCCAAAAGTCCCTTGATATTCAGCATCTATGCGCTCGGTTAAATCACCTTTAGATATAGCACCTAAAACACGTACAACTTCATTCAAGCCTATATCCGATGTCTTAACCAACGTATTCAAGCCTTCAGCAAGCTTCAAGAAAAAGCCAGTTTTACCTTCAACTTTAACTCGAGAAGTAAAATCACCCGCAGCAGCTGCATCTACCAAAGCACTTACTTCGTTTTCAATTCCTACCTCTTCCGTTCTATCCATCCACTCAAAGACAGACCCAAGACGCGAACCATCTTTTGCAAAAATGGGGTTTACAACAGATCGAAAGTGTCGCTTACCAATAACATTACTGAACGTATGAGAAGTATTTAGCGTTTCTAATAAGCCCTTTTGATGAGCTGGATTTTTATGAAATGAGTCCATACTACTGCCAACTATTTTATCAACTGAAAACCCTGGAAACTCTTGTCGCAAATCATTTTCAGCAATACGAAACATGGCAGTAGCAGAATCATTCATATAAATGATTTTACGATCCGGATCCGATATCATTATGTTGGCAGTTGTTGTTTTCATTGCAGCTAAAATTCGAGTCATTTCAATTTCAGCTGCATGCTGTTTTATTTTATCTGCAGTTATATCAGTTGCGTATTTAACAACTTTTACAGGTTGGTTATTTTCATCCAAAATAGGGCAGTAAGCTGCCTGAAGCCAAACCTCTTTACCACCTCGAGCTATACGTTTGAACTGCCCCGCTTGAAATTCACCTCTGGCCAAATTATCCCAAAACAAACGGTAATCTGGCGAGTTTTTAAACTCAGGATCAACAAACATACTATGATGCATGCCTTTAATATCACGCAGCCCGTATCCCATGGCATTCAAAAAATTATCATTGGCATTTATAATGGTTCCATTTAATTCAAACTCAATAACTGCTTGAGTTCGGTTTATGGCACGCAGTTGTCCGCGCAAATCGTCCAATTCTTTTTCATCAACCCTTGCCATTTTTGCTCCACTGCCAGACCTCATAAAAAATTCTAAAATTTTCATAGTCTAATCTCCTTGCAATCTATTTAGGTCAACCGTTTTTGTATCAAATAGTTCAAGCTCATCGCTGGCAACAAGCTCATTAATATCCACGATGATTATCATTTGCTCATTAACAGCAGATAACCCCAATAGATATTTACTGTTAAACGCCACGCCAAAATCTGGCGGGGGGCGCATTTCATCTTTAGTTATAGAAATTACATCCGACACACCATCTACAACTATTCCAACAATTCGGCTACGAATATTAAGTACAATCACTATTGTAAATTCATCATAGGTGGCTTTACCCAAATTAAACTTAATTCGCAGATCAACTATGGGAACTATATCTCCCCTAAGGTTAATAACCCCTTTTATAAATTCTGGAGCGTTAGCAATTTTAGTAACGGACTCATAACCACGAATTTCCTTAACAGCAAGGATATCCAATGCATAGTTTTCATCCCCCAGAGAGAACGTAAGGAACTCCCTCGCCCGCTCAGCATCTTGATTTTCCGAGTTCGCGACTACCATATCCGACCTCTCACCTATTTATAAAATAAGAACATCAATTAATTTTTAAACTGCCAACTCCAACATCTCGTTGGAAACTTCCATAATCAAAGATTCAACATCCAGTATTAATGCAACACTGCCATCACCCATAATGGTAGCACCCGCAACCCCTTGAACACGCTTGTAGTGCCGCTCCAAACTTTTAATTACAACTTGTTGCTGTCCCACTAACGCATCAACGAAAAGCGCAAATCTATGCTTTGCCGTTTCTACCAAAACAACAATACCTTGATGAACCTGTGAGTAATCAGGTTCCAACTGCATAATTTTGTGCAGTGGAAGAATCGGCCAATATTGATCACGCACAAACAATAATTGATCATCCCCAACCAAAGTTTTTACATCTTTCGCTGCTGGCTGCATGGACTCAATAATGTGGACTAACGGAATAATAAATGCCTGGGCCCCAACAGTGACGCCCATACCATCCACAATCGCAAGTGTTAGCGGCAGAGTAATCGTAAAGCTTGCACCCTGCCCCTCGATAGAAGTTATATCTATACGCCCCCCTAGGAATTGAACATTGCGCTTAACCACATCCAGCCCTACACCTCTACCTGACACGTCGGTAATTTGCTCTGCAGTTGAAAAACCAGGCGCGAAAATTAATTGCCACACATCCTCATCGCTGGGATTATCCACTATTTGTATAGCTCTTTCTTTTGCCTTTGCTAGAATTCTTTCCCGATTTAATCCGCCGCCATCATCACTAATACTAATGACGATATTCCCGCCTTTTTGTGCTGCACGAAGCACAACTTTTCCCGTCCTGGGCTTTCCACGGGTCACCCTAACATCGGCAGATTCGATGCCATGATCGATAGAATTGCGCACCAAATGGGTTAAAGGATCGACCAGCTTTTCAGTCAAGCCTTTATCCAATTCGGTTTCTCCACCTTCAATAACTAGATCTATGGTCTTCCCCAGCTTTGACGCCAAATCTCGCACCACTCTGGGAAATCTATTGAACACAAATGAAATCGGCAGCATACGAATCGACATGACTGCCTCCTGTATTTCACGGGTATTTCGCTCCAACTCTCCAGCGACCATTTGAAATTTTTCACCCAAAGCACCTGAAATACTTTTCCCTATCAGGCTAAGCATCGATTGCGTAATGACAATTTCACCAACTAGATTTATTAACTGATCAACCTTGGTTACATCGACGCGAATGGTGCTACTCTCTACCGAAGATACTTCAGGCGATTTTGTCCGCATCCCTTCCTTTGCTGGAGCTGACTTACCAACCGCTTGTTTTAGAACAGATTCAGCCGGGGCTTGTGTAGGACGCGCAGGAATATCTTCGGTTCTTTCTGCAGCAGATGGTGGCTCAAGAGGACCAAGGGATTCATCTAGTTTTTCGCCTTTTTTAGAAACAGGCTGATTAACCTGGGTAATATTTTGATCAAAAAATCCGTAGCCATCATCAGCTGCTGTGGTAGCTATTGCAGGAGGCAAGTCATCAAAGAAACCGAAAGCCTCTTCTTCCGATTTTAAATAAGGCTTATTAAAAAATCCGTAGGACTCTTCTTCCCCTGAATTTTCACTTTCCGCCAGGGCATCCTCAAAAAATCCATACACATCATCCTGAGAACTCTTGGCGGAGACTAATTTATTACCTTCTTCATTGGTAATTCTTTCAACCGCTTCAATTATTTTATTTGCTGCCGGCCAATCAATTGACTCTCGGTGTATATAACTCACTAAAATCGACTTTAAAATATCCACTCCAGCGAGCAAAATATCAATCATCGGATTGGTAATTTGCATCTGCCCCTGGCGCAACTTATCCAGCAAATTCTCCATTACATGAGTCACACTTCCCAACGCATCAAATCCGAAGATACCGCTCCCCCCCTTAATGGAGTGGGCCGCTCGGAAAATACTATTCAGCTGCTCTGCATCTGGATTATTCGGATCCACCTGCAATAGCAATTGTTCCATTTCAGCAAGATGTTCTTGACTCTCTTCAAAAAACACTGCATGAAATTGCTGCATATCAATTGGCATATTTCTATCCTGAAATGAAGCTCATCTGTTAACTACATAGCGTTAGCCCATAACTTTTTTGGCTATCTCCAGTAATTTAAGTGGTTCAAATGGCTTTACCATCCAACCCGTAGCACCAGCTGCCCGCCCCTGAGCTTTCATCTGATCACTTGCTTCTGTTGTCAGTACAACAATCGGAGTACGAGCATAGCTTGGCAAACCGCGCAGTGACTTAATTAAAGTTAAGCCATCCATATTCGGCATATTTTGGTCTGTTAACACAAAATCGAAACGCTGTGTTTTACAAAGATTGAAGGCCTCCAGGCCATCTTTAGCTGCCGTAACTTGGTAATCGGCAGTTTTTAAGGTGGCTTCTACCATTTGACGAATTGATACAGAGTCATCAACTATTAAAATACGCTTCATAATTTTTCCCATTGATTTGGAAGCTTTAAATTACTGCCTTGATAAAATTACCGGGGCGCGCAACACTCACCTCATACGAAAGCTGCTGAATCATATCCAGACCTCGCCCGGAGTAAAGTATTTCAGCATCTTTAGAGAGCTGATCAAAGTCATACCCAGAACCACTATCCAAGCAACTTATAGCTAGCCTTTGCTCATTTCCAATTTTTACTAACTCAAGTTTTATTTCTATGAAATCTGCTTCTGTCAGGTTCTTTATTCTTTTTTCACGCTCATCAAAGTAAAACTGAAAACCCAGATCCTGCTCTTTGAGCGAGGAGTCCAGCCGCAAGATTCCGTGATCTATGGCATTGGAGACCATTTCACCAATAACTGAAAAAATTCTTTGACAAGACTGCTGACCAAAGCCAAGTGACTGCAAAAAATGGTTACACAGAGGCGCAACTTCACACAACTCCAGATACTGCCCGGATATTTTTAACGACCAAGAGAACTCACCAACCTCAGGCTGCAGCAAAGAAATTGAATTTTCTGATCGCTCAGCAGTATCCGCGAATATGAGCTCTGGCCTAAGCACGCAAATAGATACATCATCTTTATAGCCAACCCCCCTCGCATGGAACTCCAACTCATCAAACACGAGCTCCAGAGGATCGCCAGGCGCAATTAGAAGCTTTTCAAGGCGAGCTCTGGAAAATTGCTCCTCGCTAGTATTTTCCTGTTCAATAACCCCATCGCTACAGGCAAATATATATCCACCTGTTGGCATAGAGACAGTTTCAATATTTGCATCAAACATGGTCTCATCCAGAATACCCAGCGCCATGTTGGCGGAATTAAATTTATGCTTAATTACCCCCTGATCAATCCAGTAAACACTAGGCATGGCACCGTTCCACACGGAAATTCTTCGCTTGGTTGGATTGAGCTCAACAAATACCGCAGCCACAAACCTATCTTCGGGCGTATCGTTTACCAGCTTTCGATTAACTTCACTGACAATTTGGTGCAAGTGAAAGCCTTTTGAAACCATAGTATTAAAAATACTTACCATCGGCATAATGGTGATAGCCGCGGACAAGCCGTGACCTGTTGCATCAGCAAGCATAAAATATACTTCTCCCGAAGGAGATCGCTTTACCAGGGAGATATCCCCACTAAACGCCGAATGGGGCCTGGCCTCTACTTGCACACCAGGAATATTATTGGTATTTTGTCGCAACAGATATTCATAAGTGAACTTTGCTACAGCTTCTTCCCTTTCAGCTTTATTTTTAAATGCTTCCAACTCTATATTTTGAGCGCTAATTAAGCGCTGCAATTTAACCGAGTTAATTAATGATTTTACCTTTAATGCCAACAATGAAAGATTAATCGGTTTAATAATGTAATCGGCAATACCTCTTTCAAAACACTCCTCTAAATACTCAGGATCCTCATTAACGCTAATCATTATGACTGGAGGTAAACTCAGGTAACATCTTGTTTTTTCCTTATCCAATAGTTCTATTCCAAGGCCATCCTCTAGCTGATAATCAAGTAACATTAAATCTATATCGCCTCTTGAACACAGCATCTCCTTCGCCGCGACCACTCCTTCCACAGAGACCACATCAAACCCTTTTGACATCAGAAAGCTGGAAAATAGCTGATTCAATATAAAATCATCATCCACTACAAGGATGCAGTAGCTTTCCATCAGCTGCGGTTTCAACTCATCCATCATACTCAAATGAACTCGAACAATTTCTGCATATTGGCAATGATTAGCACTTCTTCTGTAGAACCTTTAGCCCCCCTAATCTTTACTTTTTTCTGCTGTGTAGCGGCCTTTTTTTGAAACATAACCAACATACCCAAGCCCGAACTATCAATATATTCAACACGACTAAAGTCAACTATTATCTGCGCCGCATCTTTGTCATTTAAAAGCTGGCCACAGGCCTCAACAAAAGCTTTATGGTAAGAGTAATCAAACCTGGATGGTAAATTTATAGCCTTTGCATCCAACATAGAACTCATCCCTATTATCGCTGCCTATTTGATATCAATAATTTTCTGTAAATTTGCCAATTGTAAAATTTCCCGGGGCGCAGTTTTTAACGAGATCATTTCCAAGCGAGCGCTTATCGGTTGAATTTTTTTATAAGCCATAACCAACAGACCGATACCTGCACTATCGATATAATCCATACCAGCGCAATCCAACACCAGTGATTGTCCTGGAGACATTAGCTCCTGAACCTGACGATTAAATTCACTGCTACAGGAATAATCAAAACGCTTCGGCATTTTAATTTTTTTATCACTCATAGTTATTTCTCATATCAATTAAAATAGATCTACGCTACCGGCCACCATAGAACTGGCAGAAACGGGATTGGGGTTATTTTCGCTAAGACGAGTTTTAAACTGTGTAATCGACTGAGATAGTTCCTCCAAATACACATGGCAATTTGGGCTATTTTTTTGTAGCGCCGATACCTGCATATTTAAAATTTCCAAGATACCAAGCGTGTGGCGAACCTTTTGACCCGACATATCCTCAAACTGCAAAGCGCGAATAGCCAGATGTAGGGCCGCTGTTAATTTATGGCCAGCATCGGCAATATTTTGGGCCAAACTTTCATTGTTTTCTGATTGATCAAGAATATCTCTTAAGGCTACTTCTACATCTCGCTTAGCAGAAATAGCGTAGGTCATGTCTTGAGATGCAACCTTTCCCACCTCCACAGTAAGGTCAGCAATGGATTGGTTGATGCCTTTTAGCTGCCCTTGAATTTCGGAGCTGAAGCCAGAGGATCTATTCGAGAGAGCGCGCACCTCGTCAGCCACTACAGCAAAGCCTCGACCAGCCTCGCCAGCTCGAGCAGCTTCAATCGCGGCATTTAAGGCCAATAGGTTTGTTTGCGCGGCAATTTGATCTATGTCTTTCAATGCCTTCATCACCAAAGGCATTTGCTCCGAAATGATGTCTACCTTTTCAACCAAGCCCATAGAAGCGGCACTCATAGACACTGTAGTATCGACAAACTGATCAAGGTTCATGGAGGCGTTTTCAGCAAATTGCTTCATACGCTCTAGGTAGGTTAAAGACATGCCAGATGCATCTGGCTCGGAAGTCATTATTCGTTGAATATCTTCCTGTTGTAGCCCCAGCAAGTGTTGTATTTCGCCAAAAGATTTATTTAAACTTACTGCCGCATCCCCTTGGATACTTAATACCGAGCCAAGGTCATCCCTCGCCTCCTGAATATAGCCCTCAATAATAGAAGAAGACTCAGAGATCAACGACTGTACCTGAATAAAGTCCGAGGACTCTACGCCGGCTTCAGCGCTAAGATCTTTTTTTCGCTCAGCTAGAGATAACCGAAAAGCACAAAAAGTAAGTGCCAGGGCCATAGATGCCAGCCCCAGTTCCAAGACCACAAAATGCCCCAATAGCCATGCCATAACTGTTGCAGCAATAACAATTAGCCAGTAAGTCAACGGCATTATTCCCACACCCTCTACTTTCAGCGCCCAAATTTAACTTGATCCATATGTCGGCAAAGCTATTAATCGCTACACGACCAACTTAAAAGTAGCAGGAATATCGCAATCTGCAGCCTGATACAGGATTTTGTTTTCAGGTGAATATCTCTATCCACGAAATATACGCAGCCATAAACACAAAAAGGCCAGCAAGATCTAACCTGCTGGCCTTTTTTGTGTTTATTGGGGAAGGATTTGAAGATTATTGAACCTCGATAACCCCCTCCTCAATTTTGGCTTTCCAAATTTGCGGGCCGGTGGTGTGTACCGATTCACCGGTAGAATCCACCGCCACGGTTACCGGCATATCCTGCACATCAAACTCGTAGATAGCTTCCATCCCCAACTCAGGGAAAGCCAGAACTTTAGAGGATTTAATCGCCTGGGCCACCAAATAAGCAGCGCCACCTACAGCCATCAAATACACAGCTTTGTTGTCGCGAATTGCCTCTATGGCAACCGGGCCGCGCTCGGATTTACCGATCATGCCCAGCAGGCCAGTTTGCTCCAGCATAGTGCGGGTAAACTTATCCATACGGGTTGCGGTGGTGGGACCAGCTGGGCCGACCACCTCGTCGCGCACTGGGTCGACCGGGCCGACGTAATAAATGAAACGACCTTTGAGATCCACCGGCAGGGATTCACCTTTTGCCAATATGTCGGTCATTTTTTTATGCGCCGCATCGCGCCCGGTAAGCATCTTACCGGACAGCAGAATGGTTTCACCTGCCTTCCACTCCAACACGTCTTGCGGCTTAACTGTGTCCATATTTACGCGGCGCACACTGCTACCGACATCCCAGCTGATTTCTGGATAATCCTCCAGAGAAGGCGGGGTTTGCAGTGCCGGGCCGGAGCCATCCAATACAAAGTGGGCGTGGCGAGTGGCTGCACAGTTAGGGATTATGGCGACGGCCTTGTTGGCGGCGTGGGTTGGATAGTCCTTAACTTTGATATCCAAAACAGTTGTCAGGCCACCCAGGCCCTGAGCACCTATACCCAGGCGATTTACTTTATCGTACAGCTCAATGCGCAATTCTTCGGCACGGTTGCTGGCTCCGCGAGCTTGTAGCTCCTGGATATCCACCGGGTCAAGCAGCGCCTCTTTAGCCAGCAACATGGCTTTTTCGGCGGTGCCGCCAATGCCAATACCCAGCATCCCTGGCGGGCACCAGCCCGCGCCCATTTTGGGCACCATGTCCAACACCCAATCCACTACCGAATCGGAGGGGTTGAGCATCGCAAATTTGGTTTTTGCCTCTGAGCCACCACCTTTGGCGGCAACGTGCACGTCCACCGTATTGCCCGGCACTATGTTGTAATGAATAACCGCTGGAGTGTTATCACCGGTATTTTTACGGGCACCGTCAGGATCCGCCAGGATAGAGGCGCGCAGTACATTGTCCGGGTTGTTGTAGGCGCGACGCACACCTTCATTAATCATGTCTGTCAGGCTCATATCACCTTCCCACTGCACATCCATACCCACTGTGACAAACACTGTGACTATGCCGGTGTCCTGACAAATGGGTCTATGGCCCATGGCACACATGCGCGAGTTGATCAGAATTTGTGCCATAGCATCTTTAGCGGCCTTGTTTTGCTCACGCTCGTAGGCTTTGTGCATGGCTTGGATAAAATCAACCGGGTGGTAATAGGAAATAAACTGCAGTGCATCTGCAACACTGTCGATCAAGTCTTGCTGGCGAATCAGGGTAGGCATAATCACGTCTCTCATGGTGTTTCTAATCAGGTCGGGCGGCATTTTACACCGCTGAAATCATCAGGAGTTAGCTGGCACTATTTTTTCCGATCATTGATAAAAACAATGCCAGCTCTAGGCTGGCATTGTTGGAGTAATTACTGCTTGGGGGCTATGCCCAACTGCTGTTTAATTTGCAGGATTTCGCGATTGGTGGTGCGGCGGTAATCGTCTATAGCAGCAACAGCATCCTCATTGGCTTTGGTCCGACGAGCCAAATTATCAAGATCAACCAACTCCAACTCCAGTTTGGCCAGCGACTCTTTAAGGTTCTGCACGGCCTGTTGCTGCTGGGCAATACTAGTGGAGGCTGTATCTATCTTCGCCGCAGAGGCATCTGCCAGAGACTTGTTAGCCTCAACTGTTTGCTTAAGAGTATTTAGGCCAGACTTGGCATCAATAGCCTCTTTTTTACCCGCCACTGCATCGCGGCCAACGGCAGTAATTTTTTCCAGCGCCGCCGCTGTGGCTTTGCGATTAGACTCTATTTTGACGATAGAGCTGCGCAATTCGGAATCCAGCTTTTTCAGATTTGCCTGCAGCGCCACTAGCGAAGCACTGGATTCGTTGGAAGTGAGATTGAGCTGCTGCTCCAAGCTTTGAATACGAGAGTCTGCCGATTTAAGCTGAGCTTGCGCTTGAAATAATTGCCACCCCAAAAAACCGCTTGCGGCAACCGCCAGTAAAGCTACAACCAGAGCAATAGCAGGCAAACTGCTCCCAGTCGGCGCGGGGGCTGGGCGAGCCTGCACCACTTGTGCTGCGGCTTGGCGACTGCGCGCGGAGGCAGGCTCATCACGACTGGATGTTTGAGCGCGGCGCGGCGCTGAATCTGCAGCATCGTTTAAAGTAGATGTGGAGAAGGTAGGCTCTCTGCGTTCCATAGGTTCCAAGACCGATTAAAAGGGACAAGGCTAAAAAATTGGTCTCTATTCTATAGCAGCAGACCTTTCAAACCTAGAGCCGTTCGATGAAACCCCCAGCTAATTGGCTTTTATATGCAGCTATTACAACGCCATTGGCTTGCCCAAAAAACAACAACGGGCCCTAAGGCCCGTTGCGGTTATCACGCAAACAACTGCTAGTGCAGCGCCAAATTACTTGGCAAAGTTGGCGTTTACAAAATCCCAGTTCACCAGCGACCAGAAGGCGCCAATGTAGTTGGGGCGAGAGTTGCGGTAATCGATGTAGTAGGCGTGCTCCCACAGGTCGATAGTCAGGATTGGTGTTACTGAGCTGTCGGTCAATGGGGTGGCGGCGTTGCTGGTGTTGGCAATAGCAACAGAGCCATCAGCCTTTTTCACCAACCAGGTCCAGCTGGAACCGAAGTTGTTGATGGCAGAGTTGGTGAAGTCTTCTTTGAATTTCTCGAAAGAACCAAAAGCCTTGGTGATAGCTTCTGCTACAGCACCCGTTGGCTCGCCGCCGCCGTTGGGGCTCAGGCAGTTCCAGTAGAAGGTGTGATTCCAAATTTGCGCCGCGTTGTTGAACACTGGGCCAGTAGAAGATTTGATCACGTCTTCCAGGCTCTTGCCTTCGAATTCGGTGCCAGGAACCAGGGTGTTCAGCTTGTCCACATAGGCTTTGTGGTGTTTGCCGTGGTGGTAATCCAGGGTTTCGGCAGAAATGTGGGGGGCGAGAGCGTCTTTTGCGTATGGCAGAGCGGGTAATTCAAAAGCCATGATGTTTCTCCTAGTTCACGGTTAATCTTGCGCCAATCGACTTGGCTTGAGCGAGCCAGCTGGCTGAGTAGTAAAGAATGGGGCAATAACAGCGTCGATAATTCAGTTTCTGGTAAAAACAATTACGGCCCACTAAGGGCCGTAACTATATCGCAATTTCATCAAGTACGCGCCGCTGCACTCCAGGAGTGCAGACTATGGGCGCGATAGATAAAAACTACGTTAATCATGCCGGGTTGGGGCAACTTACATCATGCCGCCCATACCGCCCATGCCACCCATGCCGCCCATATCTGGCGCAGCGGGTTTGTCTTCTGGCAGGTCGGCAACCATGGCTTCGGTGGTGATCATCAGGCCAGCGATAGAACCTGCAGCCTGCAGTGCAGTGCGGGTTACTTTGGCTGGGTCGAGGATACCCATGTCGATCATATCGCCGTATTCGCCGCTGGCGGCGTTGAAACCAAAGTTACCGGAACCTTGTTTCACTTTGTCGGCAACTACGGAAGGCTCGTCACCGGCATTGGCAACGATTTGACGCAGAGGTGCTTCCATAGCGCGACGAGCGATGCCGATACCGGCGTTTTGGTCTTCGTTGTCACCTTTCAGAGAGGCAATGGCCGCAACAGCGCGGATCAGTGCAGTACCACCGCCGGGAACCACGCCCTCTTCTACCGCAGCACGGGTGGCGTGCAGGGCGTCTTCAACGCGCGCTTTCTTCTCTTTCATTTCCACTTCGGTGGCGGCGCCCACTTTAATTACCGCAACACCGCCAGCCAGTTTGGCCACACGCTCTTGCAGTTTTTCGCGGTCGTAATCGGAAGTGGTCTCTTCGATTTGAATGCGGATTTGCTGTACGCGCGCTTTGATCTCTTCTGGCTTGCCAGCGCCGTCAACAATCACGGTGTTCTCTTTGTTCATGGTGACGCGCTTGGCGGTACCCAGGTGCTCCAAAGTGGCAGATTCCAGATCCAGGCCCACTTCTTCAGAGATCACAGTGGCGCCGGTCAATACGGCGATATCCTGCAGCATGGCCTTGCGACGGTCGCCAAAGCCTGGCGCCTTACAGGCAGCCACTTTAACGATGCCGCGAATGTTGTTAACCACCAGAGTCGCCAGAGCTTCGCCTTCCAGATCTTCAGAGATGATGATCAGCGGCTTGCCAGATTTGGCCACACCTTCGAGAACTGGCAGCAGTTCGCGGATGTTGGAGATTTTTTTGTCAACCAGCAGGATGAAGGGGCTTTCGTGCTCAACGCTCATGCTGTCCTGGTTGTTGATGAAGTAGGGAGACAGGTAGCCGCGATCGAACTGCATACCTTCCACTACGTCCAGCTCGTTGTCCAGGCTGGTGCCTTCTTCAACGGTGATAACACCTTCTTTACCCACTTTTTCCATAGCTTCGGCGATCAGGCTGCCGATGGAGTAATCAGAGTTGGCAGAGATAGTGCCCACTTGCGAAATAGATTTGCTGTCGGCGCAAGGCACAGCAATGGATTTGACGTGCTTAACCGCTTCGGCAATGGCCTTGTCGATACCGCGCTTGAGGTCCATGGGGTTCATGCCAGCGGCAACCGACTTGAGGCCTTCGTTAACAATGGCCTGGGCCAGTACGGTGGCGGTGGTGGTGCCGTCACCGGCGTCGTCAGAGGCTTTGGAGGCAACCTCTTTCACCATTTGCGCGCCCATGTTTTCAAACTTGTCTTTCAGGCTGATTTCTTTGGCTACAGACACACCGTCTTTAGTGATGGTGGGCGCACCGAAAGATTTTTCCAGTACCACGTTGCGGCCTTTTGGGCCCAGGGTAGCTTTAACCGCATCGGCCAGGATATTTACACCTGCAAGCATGCGTTGACGAGCACTATCACCAAATTTAACTTCTTTAGCTGCCATTTTTTCGTACCTTCAAAATTCGTTAACTCAAGTGGATTAAGCCAATCCACGGGGATATTCAAAGCCTAAGCTGCGTTTAATACAGAGAGGCTCTTATTCCAGAGAAGCTCTTATTCCAGAACCGCTTTGATGTCAGATTCGTTGAGGATAACCAGCTCTTCGCCATCAATAGTGATGGTGTCGCTACCGGCATATTTGCCGAATACCACAGTGTCACCCACTTTTACATCCAGTGGGCGCAGTTCACCGCTGGCCAATACACGGCCGTGGCCTACAGCAACCACCTCACCTTGGTTGGGCTTCTCTTTGGCCGAACCCGACAGGATGATGCCACCGGCAGTTTTGGTTTCTTCTTCTTTGCGGCGTACTACAACGCGATCGTGCAACGGACGAATTTTCATGGACTCATGTCTCCTAACATACAAGGTTAACGAGCGCGGGGCGTTCTGCCCCGGCGTGTTGGCGATATAGAGTCGAGACTCTCGATTTCAAGGGCCCCGCTCTGCCGGATTTGCCAGAGCAACTCCGGGCAAAATCATGGGTGAACCCTATCTGGGGCTGGAAGGCTGGATTTCAACAGCAGAAGCAAAGATTTTTATGGGTTTTAACGATTATTGATCCTTGCGCGGTGATTGGGAATCCGACGCAGGCTGTTCCAATGTTGCTACAGGCTCTGATGGTGCGGACTCGTCCACTCTGGCCGGCCCCTGATGCTCATAGACATTGCCAGCGTCAAAACCATCGGCTTTAAAGCTTTCGGCCTCAAAGTGACTGCGCTGGAAATTGGCGGCGCCAAATACCTGAAAACGACCGCTGCTGGCCAAACGGCTCAACCAGCGGCGCAATAGCAAATGACGCAAACTGGGGATTAGGCAGACAAGCGCCAGTAAATCCGATAAAACCCCAGGCACTATGAGCAGAACAGCCGCCAGCATGCTAAACAGGCTCGCCAAAAGCGCATCGCCCGGGTTGGCCCCAGGCTGCATTTGCTGGGCCCGGCGCATCAAATCAGCTGGCCCCTGGCGCTTGAGCAGCCAGACCCCCAGCGCAAAAGCGCCCAGCAGCCAGGCCCAGGTGCCCGCAGTACCCAACAGATGAGCCAAACGGGACGAAAGGTTAACTTCGGCAACTACAAACAGGATAAAAAGCAGTAACGGCATGAAAATCCAGGTTCCAACTATAGGGTTAGCGCCAGTTTACCACTTATAACTCACCCCGACTGACATACGAGTATCGGCGCGCTCTTTGGTCGGCTGGGGCTCGTTAAATACCCAGTAATCTACCTTAAACTCGGAGTACACCTTGTTAAGCAGCATGGTACTCAAGCCAGTTGAGGTCTTGAGCTGCCAGTCTTTGGAGTCCTCCAGCGAATAAACCAGTTCATTATTGTGGAACAGGGCAACGCCTCCAGGCAGTTCGTAACGGAAATCAGTCGCAACCCGCATTGCGCTATAGGAAACACTTTGATCAAAGGCGCCAGGGTCGGCAGGCGGTTCGAACTCCTGATCCACATAGGAAAGACCCAGTTGCAGAGAGAGCGCCGTTTTGCGACTTTCCCAAAATTGGTAACCGGTACCTGAACCCAGGATATAGCTCTGGTTGAGGCCGCGCTGACCATCGCCGCCAGCGTCCAGGCTGTTGTACCAGAACCAGCGCGGTTTAAAAAACCAATCCAGTGAATAATGCAAATTCCAGCGGGTTTTAGGTGCTAGGTGATCGTAGGCGGACTTGGCGTATTCACCGCTAATCACATGGCGCAGCTCGTCGATACGCAATTTGCTTTCACCCTGGATATTCCACTCGTTGCGGGTCTCGTTGCCGCTGGCGTAGGCGCCCCAGAGGTTAAGCTTGCCGGAATTACGCCATTTGCCCCCAACATAATCTTCATAGGGCAACAGGGTTTTAAGGCTGAGCACAGGAATGCGTTTAAGGTTGGCCCTGGCACCGCAGTAATAAACCAGTTGCTCCTGCTCTACCCCATCGACGATACAGGCCTTTTTGTTGGCACTGACCTTGAGCGGTTTATCGCTGAACAGATTTTTGATTTTGCTTTTTTTGATGCGCTGCTCGCCAAAGTTAGTGGACTTCCACACCAACTCATCGCCTTCGATGCGCACCACTTCGCCTTCCAGGCGATCGCCATTGGTCAGCTCTACCACTCCCGCCCAGACGGGCGCACCCAATAATAGGGCCACAAAAACTAGAATAAATCTCACTTACTTCTCTACTCGATTTTTACTCCGGCTTCGCATTAAAAGTGCCCAGGCGCTACTGGGCAATTAAAAAAATGTTAATTTAGGTAAGTTGTTAGCAAAATTTGCTTTATTTTTACTCAGATACCTATTTGTTATGACTTATACCCATAACGCCAAAGAGCAGAAGCTCCAGGCGATTTTTCTGGCGCTGGCCAGCATTCCTGCCGGCAAAGTTATTAGTTATGGTCAGTTGGCTGCCTTGGCCGGACTGCCTGGAGGCGCACGGTTGGTGGGCCGCACCATGAGTCAACTGCCCGAGGCAACGCAACTGCCCTGGCACAGAGTAATCAACGCCCAAGGGCGAATTTCACTACCAGAAAACTCCCCAGGATTTACCCTGCAGAGCAAAAGGCTTGAGGCAGAGGGTGTCAAAGTCACCCGAGGGAGAGTTAGTCTGCGCGAGTTTGGCTGGCAGCCTCAGCCTGGCGCCGAAACTGGCGACTAACAGCTAACAAGAGCAGCAAACCGGGAATGACCATCAAGGAGGTAATCACAAAAAACAGCGCCCAATTGCCATTTAAGCCATCCACCATGACGCCACTAAAGGAGGAAAGGCTGGTTCGACCAAAGTTGCCCAGCGATGCCAGCAGTGCATATTGGCTGGCAGAAAAAGCCCTGCCCGTAAGCCAGCTAAGAAAAGCGACAAAGGCAACCGATGAAAAGGCCGTGGTGAAATTGTCCACCAGCACAGTGGCCAAAAACCATTGTTCATTGGGCCCCAGATACGCCATAGCAGCAAACATCAGGTTGCTCGCGGCCATGGCAATTCCGCCGATCATCAGGCCGCGCACTATGCCAAAACGAATATTGATAAAACTGCCCACCAGCGTAAATACACAGGTAAACAGCCAGCCAACCAGTTTGGAATAATGGGCAATTTGCTCGTTACTAAAACCAACTTCACGATAAAACTGGATTGACATTCGTCCGAGAAAGGCCTCGCCGATTTTAAACAGAAAGACAAAGGCAAAAATCATCAACGCAACCTTTAGACCATTGCGGCGTACAAACTCCATAAATGGCTCCAGCATAGTCACGCTAATGCGCGCGCCTATACGCGCAAACCAGTGCCCAGTTCCCCCCAGACGCTGCACATAATTTTGCTCCGCCATCCCCTGCAAAGTATCGCGCTCAGATTTCGGTTCGGGAATAAAAAGAGTAGCGACAAAAAAGCCCAGCATAATGGCGGCTAGCATCAGGTATACCTGGTTCCAACCCCAGGCATCGGCAAACTGAAAGGCCAGAAAGCCCGGCAGCGAATAGCCTGTCCACCAGCCGATCACACTCATGGCGGCCGCAGCCGGCAAGTGCAATTGGTCGTCGCCGATAATATCGATGCGGTAGGCGTCTACGGCTATGTCCTGGGTTGCCGATAAAGTGGTAATAACCAATGCCAACAGCGATGACCAGAGCAGGCTCTGTGCCGGGTTGGTTTGAGCTATGGCAATAACCGCAGCTGTCATTAGTAATTGCATGCTGGCGATCCAGCTACGCCTCTGCCCCAATAGGCGAAAAATCACAGGCAGTTTTACTCTATCCAGCAGCGGTGCCCACAAAAAATTAACGGCATAGACCACAGTGACAGAGCCGAAATAGCCGATAGCGGCGCGGGAGAGATTGGCATCTTTTAACCAACCGCTCATGGCCGAGCCAACTAAAACCCAGGGAAAGCCAGAGGCACAGCCCAGCAGAAAAATATAAACCAAGCGAATATCGGCGTAACTGGCCAGGCTATTGCGCCAACTGTGGGTTTCTGAACCTGGAGAATGCAGCATTGGCAGCTCGATGTAGCGGGAGCCTAGCTCCCGCCGAGAGATAATTAATCGCGGAAATTATTAAACTGCATGGGCATGCCCAAATCGGCAGCGCGCAGTGCAGCTATACACTCCTGCAAATCGTCGCGTTTTTTGCCGGTCACGCGCACCTGTTCACCCTGGATACTGGCCTGCACTTTTAATTTTTTATCTTTTACCAGGGCGACAATTTTCTTCGCCAGATCCTTATCGATACCTGTGCGCACTTTAATGTCACGCTTGACCTGCTTGCCAGCGCTGACGACCTTGCCAATTTCCAGGCAGCTCACATCGATATTATTTTTAGCCATAGCCGGGCGCAGTACATCGAGCATCTGATCCAACTGCATTTCGGCATCGGCGGTGATAGTTATCTCATACTCTTTACGCTCAAAACTGGCATTTACACCTTTAAAGTCAAAGCGATTGGTGATCACGCGCTGGGCCTGATCGACGGCATTAGTCAGTTCGTGTTTATCAACTTCAGAAACCACATCAAAGGATGGCATAAGCAAACCTCAAAAACTTTTTAAATTAAAAACATCTATTTAGATAAACAGGGTCGCAAAGGCAATCGCGCAAACCCAAAACAGCAGGGAGCGACGATAGAGCGGCAGACAGGATTTAATCAGCGCCAATGAATAAGCTGGCTCATTGTGCACGGCAATCTGGTCGCCAGTTAAATCCTCGATAATATCCTGAGTTTCTGCTTCCTGATTTTCTTCTGCCTCGGCGCGCGCCTCATCACTCATAGCGGCCATTTGCCGGGCACTGGCGATCGTGGGGGCCCCCAGGGCACCGCGCAGTGTTTCGTTTAATACAGTCGCAGATGATTTTTCAATATCGAGCATATTCTCGCGCAGCGGGCTGGTTTCAAAGTTACCCACCAATGCCCAGGTGATCCCCATTAAGCGCACCGAGGGCAACTCCAGCAGCCACAACCATTTGGCGGCAATATTGTAGTGTTGTTCATCAGCAAAGTCGCGATACATCAAACTCATGCGATACAGCAGCGCGCCAAAGGGGCCAGCAATAACAAACCAAAAAATAACTGCAAAGGTATTTTCGTAGCCGCGATAGGCAAACATTTTGAGCGCGAGGGTATGCAGGGTTTTCCAATCGCTGATTTCTTCTTCCGGATAATTTTTTTTGCTGTTAAGGTCAAGCCATTGAGTGGCGGCAACATTGTCATCTTTGGCTACCAGCGCTAAATAGTGTTTGATGTCGTCCAGCACATTGCCGCGCCCCAGGCTGTAAAGCAACACCGGAAAATAGATAAAAAACAACCAGGGCTTGCCCAGGTGTTTTTGCACCAGCAAAAACACCACCACCAAAACCGCCAGGGGAATTACCAGCGATAACATCAGCGGCAGCGCTGGCAGCGATGCAAAGCCGGGAATTTTTTGCAAGCGCTGGGAGAGCAACTTGAACCAGCCATCGTACTGGGAAGTTTTTATCGAACCCACCCAAAGGAGAAGTGCAAGAACTGCAACCAAACTAAGAAAATTCATAGGAATCCTATAACTCGTCAACAAGTGATGCTTTGTAAGCTGCCCAGTCAAATGCAGGCCCTGGATCAGTTTTTCGCCCGGGCGCTATATGCTCGTGGCCTGTAATTCGCTGGGGCGTAAGTTTAGGGTAAGAGGCCAGCAACTGGCGAGTAACTTTTTGCAGGGCCGCATACTGCATATCGGTATAGGGCAAGTTGTCTGTGCCTTCCAGTTCTATACCGATAGAAAAATCATTGCAGTTTTGCACGCCCTCAAAACAGGAGGCTCCCGCGTGCCAGGCGCGCTCATCAAAGGACACAAATTGAACAATTCGCCCAGTGCGCTCGATAAATAAATGGGCGGACACCTGCAGATTGGCAATGCTGGCAAAATAGGGGTGCGCATCAGGGCCGAGGCGATTGCGGAAGAAGTCCTGTACATAGCCGCCGCCAAACTCCCCGGGCGGCAAGCTGATGTTGTGAATCACCAGCAAACTTACCTCAGCGCCCGGCGGGCGCTGATTGAAGTTGGGTGATGGGCAGGCGATAGCCTCGCGCAGCCAACCCTTGACTATGGCATCTGTAGCGGTTGAATGAGTCATGCGCACCTTGCCTTAGGCGGGAACAGTTCGATCAGCAGCCCACAGACGCAGCTGGGCAATTTGTTCAGCCATTACCACCGACAGGGGACTGGTGGCTGCAATTTCTGCCAACAACATAGCCGTTGTCAGCGGCTGGTTTAGCGAGTTGGCCGTGTAGAGTGACGCTATAACGGCCTGTTCGATTTCTGCACCGGAAAACCCATTGCTCGCCACCGCCAATTTATCCAGATCAAATTGCTGTGCCTGACAGTGGCGCTTGGTTAAATGAATTGTAAAAATATCGCGTCTCACACTCGGCTCGGGCAGGTCGACAAAAAAGATTTCATCCAGGCGCCCTTTGCGGATGAGCTCCGGCGGCAGACGGGTGATGTCGTTGCTGGTGGCCACGATAAACACCCGGGTGCTGTGCTCTGCCATCCAGGTTAACAGGCTGCCCAACAAACGCTGGGAAATACCGTTATCGCTACTCTCCTGCGCCATGCCTTTTTCAATTTCATCCAGCCAAAGTACGCAGGGTGACATGGCATCGGCGAGCTTGAGCGCTTCGCGCAGGTTGCGCTCGGTTTCACCGTGATATTTGTTGTAGAGCGCGCCAACGTCCAGGCGCAGCAGCGGCAACCCCCATAAACCGGCCACCGCCTTGGCCGCCAGACTTTTGCCGCCGCCCTGCACCCCCAGCAGCATTATGCCTTTGGGACGATCCAGCTTGCTGCTATCGCCGCTGAAAGCGTCGCGCCGGGTTACCAGCCAGCGCTTGAGATTGTTCAAGCCACCCACTTGCGAAAAGTCCTGGGTTTGGGACTCAAAGCTCATCACCCCTTCCATATCCAGCAGCGCAAACTTGGCTTTGTTAATGCGCGGCAAATCATCTTCATCTATAGCGCCATCATTCCAGATGGCGGAGCGCACCAGGCGGCGCAGATCGCTTGAGCTTAACCCCTGCAGATTATTCACCAGCTTTTTAAGGGTGATATTGTCGGTCTTGACCCGCGCTGCGCCGTGGCGGTCGGACCAGTCTTTGGCCTCTTCGCGAATAATGGCCATGATTTTGTCGTCATCGGGCAAGGTCATGGTAAAAGACGCGGAGTAGCGCGCGATTTCCGGCGGCAGGCGCAGCTGGTGGCTGATAAACACCAGGGTGTGGGGCAGCGCAAAATGGTTGAGTGCCAGGTCTTTAAGCTGGCGAACTACTTTGGGGTTGTCATCAAGGAAGGGGTGTATATCGCAAAGGGCGAAAATGCCCGGCTGGTTGAGCGTTTTAAGATGCACCAGCATTTCTTCCGGGTCGATCATCTCGCTGCCTTTAGCGATCAGCTGGGGGCCAAAGCTGGACTTGCTCAGGCCCTCGGTTACCGACCAGCGGTGCACATCCCGCCCCTGCTTGCCAGCCACTTTTAACAGCAGATCAAGCGCGCGTTTCTCCTCATAGGTTTCAATAACGATAAGTGGGATTCGGGCGTCCAGCAGCAGCTTTAATTCATCGACGTCTTGCACTTATTCCTTCTCCGGCGTTTTTTTATAGCGTTGACCGATTATAGAGCCAAGCAGCAATGCGCGAATACACTTCGTCTGGATTATCCCCGGCCAGTCACAGTGCGTTTGGCGCTTTCGTCGCAATAAGCCATATCGCGGCAGGGAATTAATTCACACGCCAGCTCGCGCGACTCGCCCTGCAGTTGATCAGGCGCAAATTCCAAGGGCGGATTAACCATGCGAGGCAGCGCAGATTCTGGTTAAATAGGCACACTGAATTGGGAGATACAAGATGGCCAACCGCCCCCTAAGCCTTATCGATAAACTGATAGTTCAGGCCGACCACGCCCTGCGCACCCTGGCAGCTGGCAGTGATATGACCAGCGAACGCCCCTCACCTGCGCGCGCATTAAACCAGCAGGCCGAGATGAGCGAAGCCGAGCGCAAGCATGCGGCTGGTTTGATGCGGGTAAACCACACCGGCGAAGTCTGCGCCCAGGCGCTCTACCAGGGCCAGGCGCTCACTGCCAAACTGCCCCAGGTGCGCAGCGAGATGGAAAAAGCTGCCGAAGAGGAGATAGATCACCTGGTTTGGTGTCAGGAGCGCATTGATGCTCTGGGCAGCCGCACTAGCTACCTCAACCCGCTGTTTTACGGTTTGTCCTTTGCCATAGGCGCTGGCGCCGGTTTGGTGAGCGATAAGGTGAGCCTGGGCTTTGTTGCAGCAACGGAAAACCGGGTTTGCAAGCACCTGCAGAGCCATTTGGCGCAGCTGCCAGTGCAGGATGTAAAAAGCCGCGCGGTGGTAGAACAGATGCTGGATGACGAGGCGCGCCATGCGCAGATGGCGCTGGATGCCGGCGGTTACAACTTTCCTGCCCCGGTAAAAGGCCTGATGACCCTGGTGTCCAAAGCCATGACCAAAACCGCTTACCGCATTTAATTAAGCGACGTTCAAATACAAAAAACAAATGCAAAAAAGGCGATCCAAGGATCGCCTTTTTTGTTTGCAACTTGGCTACTTCACCTAGCGGGTGCCGTAAACCACCATGGTTTTGCCTTTCACCAGTACCAGACCCTGGTCTTCCAGGGTTTTAAGCACGCGGCCCACCATCTCGCGCGAGCAGCCAACGATGCGACCGATCTCCTGGCGGGTTATCTTAATTTGCATACCATCCGGGTGAGTCATGGCGTCTGGCTCTTTGCACAGCTCCAGCAAAGTACGGGCCACACGGCCGGTCACATCGAGGAACGCCAGGTCACCCACCTTGCGGGTAGTAGCGCGCAGACGGCGGGCCATTTGGCTGCCCAGGGCAAAAAGGAACTCGGGATGGTCTTCAGTCAGCTCCTGAAACTTGGCATAGCTGATTTCTGCTACTTCACACTCAGTCTTGGCGCGCACCCAAGCGCTGCGGGAGTCCTTGTCATCGAACAAGCCCATTTCGCCAAAAAAATCGCCATCGTTAAGGTAGGCGACAATCATTTCATGACCTTCGTCGTCCTCAATCAGAACGGTAACTGAACCTTTAACTATGTAATAAAGGGAGTCACTTTTGTCGCCCGCATAGATGATGGTGCTTTTTGCTGGGTAGCGGCGGCGGTGACAATGAACCAGAAATGCGTCCACATTCTTAATGTGCGGTGTTAGTGAGACGGCGACCAAGGTGCTGCTCCTAGATGTTGTTTTATATGAATAATCGGAATATATGCACAATTATGACGACTAGATATTATAGCTACCAGCCATTCCGGCACTACGGAAGCAAGAAATGTGATGCAGTTATAAGCCTAGTTAATTGAATTGTCTATAAAAAATAATTTTGCATCCATCAAATGTAGCTTTAAACGTCATTTTCGATTTGACAATTTGGTGTGCTAACCTAGCGCCCTTTTTCCAGAGCTAACTCTTGAGAGGCAAAGTATGCAGGCAGTGGTTAAATGGGTGGATGGCGCCCAGTTTTTGGGGGAGTCTGGTAGCGGTCACGCAGTACTTATGGATGGCCCAGCCGATCACGGTGGCCGCAATACCGGCGTGCGCCCCATGGAGATGCTGCTGCTGGGTTTGGGCGGCTGTTCCTCATTCGACGTGATGAGTATCCTGACTAAAGCGCGCCAACAGGTGAGCGATTGCCGCTGCGAGTTGGAGGCCGAGCGCGCCGAGGGCGTGCCTTCGCCTTTTACCAAAATCCATATGAAGTTTGTGGTTACCGGCAAAGAGCTAAAAGAGGCCCAAGTTAAGCGCGCGGTGGAACTCTCCGCCACTAAGTACTGTTCGGCGTCGATCATGCTGGAGGCTGGCGGCGTAGACATCACCCACTCCTACGAAATTCGCGAAGCCTGATTAGCAGGCGCGCAATAGCCCATAAAAAAGCCGGCCAGTGTAACCACTGCCGGCTTTTTTATGGGCTTAGCTTTTTATGGGCTTAGTTTTTTCGCAGCTAGCGCGCCGCTTGGTGGCGACAAGCTTGCAGGATATCCAATCCTGGCTGGTAGAGCTCCGTCTGCACCAGAGTTAAGCCAAGCAGTGTGTGGAAAAGGTTGTCGTGACTGTAATCGGCAGCGGTTTTTGCCTTGACACACGCCAAGTCGAGGCCATTGGCACTAGCATAGTCGGCAGAAAACCACATCAGCATAGGCACATGCTTTTGCGCTTCAGGCGCAATTAAGTAAGGCATGCCATGGAGATAGAGTTTGTTTTCACCCAGGGATTCACCGTGGTCGGAGACATACACCAGCGCCGTATTGTAGTGATCGCTCAGCGCTTTGAGTTTTTCGATGGCGGCATTGAGGAAGTAGTCGGTGTAGTGGATGGTATTGTCAAAGGCATTAACCACTTCGTCCACTGAGCAATTTTGCAATTGGTTAGTTTTGCACACAGGCTTAAACACTTCCTGCACTGCCGGATAGCGGTTGAAATAATCCGGGCCATGGCTGCCTTTTTGGTGCAGCACCACTAGCTTAGTGCCCGCCTGATTACTCATTTGCACCAAGCGATCATCCAATTGGTAGAGCAGCACAGGGTCAAAACACTCGCGCTGGTTGCACAGCACAGGCACAGTCAACTTGCGCATGTCCTCATAGGCGACGCGATCGCAAGTGCCCTTGCAACTGGAGTTGTTATCGCGCCAGAGCACAGGCACACCGGCGCGATGAATAACATCCAGCACCGACTCCTGGGACTTGGCCTTAGCATCGGAGTAATGTTCACGATCCAAGGCCGAAAACATACAGGGTACCGACACAGCGGTTTCGGTGCCACAGGAGTGCACCTGGGGGTAATTGATGATGTCCTGCTGCGCCAGCAGCGGATTGGTTGGACGGTTGTAACCATTGAGGGAAAAATGATCTGCACGCGCTGTTTCGCCAACCACCAATACTACTAAATTGGGTTTGCTGAGCGCTTTGGCTCCGGGCTTAAGGCTGGCATCCACACCTATGGGTTTCACTTCCACTGCCTTGCTGCTAGCCGACAAATAACTCAGTGTGGCAGCCACCACATTGAGTGGCACAATTTTTTGCCGCACTTCTTTATGGCCGCGAAAAAAGCTGGCGAACTGCGCCGACATACTCAAAATAACTAACATCACTGCCAACAAGCTGACACCTGACCACTTGGCCTTGCGCCACAGCTCGCGGCCAAAGGGTAAATAATGAATTTTCGCCCGCCACACCAACACCGAAGGCACCACCCCCAAGAGTACAAGCTCCAGGACCAAGCCAGCTGAAACCAATCCTTTAATTTCACCCGGGTCAGTTTCAAATACGTTTTGCATCATCAGCTGGTGAATGACTACACCATAGGCATCCATAAAATAGGCAGTACCGGCGGCGATAAATAACAAGGCTGTAAATAGGGGTTTGGCCAGATAGGGAATAACCAACAGGTTGAGCAGGAAAAACGTCAGCAGCCAGACCACCAGCAAATTGGCAATAAAAAACACCAGCCCCATCAGCTGGGTTGGATGTACCAGGGCGGCCAGATCGCGGATAAAAACCAGGTTGTAAAACAACACCAGCAGCAGTGCCCAGACGGCGGCAAACTCCCAACTATGGGGTTGTAACAAGCTGCGTTTACACAGTGACTTCAAACTCTCAAGCACAAATGCCTACCTCTTGATTGGCGACTTCGTCTAAAAGCGCGCAGTTTAACCTATTCGCTCGAGCAAATTCGGCGCCTTTAACCGGCAGGCAAAAAATAGCGGCGGGATTCATCGTCACCGGCAGCAAGCTGGTGCAGTGCGTAAATGAATTAACGCTGGAGCGGCATTTGTCGAGTTATTGTGACTCGTCCTTCAACAATTGCCACATGGCGCCATTGAATGGGGTAGCAAAATCCCGCATCGACACAACCCTGGTACTTGATATAAAAATCCAGCCGAGGAGATTCTGTCGCCGCCAGCTGGTTGCGCTGGCTGTGCATATCCAATTGCTGGCGAAAAATTGCCACTGCGCCAAAGTTGGGGTCGCGCTGCGACAATGGCTGGCTGTCTATGGGCCAATTAAGCTCCTGCAAACCACCTTGTTCACGCAACTGCAACAGCTGCAAACGATCGCGGTAAAGGTAGTAACCTGGGGCTATCTGCCAATGCAGGCGCAAGGTTTCTGGGGTGAGCTTAACACTTAAGGCAAATGCCTTATCCACCGCCATAAAGTCGGGGGCATCGCCGGGAATTTCGGCAAAGCGATTGTCCGCAGCCAATACCAGCTGGCTTATTAACAGCCATAGCCCCAGCAGCCATCGCCTATTTCGCATTTTTATTTACCTACAACACAAACCAATGGCGGCAATTTTGCGAAGCAAAGCTTAAGCCAGGCTTAAGCCTCCAAAGCTCTCCGCCAAGCCCTCCGCCACTTAAGCTTGTCTTAACCTAAGTTTGCCTAAATGGCGCCATCCGCAAATGCAATGAGGACCTACCGATGATAAAAAACCTGCGTTTAGCTATGTGCCTGCTGCTGGGGGCACTGCCCGCTTTAGTGAGCGCCGCGCCTTCCGAGCCCAGTGATGGACTCAACTTGTCTGCCTATAAAGGCAAGGTAGTCTATGTGGACTTTTGGGCCTCCTGGTGCGAGCCCTGCCGCAACTCCTTCCCCTGGATGAACAGTATTTACCGCAAATACAAGGATCAGGGCTTAGTAGTGATTGGGGTCAATCTGGATCAGGAACGGCCCCTGGCTGAAGCCTTTATCAAAGAGCTTAACCCCGGCTTTAACATTGTTTTTGACACTAATGGCCAGCTGGCGGAAGAGTTCAAAGTAGCCGCCATGCCCAGCGCGCTGATTATCGACCGCCAGGGCCAAGCGCGCTTTAAACACATAGGGTTTCACGACAACAAACGCGCCAACTACGAGCAAGAGCTGCAACAGCTGTTG
Source organism: Cellvibrio sp. (assembly GCA_050305995.1). Taxonomy (GTDB): domain Bacteria; phylum Pseudomonadota; class Gammaproteobacteria; order Pseudomonadales; family Cellvibrionaceae; genus Cellvibrio. The sequence goes on from JBNLGJ010000040.1 coordinate 131,691, forward strand.
GCTGAATCCACCAATCTGGCTGCACAAACCACAGGATCAAGCCATGACTAAATTGCTAAAAATTCTGCCCCTAGCGGGACTGCTATGCCTGATGGCGGGTTGCTCATCGCTGGGGGTCAAGCCCTGGGAGCGCGACCTGCTTGCCCAAAAAGCCATGCAACCCTCTGCCTATCCTTTGGAAGAAGCAGCGGATACGCACACCTATTTCAGTAAAGAGGCCTCCACCGGCGGTCGCGGTTTTGGTGGAGGTGGCTGCGGATGCAACTGATCAATAACAGGGGCAGCAACACTGCCGGAAAAAGTAAAAACACCAATGTGCGCCTGGCCTTGGCGGCGGCAACTACCAGCCTGTTGAGTTTATCTGTGCAGGCAGAGCAGCCCTGGAAAGCCGATACCGCACTCTCGGTTTACTCGGAATCCAACGGCCGTGTACAGGCGGTTGAGCCTATAGTTGCGCTGTCCAAAGATATGGGCGACAACCATGTGCTCTCACTCAAGCTGACTCTGGATTCACTTACCGGTGCATCGCCCAATGGCGCTCTGGCGAGCAATCAGGTACAGACGTTTACCGGCCCTTCCGGCCGCGAGAGCTACCAGGCCAAAGCCGGTGAAACCCCGCTGGACACCAGCTTTCACGACACTCGCAGCGCCCTTTCAGCCAGCTGGAGCCAACCCCTGGGCGAGCGCAATCAAATCACCCTGGGGGGGAATTTTTCCAAAGAGTTCGACTTTACCTCGGTAGGTATAAACGCGGCTATTGCGCGCGACTTCAATCAAAAAAACACCAGCCTGTCGTTTGGGATTAACCTGGAATCTGACCAGGTGGACGCCGTTGGCGGCATCCCCAGCGCATTTTCAGCGCTGGACTCCAGTATCAGGAGCGGCGGCGAGCAAGGCGAATCCGAAGGCGCTGGTCAGGGCAGTAAAAGCAAAAACGTCAGCGAAATCCTGTTTGGCTTCAGCCAGGTCATGAACCGCCACTGGCTTAGCCAGCTTAACTTCTCTTATGGCAGCAGCAGTGGCTACCATAATGACCCCTACAAGGTACTCTCGGTGCTGGCTGACGATGGCGCCAACCTGATTAACCCTGCAACTGGCCAGGGCAATTGGTATGCCTATGAAAACCGCCCCGACACTCGCACCCGCAGCAGTATCTACTGGGGCAATAAAATCCACCTGCGCGAGGATGTGATCGATTTCTCCTACCGTTATTACACCGACGACTGGGGTATCAAATCCAACACCCTGGATCTGCGCTACCGCTACCAGTGGGATGAGCACTTGTATATAGAGCCGCATATCCGCTGGTACAGCCAAACCGCCGCCGATTTTTACCAGCCCTATCTGTCGGCTTCACAGGATACGGCTCAGGGTGCGGTGACTCTGGACTACGCCTCCGCCGACCCGCGCCTGGCCAAACTCAGTGCCACCACCTTTGGCGTTAAACTGGGCTACAGCTTTGATCACGACCGCGAGTTGAGCCTGCGCCTGGAGTCCTACCAACAAAAAGGCGATGTGAAACTGCCGGTAAGCATGACCCAGTTGCAGGGCATAGATCCCTATCCAGATCTCAAAGCCATGACAGTGTTAGTGGGTTACAGCTTTAGTTTTTAAGTTGCAGCTTGGTTAGTGTGTGTGTGTGTTTGTCCCTTACCCGCCCCGGAGCCACCGGGCGCGGGCTTTTTGCTTGGCTTACACTTACAGAGTTTTCGCCCCTGACGAGCAACCGGATCGGCTATGAGTGACATAACCCTAAACCCACGCATCTGTGACGACCCCGCAACCTGTGACTCTGGCAACTTTTTGCCTAACAGTTTTTGGACAGGCAGCTTCCAGGCTATGGCCAGCCCCTGTGAAATTTTGCTCGATACCCAGGATCAGCAGCTCGCCATCGAACTTACCCAGTTGGCCCAGCGCGAAGCGCTGCGTATCCAGCACAAGTTCAGCCGCTACGAACAGGGCAACAGCCTGTGGCAAATCAACCAGGCCGCCGGGCGTAACCTCAGCCTGGATGACGAAACTGCCCTGCTTATCAATTTTGCCGACCACTGCTACCACTTGAGCGATGGTATGTTTGATATCAGCTCCGGCTGCTTGCGCCGCGCCTGGACCTTTAACGGCTCAGATCAACTGCCGCCGCAACAGGCGATAGACCGGCTGCTGCCGCTGGTGGGCTGGGACAAGGTCAGCTGGCAGAATCCACAATTACAAATGCCTGCGGGCATGGAGCTGGATCTGGGTGGTATCGGCAAGGAGTACGCGGTCGACCGCGTTCTGCAGCTGCTGTGCCAGCGGTGCGACTTCCCGCTGCTGATCAACTTTGGCGGCGACCTGGCGGTATCCGGCCCCCGCGCCCAAGGTCAGCCCTGGCGAGTTGGCATAGAGGCAGTTACTACTTCAGGTAATGAACAGGCAGCATCCGGTAAGCTGCTGGAGATAAGCGCTGGCGCCCTGGCCACCAGCGGTGATTCGCGCCGCTATCTGCTGCACCAGGGCAAGCGCTACAGCCATATTCTTAACCCGATTACCGGCTGGCCGGTGGAGCAGGCACCGCGCTCGGTCACAGTGGCGGCAGGCAGTTGCCTGCAGGCGGGAATGCTGGCTACCTTCGCCCTGTTGCAGGGGGCAGCCGCCGAGCAATTTTTAACGGAACAGGGCGCGATTTTTTGGTGTCTGCGCTAAAGCCATATTATGAGGAAAACCCTGTGAGACTATTGCTGATAGAAGACGATTTACTGCTGGGCGAAACCCTGCAGGAGGCACTGGCCGAGCGCAACTATGTTGTCGACTGGGCCAAAGACGCCGAGACAGCGCAAAAGCTGCTGGCCGCTGCCAGTTATGAATTGGCAGTAGTGGACATAGGCCTGCCGGGCATGGACGGTTTGAGCCTGGTGCGCCAGCTGCGCCGCGAGCGACAGGACTTCCCGGTGCTGCTGCTCACCGCGCGCGACACCCTGCGCGACAAAGTGCAGGGCCTGGATGCCGGCGCCGATGACTACCTGCTCAAACCCTTTGACCTGGATGAGCTACTCGCCCGCTTGCGCGCCCTCAGCCGTCGCGCTGCCGGCCGCGCCAGCCGCGAGCTGATCCACGGCGACCTGGTGTTGGATCCTGAAGCCTACCGCCTCAGCTTGGCTGGCGAACCTATCAGCCTATCGCGGCGCGAATTTATGCTGTTGCTAAAATTGCTGCAAAACACCGGCCGGGTGCTCAGCCGCGAGCAACTGGAGCAAAGCCTCTACGGCTGGGGTGAAGATGTGGAGAGCAACACCATCGAAGTGCACATTCATCATCTGCGCAAAAAAATCCCCCTGGAGCTAATTCACACTATGCGCGGTCTGGGCTACACCATTCATAAACTTGAGCGCAGCAAATCTTGATTCGACTTCGCCCCAAATCCATCAAGCAGTTTTTGATTATCAGCCTGCTGGGCCTGCTGTTGATGAGTTTTATCGCCAACTTTTTTTTTAATCGCTACCTCGCCAGCCACGAAATAGATGAGCTGTACGATGCGCAATTGGCGCAAACCAGCCGCATTCTGCAGGGGCTGATCGATAAACCCGTCAATGAAATCGACTTTGATCATTTAAATAATGCCCTGCTCAATACGCTTAATGTTTACGAGCAACTGGGTGAAGAGGGGCGCAGCGACGAGGGCCACGGCTACGAGGGCAAACTCGCTATCCAAATTTGGGATAGCGAAGGCAATCTGCTGGTGAAAACCCCTACCGCCCCCATGTACGCCCTGTCGCTGTTTAAAGATGGCTACTACCTAAAGCAGTACCAGAACTACAACTGGTATGTGTTTACCCATCAACTGAGCGACAACGGCCTGTGGATTATTCTTGCCGAGCGCTCGGATATTCGCGGCGAACTTGCAGAGCGCTTATCCAACAGTGCCATGGGCAACTTGCTGGTCACCGGCCTGCTGCTGACGCTGGCCTTGATCGGCCTGGTGCATCTGGGACTAAAGCCCCTTGCGCGCCTGGAACAACAGCTAGAAGACAGACACATAGACAGGCTTGAGCCGGTCAACCTGGGCCGGTCCGCACCCAGCGAACTGCGCCCGCTGGTGCAGGCGCTTAACAATTTAATCGCACGCTTAAAAAGTGATTTTGACCGGGAGCGGCGCTTTTTAGGCGATGTCGCCCATGAGTTGCGCACGCCTCTGGCGGGGCTTAGGTTAAACGCGCAGCTGGGATTGCAGTCCACCCATGAAACGCAAACCCGGCGTCACTTGCAAAGGATACTAGAGGGCATTGATCGCAGCACCCATCTGGTCAGCCAGCTGCTGACCCTGGCGCGCCTCGACACCCCGGAGCTGGGAGCCAAACAAACCATCGACTTGGCAGAGCTGGCAGCTGAGCAGTTCGCCCAGTTGCTGCACCAACTGGCGCCAGAGCAACCGCCGCAGCTGCAGCTTGAATTACAACAATCACAGCTTACCGGCCACCCGATTTTGCTGCAGATACTGCTGCGCAACCTGCTGGAAAATGCGATTAAGTTCAGCCCGGCAAACGGCATTATTACTATCGCCAGCCAAGCCAGTGCCAAGGGAACTCTGCTGACAATTGAAGATCAGGGGCCTGGGGTGCCAGAGGCGCAGCAGGAATACCTGGGCAAACGCTTTTTTCGCGAGCGCAGCGCCGACAGCTCGGGCACCGGCCTGGGGCTTTCCATAGTCGCGCGCATCGCCGAACTCCACGGTGCACAACTGGAGTTTTACACTTGCACGGGGCTGGGCGTAAAACTGATTTTTCCACCTGAGCACAACCATCAGGGGGCAGACTGAAACAATGGCTGGCGGCCGAAAGCTCGAGGTTTACCCTGGGCGCGCGATAGCTAATCGCCCACTGCCTTTTCTGGCTTAGCCGGTATTTTTGCACGGGGGAAAATGCTAGCCTTGGCTATCTTTTTGATAGCCACCCACTTTTAGCTAGCAGCCAATGGATCGCCATGTATAAAAAACTGGAAACACGCACCTTTCTCTTGTTTCTCCTCGCTGTCTCCATCGCCTTTGCGCTGGTGCTCAAACCTTTTTTCGGCACCATCTTTTGGGCCTGTGCCATCACCATTATTTTTTACCCCTTTAACCAGCGCCTGCAAAAATGGCTTGGCGGGCGCAACAATATCAGCGCACTGATCACTCTACTCGCCTGTGTTCTGGTGGTGGTACTGCCCACCATTTTTTTAGTGACCTCAGTGGTAAAAGAGGGCTCAATGTTTTACGGCAAGCTGGAGTCAGGGGAGATCAACCCGGCGCAATATATTGAGCAGGTGCGCACCGCCTTCCCCAGCCTGCAACAAACCCTGGAAAAATTTGATATAGACCTGAACAATCTCAAAAAAAGCGCCCTGGCCATGGGAGTGACCAGCGGTAAATTGATTGCCCAAAATTTAGTGAGCGTAGGGCAAAACACCTTTGTGTTGATCATCAATATCTGCCTGATGTTGTACCTCACCTTCTTTTTACTGCGCGATGGCAACCAGCTGCTGGAGCTGCTGATTCGCGCCCTGCCCCTGGGCGACGAGCGCGAGCGCATGCTGTTTGCCAAGTTTGGCGAAGTGACCCGCGCCACCATCAAGGGCAACCTGGTGATCGCCATAGTCCAGGGCAGCCTGGGCGGCTTAATTTTCTGGATTCTGGGCATCCCCGGCGCCCTCCTCTGGGGCGTGATTATGGCGATACTCTCACTGATTCCCGCCGTTGGCCCGGCGCTTATCTGGGCCCCGGTATCCCTCTATTTGTTTGCCACGGGCGACAATGTCAAAGCGACTATCCTGATCGGCTTTGGCGCCGGGGTGATTGGCATGATCGACAATATCCTGCGCCCAATTCTGGTGGGGCGCGACACCAAAATGCCCGACTATATCGTACTGCTCTCCACCCTCGGCGGCCTGGGCTTGTTCGGTGTGAACGGCTTTGTCATAGGGCCTTTGGTGGCGGCACTGTTTATGGCCTTTTGGGGCATATTTATGGCGGAGATCCATGTGCTGGCGCCCGATGGGTTTGCCGAGGATGAGCTGCCTGAGCAGGCTGACAGCCTCGGGCAAGCGCCGCAACTCGAAGCGAGCAAAGACACAAAAAGCGCCGATTAATCTGCTAGACTGCACGGCCTTTTGAACGAGACCAAGTGATTAAATTATGTCCAAATATTCCAGCGTAGAAGATCTGGTGAGTTACGGCATTGGCCGCCAAATGGGCCAACAGCTGCTCGAAAACCCCTTTGATGGCCTGTCTGCCGAAGCGGTATCTGCCGGCCTGGCCGATGCGCTTAACAACATCGACAACCCCTATAGCGATGACCAGATGCGCGCCGCTTTTGAAGAAATCAATAAGCGTATGCAAGCCGCTCAAGCCGAACAAAGCAAAACTCTGGCCGCCGAAGGCGAAGCCTTTTTGGCCGAAAACGCCAAAAAAGACGGTGTAACTGTCACCGCCTCTGGCCTCCAGTACGAAGTCATCGTGCAGGGCGAAGGCGCCAAGCCAGGCCCCAGCTCGCGCGTTAAAACCCACTACCACGGCACCCTGATCGACGGCACAGTGTTCGACAGCTCCGTCAACCGCGGCCAGCCTATCGACTTCCCGGTTAACGGCGTTATTGCCGGTTGGACCGAAGCCCTGCAATTGATGCCCGTAGGTTCCAAGTATCGCCTCTACATCCCCTACCAGCTGGCCTACGGCGAGCGCGGTGCGGGCGCCAGTATCAAGCCCTACTCGGCGCTGATTTTTGATGTTGAGCTGATCGACATTCTCTAATTACTGCTCCACTCACAGCGCCAACTTCCCCCCGGGGAGTTGGCGTTTTTATTTAAACGTTTTTACTTAAACGTTGTTATTTAAACATTGTGTTGTTGATTGATTATGTGGTTTAAAAATTTACGCCTCTATCGCCTCACCGAAGACTGGACCCTGACGCCAGAAGAACTCAACGAAAAACTTGAGCCCTTCTGCTTTAACCCCTGCGGCAGCCTCGACCCGCTGCGCTACGGGTTTGAACCGCCACTCGGCCGCGACAGCGATCTGTTTGTCCACGCCGCCAACGGCTACATCATGATCTGCGCCAAAAAACAGGAAAAAATCCTGCCCTCCGGCGTAATCAAAGAGGCGCTGGAAGAAAAAGTCCAGGCGATTCGCGATGCTGAATCCCGCTCGGTCAGCCGCAAAGAGCGCGACAGCATGAAAGATGAAATTATTTTTTCGCTGTTGCCCAAAGCCTTTACCAAATCCAGCCTGGACTACGCCTATATAGCGCCGCAAGAAAAAATGATTGTGGTCAATTCCTCGTCGGCCAAACGCGCCGAGGACCTGCTCAGCAAACTACGCGAAGCCCTGGGCAGCCTGCGCTGCCTGCCCATAGCGCCCAAGCATTTGCCCACCCAGGTAATGACCCAGTGGCTGCGCGAGAGCGAGGCGCCGCACCAGTTTGAGTTGGGCGAAGAGTGCGAGCTGCAAGCCACCAAAGATGGTCGCATAGTGCGCTGTAAAAAGCTGGATTTAACTGCGAGCGAAATCCGCAATCACCTGGACAGCGGCATGCACGTGAGCAAAATCGCGCTCTGCTGGAAAGAATCCATCCACTGCCTACTGGACGACCAGCTGGGTATCAAGCGCTTAAAGTTTGAAGACATCATTGCTGAAAAAGCCAACGACTCCAACCCCGAAACCAGGGCCGAACAGTTTGATGCTGACTTCACGATTATGACCCTGGAACTCAAAAATTTTATCGCTGCCCTGCTTGCCGCTTTTGGTGGCGAGGCAGATCCAGAATAATTGAATAATAACCACTTGCCTCAACCTGGATGCAAGTGGTTATAGTTAGCTATTTTTATCCTGTAATATTTACTCCATTACTCCCTCTTGTACTCGATATATTACATATATAACTGCAAAGTTCCTCTCGCACAAAAAGTCTGCTAATTTCTACTTATCTTAACCTGCAATCCCATTAGCGCTATTACACAGGACTAGACCAAATGTTTATTAAGGAACTTGATAGTGATTCATTGGAATATCAGACCCTCAAAAAATATTTAATTAACTCATATGAGCTAGAAATATATAGATTTATAAACGAACAGGAAATCACTGGAGACTGGCTTTATTTTTGCGACAAAAATAATGTATCGGGTCAAGTGGAGGCATTTATTGCCTTATATAACCGTTACCTCTACGATTGCGAGGAGTGGAATTTTATTTTTGTCGAAGATGATGTAGCCCTACTTATGTCTCATCAAATAATACCCGCACTACGCCAATTCAGCTTTCAATTTGAAAATTCAGAATATTTTTTAAATTATACGTCTTCATACCTTGGCTCTTCCTGCAAGACGACATTGGATGAAGTTAAAGGTGAAAGCTTCCACATAAAAAACACAACGTGCAACAACATTGAAGTAGCTCAACGGCATTTAAAGAAAATTATCAGCCCCTTAAATGGCTCAATAATTTATAAAGATATAAATTCAACACTTACTTTTTTTGAAACTAATCAGAGTTATGTTCTTTTAGATGCATGGGTTAAAGGCTAAATTCCTGGGGACTAATAATGGATATTACAAATTTTGATCAACTATCTTTTAATGCCGATGAGTTAAAAAAGTTTCTTACAAAATCACCCCATCTAAAAATAAGCTTTCTGCACTGCGAAAGCAAAAATGGCGACAGGGGTGACGTTTTATACCTGTGCAATAAAGACAATATTTCAGGATGGCAAGAGGCTTTTGTCTCCCTCTACAATCACTACATTCATGACATTGAAGGTGTAGACTTCAATCCAGACCACGAAAACTTAAACACCCTCTTAGATAATGAAATCATCCCGGCATTACGTAAATATAGCTTCGACTTTAAGTCCAGCGAGCATACAAATGGAGAAATTTATGCATTCCTAGATGACATGAAAACAGCTTGGTTTAATGGAAAAGCCCGAGCCAAAGTACACACTAAATTTGGACTTTGCGAAGACATCAGTGTCGGAAAAGTTACTCTTGACAAGATCGAAGCCATTGACATTTCAGAACTAATTTATGGGGATTCAATTAATAAAATATATTTATTTGACACATGTGATTCATATTTATTGTTTCACATTTTGGACAAAGGGGGTTGGTATAAACGACGTGAAGCCCAACGACATTAAAGCCGGCTCCAAATAGCAATTGCGACGAGACAATACTTAGGGTAATTGTTGTAAAAACTCAATCAACCGCCGTAGTTAGCCAATTAATATCGAAGGCAAGATAAGACAAAAATAAATCTGCTAGACTTTTGCCTGCTATTAAGCCGACACATGCAAATCCAGCGCTCTGCGCGCCTCCTTCAAGCTGCCGTAAATGCGCAGTAACCCTGGGTGTGGCTCTATATGGGCGCGCGCCAAATTGTGGCGAATCCGCGGCGGCAAGTCGGTAAGAATTAACTCGGTGTTATTGCGCTCGCACTTGGCAATTAATTTATTGAGCGCGGCTATACCGCCAGCATCCAACAGCGACACATCCTGAAACGATAGTATGAGATGTTGCGGCTCGTTACAGAGCGCGGCCAGCTCACCAAAAATGCGATCCGCTGCGGCAAAAAATAAGGGGCCGCTAATATGAAACGCCCGCCAATTGTGCGGCAGGGGTTCGCCCTCGCCGGTAACATCATCCAGGTGCGTCATAGCCGCCACATCTTTCATAAACAAGAGCGCCGCCAGCACTATGCCCGCAGTAATAGCGATCACCATATCGAACAGCACCGTCAACACCAGACAGACAACAAATACCCAGATATCACTTGAGGGAGCTCTGCGCAGCAGGTGCAATGCCTTGGGGGCCTCGCTCATATTCCAGGCCACCATCACCAGCAGCGCCGCCATGGCTGGCATCGGCAAATAAGCCAACCAGGGTGCAAATAACACCAGCGCCAGCAATACCACCAGAGCGTGCACTATAGCCGCCACTGGCGACTCAGCGCCGGCGCGCACATTGGCGGCGGAGCGGGCAATGGCAGCGGTGGCAGTAATGCCGCCAAAAAACGGCGTGATAATATTGGCTATGCCCTGCCCCAGCAGTTCACTGTTAGCGCTGTGACGTTTGCCGGTCATGCCATCGAGCACCACTGCGCAGAGTAGGGATTCAATAGCGCCGAGCATGGCAATAGCAAAGGCCGCAGCAAACAGATCCTGCAGCAACTGCCAGCTCCACACCAGAGTTACGCCATTAACTCCCACCCGCTGCCAGGGCCATACGAAATCAGGTAGTTGCGGAGGGATGCCCATACCACTGGTGCCATCGGCAAGCAGGTAGCTAAATCGCGAGCCAACCGTATCCACGCCCCAACCCCAGTGATTTAACGCCAGCGCGCAGCCGGTACCCAGCAGTAGCGCAGGCAGGTGCGGTGGAACTGCCAGTTTGAGCCTGGGCCAAAAGAGCATTACCGCCAGGGTGACCACAGCCACGGTAAGGCTGGGCCATTGGCTCTGCGGTAGATGCTGCGCCAGCAGCCAAAGTTTGGCCATAAAATGTTCAGGCATAGGGCCAGGGTTCAAGCCAAAAAAATCTTTGATCTGCAAACTGGCAATGACTATGGCGATGCCACCGGTAAACCCCAGAGTCACTGGCTCGGGAATATATTCAATCAACCTGCCCAAGCGCAGCAGCGCCATAGCCACCAGAATAAAACCCGCCATCAAGCTGGCCATCAGCAGGCCACCAAGGCCGTACTTTTGCGCAATCGGGTAGAGGATCACCACAAAAGCAGCCGTTGGGCCGGAGATGCTAAAGCGCGAGCCGCCCAGCAGTGGGATTAAGAAACCAGCAATAATGGCGGTATAAAGCCCATATTGGGGCGCGACACCACTGGCAATCGCCAGCGCCATGGCCAGGGGAATGGCAATCACTCCCAGTGTGAGACCAGCGAGCAGATCGCGGCCCAGGCGCTGGCGATTATAGGGTTGGTCGAAACAGGCCTCGCGCAGAGCGTGGCCAAGCCTTAAGGAAAACAAATGTGCGCGGTGAGGCATGTTATATATTCACCCGTGTATGCGATTAATGGCGGTTGAGGAATTTATTAACCCGGCGATCAAATATATCGTCCTGACATATTTGATCGGCGCCCTGGAAAATCCAGCGCAGATGCGTAAATCTGCTTGATTTACCAGGGCTGGCGCCAGCCTTCAGCTGACGGCGGCACATCCCTGTGCCGCACTATTAATCCGACAATATTCATCGCCGGATTAATACTAACTCTCATTTGTGGCAGGGGCAGATGCACCTCTGGCCTTTTTCGGTATTAACCCTGCAAAAGCAAAGCCAGCCTCTATGCGCGCCGTATTCTTGATGACTGTTTCCACCAGCCCCGCTTCCCAATCGCTGGCATAAACCACCGCGCGCATCAGATTTTCACAGTCCATCATTACAGCGAGAAACTTTTAACGCAATTGTTCTGTGCCAAAGGGCACGGCAACCGCTGCGCGCGGCCACTTTGCCCTGCCTTGCTACTATAATGGCCCGCTCGTTTCGCCTGCCACCCGATGTACACAGGAAATCTTCATGAAAAAACTCCCCCGCACCCTGGCGCTCCCCCTGGCCACCAGCTTAATGGCCTGCCTTGGCCTGGCCCTCAGCGCCTGCAGTAAAACCCCACAAATGACTCATATCGAGGGCTATGCCCAGGGCACTAGCTATCACATTTCTTACCAGCTGGCCGACCAGGGTTCGCCAGAGGAAATCGAAAAAGCTGTAGCGGCCGAGCTGCAGCGCATTGACGATGTTTTTTCCAATTACCGCGACGATTCGCTGATCGAACAATTTAATGCGCAAATCACTACCGCGCCTATTGCTGTAGATCCAGAAATCGTCGCCCTGGTTGAAGAAGCGCGCAAAGTCTACAAAGCCAGTAACGGCTGTTACGACCTGACCATCAAACCACTGTTTGACCTCTGGGGTTTTAAAAAAGATGTGTTCAGCCCGCCCGATGCCGAGACTCTGGCAAGCACGCTGGACGAAGTTGGCATGAACAAACTGGAAACCCTTAACGATCACCAGCTGCGCAAAACCAACCCCCAACTGCGCGTGGACATTTCTTCCATCGGCCAGGGCTATAGCGTGGCGCGGGTGGCAGAGCTGTTGCGCAAACAATATGGAGTGACCAATTACATGGTCGAAATTGGCGGCGAACTGCAGGCGGCAGGCAATAAAGCGGACGGCAGCCCCTGGCGAATTGCGCTGGAAAAACCGCTGCCCAACGAGCGCAAACTGCAAAAAATTGTGCAGTTTAATTCTGGTGCGCCACTCGCACTTATGACCTCCGGCACCTATCGCCATTTTTTTGATAGCAACGGCAAACGCTACAGCCATATTCTCGATGCGCGCAGCGGCAAACCGGTCGAGCACGACACAGTATCGGTCACTGTGCTCCACCCCAACCCCACAGTGGCCGACGCCTGGTCCACAGCGCTCAACTGCCTGGGCAGCGGCGAGGGAATGCAGGTGGCCAACGACAATGGTATTGCAGTGTTGTTTATCGATCAAAAGGGCGATCAGCTGATTGAGTCGGAAAGCAAGCCCTTAGAACAGATGAAGGATGTGAGCTTTACTCAACCCTAGGCCAGGGTAGGTGAACAGCGGCGACGTGATGACTTGCAATAAAATAATACTGCCATCCTAGGTTTTATATGAGGAAGTAAAATACCCGATGATTTTTATAGAAAAATCATCGGGTATTGATAATGGTTAAAGAGTTAGCCGATCAAATATGTCAGGACGATATATTTGATCGCCGGGTTAATAATTCAAATCAAACCTGTCCAAATTCATCACCTTACCCCAAGCCTTAGCAAAGTCCTTCACGAACTTCTCTTTGGCATCGTCACTGGCGTAAACCTCAGCTAAAGAGCGCAACTCGGAGTTGGAGCCAAACACCAAATCCGCGCGGGTGCCTGTGTATTTAAGCTTGCCGCTGGCGCGGTCGATGCCGTTGTACACGCCAGGCGTATCAGAGGCTTTCCACTCGGTGTTCATGCTCAGCAGATTGACGAAGAAGTCGTTAGTGAGCACACCGGGTTTGTCGGTGAAGATGCCGTGTTTGGAGCCATCGTAGTTGGTACCCAATGCGCGCATACCGCCGATCAATAGGGTGAGTTCAGGCGCAGTCAGTTGCATTAATTGCGCGCGATCAATTAGCAGCTGCTCCGCCGGCACCTTGGATTTGGGGTGCTGGTAATTGCGGAAGCCATCGGCCACCGGCTCCAGCACGGCAAAAGAGGCCACATCGGTTTGCGCCTGGCTGGCATCTGTGCGGCCGGGGCTGAAAAGCACCTTCACGGCAAAACCCGCTTTTTTGGCCGCGTCTTCCACCGCCGCAATACCGCCAAGCACAATCAAATCGGCGAGTGACACTTTTTTATTGCCACTGGCTGCATTGAACTCTTTTTGCACTGCCTCCAGCACACTCAACACTTTGGCTAATTCTGCCGGCTGATTCACCGTCCAATCTTTTTGTGGCGCTAAACGAAGGCGCGCCCCATTGGCACCCCCGCGCATATCTGAGCCGCGAAAGGTGGAGATGGATGCCCAGGCAGTAGTAACCAATTGCGCTGTAGTTAAGCCTGAAGCCAACAATTTGGCTTTAAGTGCGCTTATGTCGGCATCGCCAATAAGCTCATGATTAACAGCAGGTAGCGGGTCTTGCCAAATCAATTCCTCACTGGGCACTTCCGGGCCGAGGTAGCGCACACGGGGGCCCATATCGCGGTGGGTCAATTTAAACCAGGCGCGCGCGAAGGCATCGGCAAATTGCTCCGGGTGCTGATGAAAACGGCGCGAAATTTTTTCGTAGGCAGGATCAAAACGCAGCGACAAGTCGGTGGTAAGCATCATCGGCACTTTGCGTTTGCTGCTGTCGTGCGCATCAGGGATCTCCCCTGCCCCGGCGCCATTTTTGGGCTGCCACTGGTGAGCACCGGCGGGGCTTTTGGTCAGCTCCCACTCGTAGCCAAACAGGTTGTCAAAAAAGTAATTGCTCCACTGGGTGGGCGTTTGCGTCCAGGTCACTTCCAAACCGCTGGTAATGGCATCACCGCCTTTGCCCGAGCCGTGTTTACTGATCCAGCCCAAGCCCTGCAATTCAATATCGGCAGCTTCTGGCTCTGGCCCCACCAGGGCGGCATCACCGGCGCCGTGGGTTTTACCAAAGGTGTGGCCACCGGCAATCAGCGCTACTGTCTCTTCGTCGTCCATCGCCATACGCGCAAAGGTTTCGCGAATATCTTTAGCCGCAGCGATCGGGTCTGGGTTGCCATTGGGGCCTTCGGGGTTTACATAGATAAGGCCCATTTGCACGGCGGCCAAAGGGTCTTCCAAATCGCGCTCGCCGCTGTAGCGTTTATCGCCCAGCCACTCGGCCTCCGAGCCCCAGTAGACGTCATCCTCCGCCTCCCAGATATCGGCGCGGCCGCCGCCAAAGCCAAAGGTTTTAAAGCCCATGGATTCGAGCGCGACATTGCCCGCGAGGATCATTAAATCGGCCCAGGAAATTTTTTTGCCGTACTTTTGCTTGATCGGCCAGAGCAGTCGACGGGCTTTATCCAGGTTGCCGTTATCCGGCCAGGAGTTGAGCGGCGCAAAGCGCTGGCTGCCGGTGCCCGCGCCGCCGCGACCATCGGAGATGCGGTAGGTGCCAGCACTGTGCCAGGCCATGCGGATAAACAGCGGGCCATAGTGGCCAAAGTCGGCCGGCCACCAGTCTTGCGAGTCGGTCATTAACGCGGTGAGATCCTGTTTAAGGGCAGCGAGGTCGAGTTTGTTAAATTCGTCGGCGTAGTTGAAATCCGGGTCGGAGGGATTGGACTTGCTGGAGTGCTGATGGAGGATGCGCAAATTGAGCGAATTGGGCCACCAATCCTGATTGGATCTAACCCCAACTGTCGCGCGCGCGCCATGGGCGGCAAAGGGGCATTTTTTTTCATCTGACATGGTGTTCTCCTTATTTCAGTGAGCGGTATTTAATTAATGCTCCTAAGCTTAAGCCCATATCTTCTGGGGGGTCTAATTAACTCGCTTAATAGTCGCCATTGTTAAATGTCACTGTTTTATCTGACGTCAGACTGATTTGCGTCTATGCTAAAATCCTTAGACAATTTACCCGGCCCCATTATTTATTAACCCGCCAGCCTTCAGCTGACGGAGGCACATCCCTGTGCCGCACTATTAATCCGACAATATTCATCGCAGGATTAATAATTGAGCTATTAGAACAATAAATTTTAATTTCACTTTTGGCTTTATCTCTCAGGAGGGCTGACGATGAAACTCATCTATACCCACGAAAATCCCATGCTGGTCGCCCATGCCAAAAACCTATTGCAGCAGCAGGGGCTCGAAGTAATCATTAAAAACGAGTTTGCCCGAGGTGCAGCTGGCGACATTGCTGTGCTGGACACTTGGCCAGAGGTTTGGGTACTCAATGATCGCGACTATGCGACTGCGGTTGAAATTGTTAAATCCGCCACCTGCCCGCCCAGTGCCAGCCACTGGGTATGCGATAACTGCGGCGAAGAAAACGCAGGCAGTTTTGAGCACTGCTGGAACTGTCAAAACGAACGACCTTAATTTTTTCAAAGAAGAGCAAGCTAATCATGGAGCTTAAAAATTATTTGTTTTTTTCTGGGCGCTGCGAAGAGGCACTTGCATTCTACGAAATACACTTGGGCGCTCGCGTACAGTTTTTGATGCGTTTTAATGAAAGCCCGGTGCCAATCCCAGCAGGTGTGTTACAACCCGGCTTTGAAAACAAAGTGATGCACGCTCAACTCAGCCTTGGTGATACCCAGGTATACGCCTCCGATGGCTGCGATGATAAAACCTCGTTTAGCGGTTTTAGTCTGGCACTAACACTTAATAGCCAGGCCGAGGCAGAGCGCCTGTTTGCTGTCCTTGCTGAGGACGGCAAGGTGATTATGCCACTCGCCCCCATCTTTTGGTCGCCACTTTACGGCCAGGTTACTGATAAATTTGGCATCGCCTGGATGTTGATGCTCCCCGGAGAAAACTCCTAGGAGTTTTTATTCAAGTAAAGTGAGCAGCGCATTTTTTGTTTCGGGCTTTATAATGCCTACTGTTCATTTGATGTTGAATTTCCATGCAAGGTTATACCCAACTCGCCGCTGCCGTTGAATGCACCAGCACAGAAAAAAGCAGCGACTTTCTCACTTTTTTGCACCCGATTACATCGCGCGAAGAGGCCATGGCCCTTATCGATTTTTATCGCGGCCTACACCCAGGTGCCAATCACGTCTGCTGGGCCTACATTATCGGCAACACCCGCCAACCGCTCACCCAGGCTTTTAGCGATGACGGCGAACCCTCAGGCACGGCGGGCAAGCCTATGTTGCATGTGCTTACCGAGCGCGAAGTCGGCAATTCCCTGGCGGTGGTGGTGCGCTATTTTGGCGGGGTTAAACTGGGCGCAGGCGGTTTGGTGCGCGCCTACTCTGGGGCTGTATCCGGCGCGGTAAACCTGGCCGCGTTAAAACGTATCACCCCTAGGGTGAGCTTGAAAATTCAGGTGGATTTTGCTCGCGAGGCAAAAATTCGCCATCTGGCAACAAGGTATGACGGACAAGTTTTACAGGTGGATTACGCGGCAGAGGTAACCCTAACCATTTCCCTCGCGCAGGTGCTATTGGACGATTTTAAAAAGCAGGCCATTGACGATTGCGCGGGTAGCATTTTGATAAAATTGGATGATTAAATTCCCTCTCTGGACTTTACCTAAAGAACCTCCGAAAAATTCAGGCAAGGCAGTAAACGCAAGGCAAAACATTCAAATCGAAGCTCACCTCAGCTCAAAGGCGGACGGCTGCAGAGTTTTGTTCATCTAATGTGAAATTCATTAAGCCAAAATACAAAAGTTCTTCAACGCTCACGACAATGACTCTTAATCAATGCCGCTTGCAGCGGTTTGCATTCTCTTACTGCAAAGCGAATGCGGTGAGCCCGCCTCCATCTCTTGCGAAGTTGCGTAAATAGTATTAATCCGGCGATGAATATTGTCGGATTAAATAGCGCGGCACAGGGATGTGCCGCCGTCAGCTGAAGGCTGGCGCTAGCCCTGGAAAATCAAGCAGATTACGCATCTGCGCCGGATTTTCCAGGGCGCCGATCAAATATGTCAGGACGATATATTTGATCGACGGGTTAATAGTATCTCTACGCGATAAAACTATTTACTCTCGGCACACCTTACAAGCTGTCGAGTGCGCGAAGCGCACGATGCTGCAACGACTAGTTAAAAAATTATGCTTTTAGCAGTTTCTCAATTTCTTTTTTAACTAAAAAATTTCGTATTAATAGAAATATTAATGAGCCGAAAATAAAACCTGCTATGTAAATTGCTGTTCCTACTGTACCTTTGGCTAGTTCTTCACCAAATTGAAGTGAAATTATTTTTGCAGAATAAAAAGTAACGAGATACACACAAATAAGAGCTGCAAATGTCGATAGTTTTTTGTTATCTTTTGCTTTTCTTATGATTGCATATATTTCAGCACTATTTTTTGATGATTCTGGATATTTTTTCTTTAACCATGATGTGAGTGTCATTTAATACTCCATTTTAACGCTCAAAGCAGTGGTGCAAAGCATCCGCCTGCCTTTGCTTGTTAAGCTCGTACATTAAGCCAAGTTATAATTGCTGTTTTTCCAATTACAACCACAAAAATTGCACCTGAAGAATAACGCGAAGACTGAACATCAACCGCCAACGCACCATTACTTACCAAAGAATTAAAATCTCCGTCAGGGTTTGATGCCGTAGATGCTAAGCCATAATACTCAACTATGTCCCATAAAAATAACTCAATGGTATTTTGGTTTTCCACCTCAAGTTCAAGTATTAAGTGATTTTTTAGGGCGTCTTCCACTTCTTGATAGGTTAGCGGTTTTATGCCTTTGAACTTAAATTCAGCACCTAATTTATTTATATATTTTTCGATAGATGCATGAATGTCATTTTCCACCAAAAATGAATCAGCATGAAAATCACACTGGCGACGACATAAGCGGCGTAGTGATTGTAGATAACCTCTGAGTTCAGAAACGTAATTTTCCATATTTTTTAGCTTAACGAAACTGTAGAAAATCACCTTCTGGGAAAAGCTTATCCACAGCCAATTTTTGTAATGTTTGCCTGGCCAATATTCCGCCAAACCCCTTTAACATAATCATTTCTTATACGCACAGATTAAGTGTTATCTGTGGACAAGTCGATATATTGGCTACTGCTTTCCTAAAT
>JBNLGJ010000041.1:0-6305 GCA_050305995.1 Cellvibrio sp.
CGCGCCAAAGCGGCGGTAGTAAATATCCACCCGCACATGGCCCTGATTTTTTAAGGTGTAACCGGCACCCAGCATAAACACCAGCGCATGCATATAGGTCACCGACTCCTGCAGGGCGATAGAGCCAACCCCAAACACATGGCGCAGCAGCACCACCAGGCTGGAAATAACCACCATCGCCAATGTCAGCCAGGCGGTTGTGCGACCGGTAATTTCGGCGAGACAGTCAAGTGGGCGAACTAAAGGATGCGAGAGAAGGGGTGGGGGGGCAGGGCTGCTCATAGATAGGTTCTTATTAAAAAAATTGCGCCGATTATAACCTAAGGTCGCGCCATCAGCCCGCGCTAAAACTAATTACACTACCCACAGTCCTGCGCAGGATAAAATGCGCGCTAGACCCGCGATATGCCAGCCCAGATCTGTTGGGGTTGAGATTGCGCCGCAGATTGCCACTCAGGTTTTAGCCACTGGCCATTTAACAAATACAGCAGGGGGGCAAAAACTGCGCACATCCACCACAGGTACATTGCCGCCATTGGAATCCACCAGCAGCCGGGCACAGTGGCATATACTGCGTGCGCCCGCTGCAAAGTAAGCCAATCGGTGGAATCATTTTACGCCAGGCCCAAAAGGCGCTGTGTCAGCCAAATTATGCTTGGCCAAGCACTGCAGATATAGCCAGGGTTACAACCATAGGGTAAAAACTTTTAAAATCACACTTTTAAGCCAAGTATTTGCAGCGCGCTGGCACTTGGTTACAGGCAAACCTAAACCCCACCATTTGCACAGTGCGCAAACATTTTAGTAGGAAGTTGTTAATGAGAATTGTGGCTCTTGATTTAATAAGGTTTTTTGCCGCCCTTTCGGTAGTTGCCTACCACTATTTGCTCCACGCTTCCAGCGATGTTTTTCCGCTTGCCAGGCAAATAACCCAGTACGGCTATTTAGGTGTGCCACTATTTTTTATGATCAGTGGTTATGTTATTGCGCTCTCTGCTGATAACCGCAGCCCCCTGCAGTTTGCCGTTTCACGTTTCGTACGACTTTACCCTGCACTCTGGGCCGGCGCCGGAGTTACCCTCGCGACTACCTGGCTGCTGGCAGATCAAAAATATTCGCTGAACCAGATACTCGCCAACTTTACGCTGCTAAATGATTACCTCGGCTTCAAAGATATCGACGGAGTTTATTGGACGTTACACGCCGAGCTCAAATTTTACGGCTGCGTATTGTTACTGTTGCTGCTTGGTGTTTTTCATCGCATAAAAATTTGGCTGACGCTTTGGCTCGCACTTACCGTGATACACAGCCTGTGGGGTCAACCCTTCTTTATGGGCTGGTTTATCAACCCAACCTACTCCTGCTTTTTTATTGCTGGCGTTGCCTTTTACTACATACAAAAGCAGGGGCCAGGGATTTATAGCCATCTGATCCTTCTTGTATCACTGGTGGTAGCAAGCATTGAAGGCTATAGACAAAGTAATAACTTTTTACTAACGCCAAATATCAACGAACGTTTGATAGCTGTCGCGATTATTTGGGCCTTTTATGTTTTACTTTATCTATTGAGTACTCACAGGCTTCAGCTTAAAGAGCGCAACATATGGATCACCCTGGGAGCGCTTACCTACCCACTTTATTTAATTCACAACATGGCGGGAAAGGCCATCATCCTTAAACTGAACGAGTACATCTCAGAGCAATTCGCTATAGTGCTGACAGGCCTAGTAATGCTAGTAATCGCCTGGCTAATACATCGCTTGATAGAGCGTCCCCTGGCCACACCACTAAAACACTTTTTGCTAAAGCTTTGTAAAAGCCCAAATACCATTTTTCGCAAATCGGCATCAACAACCGACTAAATAAAACCGGCACCTTGCGCCAATCATGCACCTCATCAGGAGCCTCTATGACCCAGCAATTTTTAATCGGCGGCGACGGCCAGCAGTCGGTATTGCTCAACCTGGCCATGGCCAATCGCCACGGGTTGATTGCGGGCGCTACAGGTACGGGGAAAACCGTGACCCTACAGGTGCTCGCCGAAGGTTTTGCCAGCGCGGGGGTGCCGGTGTTTATGGCCGATATTAAAGGCGACCTCTCGGGCCTGGCGCGGCCAGGAAAGCCCCACCCCAAAATTGATGAGCGGGTGCAAAAACTGCAACTCAGCCAATATCATCCGCGGCCATTCCCCTGCGTGTTTTGGGATCTTTACGGCAATAATGGCCACCCGGTGCGCGCCACTATTTCCGATTTTGGCCCGCTGTTGCTGGCCAGTTTTTTCGCATTAAATGAAACCCAGACCGCCGTACTTTACGCCGCCTTTAAAATCGCCGACGACCAGGGCTTGTTGCTGCTCGACCTAAAAGACCTGCAGGCCATGCTCAATTGGATGAAAGACGAGCGCAAAAATCTCGAAGACGAGTACGGCGGCATTAGCGATGCCAGTATCGCCGCTATTCAGCGCCGCTTGATGGTGTTGGAGCAGGAGGGGGCCGCGCATTTTTTTGGCGAGCCGGCATTAGATTTACAGCACCTGATGCAAGTCACTCTGGAGGGTACAGGGGTTATCAATATTCTCGATGCCACCCGCCTTATCCAGCAACCCAAACTCTACGCGATTTTTTTGCTCTGGCTGATTTCCGAATTGTTTGAAAACCTGCCGGAGCAGGGCGACGCCGACAAACCCAAGCTGGTGTTCTTTTTTGACGAGGCACATCTGCTGTTTAAAGACGCGCCCAAGTTGCTGGTGGATAAAATTGAACAGGTAGTGCGACTAATTCGCTCCAAGGGCGTGGGCATTTATTTTGTTTCGCAGACCCCGGCGGATATTCCCGATGCGGTGCTCGGCCAGTTGGGCAACCGCGTGCAGCACGCGTTGCGCGCCTTTACCCCTAAAGACCAGCAGGCGGTAAAAATTGCCGCACAAACCTTTCGCGCCAACCCCGCCTTTAGCACCCAGGAGGCCATCACTCAATTGGGCACAGGCGAGGCCCTGGTGTCGGTGCTTGATAACAAGGGCGCCCCGACGCAAGTCGAGCGCCTATTGATTGCGCCACCGGCCTCGCGCATTGGCCCATTAAGCGGCGAAGAGCGCAGCGCAGTAATGTCGCGCTCACCCTATCAAGCCATTTATGGCCAGAGCATCGACCGCGAATCTGCCTACGAGATTTTAAAAAATCGAGTTGCCCAACAACAGCAGCGAGTAAGTGCACAACAGGCTGAGCAAAATGCGCGCGCCGCACAGGAGCGCGCTTTAAAAGAGCAGCATCAACAAAAAGTTCAGCAGCAGGAGCGCGATGCCCGCACCCAGGCCAAACGCGAATCAACGCTGGAGGCCCTGGCCAAAAGCGCCGCACGCGCAGTCGGTAGCAGCCTGGGCCGACAACTGGTGCGAGGTATTTTAGGTTCACTGCTGGGTGGGCGGCGCTAGCAGGCTCAAGGCTTTAAAAATTATGGAGGAGATAAAAATGCAGTGGCGCGACTTTGTGACTCAGTTTGCTCAATACAATCAGTGGATGAATACGAAAATTTATTCCGCCGCGGCCAAACTCAGCCCCGAAGAATTGGCGCGCGATCGCGCTGCATTTTTTAAATCCATCCTCGGCACCCTCAATCATTTAGTGGTTGCCGACACCCTCTGGCTGCAGCGCTTTGCCAATCACCCCACCAACTTCAGCGCTCTGGTGCCCGTAATCGCTTTGGAAAAACCCAGCGCGCTCAATCAAATCATCTTTAGCGACTTAGCACCACTCACCGAGCGGCGCCAGCTGCTGGACAACGCCATTAATGGTTTGGCCGCACAGCTGAGCGATGCCGACCTGGAGCAGATTCTCCACTACCAGAGCACCCAGGGCGTGCCCTCGCAAAAGCCTTTTTATAAAATTCTAATGCACTTTTTTAACCACCAAACCCACCACCGCGGGCAAATTACCACACTGCTCACCCAAGCTGGAGTCGATGTCGGTGCTACGGATTTACTGCTGCTGGTGAAAAATCATGAAGTTTAAAGGCACAAAGTTTAAAACCTGGGAAGATACAGAGGAATAAATAAAACAATGTTGCGCTGGATAAATTCACTGGTTGATTATTATCACAAACAAATGAACCAAGGCCTTTTTGGCAAACTGATTTTTTCCAATTTAAATCAATCCAGCCTGAGAATTTTTATCTGTTTCCAAATCATCGGAGGTTTTTTTACTATCATCTTGGCATTAATGTTTTATAACAGCCTACCGTTTTACGTATTTTTCTGGGTTATGTTTACTTGGCCATTTATTACGAGCTTTTTAGCTCTGTTAAGTGAGCGATTTAGGTATAGCGTTCTACATAAAAATAACGCCTACGAAAACGCCAAGTACATTCTCTACATAATATTTTTTTGGGGATTATTTGGGTGCATCTTCACCAGTTGGGCATTGGTAGAAATAATCTCTTCTGCACCTGGTAATTGAGTAATCACTATTTCTGCAGCTTTCGCTCGGGTAGAACCAGAGCCACCAAGCCACCAATTAAGGTGCTAAGAATAATCAACAAATGCAATTGCACTCCGGCAAACAATACCCAATCCCCCTGCACGCCTAAAAGCTTGGCGGCGGCGAACATGCTTGCCTCGTAGGTGCCCAAACCGCCGGGGGCATGAATGGGCAGTACCGAGCTCAATTCACCGCCGATGCAGGCGGCTATGGCGCTCCACCAGTCGGTGGCGGCAAACCAGCGCAGCACCAGGGCGAAAATGACTATTTTGGTGCCCCAGGTAAGCCAGGTGAGCAGCCAGGCGCGCAACAGTTGGAAAAAATTGGTCGGTGTGGCATGAAGTGCCTGTTCCATCAGGTGTTGCAGGCGCGGATTTTTTACCCGGGAATGCCAGCGTTTAAGCAGGGGCACAAAGGGCAGCACTAGCAGCGGCGCCAGCACCAGCGGCGGCAGGCTCCACCAGAGCCAGGGGGCGGCGCCGGCATAGCCCACCAGCGCCAGCCAGCCGATGCAGAGCAGCACCTGCAAATCCAGCAGGCGCAGCAGCAGCAAACCGGCGGTGGAGCGCGACAGCGGCATGGCAAAGTGGCTGCGCATCAGCAGCGGGAAGCTGGCTTCGCCGGTGCGCATGGGCAGTAAATTGTTCATCAAATTATGGGTGAGCATTATCTGGCAGCAGCGCACCAGGCCTGCGCGGACATCCGGTTGGCTGGTGGCGGGGCGAAAGTAGTCGTAAATGCGCAAACCGCGCACCAGGTAGGTAAAAAACATCAGCAGTAGCGCCAAAAGCGGCTGCCACAGGGGGATTTGCGCCCAGGCGGCAATCAGTTTGCCCCAGCCAAAGTACCACTGGATAGCCGCGCCATAGGCGATAACCGCCATGAGGGTTATCAGCGGCGAGAGGTATTTAGCTTTGGAATTGGCAGCTGCGGCGACAGCGTCCGGGGCACTTTTGGACATGGAAACCTTAATAGAATGGATGGAATAATGGGTTGTATGACAAACAGTGGTATCCCTCGACGGGACTCGTCCGTAAAATAGCGCACCAATTTATCACAGCCCCCAGTGCAGCTGTATTTCGCGATCAGTGAAACTTGCGTGATCGGGGAATTTTAGCGGCGACCGGGATTCTGACACAGGCCTGTTATTTAGCCGCTATAGGCTGTGGCTTTTTGTGATTTGACTTCTCCATTCAGGGCTCACCCAGTATGCAACCAGTTATTCAGGCTTCCAGCCAGACGTCACTCCACCAGCTTCAAGCTGTGCAGTCCAACTATAAATTCTCCCTGGTAGTACCCATCTACAACGAGGAGGAGTCAGTCGCTGCCCTAGTGCAGGCAGTAGAGGCCGCCCTGGGCGACTACCCGCTGCCCTGGGAACTGATATTAGTCGATGACGGCAGTGCCGATGCAAGCGTAAAACTCGCTCGCGAAGCCCTGGCACAGGCCAAAATCACCGCCAAACTGGTGCAGCTCAGCCGCAACTTTGGCCAGACCGCCGCTATGCAAGCAGGTATCGACCAAGCCGAGGGCGCCTATATAGTGACTATGGATGGCGACCTGCAGAACGATCCCTTAGACATCCCCGAAATGATCAAGCAGCTGGAGGAGCGCGACCTGGACCTGCTGTGCGGCTGGCGCAAAGACCGCCAGGACGACCTGGTGGCGCGCAAGATTCCCTCGCGCATTGCCAACCGCTTGATCGGTAAAATCTCCGGGGTGCGCATCCACGACTACGGCTGCAGCCTGAAGGTGTATCGCGCCGAGGTGATCAAGCAGGTGAAACTCGTGGGCGAAATGCACCGCTTTATCCCCCTGTGGGTGGCCGGGGTT
>JBNLGJ010000042.1:0-46892 GCA_050305995.1 Cellvibrio sp.
GATTCCACTAATCTCATCCCGAAAGGACACAACAATGAACTCTGTTTTAAAACAACTCCTGGCTGGCGCCGCTCTTGCTATCGCCACTGCCGCCCAAGCTGGTACCGTTACCGTTAACTTCAGCTCTGACGCCAACGCTGAAGCTGATTTTCTTGCCAGCCTGGTAGGCCCATACGTCGTTGAAAACTTCGACGGCCTTGGTGGCGCCTATGAAAGCATCGGTGCTGGCGACCAAAACAAATGGGAAAATCGCAGCGCTAGCTTTGCTACCAATGTTGGTACCTTTGATTTGGTTACCGATGGCCAAGTTGTTGGCAACCCTCACAACGACCAACTGATGATTGAAAGCGCCAACACTGGTGAATTCGGTCGTCAATCTCTGTCTACTTACAAGGGCGACTTGTGGCTGGACAGCAATGACGCAGAGCTGATTACCTGGACTCTGGGTGCACCACTGACTGGTAATTTCAACGCTTTCGGTTTTTACATTGCCGACGCCACAGATCAGGGCGCAACCCTGACCCTGGACTTTAGCAATGGCACCTCTACCCAAGTTGTCATCCCTGCCTTTAACGTCAATGGCAATGTTGGCTACGTCACCGTACGCAGCGATATGAATATCGTCGGCGGTGTAATCTCCTTCATCAGCAGCAACAACCACGACGGCTGGGGCATTGATGACATCACCGTTGGCACAGTTCCAGAACCAGGCACTTTGATGCTGATGGGCCTTGGTCTGTTGGGCCTGGGTGCAGCACGTCGCCGCGCCGCTAAGTAATACCCATGCTTCACACAAAAAGCCGGCAATAGCCGGCTTTTTTATTTTGCGATTACAGCAATTCGCTATAAATGCAAAGTCGCATCTAGTAAAATTGGGGCCGCATCAATTTTGGACTGCCCCATGGAAGAACAACCAAACAGTACAAAGACAACCGGTTCTCTCTACCTGAGATTAGAGCCAATCCTAATGCTAATCAGCCTGGGGTTGCTTTTCTTTCCAACCCTATCCCTATTGTTTACACGCTGGACCAAATGGGACGAAAGTATGTCTCACGGCCTGGTGATACTACTCACCTTTGGCTATCTTCTTTTTAAACAGGCTCCACTTACAGCCCATCAACAAACTGCCCACGGGAAAATAGCCTCGCTACTCGTGCTGGCAGGCGCATCCCTGTTATGGCTACTCTTCCATCTCATCAATCTGTACATTTTTGAACAATTTCTACTGATTCTGCTCATATGCCTGAGCATTAATGCAGCTTACGGATGGCAAACCCTCTACCAATTAAGAATGCCAATAGGGCTGCTACTTTTTGCCATTCCACTTTGGGATCCTCTCGTCAACCCACTGGTAAAACTCAGCAGTTTCGCCGTAGGGAATTTGGTCTCCTGGGTAAATATCCCCGCCGTTATAGACGGCAACAGCATATTTATCCCCTATGGGCACATACTAATTGCTGATGGATGCTCCGGCATACGCTATTTTGTCATCGCCCTCGCTCTCGCCTATATAATCAGCCTGCTCAACAACTATAACTTGCTCAAAACCACAATAAGCTTAGTTATAGCGGCCCTGATCGGCCTCATTGCCAATTGGCTCAGAATTTTTATCCTGGTTATTATCGGCTACAAAACCCATATGCAAAGCCCAATGATGGCGAATCACGAATATTTCGGCTGGGCACTATTTGCGTTCATCTGCTTTCCTTTTATCTATTTCGCTCCCGTTATTAAACATGTCCAATCAAAATCCCCAGTCGCCCCCCGCTCCAGCAAATACTTAATTCTCCCATTTATAGCCCTCGCACTAGGGCCTGTGTTAAACCTTGTTATTAAACAGGAAATCCCCCAACAGCAGCCCAAGGCGTTGCTTGCCTCAACTCTTCCTGCGCAGCTACCTATGAATACGCCCCTGCCGCCAGCATCACTGCGCGAGACAGGCGTAATCGGCGAGGTAGCCGTTCAAATCGATCACTATCAAAGAGCCTCCGCGAAAGAAAAGCTAGTGCCTTATATTCCCCACCTGTACGACCCGGAGTACTGGACGTTAGAAACTAAATATCCAATCTCTATCAACTCAAATAACGCCTCAATCGGAATTTTTCGCAACAAAACAACGGGGAAAGTAGTCGCTCAGCTGCAGTGGTTTTCAATTGCTGGCTATACCACCAGCCGGGTGAGCACTGCCAAATTACTGCAGATTCCAGCTATCCTGCTCGGCAAAAACCAGTTCACTATTTTCACCTTACAAGCGGCCTGCAAAGACGAAGGCTGCTCACCTGAAATACGCCGTTTAGAGCACACTGCCAAAACCATTAATTTAAATAAAGAGGAAAACTAAGTGGAGTACCTTTTCTGGATTTCCGGATTAACACTTGCCTATATATATTTAGGCTACCCACTCATGCTTAAGTACTTGCCTAAACAGCATTCACCGGCATCAACCGATGAAACAGCAACCCTGCCCAAAGTCAGCGTACTAATTCCCGCTTTTAACGAAGCCAAGGTAATTGCAAAGACGATTAAAAATAAACTTGAACAGAATTACCCAGCGGAATTAATTGAAATACTGGTTATCTCTGATGAGTCAGACGATGGCACAGACCAAATCGTGGCTGACCTAATGAGCCAGGATGAGCGCGTAAAACTAGTTCGCCAAAGCCCACGCCAAGGGAAAACATCCGGCCTCAACCTTGCTGTGCCGCAAACCACGGGTGAAATTCTCGTTTTCTCCGATGCCAACAGCCAGTATCACCCCGATGCCATTCGCGCTCTAGTCAACTGTTTCAGCGATCCCGAAATCGGTTATGTCACCGGGAAAATGGTCTATACCAATGAAGATGGCAGCCTGGTTGGCGATGGCTGCAGCGCCTATATGAAATACGAAAACCACATGCGCCGCCTGGAAACGCAAATAGGCTCGGTAATAGGCGTGGATGGCGGTATTGACGCCATGCGCAAGTCGCTTTTTCAAGCCATGAATCCCGACCAACTTCCCGATTTTGTGCAGCCGTTAAAAGTGGTAACTCAGGGTAAGCGCGTGGCCTTCTGCGAAGAAGCTCTACTCAATGAGGAGGCCTTAACTAACAGCAACTCAGAATTTCGCATGCGTGTTCGAGTTTCCTTGCGCGCCTACTGGGCTATGTGGGACATGAAACACTTATTTAATCCGTTCCGCTTTGGCATTTTTTCCCTTCAGTTACTGTCCCACAAGCTCTTGCGTTATCTCGCATTTTTCCCTTTATTTTTTCTGTTAATTAGCAATGCCTACCTAACCGGCTCTGGATTGTTCTACCAATTTACCCTGTTAGGTCAAATCGCATTTTATTGCGGAGGTGCATTTGTAGCCCTCAATGAGGGTTCCCAAAACCGATTTCTTGGCCTGGCACATTACTTTTGCTTAATTAATATTGCCGCTGCCATGGCATTTTTAAAGTTCTTAAAGGGCGAAAAAATTGTCACCTGGAAACCACGGGTCGGATAATTTTATGACTATGTTCAAAGCTATAGATAGACTGATTGGCAACCTCGCCTTTCGCCTCTGGGAATTAAAAGAAGGCAATATCCGCCTGAGTGAACAAAAAAATCTTGAACATCTGGCGCTCGCCTCAATGGCAGAGCTTGTCGCGCATCAAGAGAACAGGCTCGATAAACTTGTTCGCCATGCCTACCAGACAAGCCCTTGGTATAGAAACATCCTTGATAAACAGGGAATATCGCTAGACGCAAAGTTCACCTTGGCAGACCTGCAGCAATTGCCCGTAACCACCAAGCTGGACATTCGCGATAATCTGGAAAAATTTTTAAGCTCCAGCTATTCGCGCAGCGATTTAGCCACAGCCAAAACAGGCGGCTCCACCGGGGTATCGCTCAACCTGTTTTTTGACCGTCACTGCCAAAAACTTCGCAATGGCGCCCAACAATATGCCGACTCCTTTAGCGGCTGGAAACCTGGCGCTCGTATTGCAGCGATCTGGGGCAACCCGCCGGTCGCCCGCACATTCAAGCAAAAACTTCGCTCCTATTTGCTCGAGCGAATGATCTATCTTGATACCATGGACCTCAATCCAACCTCTATGGGTGAATTTGTTGTAGCCTGGAAAAATTTTCAACCGGATTTGATATTCGGGCATGCACATTCAATTTATATTTTTGCGCGATATCTATTGGAGCAAGAGGTTACCGGCCTGTCGCCAAAAGGCATTGTCGCCACATCCATGATGCTGCTGGACCACGAGCGAGCCGCGATAGAAAAAGCCTTCAACTGCAAAGTATCCAATCGCTACGGATGTGAAGAGGTTGGCCTTATAGCCGTGGAATGCGAAGCACATCAAGGCATGCATATTAACAGCCCACACATTATTCTCGAATGCCTAGATGCTAATGATCAGCCGGTCAAACCTGGCGAACCGGGCAAACTGGTCATTACCGATTTAAATAATATGGCCATGCCATTAATACGCTACCGGGTTGAAGATGTTGGTGTACTCTCGGATAAACCCTGTAGCTGTGGGAGAACCACGCCTATACTCAAACGCCTTGAGGGTCGTGTAGCCGACTTCTTAAAAAAGCCCGATGGTGGCCAGGTAGCAGGGGTATCACTTGTTGAGCGAACACTCACCAAGGTTCCAGGTATTGAGCAGATGCAGCTCGTACAAGAGCAGCTCCATCAAATTATCATTAACCGTGTTAAAGGGCAGGATTTTTCTGCCGAGACAGACCAAAACTTACTCGCTGAATTTCGTCAGGTTTTTGAGCCCAGCGTCGAGTTAGTTATTCGTGACGTAAGTAAAATACCGCAAGAAAAATCGGGAAAATACAGGTTTTCCATATGCAAGATATGAAACAAGCTCAACCACTGGTGAGTGTGGTAATTGCAACCTACAACATGGCGCAATTTCTCCCCCAAGCAATAGATTCAATTCTTGCTCAGACCTGGGAAAACCTCGAGGTAATTGTTGTCGATGATGGTTCAACAGATAACACCAGCGAGATAATGGCTGCCTATAGCGAAGAGCCAAAGGTTATCTATATAAAAAATAAAAATCAGGGGCAGCCAAAAGCAAAAAATTGCGGGATAAAAAGGGCTAGTGGCAACTTCATCGCCTTTTGCGATGCCGACGACCTTTGGGAACCGTTCAAACTCGATGTTCAAATGCCGCATTTTGCCGATCCTGCCGTAGGCGTGGTTTATAGTGAAGTCAGTAATATCGATGAAAATAACAACCGCTATACTCGCCCAGCCAATGAAGTTCGCCATAGCGGCCAGGTTACCAACCAGCTTTTGCTGGAAAATTTTGTACCCTTTGGCACATCGGTGATTCGCAGAGAGTGCATTGAGAAAAACGGAATTTTCGATGAAGAGTTTCGCATGGGTATAGATTGGGATTTATGGCTTAGATATTCCCTGGATTGGAAATTTGCCTACACACCAGAGCGCACTTACGTGTATCGCATCTGGTCTGGACAAATGTCTACCAATTACCGCGGTCGCTACGACTTCGCGATTCGTATACTTAATAAATTTATCGATAGCAATGGCAAGAAATTAGATAAAGCCTATGTTCGCAAGGCCTGGGCAGACATGTACATTCGCAAAGGCGTTGTCTACGCGAAACATGAAAAGCTGTTTTTAATGCCGTTAAAACACATAGCACATGGACTAGCCCTGGACCCGCTCAAAATCCAGGGTTGGAAAGCGCTGGTTAAACTATTTTTAAGGATGCACTAGTGAGCCGTAAAAAACGTTTACTCATTAGCATGATAGAGTCCCTCGGAGGGCTTAAAGTATTTCAATGGCTAAACCGCAATAAGCCACAAATACTTATGTATCACCGCATTATCAATCTGCCAAATGTTCACGGTTTAAGCCCTGAATTATTCGAGAAGCAACTGGAGTTTCTGGCAAAAAATTTCCGAGTGGTGCCCATTGAAACACTACTGGATGAATTAAGCACCGGTAGACTTAAGCCCAACACCACAGCATTAACTTTTGACGATGGGCATTTTGATTTTTATACCAACGCCTGGCCGCTGCTAAAAAAATACAAACTTCCGGCAACGCTTTATATTGCCACCGGTTTTATAGATGGCAGCCATTGGCTTTGGCCAGACCTTATAAAATATATTTTGCTCCACAGTCAGGTTCCCTCAATTAAACTTGAGCCCCTGGGCTTGTTGGCAACAACACCCGAGCATCTGGAGCGCACCTGGCATACTATCGGTGACTACGCCCTTACACTTAACGTTGATGCGCGGGATGCCTTAATACAGCAGCTCGCGCAATTGGCCGGTGTTTCCATCCCTCACCTACCTGAGTGGCCGTTTTCATCTGTCACCTGGCCACAACTTCAAGAGATGTGCGCCGAAGGCCTGGATGTGGGCAGTCACACCATTAGCCATCCGCTATTAACGAAATTGGATTCGGCAACACTCACCCATGAACTATCCGACTCTGCAGCCACTATAAAAACACAGCTGGGCCGTCAGCCCAAAGGGATTTGCTACCCCAATGGTCGCCCTGAAGATATTAATCCGGAAACCATTCTTAAAGCCCAAGAGGCTGGTTATACCTATGGGCTTCTGGGCAAAAATCTGGTCGCGAGTTCACATCACCCGTTTTTAATCGGCAGGATGGCAACCAGCAAAGACCTTTCATATTTCAAATGGTCACTTTCACGAAGAAAGCCTGACTCTCCACACATTCCTTTTCACTACTAATAACTCAAATGACATCAACTACACAACGCCCATCAAAAATCACCTGGCTCGCTATTGGATTGCTTATTTTTGTAGCCGCCATTTCGCTTAGCGTTAAAATCGGCCTTATTGGGGTTGGCGCGCCCTACACGACTATTGATGATTACACCCTTTTTAATGCCGGCTTTCTCGTATGGTTTGGCGAAGCACCACCACAGCGCACCTATATAGAAAGCTGGCTAGTCGGCCTTAGCTCTATAACAACTTACGTTACCCATTTACTTGCCAGCGGACAATTGGATCACCTCGGCCTCAACCTTATCGCCGATGCCTATCGCGATTTTTACCAAACCCCGCAACCCTATGTTGAAAACTATCGCTGGTTGATGCTCAGCTTAGATATGGCAACAGCAGCTGTCGTATATTTAATAGCAATCGAAATTTTTCGCAGCGAGCGCCTAGGTTATTTAATTGCAATTATCTCCACTTGCTTTTTCCTATTAAGTTTTAACACCCTCTGGTGCTATCTTGTTGCCCGGCCAGACACACCGGCCACCTTATTTTCTGCCATAGGTATTTGGTTCTATTTTCGCTATCTAAATCGTCAATCAAGTAATCAATTGATTGTTGCCGCCATAGCACTAGGCATAGCGACCGGTTTTAAATTACACGCAGCTATGCTGGTGATATTTTTCGCAATTGACCTGATAAGGTCGGGCCAAGGCCTGCGAAACTGGAAGCTTATCCTGGCATTTTGCAGTTTGTCGTTTTTTTGCTTTTTAGTTTCCGCTGGCTCGCCGCTATTTGACCCCAGCCTGTACATAAAATTGCGCGCGCTTAACATCCGCGATGACGCCTCACCCTGGATCCACTGGGGCGATCAATTTCTGGTGATGCTAAAAAACACTGGCTGGCTATTTATTCCACTATTTATTGCCATAGGTGCAAACACCCTATTAAAAGGCGAAAAGCCAAGCCCTCGGTTACTGGGCAATTTGATCTTTATTGTACTGTGTTTTTTACTTGCCTTTGCCGCCATTCGCCAGCTGCGCGGCTATTGGATGCTGCCTGCGCTGCCAGTTTTTTACGCACTGCTGGCCTATTGGCTAGTGGTTTATATAAGGCCAGCCGCAGGTGTCGCCCTTACGGCAATAGCGCTATGCCTATTTGGTTACCAGCTTTACCAACAGAGTAGCGAGTTCAAAAACGCCAACTATGCACAGCTGCAAACCTGGGTCCAGCAACAGCTAAAACCCAGTGACAAACTTTATATTATCGGCTACGACACCTTGTTTTTGCCCTGCAATACCCGGTGCATCCAAACCCGCACGGCGGTAATCAATGACCTTAATAGTGAGGCCATTAGCAATGGGGAGCCCTTCACCCATCGTCATATCAGGCTTTGGGAAGAGCACTCTCAGCTTACCCTTTTCAATATGCTTAATTACCAATCCGATCAGGGCTTTGATTATTACAGCTTCTATCAAGCGCCTTTGGCTGTATTGGAACACTACCAGCCCTTCTCCAACTTTAACTATGTAGTGGTCATGCAGGGCTTTCACGCCGAAGGTGCTGACGAACTTATTAGCAGAGTTAAAAGCGAGCTTCACTTTGTTGCAACAGTTAATGCCCCTGGTGGCAAAGCAGGCACAGGCGGCCTAGCTTACGACATATACGCTAAGGCCACTGAATGAAGCAGCCGCTAACACGAATACTGCATTTTATTGAGAGCGAAGGCGTATACGGCGCCGAGCGTGTCATTTTAAACCTATCCAGACAAATGCAGGCGGATCAGCACTACGCCCCTGTAATTGGCTGTATTGTTGCCAATCCTCATAGCCCCTGTGCCCTTTACGACGCAGCTCAAGCACTTGGTTTGGAAGCGATTAAAATTCCAATTGCCAACAGCAAATTGCTTTGGCAAATTCCTCAGGCCGCCCGTCTGCTCAAAGCGCAACGGATTAACCTAATCCACTCCCATGGCTACAAACCCTCAGTATTTGGCTTTGCCATACGCCTGTTAACCAATATCCCTATTATGGCCACCTGCCATTTGTGGTTCGATCCTGCGCGGGCACCACTTAAAGCCAGAATAATGATTCATCTGGAGAAGCTTTTTTATCATCGCTTCCCCAAAATCGTTGGTGTGTCGGATGAAATACTGGATGTACTGCGCCAAGCAGGTATTGCCAGCAACAAACTTGCCCTTATTAAAAATGGTGTAGACATTCCCGAGCAGCAGGATAAAACCACACTGGACGAGCTGCGCCATCAACTGGGCATTGCCAAAGATTCCTACATATTGATTAACCCGGCGCGGCTGGCTCGCCAAAAAGATCAATTAACACTTATTCAAGCAGCTAAATTACTCAGCGCTAAAGGCGTAAAATGCACCACACTGATTGTTGGCCAGGGGCCATTGGCGGAGGAGTTAACTCAAGCCATCAGGCAATATGAACTAAAAGAAGAAGTCCGATTATTGGGCTTTCGTGCCGACATAAACCAATTACTGGCGCTAGCAGATGCCTTTGTGCTGCCGTCGCTTGATGAAGGCATGCCCATGAGTTTATTGGAGGCGGCCGCGCAGAAAAAGCCCATAGTCTGCACACTGGTGGGCGATATTGGAAAGATGATTCAGCACCAGCAAAGTGGCCTGGTGGTGGAAAAGCAAAATCCACAGCAATTAGCCGACAGCATAGAGCAGCTCATCAATGCACCAGAACTGGCACAGCGCATAGCGCTTAATGCACACAAAATACTGGTGCGCGACTATTCAAGCCAAGCCATGTATAAACAATACAAAGAAATATATTGCGAAATTTTGCAGACCACTCATGAAACAGCCTAAAAAAATCCTATTTTGCATCGACTGCCTTATTCGCGGCGGCACCGAGTTACAATTAAGCGGGTTGATCGAGCACCTTGATCCAGCACAATGTAAACCCTATTTATTAACCTTGCGGCCATCGCAACCGGGGTTGGTGCCCGCCAACTGCATACACCTGGATTGGCATCTACCTAAATTATTTTCCCTCGCAGGAATCATCTCGCTATTCAAGCTGGTTGCATTTATGCGCCGCGAGCGAATTGATATAGTCCAAACCTTTTTTCAGGATTCGACAATCTTTGCTGGCCTGGCTGCCTACTTAGCCCGTGTTAAAATTCGCTTAGCCTGCTTTCGCGATATGGGTTTTTGGCTAACCGCGCAACAAAAGCGGGTACTCAAGCGTGTATACCGGCTTATGACGGGTTATTTATGTAATGCCAGGGCTGTAGGCGAGCATTTTTGTCGCGAATTTTCCCTAAACCCCAAACTAATCACTGTAGTGCCCAATGGGGTCACTATAGAATCCTTTAGTTTTGTCGCCCACCCGGGGGAATGCAAGCATGTGGGCATAGTGGGCAACCTTACCCGCCAGGTAAAACGCACCGACTTATTTATTAAAGCTGCCGCCAGGCTTGCCCCCCAATACCCTAATGTTCGCTGGCATATTATTGGCGATGGCCATATGCGCGCAGAGATGGAGCAATTAGCAGCAGGGCTTGGACTGGGGCAGGCGCTAGTGTTTCATGGCAGAGTGAGCAACGTGCCCCAGTTGATAGAAACGCTGGACATTGGCGTTATCTCATCCGATTCCGAGGGGCTGAGTAACGCCATTATCGAGTACATGCTAAAAGGCACCAGCTGTGTAGCCACAGCCGTAGGCGGCAACCCCGAATTAATTGACCATGGCAAAACTGGCCTGCTAGTTCCACCCAATGACGACCAGAGCCTTGCCAATGCCATAGAGCAGCTAATTAGCAATAGCCCCTTAAGGCAGCAAATAGCCCATAATGCTCGAATTTTCGCAGAACAGGAATTCAACTGGGCAACATGCCTAAGCAAGCACTATGACGTTTACAATCAATAGCCTTAATGCCCCTTAGCCCTGGGTATTAGCTGCCGAGCAGACACATGAGCCTTAAAGTAAAAGAAAAGCCCTTTAGCCCTTCAAGCTATGAAATAAGCTCGCTATTTCACGGCTCGTTGCTTAGCTATCTGGTTGGGTTTTATATATTTGCATTTTATCTAGAGCTTCATTATCGAATATCAATACTACAAACAATCCGTTTTCAATTTACTTATGGCGCCTTAGTGGGCGCCATAGCGCTATATAAATATCTATCCGAACCCAAATATAACCAGGGCCTAAATTCGGTTACTAAAACTGCTTTCCTGTTGATAGGCATTATGGCGATCTACACGGTCTTTTCCTTAGATAGACCAGAGTCCATGCGTGTGCTCGACGACAGGGTTATCAAATTTGCACTGGTAACATTTTTTATCTACGCTGCGACCAACAAAATTGAAGACCTTAGGGTAATTATTGCTTTTATTATCCTCGCCTGGCTGAAAATGGGCCAAGAGGGATTCACGGGATGGTATACAGGAAATCTCGTCTGGGAAAATCAGGGAATCCCCCGCCTTCATGGCTCCACCGCCATGTATGGCCACCCGAACTCCTTTAGTGGTTTCGCCGTAGGCTGCATGCCATTTGCTGTATTTTTATTGATGTGCGTTAAAAGTAATTTACTTCGCTTGGGATTACTTGCGCTTATTGCCTTTATGCTGGTAATCATTGTTACCACCGGCTCCAGAACTGGCTATGTGGCCGTAGTGGCTGGCGCTGTATATTTTTTCCTTAAACTTAAAACCGGAAAATTTAAGCTTTTTTTGCTGGCGATATCTGTAGTTATGGCAGCTGTTACAGTAGTTCCTCCAGAATACAAAGGAAGATTTACTTCAATATTTACAGGAGAGGCAAAAGAAGGACATTCCAGTGAAAAACGAATGGAAATTATTGAAGACGCGCTGATTTTATATGCCCGTTATCCAATGGGAATTGGTGTGCAAGCATTTCCAAAGGTAAGGTATCAAATGTTTGGGCGATCACAAAACACCCACAACCTTTACCTTGAGGTACTAACAAATATTGGGCCAATAGGCTTTATAGTTTTTTTTACTTTCGTTGCTCAACTTCTTCTACTCAGTAAAAGCAACATAATTAATTTAGCAAAATCTAATAAATTTCGATCTCTCGATCAGCATCTTCTTATTAATTTGTCCAAGGCGCTAATTGGCTTTATTTTTTTAAGATTAATGCTAGGCCTATTTGGCATGGACCTATATGAAATTTATTGGTGGATAGCTCTCGGGCTCTCTCTCGCAATTAAGAAATTGATAAATCAAACTCCAATCGCAGCGCCATAAACAATATGAAAAAAACACAACAAGCATGGATTACATGGGAAATCCAAACTCGAAATCGCTCTATGGCATCTGCCTTAAACATTCCTCTATACGAATTAATATCAAATAAAGGACGAATCCTGAGATACATAGAATTAACTAGAAAAACACTAAAGATAATTAAAGAGCAAAATGTATCAACGCTTTATGTGCAAAATCCTTCAATAGTTTTAGCGTTCATCTCTATCGTTTATCGACTATTTTCGGGCATTAAAGTAATTGTAGATGCGCATAACGCCGGAGTGTTCCCCAATGAAGGGCGCTCTGCAATCTTAACCGCTATAAATAATTTTATTATTCGTCATGCGACTTTGGTAATTGTTACCAATGCAGGGCTAAAAGAGGAAATAGAACGAAAAGGAGGAAAGGCAGAAGTAATTCCTGATCCGCTCCCAAACTTAATAAAATCGCAAAATTCCTCGACTATTCACAATCGTCCATACGCGTTGTTTATATGCACCTGGGCCGCAGACGAGCCTTACTTCGAAGTAATTGAAGCCGCAAACTCTACTCCAGATTTTGACATCCTGATTACCGGAAAATACTCAAAAGCTTTAAGTCCAGATCAAATCAAAACACTACCCGGCAATATCAAATTACTTGGATTCGTACCGGAAGAAGACTATATAGATTACCTATCCGGAGCCTTTATAGCTATCGATCTCACCACCAGAGAGAATTGTCTTGTATGTGGAGCCTATGAGGCCGCTGCGGTACTTACACCAGGCCTACTAACTGACTCAACTGCCAATCGCGAATTATTCACAGAGGGATATCTATTTACTAATTGCAATACATTAGATATAGCAGCGACGTTAATTTCAGCTTATGAACGCAGGGATCAATTAAGGCAGCAAATAGAATCATTTAGAGAATTTCATCAGTCTCGAGTACTTTCTTTGGTTCAGGAACTGAAACAAAAAATTAATTAGAAGAAAAACGCGCACTGGTTCACATAAGCTGTTAAAACGCTTATTCAAATTTGAGATATAAAATATTGCGTATATTATTTACGTATAACCATATCTCTTCTTATGGCGCTTCAATTTAAGACAACAGGCAGTCTTACAACTAAAATTAATCTACCCCATAGGAGACTTAATCATGGCCAGCAATCACTTTCCAAGAGGACTTGTAATTGCCCTCGCCTGTTACGCTGTGCACGCCAATGCAGCACCTCAGATCTCTACTATAGAATTGCCAAAAGTTAATGGTGAGCCGACTGTCATCAACGGTAGTGGTTTCGGAGCATTTGGTGGAGAAGTAGTTAGCTGGGATGATTTTGAAGGGGATCAACTTGGACAAAAAATTTCAGGCCTGAAGCCCATCGTGGGCCCGGCATGGAGTACGATTTATTCCTACAACGGCAACGGCATAGTTATTGATAACACCTACTCAATCAGTGGCAACAAGTCCGTAAAAGTGGATTGGACTATTGATCCAGAGAGTGTTCGCGCATTTGGATGGTCAAATAAAGGACCGTTCTCCAAACTTTACATATCTTATTGGCGAAGAATGGAGGGTAACTTTCAAGCCTCCACGTCAAATCATAAACAATTTTATCTATACGGCAATGTAAACCAATTTCCTCAAGGAATGCCATTTATACCAGGCGGCCAGACACGCTGGGGCTTTTACAATAATGTCAGCAGTGGGGCTATTAGCGACACCAATCCTAATCCAAATAACATCAGCACACCTGGCTGGAACTGGGATGGAACAGCTAACACATTTCAAAGATGGGAATTTAATATCCAACTAAATTCCCCATATACTGAAAAGAATGGCGTTATCCAGGTTTGGCTCGATGGGAAGCTAGGTATAGATAACCACTCGTACGCCTTCAGAAATGTGGATGGAGAGTTTATAGACTTCAGACTAGGCCACATGGCTCAAGGATTTTATAATACCGCCAAAGCATGGTTCGATGATTTGTACATTGCTACGACCCAAGCAAGATTAGAAATCTGTGACAAGCCAGTTTATAGTGAATGCTCAATTAAGGAATTACAATATGTTGATCCAGCTAACTGGAGCGACTCACGAATTAGCTTTTCCATTCGCAATGCTCAAGCCCTAAAAAGCAACGAAGTATACTTATATGTGGTAGATGCAAATGGAGTTACATCCGAGCCCCTCAAAGTCCCAAAACCAACTGCACCAAAATAGATACAAAGGTAAGTTCAAAAAATTGTATTGGCACAACCAATGACCACTTTTTGAAAACCCGGCGAGCGATTTCGCTCGCCATCCTCAATTAGAAATTTCTTCGGCGACACGCCTCAATATCTCGTTTTAGCTCTCGAGATATAGTTGAAGATCTTTACTTTGGCTCAAAGTTTCTCATCTTCATGGCGCTGATAGAGATGTACCAAGAAATATATTTTTCAAACATTGGCTAGAACAACTTTGCGCAAGAGAGACTATGATGGCGGCTATCCGAATAATATCCAACACCGCCTTTATTGATCAAACTCTCATCTATGCTCAAGTAACTTAAAATTGGAAACCGAACAAGAGGGACATTCTAATTAAAAAAACTCTCAGATAATTTACGTTTTTATAAAAATCCCTAAAATCATTGCAACAATACTTGTACAAAAAAGCTTTAACGGCCAAAAGGTTAATTTGAACTTAAGGCTCAGGGATGATGCCTTCAAGCAGCTTTTATAATTTTTTTCCAATTTATATGCGTAAGCCATAGACGCATAATCTCGCGAAATTTGCGCTCGGATGGCTGATTTTGCAGCTTTATTGTTAGTTTCCCGCATAGCTATTGTTAGCGCTTTTATTTTACTAGGCCCGCGCTTTAAAAAACTCCGTTTACTAATGCCAGTATCAAGGATTCGGTAGGAGTGAAGTATTTTGTTAACAAAAACAGCACCGTGATTTAAAGAAAACAATAACCAAAATAGGCGGTCATCCGAATTTTTCAACTCTTCATTAAATCTGTCTTTACTGCTTAAACTTGCCCTTCGCAGCACAACGCTGGAAGTACCCACAAAATTCACCTTAGCCAGAGCCAAGTGAAACTTTTCGGGAGCCAGATATACGGCATCAGCTGAATGTTGCCCCACAAGGTTCCACAGGATGTCGTATTCCGCAAGAAAGTCGCCTTTCAATGCATACCCGTCTTTATCTATCGAGCGAAAAATTGTAAAAAAATATCAGCTTCAGGTAACTTATCCATTGCTGCCCTGAATTCCCTTTCCCTTCAAATCAGGCACAATGACTGAATTACAATGTAGTTAAACCAATAAAGGTTAAGACGATTTTGTATCTTCCAAGAAATTATGAACGACCTGCCGCGCAAGCTCTATGGAACCTGGCAACAAGAGACCAAACTCGCTATTTATGCGGAAAGTTCCAGCGCTATCACGATAAAGTTGTACTGGCCTGTTTTATCAATGCAGAAAAAATGGTCAGTCTAATATTACGTTTAAGATTAGCTATCAAGCTTCAGTGGGCTAATTAAAACTAAGTCTCATTGGAAACTATTACTTTTATTAGCTCAATAATTTGCCGAATCGAAACACCATAAGAAAAACTTGCACAAACAGACTGAAATGCCTCACGTTTTTTACCGGTCTTGCGTAGCGGGTAGGCAATTTTCAACAGGCGTTCTTTTATCATCTGTTTCAACAAACTAGCTGGAACCTTATAAACTTCCGGCGCCGCCAAATATTTATTCAATATAAATAATCGATCATGAGCGGATTTGATATCGTTTTCATAACTTTTGGCCGTAAGACTTTCATTATTTCGGTAGTAAATTCCTGTTATCAATTTTGAATAGCAAAATTTGATATTTTGCAAATACATCTGCACACCAAAATCAAGATCTTCCGAGCGAAAAACATTCTCTTCAAAACGAATATGCTCTACTACGCGACGTCTGACCACGAGTGTTTGCAAATGCAGAAATGATTCGTTAAGCAACGCCAGCGCAATATTGTCATTTAATTCAAATTCAGTGGCGCTAATTGCTCGCTGTTGCATGCTATGTAAAATTTTCTTTTCTGTAACCCAAGTTGAAGTCTTTATTCCGGTGTCAGCATTAATAATATCTTGATCAAAAATAATCGCATCGATTGTTGATTGAGCCTGCAAAAGGTTTACACCCAAACGCAAATGATTCGGATACCAGACGTCATCTGCATCTAGAAATGTAATGATATTACCTACGGCCGCATCTAAACCCGTATTGCGCGCACCAGAGGGACCTTTTCTGCGGTGATTTTTTAACGGCTTTATTTCTGAGTGCTGCGCTGCTATCGCTTGTAAACATTCCCAAGTACTATCGCTGGAGGCATCATCTATTACCAGAATTTCAATTTGATAATCTGCCTTGGCGGCCAATATACTTTCGACCGATGCAGCAATGGTTTTGGCCGCATTGAAAGCAGGAATAATGACAGAGACATCCACTTGTTTTCTCCCTTTATTTGACTGTTATGGCCAAATGACTCGAAACCGTCATATTCAGGAAACCCTTTTAGTGATTCTATTAAAGAAGCTGCGTAAGTAGTTGCGTTCGCGCGACTGCAATTCAAATGCAGCGCAGGTTGCTACGCCCACTCCACACACTATCCCATAGACCACATGAGGCCAGGCAATTTGTTTGGTTAACGGCGCAAGACTATATACTATGGTACATAATACTATTAACAGTAATGGGCGATACGACTGCCATATCAAAGTCGTGCCATCTTCCATCTCTAGTATTTTTAATGCCCACACAGGCAGCACCACTAATCTACCAATACATAGAGGAATAGCGATAGCAACGGCAGCACCAATTGGCCCTGTTTCTGTCCACACCAAGAACGCCGTGAGTAATATTGCAGTCGCTATAGCCTCTGTGAAATTAATATAGGCAATGATTTTATGCTTGGCTTGAGCATAGAGCGCATTGTTAAAACCGTTGGACGATAATGCACTTAGACGAGCGCCGAGCAATACAAGCAATATCCTATACGCGGACTCGGAATCAAAATCCGCACCCATCCAATAATAAATAATTGGCTCTCCATATAGAAGAAAGAAAAGAAACGTCAGCAATGCAAAATAAACATTAATACGATTAAAAAGTATTAAGTTTGCACGAAACTTTTCCGAGTCGCCTTTGGATGTATCACCTGTGAGAATAGGCAGCGAAAGATTCAAAGCTTTGTACAATAGCTGCAGCGTGTATTCCACCAAACGCACTGGCACGTAATAAACGCTTACCGCAGCGAGCGACACAAACCCACCGATAAAAAATAGATCAATTCGCTCTTTTAGCATACGGTTGATATCTATGAGAAATGCCCAGCTGCTAAATTTAAACAACTCTTTCATAATATCGCGACTAATGAACTTAGATGCCACATCTAACTCGCGATAAACACTTTTAGCCAAATAAAAGAAAAATATATTCGAGACGATACCGCTAACCAACTGCAATATTGCAATAGCAACCAAGCCATAATTATTAAACAATAGATAAAACAATACGGCCGTATTAAACACTTTGACGATAATTCGATAGGTGGCCACCAGATCATAACGCAGGTGCGCACCAGAGAGCCCAGCAAAAGCCTTAAAGGGGAATTCAATCGCAATCGATAATCCCACAATTAAAATTACCCACTGGAACTGACTGTGAGAAATAGTCTCCTGAATACCTGGCTTATAAAGCAGAGCAATAGCACCCACCACAGCCATAATTGCCAACGCAAGAGCGGAATAAATAACAAGGGCAGAACTGACAATTGCATTGGTCTTGTTGTGATTATTTACTGCAATAGCACTTGCGACACTTCGCGTTACCGAGGATGCAAACCCTAGGTCGAAAATGTAGAGCAAACCGGTAAAACCCCCAACTAAAACCCATAAACCATAAAGATCTGCACCCAAATACTTGAGCATTAACGGTAGAGTTATAAAGCCAACTGCTATAGCAACAACTGACTCAAGCGCCTGCAACACCGAGCCGCGCAATAATAATTTGGCTTTACTCATAACTAATTTTCTTGTGCTCAACACTCTGCTTTCGGTGCTGATCTATCTGTCCTTTGAGCATGTAAAATGTAATCGCTGTATCAAAACGCTGATCACGGCTATACCAAAAGCACATTTTTAATTTGAACCAAGCGATAAGATACTTGCGCAACAGATATCGCGGGACCCCCAAAAACTTTACGCAATCCAGAATCGCGGAGGCTGCCTGACCTCTTCCTGAGCGATATGCCCGCCCCTCAATCCATTTAAGATTTAATTGCTCGGAACGAATCTGGTGAAAGACCAACGCTTCGGGTAAATAAACACCTTGAAAACCAGCCTGATTTGCACGCCGCAAAAATTCTGTCTCACTACCCATCACATAATCACTTCCGTTAGGGCCTATGTTGGGATTAAAGTGAATACCTGTATCAAATACTTCGCGGCGCACAGCCATATTGGGCCCCCAAATATGGCCGACTTTTATCGGACCCTCAGGCTGATCCCAGTCGGCAATTACATAGGCCGAGCGTAAAAACCAGTGCTTGAAATCTATGTCACTAGCGATTGT
The DNA here is from genome assembly GCA_050305995.1 of Cellvibrio sp. Classification (GTDB taxonomy): domain Bacteria; phylum Pseudomonadota; class Gammaproteobacteria; order Pseudomonadales; family Cellvibrionaceae; genus Cellvibrio. Next base: position 18,543 of record JBNLGJ010000042.1, read on the forward strand.
TTGATAATTTTTGGGATAGTCTGGCAGTATGCGCCCACCAAACAGCGCGGCCTCTGGATGGCGCCGAACACCTTCAATTAGTTTGTTGAGCCATTGGGAATCTACAATCACATCGTCATCTGTGAATACATACAACTCTCCCTTTGCGTGAGCAAGGCCTGTAATTAATGCCGAATTTTTTCCAGCCTTTTGCTCCTGGAAATACCGCACGGGAATTTTATCACTATAGGACTCAACCAGATTTTTTATGCTTTGCTCACAGGCATTGTCCACTAGGACAATCTCATATTCAAAATCCCCTGCATCTAATCGCACAAAGCTATCTAGCGTTAATTTCAAAATTTCGCCGCGGCGAAAGGTGGCAAAAATTATACTAATTTCTATTTTCTTCATCTTGTAAAATCCGAAGCGTTCTGCCCGCCAACTCAGTTTTCCGGAATGCCAACTAAGTTTAATAAGCTTGGCCGGCCACCGGAATTTACACAATTGTCTGGATAATTTTCTTCAGGCAAATATATTTGCTATCAACTATTTTCCGAAAATTTTATAAATTATCTTTAGCCAACCTCTAACTAGAATTAAATTTTGTAAATTCACAGAGGCGTTAGATATTGATAATTTGTAGTTTTCATTCTTGCCTGTTCCGGCCATAAAATCATAAATTTGGGAATTTTTAATTGCCTCTTCAATTCCATATCCCAAATGAATTGACCCCAACGAAATTCTTGAGTATTTTTGTTGCAGGTACCCAGATTGCAAATTGTACCTGCGCCCTTGCCATACCACATCCAATAATACAGAAACCAATTCACCATCAACATAAAGGCCATCCAAAATTACTTTTCCGCCTTGACTTTCTAGCCGACAAAAAAAATCCGACATAAACTGCTGGGACTGCTCTGAGTAGCACGGACGCCCCCAGCGCATTAGGTGGAAGTTATTTAATTCCTTAAAAAAGTTTCCAGCCTCGGCACTGGGGCGACCTATTCGTTCTATTTCACCGAAATTTGCGAGGCGATTTCTTCGATTAAAGTACTTTAGCCTTGTACTCGTACCGAGGGACATTAGGTAATCTGGAAAGCTGTTGGCATCCACATGATATGCCAGTTCATGGCGCTCTTGAACGCAGTGGGCATTGTGATAGTTAGAGGAGGAGCACCATTGGCTAATTACATTAGCAAGACAGTCCCTTAGATAGAATTGCTGCCAATTTAGTTTTGCTAGCTCTCTGAATAGCTCCCGAGCACCACCAAACAAACCCAACAATGCGTTCAAGTCGTTGTATTCTGACCGCGGAGATGAAATTTGAAATCCGCCAACTCCCGCCAAGTTAAGGCATTTTGTTGGTACGGATTTTTTAATTAAGCCTCGCTCCTGGTAGATATATTCTAATGGATTGCCTCTCCCCCCGAGATCTATAAGGCGAATTCGCCGGTCATTTCCCCAAGTATCAATCCAGGCCTGCACCCAAGACTCGGTTCTAAATACACTTTCAAACGGCTTATTGAGATTCGGCATCTGGATTAATTATTTATGCGTAAAGCCTACTTACTCCGCTCTTTGGCCAATTTTAGATGCTCTTTAATATCCTTAGCTTCTGGATCAAAAGCCAGGGCCTTTTCCAAGATAGAAATACCCTCTTCCAACTGCCCAGATTCAACCAAAATCCACCCATAGGTGTCTAATACTGCCGGGGCCTTTGGCGCTAATGAGGCAGCCCGTTTGGCTAAAGGCAACGCCTGATTATCTTTTTTCTCGTAATACAACCATGCCAGATTATTCAGAGGAATGACCGAATTAGGAGAGAGCTCCAAGGACTTTTTATACCATTCAATGGCCTCGGCTTTATCGTTTTCTGCCTGATAAAGTGTTGCCCTAATAAATGATCCTTTATAGCTTTTGGGTAACTTTTCCGTCCATTCTGTTACGAATTGTTTTGCAAGGTCTTTGCTGCCCTGGCTTTGATAGTAAGCAAAAGTAACCTCTGCTGCTTTTTCTGTCGGCTTTAAATTCCAGGATTCCTGCAAGTGCTTAAAGCCGTTTTGCTTATCATCATTGGAGAAATCAATAGCTGCCTGGTAATAGATCTTTTCTGCTTTAGTTGAATCGTCATCAGGAAACTGATCTAGCAGACTCTGCGCTTCCTTGGTGTTTTTTGCTGCCAACTCAATTTCAATCAGGCTTCCCACGTAGTTAATATTTTTGGGGAAAAGCTCCGTCGCCTTTAAAAAATAGCCTCTGGCATCTTCGAACTTTTTCTGAGCTTTTAGCAAGCTTCCCTCTGCCTGGTATAAAACAGCTAATTTTTGTTTCGTCAAACTCACTGAATTACTCTTTTCTACAGCCTTTTCACAATGTGCAATCGCGTTTAATAGATCTCCCGCGCGAGCGTAAATTTCTGCCAAAACTAAAGATGGCTGCCATGCTCCAGATTCACTCTCAAGCTTTTGCAGGAAGGCTTTAGCTTCATCCTGTCTATTTAGCTCTAGCATCTGTGACAACCAACGGCTGTAAATTGATACTACAGCGGGTTTAGCGGCTAGCGCCTGCTGCCAATATGCAACTGCTTTTTGAGGATTCTTCTTTAACTCATATATTTGCGCCAATGCCGAGTAGGCCAGTTCTTTTTCTGTGTTATTTTTATTGGCTACGGACTTTTCGAAAGCCTTTTCGGCATTGCCATAATCTTTTCGCTCCATGAAGTACCAGCCCTCTATAAACGAGCCTCTCGCACTATCAGGATAACTTTTTTGAAAATCCAGGATTTCGGCTTTTACCCGATCATCTTGCTTCAACTCAAATAGCGCCTTCAAATAGGATTGCTGAACAATGAGATCCAGCGGTTGCGCTTGATAAGCTTTTTGCAATTGCCCCAGAGCTTGTTCCGGTTGACCCAACGCCATATAGCGCTTGGCCAAGGCGAGCCGGATTCTTGGATGGGAAGGATCTATTGCCAGACTTTTTTCCAGGGATTTTGCGCCTTGAGCGCTTTTTGGATCCACATCTAGTACTGCAAGGCCATAGGTCGCCAGTAGCTGTGCATTATTGGGCTGGCTCTCGGTAGCCTTCTTTAACAACTCAAGAGCTTCATCTACTTTATTATTGCGAAATTTAACCAGCGCAGCGGCTTGGATGACACTGGAGGAAGCCGTTTCCGGATCGATAAATTCATCAAACAGGTTCGCTGCTTTTTCATCTGCACCCTGTTGAAATTCGATTAACCCAAGCAAAGTGCCGCTATTTTTTTCATTGGGGAACTGCTCCCGCAACTCGTTAAGAATTGTTTCGGCCTTGGCAAAATTACCCTGCTGATACAGCTCTAAGGCTTCATTAAAGCGCTGTTGCGCCGCATTTCCTTCCGGGTTGGCATCTGCCAGAATTTTTTGATAGGTATAGGCTTCGCTCGTCCGCCCTTCCTGAATCAAGGTGTCTGTAAGTAATGACAACACCTGGCTGCGATCCACGCTCATAATATCGCTGCTGGGCAATAATGTTAGCGCCTTGGTTAGATAGCCTTCTGCCTTACTTAATTGGTGGCTATATAGATTTACCCCACCCGCCAGCCGCAACAGCTTCTTATCTTCTGGTGCCTCTTTAAGTGCCGCATCCAAAAGACTGTTTGCTTCCTCTATTTTGCCTTTGGCCAATAGATTGCTGGCATTGATAAAGGTTAATTCTTGCTTGTTGGCTCCTGCGCCCTGGAAATTAGCCAGGGCAACTTGGAACCCTTGCTGCTCGCCAAGATAGATATTAGCCAATGCGGTAATTTCCATCTGGCGCTTGCGCAGATCAGCCCTGTCTTCGCCAACGGGGTATTTATTAATTAACTCCAATGCCGTGTTATATTTTTTTAAATTTAGGTAAGCATCCGCGAGATCGGTGGCCAATATCGGCATTTTCGCTACTAAAGGCTCAAGCATGCTCTGATTAGAACTAAATGCACCTATCCGGTTATAGATACCCGCCATTACCAAGAATCCATCAGGCAAATCTGGCTCTTTGTTAATTGCGTTTTTAGCCTCTAGCATAGCGGCGCGAATTTGCCCCTGAGCCACATAAACATTAGCGGATTTAATGTGTCGCTGCATTTCGGATTTATTATCTTCCGAGTGCTTCCCACAACCTAAAAATAAGCTGGTAATTAACACCAACAAAATATAGTTTTTCATATTTTTCTTACCGTAAAAGCTGTAGGAAATTGTTAAAAATTGACACTAATATTTACGCCGTAATAATTTTCAGCATAGGACTGTCCGCCACTTGCCGAGTCTCGCTTCTGTCTGCGCCCGATCACATCCAGGTCTATTCCCTGGGAAAAGGCGTAGTTAATGCTTACCAAAGCACTTTTGTTTGAGAAATCCTTGCCAAAGATATTTAATTGGTAATCTGTTTTGCTGATGTTATAAGAGGCTCTTACAAAAAGTGGGCGGGATAAACGATAGCCAAAGTGAATACCGCCACCGCGCATATTGGACATCTCACTTATGCCTATATATTTGTCTCGTGTTGTTTTCAGGTTGATTCCGAAATCACAACGGCCACAAATCGAACTCGTTTTCCAGGAAAACTGTAAATACGACCTGTCAATTTGATCTACTTGAGTAGATGTATCTGATTCAGTGTCTTGCGATACCTGATCATGGTTGCCATTACCAAAGGATGAGTCTGTAATGGCCTTATTAAAAGCAAGCGACACGTTATTCAAGCTTGTCGTATAGCTCAGACTGCCATCATAGGATGGAGAGCCAAAGTCGCTTTTAGTATCAGATTTACTTTGATTATAACCAAGGCCTAGACTGTATCTAAGCCGACTTAAGTGTGCCGAATATCCGAGCAGTGCCTTTACCAACTTATAATTTACCGAGGGAAAATGATCAAAGTCCACAGCTGAATAATCTGCCACGACTGACAACTCACTCAATTTTGACATTGCGTGATTCATTAATAAATTGCCAGATTTACGTGTCGAGTTCCTCAGTTCCGAATCTTTAAAAGAAATATCACTATAGTTACCCGTAAGCACAATGCTGTTGGTCGAATTTAAGTTCGCTCTCACGCTTGGCGCTACCGCCAATATGGATCGCTCATCCAGGTTGCTGGTGTAGTCGAGTTGATTGGGATTGGCAATAAGGGTTCGCTGCGAATGACTAAACAAGATATTTGCTACCGCCCTCTCCGCTCCTATCAACAGTGAGGATTCGCCATCTAAATAGGATTTATCCGGCTGGGAATTTTCCGCAAAGACCCTTTTGCTAAGCTGATAATTTACCCCGGCTGTCACAGTTTGGTTTTGGTAATCCGCGTTTAACGAGGCATGGTAATTATCCTGCCGCTCATTCAATGGATCCAGTTCCGATTTTGTTGCATTATCGGAATAACCCGTACCTAAGGAGACGCTTCCACCAATATCATTAGCAAGCACGGCATTACCAAGAAAGACAACAGAAAATAGTCCAGTATGTATAACAGCGTTCTTGTTCATTTTCATGCAGCTGACTCCTGGAATTATTTAGTTATCAAACACAAGCCCTGCAAACTTTTCCCTGCCTACCGCATCAACTGCAGCCAGAACTTCATCAACAACTGACTTTCCAAATGGCACAAGCAAAAGTGCGTGATCGCAATATTTTGCCAAAATTCTCGCTTCTGTCGACTGCTGCACCGATGGTGCATCCAGCACAATAAAGCGGTCGGGATAGCGCGCTTTAATTTCGGACACAAGCACTTCCATTCGCTTAGAATTAAAAAACTCGGCGGCAGTTTCACTGGAACCACCGGAAGGTATTACCCGCAGACGCTCCACACCACTTGGATAAATTATCTGCTTCAGGGGAGTATTGTAATCTTTTAGGTATTGGGTAAGACCGGCACCCATGTCGCCGACAATATATTTTTCAGCCTCGCCGCGATAAGGATTGCAATCCACGTATAGCGCGGTTTTATGAGGATCCAGAGCGAATGTGGCAGCAAGGTTAAAACTGAAGCGACTCGAGTCACCCGATGACGCAACAGATGAAACCAGCACTACCATGTTGTCATTTTCACTGCGTTTTAGCAGCCTGATACGCACCTCGCGAAAAGCATTAAGAATATCTCTTTGGCGCATTCCCGTGAAAATTATTTTTCTTTCATAGAGCTCTTCCTGGGACCAAAGCACAGGTAGCTTCATGTTTTTTATTTGCTCTCGCTTACGATGCTCAAGCACAGCATTTTTTACAAGCTGCTCACTACTCTCTACTAACTCTTCAACAGAGGCAGCCAACGAACTTAAACCTTGATCTTTTTGCTTATCCATATTCGCCCCTAGCCTCTATACATCTGCCAGTAAACGGCAATAACAAGGTAACTAATCATAAGTAGTGAGGACAATCCGAGTAAAAGCAGCGTATCTTTCCGCAAAAGTCGCGCCGCTATTGGAGAATGATAATGAGGAATTACGCCAATCATCTCAATTTCTTCTGGGAGCTGACGCTGCAAAATTCTCGCTGAGCGCAAATGAGGATCCAATATCAAATAGAAAACCAGCAAGCCCAGCGGAACGAGAAACCCTAAAATAGGCCCCACAATAGCAAAATGCACAAACCTCAAACCGGATGGCATTAGGGGAAAATTGGCAGGCTCTTGAATTCGATAACTAATTCCCTGCCCTTCTATATCTAAAGTCATAGAAAGACGAGCCGCTTCTTTTCTACGCAACATTTCCTCGTAAACTTTTTGCGTAACATTATAGTCGCGAGTGAGTTCAGACAACTCAGCCTGACTTGCTGCAATTCGCTGCTTGCGCTCAACCTCTTGTTGTTGGAGGCCAAGCAGTGATTGCATTCTGCGCTTTTGCGCTTTTAGATCAACATCCGCCTCTGCCAGTTGTTTTCTTAACTCTTCATAGAGGGGATTTTCTACTTTATCGTTATTCCCATAAATATCACCACTTTCCTGTAATTTGGAAATTGATAAATCCAACTCATCAATTTGTGAGCGAAGCGATATTACATCTGGATAATTTTCTTGATAGCTCAGCAGTAATTGTTCGAGCTTATCACTCATCAATTGGCGGCGCTGTTTTAACTCATCAATTTGGCCCTTTGCCTGAAGATAGTGCCCCTCATTATTTAGCTGCTGCTGAATGGTATTAATACGAGACTGGGACTCTTCGATTTGAATTTTTAAATTTTCGACTTGTTGACGCAAACCTGATATGCGTGCGGTAACCGCATCTTCACTGCCATCGGTATTTTTTGATTTGAAGTCCTTTAGCTTTTCTTCTGCCAGCTCCAATTGCTTTTTATATGTTTGTACCTGAGCATCAATAAAGTTGTATGCCCCCACACTCTCCGCCCGCTTTTTCTTTGCCGTATCTTCTATAAATACATTTATGATCGCATTGAGGCACTCAAAAGATTCATCTGGATTTGGGGCGCGATAGCTAACTTGAAAATAGTTTTTATTTCTCTCTTGCTTGATGTTCACGCCAGAGCGCATTTGCGCAATCAGTTGATTTTGCTTGCTTTCAGACATTCCCTCTTTAATCAGGCCACACTCTTTAGCTGAAGACAGCAAGCTTGCTTTGGTATAGATAACCTCGCTAGCCTGTTCAGACCTGTCAATTTTAGTTACCTCAGCACTACCTTTTAACAGCGGCTCAATAATATTAGTTACATCAGCGAAAAGTACTGCGCTTGTGGTATAGGTTTTAGGCCAAAAAATGCCTAACGCAAGCAATAAAAAACTTACGCCTACAAAGAGCATGGCAAATATATAGCGATAACGAATTAACTCAGCTCGCATCGCTGCAATCATTTCTTTTAGGTAAATCTTATCCATGAGAAATCTCTTGGCAGGCTTTATTGACTATTAAAAAGCGCGCTCAGGCACTGTCACTATGTCGGAGGGCTGGAGCATATAGTTAGTTTCTATTTTTCCACTATTAATCAAATCATCTAACAAGATCGGATAAACTTTTAGCTGGCCATTTACACGCCGGTAAAGCTTTGCCCTATTCCCCGAAGCGAAATCATTGGGACCGCCAGCCAATAACACAAGATCCAAAACCGTCATACCCTCACGATAGGGAATTGACTGGGGCGAGTTAACGGCACCCGTTATACGAACCCTCCGCTGAAAGTCTGAGCTGCTAGGATTCGATACAATCACCGTGACCTGGGGGTTTCGCACATAATTCGAGAGGCTAGTTACGATATTTCCTGACAACTGCGTAGCGGTTAAATCAGCAGCCATAAGGTCGCCAATTAGCGGCATAGATATTTTGCCATCCGGGCGCACAGGCACAGAGATGGATAATTCAGGATTTTTCCAAACACTGACCTGCAAGGTATCGCCAACACCAATACGATATTCGCTAAGGAGCCCGGTATCAGACAGGGGTGGCAGCTGAGCCGTATCCTCAGTGGCACATGCGCTAATAAAAAGGCTTAAGATAAATCCAAACACTACACGCCAATTTTGTATAAGCATAAAGTTCTCCTTTTGCGAGTATTATTAATGCACACCTTTACCCAGCAAGATGATTTCCACCGTCTGAATCATGATTAACATGTCCATTAAAAAGCTGTGGTTTTTAGTGTAATACAAATCATATTGAAGTTTATTTTTGGCATCTTCTGTCGAGGCGCCATAGGGATATTTAAGCTGAGCCCAGCCCATTAGCCCCGGCTTTACCTTATGTCGCATTTCGTAAAATGGAATTCGCTGGTTTAGATCGCGAACAAATTCTGGACGCTCTGGGCGAGGCCCAACAAAGCTCATATGCCCCGCTAATACATTATACAATTGAGGCAACTCATCTAAACGAGTATTGCGAATAAATGCCCCCACTCGCGTAACTCGAGCGTCATTTTTTTGTGCCCAAACTGCACCGTGCTTTTCCGCATCCTGACGCATGCTACGGAATTTATATATGCGAAATTCACGACCATTAAGGCCAACACGAATCTGATGGTATAAAACTGAGCCAGGGCTATCCAATCTGACCGCCAATGCGGTAAGCAACATAAATGGCCAAAGGACAATAAAAAACAATGAAGCTAGTGCGATATCAAAGAGCCGCTTGGCCAATACTCTGCGCCTGGAGTATTTAAACCCATCGGAAAACAGCATCCAGCTCGGCTGCAATAGCGAAATATCAATTTTGCCCAGCTCTCTTTCGCAAAAACCTAAAGCATCGCTAGACGGCACTCCCGCCAATTTACAATCTAAAAACTGACTTAATGGAAATGAGCCCCCCCGCTCACGGCGACGCTCGTCCGGGGCAATGACTATTTCTGAGATGTGTCGCTGACGAACAAACTCTAACCAATCCTGAGGCTCTTCAACTATAAGCTCTTTACTGACACAGGATGTCTCAGCTTCATTGGCAATACACCCAGCAATAGAGACGCCTATAACATTGATACTGGGCTGTAGCTCTTCCAGAAGCTTTTGCGCGCGAGCGCCTGCGCCATAAATAATCACTCTCCGCTTAAGGGATTCAACATCAACCAGGCGAATAAAGAGCCAGCGCACCACAATGACAATGGCGGCAGAGAAAAGCACCCCCCAAAAAACCACCCCCTGCACCATTAACTCTGGGCCGAAAATTGCTCCAATTAAGAATAAGGACGCACTCCCCAATAAAAAGAAGCTCACCAAGGTTCGCAACACCATGCTGGCAAAGCCTTCCCGCACCATGGCGATATACACACCCATTGAAAGCGTGCAACAGCTGAGCACAAAGGCAAAAATGCCAACTTGCAGCCAATTGGTTTCAACAGGAATGCCCTCGATATTGGCTGCCACCAATAACTGCGCGGCCCAGGCAGAGGCGCAAAGCAAGACGGCCTCTATAAGCCCGAGATAGAGATATGGTAAATGCACATAGTGCTTATTGAGACGAATATAGGACAAACCCAGTTCCTTCAAATCAGCCTAAGCTTAGGGTCAACAGATTGGATAACGGCTCGCATTATAGCCAGTTTTATGTCAAATACTCGAACGAAATTGTCAATCTTCCGGCACTATTTCCAGTTCCGGTCGAAGCGTACGCAATATGCCAAGCGAGTGATATGCTCGTGGAGGAAAGCTTCTTCTTATGGTAAGTTACCAACCCTTTTGGGCAAGACTCTTCGCTAAGGAAAATCTCCATGTTCGCTGCTAACCCTCGACTATGTGTCATAGGCTTAGGCTATGTAGGCCTCCCTCTTGCTGTAGAATTTGGAAAAAAAATCGACACTGTCGGTTTTGACATTAACCCATCGCGCATAGAAGCGCTCCGCTTAGGCCAAGATCATACTCTGGAGCTTAGCGCCCAGGAGCTTAGCGAAGCCAGCCATTTAAGCTACACCTGCGCCGAAGATGAGATCCGCGCGCGCGATTTATACATTATTACTGTCCCCACCCCGATCAATGACAGCAAACAGCCTGATTTGTCACCTCTTGAAAAAGCCTCCGCGCTATTGGGCCGAGTAATTAGCCGAGGTGCCACAGTCGTCTTTGAATCAACGGTCTACCCAGGATGTACAGAGGAAGTTTGCATTCCGATCATTGAGAAGGTCTCCGGCTTGCGCTTTAACCAGGACTTTTTTGCAGGCTACAGCCCGGAACGCATCAATCCCGGCGATAAGCAGCATCGGGTACACAACATTACTAAGATCACCTCAGGCTCAACGCCAGAAGCGGCAGACTATGTCGATAGCATTTATCGCATGATTGTCACTGTGGGCACCCACAAGGCGAGCAGCATCAAAGTAGCGGAGGCAGCCAAAGTCATTGAAAATACCCAGCGTGACATTAATATCGCGCTTATCAATGAGCTGGCACTGATTTTCAAGCGCCTGGGGATAGACACCCTCGAAGTGCTGGAAGCAGCAGGCACCAAGTGGAATTTCCTGCCCTTCCGCCCAGGCTTGGTAGGAGGCCACTGCATTAGTGTCGATCCCTACTATCTAACCCATAAAGCCCAGCAGGTTGGCTACAACCCTGAAGTCATATTAGCGGGCCGCCGTATTAACGATGGCATGGGCACCTTTGTCGCCGACTCTGTAGTCAAAATGATGACCCAACGCAAAGCCCATGTGGTTGATTCCAATATCTTAATTATGGGTCTGACATTTAAAGAGAACTGCCCAGATTTACGCAATACCCGCGTAACCGACATAATCAACGAACTTCGCAACTATAACGCTAATGTTCATGTCTACGACCCCTGGGCAGATGCCGCTGAGGCACAACACGAATACGGGCTGGAGTTAATAGAATCGCCCGAGGCCGGCAGTTATGATGCGATTATTCTTTGTGTAGGCCATGATCAATTCCGCAACATGGGCGCCGCCAGCATACGCGCCCTTGGCAAGCCCAATCATGTCCTCTTCGACGTTAAACACATTCTCCCCAAAGAGTCGGTAGACGCACGACTTTAATCATTGAGACTTCAGGAACAGTAAATGAAAGTTTTAGTTACCGGAACCGCTGGCTTTATCGGCTCCACCCTGGCCAAGCGCTTGCTGGCCCGCGGTGACGAAGTGATCGGCCTAGACAACCTTAACGACTACTACGATGTTCAGATAAAAAAGGACCGCCTGGCCCAACTGACCCCCCAGCCAGGCTTCACTGACATTCGCTGCAACCTGGAAGACAAGGCTGCGATTGATCAAGTATTTAAAAACCACAGGCCTGATCGAGTGGTAAACCTGGCGGCACAAGCGGGGGTAAGGTATTCACTCATTAACCCCCAAGCCTATATCGACGCCAACATTACCGGCTTTTTGAATATCCTCGAAGGCTGTCGTCATTTTGGCACCGAAAACCTGGTGTACGCCTCAAGCAGCTCGGTTTACGGGTTAAATACCGCTATGCCCTTTTCGGTCCACAATAATGTCGACCACCCTGTAAGCCTTTATGCAGCCAGCAAAAAATCCAACGAGCTTATGGCCCATACCTACAGCCATTTGTTCAATATTCCCACCACTGGCCTTCGCTTTTTTACGGTGTACGGCCCCTGGGGCAGGCCGGATATGGCACTGTTTATCTTCACCAAAAAGATCCTCGCCGGCGAGCCAATTGACGTGTTTAACTTTGGCCACCATCGCCGCGATTTCACCTATATAGATGACATAGTAGAAGGCGTAATTCGCACCCTGGATACGCCCGCCCAAGCCAACACAAGCTGGTCCGGCAACAATCCCGATCCCGCCACCTCCAAGGCGCCTTACCGCATCTATAACATTGGCAGCAATAATCCCGTGGAGCTGTTGCGCTATATAGAGGTACTGGAAGAGTGTTTGGGCAAAAAAGCCGTAAAAAACCTGCTGCCGCTACAGCCAGGAGATGTGCCAGACACCTATGCCGATGTAGATGCCCTGATTGAGGATGTGGATTATCGCCCCACCACCCCCGTTGAAGTAGGCATAGAAAACTTCGTTAAGTGGTACCGCGATTACTACCGGGTGTAGCCCCTCCAAATTCCCAGGCAAACCAAGGGGGCACAGCAGTGTGCCCTTGCTGCTGGAGACATTCATGAAATCAGCCAACATCACCCATGCTATGACAGTCGATGTGGAGGACTACTACCACGTAGCTGCCTTTGCCAAGGTTATCAATCCCAGTGAATGGGACAAGTGGCCCTCTCGCGTTGAAGCGAATACCGAAAAACTCCTGCAGCTATTTGCCGAGCGCAACCTCAAAATAACTTTTTTTATTCTTGGCTGGGTTGCCGAGCGCCACCCGCAGTTGATCCAGAAGATTCACCAACAAGGCCACGAAATTGCCTCCCACGGCTACAGCCATCAGCTTATTTATAAGCAAGATCCCGCCGTATTTCGCGCAGAAACAGCAAAATCGAAACAAATTCTTGAAAGTATCATTCAGTCTCCCATCACTGGATACCGCGCCGCCAGCTATTCAATTACCCGCAAATCGCTGTGGGCACTGGATATCCTTGCGGAGCTAGGTTTTACCTGGGACTCCAGCATTTTCCCCACCCGCCACGACAACTACGGCATTCCTGGCAGCCCGGAAGAACCCTACAAAATCATCACCAGTTCAGGCGCAGAGCTGCTGGAATTCCCGCTGACCACCGCCAAGGTTCTAGGCCAGGCGGTGCCGGCTGCCGGTGGCGGCTACTTTCGCCAATACCCTTATGCCCTATCCCGCTGGCTATTTAATCGCGCCAGCCATAACCAAACCAAAGCGCAGATTTTTTACCTCCACCCCTGGGAAATAGACCCAGATCAGCCGCGCGTACCCAATGCTGGCTGGTTTAGCAATTTCCGCCACTACACCAATCTCAGCCGCTGCCTGCCGCGCCTGGAGCGTATGCTTGGCGACTTCCCCTTTGGAACCATGAGCCAAAGCCTGGGCAATATCGGTGAAGTGCAATCACTGCAAATATCCGACCTGGCCGCCAAGATGTAATTGGGCATGGACTAGAAGGGTTTGGCCCAGTAGAATCGCGTCCTCGTTTTAGGGTAATTAGCCCAATCTGGACGCACGAGTATGGAGAGAATTTAACCTGCCCGGAATCCAGATGGATAAATTACGCACCCGTAGCTCAGCTGGATAGAGTAGCGGCTTCCGAAGCCGTTGGTCACAGGTTCGAATCCTGTCGGGTGCGCCAAATTTAACGCCACAAAATTCAAACATTTTCGCGGATCAGCTGATTTGGTCCAACAGAACCAGCTTTTTCAAATACAGGGTACTGTTTAATATCCTTGCTGCTTTATTCGTGAGTACACTAATACCCTAGCCACAATTCAAGCCCTATTACCTATTAGGTTAGGTATGACTCTCGTATTTGATATTTTTTAAGACGGCCATGAGGCACAATTTAGCGCCGAATCAACCTTGGTCTTTACACTTGGCAGTGGTTTAAACTTTTGCCTACAACCGTTATTTGAAATATATTCGACATAATGTAATTGTTGAATATTTTCCATATTTTCAAAGGATTAGAGTAGCTATGAAAGTCACAGTATTTGGTATTGGCTATGTAGGCCTGGTACAAGCCGCGATCTTGGCAGAGGTAGGCCACCAGGTGGTATGCGTCGATGTGGATGCAGGAAAAGTCGAGCGCTTAAAGCAAGGGCATATTCCTATTTATGAACCCGGCCTGGAACCCCTGGTAAAAGAAAACTACGCTGCTGGCCGCCTGAATTTTACCACTGATGCTGCCGAAGGCGTAAAGCACGGTGAAGTACAATTTATCGCCGTGGGCACACCACCCGATGAAGACGGCTCAGCTGACCTTAAATATGTATTAGCCGTAGCCACCACCATCGCACAAAACATGGAACGCCACCAAGTTGTCATCGACAAATCCACAGTACCAGTAGGCACTGGCGATCGAGTGAAAGCCCGAATTCAAGAAGTGTTGGCCGAGCGTAAGCGTAGCGACCTCAGCTTCGACGTAGTATCAAACCCAGAATTCTTAAAAGAAGGCTCAGCAGTAGCCGACTGCATGAAACCCGACCGCATCATCATCGGCACCGACAGCAAACAAGCCGAAGATACAATGCGCGAACTCTACGCGCCCTTTAACCGCAATCACGAAAAAATCATCGTCATGGACGTGCGCAGCGCCGAGCTCACCAAATACGCCGCCAACTGTATGCTCGCCACCAAAATCAGTTTTATGAATGAAATGGCCAACCTCGCCGAATTACTCGGCGCCGACATTGAAGCCGTGCGCCACGGCATAGGTAGCGACCCACGCATTGGCTATCAATTTATTTATCCAGGCGTTGGCTACGGCGGCTCTTGCTTCCCGAAAGATGTACAAGCACTTATTCAAACTGCCGATCAAATTAAATTCGACGCCAAAGTTCTCAAAGCCGTAGAGCTACGCAACAACGAACAAAAAACAACGCTCTTCAAAAAGATCCAAGGTCATTTCAATGGCGACTTAAAAGGCAAAACCTTCGCTATTTGGGGCCTAAGCTTCAAACCCAATACCGACGACATGCGTGAAGCGCCATCGCGCGTATTAATGGAAGCACTCTGGGAGGCTGGCGCTAAAGTACAAGCCTATGACCCAGAAGCCATGAACGAAACCCAACGTATATACGGCAATCGCGACGACCTACAACTTTGCGGCACCAAAGAAAGCGCACTAAAAAATGCCGACTCACTGGTAATAGTCACCGAATGGCAAGCCTTCCGCGCCCCAGACTTTGATGTAATAAAAGAAATGCTAAGCCAAGCCACCATATTCGATGGCCGCAACATGCACGACCCCAAAAGAATGCAAAAGCGTGGGTTTACCTACTACTCAGTAGGGAGAGCAGCTCTCTAAAGCAAAGTTAGCGAAAAATATAACGCAGGTGAACATTTTTTGGATCAACTGCAATAAAAGCAAAAGCGCTCGAGATCCTTGCCTCAAATTGGTCCGAGCTTGAGGCAACAAACCTTAGCGAGCAGCAGCAACTGTAAACTCAGCACAAGAGAAACCACCAGGCTCAATCCCCCCCTTCCCACAGGGGGGCGTAAAAAATATATCAGCAGATGTATTGCAAGATTTTTGCTAGAGCTTTCCTCTTATTACGCAATAAAATTAGCCGGATTAAGGTATGCATCTTGATATAAGCAAACTATGTGGAAAAGTTAGAGCCAGAGCTCCACTTAGGCTGGGGCTAGCAGGCGGCGGCACCGATGTATCGCCCTATTCCGATGAGTTTGGTGGTTTTGTACTAAATGTCACTATCGATAAATATGCCTATGCCACCCTCAGTTATTGTGAAGAGGGAATAGAATTTATTGCAGCAGATATAGATATTGAGTGGAAAGGCGATTTATCTGCTCCAGTCTGCCCCAAAAAAGGTTTAGAGCTTCATGCTGGTGTTTATAACCGAATCATCCATGATTATCTTGGTGGCACGCCAATTCCAGTCTCGTTAATCACTCACTCAGAAGCGCCACCAGGTTCAGGCCTGGGCTCTTCATCAACAATGGTGGTTGCTTTAGTTCAAGCCTTTGTTGAATATCTTTCCCTACCTCTTGGCGAGTACGATATCGCGCAATTAGCACATGATATCGAAAGGAATGACTTAGGCTTTGCAGGTGGAAAACAAGATCAATATGCCGCTGCATTCGGCGGACTCAATTTTATGGAGTTTTACAGTGATCGGGTTATCGTAAACCCGCTTAGGGTTAAAGCTCAGTACCTTGCCGAACTAGAGTCTTCATTAGTTTTATTTTATACCGGAGTATCTCGCGAATCAGCCAATATCATCAACGAACAGACAAGAAATGTCGTTCAACGTGATGAAAAAGCTCTTGCCGCACTACATGAAGGTAAAATTCAAGCAAGAGAAATGAAGGAAGCCATCTTACAAGGCAACTGGATTAAACTCGCAGAAACTTTTAGAACTGCATGGGAGGCGAAAAAGCGAATGGCCAATAGTATCAGCAACTCACTGATCGATACTATTTATGATTCTGCCATTCAATCAGGAGCCGTTGCCGGCAAAGTCTCCGGGGCAGGCGGGGGCGGGTTTATGTTTTTTTTGGTAGATCCAGCCAAAAGACCCAACGTAATTAAAAATTTAGCCCGCTTCAATGGTCAGACAATGACGGCAGTATTTGTAGAGCACGGCGCGCACTCCTGGAGGGTAATATGATTAATTTTATCGAAACCGAATTGGCCAAGTTGGCGGCCTTAATTACCGCTATCCAGTCAGATAAAGCACTGCTAAACCAAGTTGCAGATTGTGCAGAGATGATTGTTACCACCCTCCGCAGTGGAGGCAAAATATTAATTGCAGGCAATGGCGGCTCGGCCGCAGATGCTCAGCATATAGCAGGCGAATTTGTCAGCCGCTTTCATTATGATCGCCCCGGCTTGGCCTCAATAGCCTTAACTACAGATACATCTATATTAACAGCCGTTGGCAATGATTACGGCTTTGAACGCCTGTTTTCCCGTCAAGTACAAGCCTTAGGCAGAGAAGGAGATGTGTTCATAGGAATATCGACTTCAGGTAACTCTGCCAATGTAATAGAGGCATTTAAAGAAGCTAACATGCTTAAATTGAAAACCATTGGCTTTACCGGCGTAACAGGCGGAAAAATGGCTGAGATGTGCAATATTACCTTGCGTATGCCATCCAAAGAGACACCCAAAATTCAAGAAGGTCACATTGCAATAGGTCACATTATTTGCGGGCTTGTGGAAGCCGCCATGTTCCCGAGAAATTAATATAGTGTTCGAAGCGATTATTCTTGCCGGTGGCTTTGGCACTCGTTTACGCGAAGCTGTACCTGACCTTCCCAAGCCCATGGCGCCTGTTGCGGAAAAGCCTTTTCTCGCATGGCAACTAGACTATTTGATCCGCTGTGGCGTAACGCGATTTATTCTGTCGGTCGGCTATAAAGCACAAACAATT
Source organism: Cellvibrio sp. (assembly GCA_050305995.1). Taxonomy (GTDB): domain Bacteria; phylum Pseudomonadota; class Gammaproteobacteria; order Pseudomonadales; family Cellvibrionaceae; genus Cellvibrio. The sequence goes on from JBNLGJ010000042.1 coordinate 35,912, forward strand.
CGCGATTATTTTGGCACCAACTACAAGAACATACCCATTACCTATGTAGAAGAAACTGAGCCCCTTGGCACAGGCGGCGCCATCAAACTCGCGCTACGCCAAGCACTACAAGAACGAGTTTTTGTTTTTAACGGCGATACGCTTTGTGAAACAAATTTACAGCAACTACGCACCTGTACCACAGGAAAGCCTGACGCAGTAGGCATTCTGGTTAAGCAGGTCGATGACACCGCTCGTTTTGGTGCAATTAAAATTGATGCAAATGCCTTAGTAATTAACTTTGGCGAAAAATCACTACAAGGCCCTGGATTTATCAATGCAGGAATATATGACCTGCCCCGCGATTTATTCAAACGGTTTGATCTAAAGGCTCCTTTCTCTTTCGAAACGGCGGTACTGGAAAAATTAGTCGGCGACATGCTGTTTTCCTCGCCTGCCGGAAAGTTTTTTATCGATATTGGGATAAAAGACGACTATTTAATCGCGCAAACTGCCATTCCCAATTTTATCAAGGCGCTTTAATTAACAAACGGAATTTTTCCATGCTGGTCAGCGAAATTCTTAACCCCAAAAAAAATAATTTTGATTTATTCCGCTTAATTGCAGCCCTACTGGTGATTTATGGTCATGCTTGGGCTTTTGTGCCAAGTGCACCTAACACCGACTTTGTAGCGCGCCTATTGGGATTTGAATATTCAGGCTCTTTAGCTGTGAAGTTTTTCTTTCTGCTGAGCGGTTTTTTAGTAACATCCAGCTTATTGACCAAGCCCTATATCTTTGATTTTTTATTTAAACGAGCCGCGAGAATATTTCCAGGCCTGGTTACATGCTTAATACTTACAGTATTTGTTGTTGGATTAGTCTTTACGAAATTACCTATTATCGACTACCTAACCAACCCACAAAGCTGGAAATACTTAATAAATAATAGCTTTCTTTACCAGCTTGAATGGACCTTACCTGGCGTTTTTACCGACAGCAAATACGGTGTAAATGGCTCACTATGGACCTTGCCACTAGAAGTTATATGCTATTTATTTCTAGCGGCCTTTTTCGGGATAGGCATTTGGCGCGCCACATGGATAGCAAATACAGCATTAGTGGCAATTATTATTTTATCATTTTTCGCTCCAGAGTATTTTCCTGGCTATTGGAGCAACAATAAAGAATCTCATTTGCTGCCAGGATGCTTTGCCTTAGGCGGATTATTCGCCACCAATCAATCTAAAATTAACGTCAATACTTCAGGCCTATTCTCTCTGGCGATTATCACCGCGCTACTTTGGGGAACCGGTTTTAAAATTTTCTTTTTTTACCTGTGCTTTTTTTATAGCTGCCTATATCTAGGCTCTCGCGTATTTGTAGTAGAAAAGTTACGCATGCCGATAGACCCATCCTACGGGGTATATATCTATGGATTTGTTACACAACAAGCATTGGCGCACTGGCTTCCAGGCAAGGGAATTATTTTCAACCAGGTTGTCGCTGCGCTTATCGCACTCGCTTTAGGTATTGGCTCTTGGTTATTAATAGAAAAGCCAGCCATACAATGGGCCAGAAAGGCTATTGCAAATAAAGATCAGGCTACACACCTGATTGTGCAAAGTTTAGATGCCATCAAAAAATCTATAAGAAATATTGCGGGTCAGAACGCACCTATTATTTTAATTTTGGTTTTGGTCGCCTGGGCCATGCACTTTCTATCGCTTTATTTTATTTTTCCGGGCCACTATACCCCCCTGGCATTTCATCATTCCGATTTCTATATTCCCGCATCTTTTGCTTATGCGCCCGGTGACGGTTATAGCTTTGCGAATCTTCTACATTGGCCCCGCCCACTATTTATGTGGTTTTATAAATTCACCGGGTACTTTGGTCATGCGGGCAGCGTAGCCTGGGTGGTAGGCATTGTGTTTCTAAATGCCGCGCTCAGCGCCCTACTGGCAAAACATTGGCTAAAATTAAAATTTGATAAATATTTTGTCATTTATTTTGCGCTTTATTGCTACTTGCTGTTCACGCAGCCCTTCTTTTATACATTTTACTCTCAGGATATTGGCTCTCAACTTTCCTATTTCCTACTACTTTCCGGCAGTCTGGGCTTTTTTCTCGTCTCAAAACAAAATCTTACTGTAGCTACTACATTCTTGTTTCTATGTAGTACATGTGCATTTTTAGTTAAAGAAACCTACTTTCTAGCATTCGGCCTAATTTATTTCTGTTGGTTTTTATATTTTATAAAATACAATCCACTTAAGGCCATCGCTCCAGGTACAGCGGTTTTTATTGCAGGCGTTATTTCTGCGCTAGTTAATTTAAAAACAAAATCCGTATTTGTTAATCTGGATGCCTCGGCTGGCTCAAGCTACCAAATTAGCATTGACCCTATTAGTGTACTCAAAGAACTTGGGCGCTATTTCAGCGAAGGCATTACTCCTGCACTAATATTGGCTCTCGGGTTAATCATTTATCAAGTGCACAAAGCCTATAAAAACAGGATGTTGACCTTTGGCTCGATCCTTTGTGTGGCATTTGCTTTTATGGCTTGGCTACCCAATTCGCTACTGCCAAATCATCACTACGAGGGTTATTCTTTTAACGGCCTTTACATATCCTTTTTGTTGTTATTTTTTATTTTGAAGATGCAACAAGACAATATCAAAATACAACCCATATTAATTACACTACTGATACTTGTAGCTTTAAGTCCGCTCACCAGCATTAAAAAATATCATGGCACTCGCAACACCTGGGTATTGGCAATGGAGCAGGTTCAAACAAATATGCTTGCGGGATTCAATCATGCAACGAGTAGCTTAAAGGCAACCACAAAGCCAACAACTGTCCTTATTACTGGAATTACAAGTCCATTTCACCCTTTTAGCTTTGCCCAGTCTATTCGCTCATTTCCTAATGGTGAAAAGGCAAATTATATATTTGTAGTGCCTAATGAGTTCCCGAACAATGTTGGAACTAAAATTGATTTGGTTCAATTTATTTCCGCAGGTGAAGAAAAAAACTGGGACTACGACCAAGAATGGCAATTTGATCAACAGGGGAATTTAGTTTCTATTAAGGGAAAAAATAGTGGAAATTAAATTTCACGTTTTAAGCGGAATTAATTAAAGAGGCGGATTCAACCGCGAAGTGCATAACTCAACCCGCATAGTAAAAGAGATCAGCTGCCTGTAAGCTCGTCGCTTTTTCTCCGGCAAGAGATATGAGATGAGAACCTACAAGCAACTGACCTACGAACAACGATGCCAGATTGAAGCACTAAAGAAAAGCGGTATTAGTCAGCAATCGATAGCGAGTTTAATAGCCGTTAGCCAGTCAAGTGTTTCAAGAGAGTTATCACGCAACACCGGGTTACGCGGTTATCGCCACGATCAAGCACAGCGACAGTCTATAGCGCGGCGTCTGGTAGCCGTCAAACCGTACAAAATGACAGCGGAATTGACTGACGAAATTGACGATAAGCTGTTTTTGAAGTGGAGCCCAGAGCAGATAAGTGGCTGGTTATTAGTTGAGCGGAATATTTGCATTAGTCATGAAACTATTTACCAGTATGTATGGGCAGATAAAGAGGTAGGTGGCGAGCTGTATAAGTATTTGCGACGACGAGCTAGAAAATACAAGGTACGGGGAAGTAATGGAAAAACTCGCAGTGGACAGATCAAGAACCGTGTCAGCATTGATGATCGACCACTAGTTGTTGATGAAAAGAGTCGTGTGGGTGACTGGGAAATTGATACCGTTATTGGAAGAGGCCACAGTGGTGCATTGGTTACGATTGTCGAGCGAGTAACATTATTTACGGTATCAATGCGAGTAAAAAGCAAGCGCGCCAAAGAAGTAACTACGGCCACGATTGCACTGTTGGCGCCATTTAAAGGACTAGTTCATACGATTACGTCAGACAATGGAAAAGAGTTTGCTTATCATGAACAAATTGCAGAGGAGTTAGACTGCGATTTCTATTTTTCACACCCATATCACTCTTGGGAGCGTGGATTAAACGGAAACACCAATGGTCTACTACGTCAAGATTTTTCAAAAAGTACCGACTTTAAAACGGTGAGTCAAAAAGCAGTAAAGCAATCGGTTGATCAGTTGAATAATCGTCCTAGAAAAACATTGGCATTCAAAACGCCAGCTGCTTTAATGCACAAAGAAATGACAGCTTTAGCTGCTTAACAGCTTGTTGAAATAGCCAAACATTTTAATACCGAAATATGCATGCATATCTTTTTGAGAGAAACTTTGCGGAAAAATCATCAGGGAACGAAAAATCCTCTTTATTTAATGCAAAAATGCTATTTCTCCAAGAACACTTGCTTTATCGCACCGCTTTTACCCCAATATTTCGTATTCGCAGCAAATTAAACACGCTCACCGCAAAAGTGACCACCGCATTTACCCGCTCAATCCCGCGAAACATCATTCGTCGTAAACCACCGTACTGCTTTACCCAGCCAAACGTGGTTTCAATCATCTTGCGCTTGCGCATACTGATCAAATATCCCGGATGAGATGTTGTTCTCTCATCAATAGTGGAGCCTCCAGGGCGAGTATTATTTTGCGCCACATGCGGTGTGATCTTTAACTCCCTACACCCGGTCACAAAATCAATCGTGTCATATCCTTTATCCGCCCCCAGGGTTCTATGGCGATCACCCGGCAGTTCACAAAGTAGATCTTCTGCTGCTTCTCGCTCAGTCACCGAGGCTGAGCGGGTTGTATTTACTCCTACCACCAGATAATTTCTATTTTCCATTAGATGGTGCACGCCATAACTCAACCTCGCTTCCTTGCCCTTGGCTTTTTTCATTAACTCAGCATCTGGATCTGTTGTAGAGCGGCGTGTTTTGTTACTGCGCTTTTCATCATGAAAGTCTTTCTCGCGCACACCTGATTCGCCGCTTTGATTATCATCGTCGTCTTTTGGGCGAAAACTTTTATGGGATGCCCAAGCATCAATTAAGGTTCCATCTACACTGAAATGCTCATCCGACAATAACTTCCTCTGCTTCGCCATACCCAGCACTTGATTAAAAAACTCCGTAATTACATCATGTTCAAGCAAGCGATCACGGTTCTTACTAAAGGTCGAGTGATCCCACATGGCATCATCCAGCTCCAGCCCAATAAACCAGCGGTAAAGCATGTTGTAATTGATTTGTTCACACAATTGCCGCTCGCTACGAATGGTGTACAACACTTGCAATAGCGAGGCACGCAGTAAGCGTTCCGGCGCAACAGAGGGCTTGCCATTCGCGCTGTACATGCTGTCAAACAGGTCGTTCAATGACTTAAGCGCCTCATCAACCAGTCTCGCATATCTCTGAGCAAATGTGTCGTGGGGACAAAGTCTGCCACTGTGGTGCAAACAAATAATTTCGGTTGGCTTATATCTAATCCGCGCATGGTCTGGGAGGAGCTTGTGAGTTTTGTTGCCGCCATTATATGGCATGGTGGATAATTGGACTATTTCAACAAGCTGTTAAACAGTTATGCACTTCGCGGTTGAATCCGCCTATCAATTGATAATGTGAATCCGCGTTATCAAAACTTACAATAAACAACACTATTTATTTAGGCGCACAGTAAATTTTAGCCAAGACATTAAAAAATAGAATTGATGACGTAATCCTTTACCAAAAGAATTGCCTCCAGCATGAATAATTTTTACAGCGGGGTGATGAATTACTTTTCCTAAAACTGATGTGCGCCTGGATATTTCAAAATCCTCGAAATACATAAAATACTTTGGGTCAAACCCACCTATTTTAGAAAGAACTTCGCTTTTAAATAGCATATAACAGCCACTCGCATGCAATATCTCCAAGGGTTGGCCCGCGGGAATTTGGTCGCGATATTCGTACAAATCAAGCATTCGTTGCAAACGGGATATTTTTGGCTTTAACTTAAATGCCCGCATAGCTAGTATTAAAAGGTTTGGATTTCGCTTGGCGATATATTGTCTAGCACCGTCTTCATCAAACGCATCTGGTGCGAGCAAGGCAATTTGCGAATTTTCATTCATATACGAAAGCGCCTGGTAGAGATTTTCCTCATCCAGAGTCACGTCAGGATTCAATATCAGGTGATAACAACTTCCCATCTGCTCAAGTGAAATGTTATGCCCCCGCCCGTAGCCAACATTTCCCTGGCCACTTTTGACAATGATGCTCCGAAAAGAATCAATAAATTTTAATTTGATTAATTCAAGTAGCTGAAGATTTTCACTATCTGGGCCATTATCAATTAGAAATAATGTAACGCTACCCAGCACTCCTTTATTGGATGCCACTCGACAGGATCGAGCCAGTGAGTCAATCGTGTTTTGCAGGAGCTGTGGATTACTTTTGAAAGTGACACAGGACACGCTTAAAGTATTTCTAGGAGGGGATAAAACCATTTACAGAGCTCTATGACCTTTTTTTACTAGGTATTTCTGACATTAAGACGACATTTCCAGCTTCTCGCTTAACTTTGTAGATTAAATCGTTTAACTCATAGAGCTGTACAAATTCAACGTCAGATTCTTGAATTAGAGTGAATAATTCTTGACATCTTTGTTGTGCGCAGTATTGTTTAGCTTTTTCTAAAAATTCATTTATCACTTCCGGCCTAACAGCCTTTTCCCTCGCCCGTAATATTCTTGGGTGCTGTGTACCCTCACAGTTATTTCCACACAGTAGTTCTTCATACAATTTTTCACCAGGGCGCAAACCGGTAAATTGAATTTCAATATCACCATTGGGGTTACTTTCGTCCTTAATACTGTAACCAGAAAGCAGTGCCATTTCTCTTGCCAAATCGTAAATTTTAACTGGCTCACCCATGTCCAGTACAAAAACATCACCACCTTGTGCTAGCGATGCACTTTGAATAACCAGCTGCGCAGCTTCCCCTATCGTCATAAAATAGCGGACGATTTCTTTATGGGTAACAGTAATAGGGCCGCCCCTACTAATTTGCTCACGAAACTGTGGCACTACGGAGCCAGAGGAATCCAATACATTACCAAAGCGCACCATGCTGAAAATGGTGGAGGGATTTCTGCTGGCGAAATCCTGCAACACTAACTCAGCCAAACGCTTGCTTGCCCCCATAATATTGGTTGGGCGAACTGCCTTATCAGTTGAAACCAATACGAAATTTTTTATGCTATTTTTCAACGCCGCTTCGGCGAGCGTCTTGGTGCCGAACAAATTATTTTTTACGCCCTCAATGATATTCTGCTCGACCAGAGGAACATGCTTATATGCCGCAGCGTGATACACGATATGAACATCAAATTGTCGCATCACCGTATCGACTAAATCGAAATTTAGTACAGATCCCAGTAGTGGTACTAAGTCTACACTTGACGCTAAACTTTGATTTATTTGCTGTAAATCTTTTTCGATTTTATAAAGGCTAAATTCGTTTTGATCGAATAACACCAGTTTTTTGGGTGCAAGTCTTATTAATTCTCGGCACAACTCAGAACCAATTGAACCTCCGGCCCCAGTAACTAAAACTACTTTTCCGGTTGAGTTCTTTGCCATTAACTGTGGATCAGGCACCACCGCATCACGGCCCAACAAATCTTCAAGCTGGATATTGCGCAGCTCATCAATTCTGGCCACACCTTTAACGATATCTGTGACAGGTGGAATTGTTTGCACTTGAACGAGCAATGGCTCCAGATATCTAATTATCCGTACACGCTCTTTACGTGAAATATTACCCAAGGCCAGTAATATTCTACTTACTCCATATTGTTCAATAAGTTCCGCTAATTTTTGCGGGTGATAAACCATCAAGCCTCTAAAGGTATTTCCTTGAATCTTGGGGTTATCGTCAACAAAAGCGATGGGGTGAAATTCGCCGCTTAAATGCAATTGCCCTGCAAGGTTTACACCTGTATCGCCAGCACCATAAATTATTACTTTAACATTGCCCTTGGGCTGTAGCATTTGCACGATATTACGAAAAATTAGACGCGGCACCCCTATAAAAATTAGTGCAGTGAAAATATAGATGAACGGCACAGAACGCGGCAGAAAGGCGTGAAAAAAGAATCCGCTTAAGGCCATTGCCACACTGGAAATAAGTATGCCAAGTGTAATAGTTACCAATGCCTGCTGGGTCATATAGCGGAGTACCGCTCTGTACAACCCCATTCGAATAAACGTGAAAATAGTGATTGCTATTGTCGATACCAGGCAGTATGCCATTGGCATTTCGAAGGGCATGCTAAAGCTGCCCAAACGCAGAACTAGCGCTAGATAAATAGAGATAATGATTGCGAACACATCGTAGGCAACGGTCAATAGCCGTTTAAGCGGACGAGGGGCATTGAGAAAACTCTTTAACAATGACAATTGCATCTTTCCTCACTACCCTAATTGGTCCGCCGCTAAGTTTATCAATATGGTCATTGAGTTTACAGCCGAGGCTTATGCTAATTTGTTTGCATAGTCACTGGGCTGCTTTATAAACTTTTAAAAAGAGCGAAACTAACTGGTTAAAGCCCCCTAAGCATTCTTACTTGGGGGTCCAACCGGTAACCTTGCATGCATAGTTTGTGTCCACTTCCAGATCATTACAGAGCTTACTAGCAAAGCGTGCTCCAAAGGGGAACAGCTGTAAAAGCCACCAAAAGCCTTTAGGTACCGATATAATTATCGGCCGCGAGCCCTCTTGGTCAGCGACTAACCTGGCGATCTCCGCTGTAGTTCTTACCTTTGCATCAGCAATAAGAAAGGTGTTTACTGCGTTGAATTCCCCCACACAGCACAACAAGAGGAAGCTACAGAGGTTATCCAAGGACAAGATTGATCTACGATTGTGAACCCCACCCAAGGGCAAAGGAATTCGCCATTTTATTAGGCCAGCTAAGCTCTTGAGGTTACCTTTTAAGCAGCCCCCCCAGACCAATGGTGGCCGTATTATGATCAACTGCACCCCTGAACCAGCAAATAGTTTAGTTAGAGCCAGTTCGGCCTGGTACTTGGTAACACCATAGATATCCTCTGGCCCGGGTTGATCCCGGTAGTTAAAGGGTCGCCCTTGGGTTCTTTCACCATTAACTTTAATGCTACTAACGAAAATAAACTTTTTAACGCCAGCCTGGAGCGCAGCCTTAGCCAACTCCAGAGTGTTTTCAACATTTACCTTGTAGTAGCTGGCCCTAACCTCTGGAGAGTCATCCTTGGACTGATGTGCTTTAGCAGCCAAATGCACCACCAGATCCTGACCATTTAGCACTTTTGCCAGATCAGCATGCAAATATTTGTCTAATATATAATTTCTAGTACCAGAAATATGAAAAGTTCGGCGAGTTAGTGTAGCGATATTATGCCCTTCTACCAAAGCGGCGCGGGTAAAAGCCTGGCCCACACAGCCATTGGCACCAGTGACAAAGATGTTTAAGTGTGGGGCCATTGGGCTAGACTCGCTCACTAATTGGTTGAAAACCTTCAAAGTTTACCAAAGGAGCCGTGCCAAACAACCAAATTTACACGACAATAACGCGGCTAATAAAAACACCAAATGAGCAAGTAATGAACGACAAACGCTTTAACAGTATACTTTTGTTAAGTATTTTGGCTACGCTGGTGGCGCTGTTTATTCATCCCTGGCTGCCACAAAGGCATTTTCTTGTTTCCAATTTTCTGGAAAACAATGCTTACATCAATGCCTCCACTAATGCCGATGGCTCCCTAGCAGGGGGCTGGGTTGATGGCGACCATCACCGTATGCGCTGCAATTATAGAGAGGGGGAAACCAACTTCTCCTGCAGCCTCAACATCTTCTTGGCGGGAAACACCGTTAACGGGGTGAATATCTCGCGTTATGATCGGCTGGAGCTGGATATCGTTGTGCGCGGTAACGCGCAAAGATTTCGCGTTTATATGCGCAACTATAACCCCATCTATTCGCGGGAGGCTGATTACAACAGCACCAAATTTAACCAGATCATTATCCCCACCAAAGATTTACAACCACACCTTTGGCTGGACTTAAGCGAGTTTTCAGTTGCCGACTGGTGGAGCGACCAGTATCAGATTCCACGGCAACAGAGCCATCCAGAATTTTCCAACGTGCTCTCGCTGGGAGTAGATTTTTACTACCCATTGCCTCCTGGTATCCATGAGCTGCAAATTAACAAAATGGATTTTGTCGGTGACTGGATCGGCAAGGAGAACTGGTATCTGTTAATCCTTGGAATCTGGATGCTGGGCATATTTATTTTTGCAGTTTACCGCTTAATTTTACTTAGCCGTCAGGCAACCCATGATATTCACACGATTAACTCCCTTAACCGCGACCGAGAATTGCTCAAACGCGAGTCTGAGCAATTTCGCCAACTGTCGAATAAAGATGCCCTGACGGGTATTTATAATCGCCGCGGGGTGGAACAGATACTATCCAGCCTGTTTGGCTCGGGGTTAATTCCGCCACCGGAGCAACTCGTGCTGATACTTGGTGATATCGACTTTTTTAAACGTATCAACGATAACCGCGGTCACGACGTTGGCGATAAAGTGTTGCAGCAAGTGAGCCAGGCCATGCAGACGGAGGTTCGCACCAGTGACTTTCTTGGCCGCTGGGGCGGGGAAGAGTTTATTATTCTGGTTCCCTATGAGGCGCTTGATATGGGAGTGGCAATTGCTGAGCGCATTCGCCTTAGAGTAGCCAGCCAGGTATTCGAGCCTCATCAACCCTTGAATGTAACCATAAGTTTTGGTGTTGGCGAAATTAAACCCGGTGAAGGTTTTGATGAGCTTTTCAAGCGAGTTGATGAAGCACTTTATAAAGCCAAAACTCAGGGTCGCAATTGCACAATCACGGCACCGTAAAAAGCCACCTGCATAGCAGGTGGCTTTGATAGGCACCCTATAAGGGTGCTTGTCTTAAATTGTTACATCCAACCGCAGCTGGCGCTCCTCTTCCTCTCTCGCCTGCTTATCTTGATAACGAACAT
>JBNLGJ010000043.1:0-8041 GCA_050305995.1 Cellvibrio sp.
TGGAAGAAAATTGCTGTCAAACGCACAGGAAGTGCGTTTGAGTGACGTCGCGACAAGGATGTCGCGTCGGAACGACAGCCAATTTGCGAAGCGCGCAGGATGCACGAGCGATTAGGGTGCCCTTTCTTTTGGCTACTTTTCTTTGGGCACGCAAAGAAAAGTAGCTCCCGCGGAAGGCGCATTCAAGATAGAAAAGAAAGATTTAATTACACACGTGGCGTACCGCCATGAAAGATTTTTAATTACGTTAAACCTTTTGCCTGCGGCAGGCCTCACTTTTCTTTGCGTCGCCAAAGAAAAGTAAGCAAAAGAAAGGCGACCCCAATCGCTCGTTTCTCCTGTGCGCTTCAGAAAATTGCTGTCGTTCCGACGCGACATCCCTGTCGCGACGTCACTCAAACGCACTTCCTGTGCGTTTGACAGCAATTTTCTTCCAGTGCTCGGCGAGCTCATAGGGGGTCCGGCAAAAGCAAAAGCAAAAGCAAAAGCAAAAGCAAAAGCAATTTTTAGTAAGATCGAGTCGTAAAAATTAATTCAATCAAACTGTAATCAACCATGACCACACAAAATACCAATCCCCCCGTGCTGCAACTGAAAGGAATACACAAAATATTCCCCAGTGTGCATGCCCTAAAAGGCGTGGACTTCACCCTGCGCGCGGGCGAAATCCATGCGCTGCTGGGCGAGAACGGCGCCGGTAAATCCACCCTGATTAAAGTCATGACCGGCGTTTACCAGCGCGATGGCGGCGACATATTGTTGGATGGTCAGCCCATTCATCCAACCAACACCGGCGATGCCCAGGCGCTGGGCATTAGCACCGTGTACCAAGAGGTGAACCTGCTGCCCAACCTGACGGTGGCGCAAAACCTCTATATGGGCCGCGAGCCAAAACGCTTTGGCCTGATCAACTGGGGCAAGGTCAATCACGATGCCGCCGAGCTGCTAAAAGGTTACGACCTGGATATAGATGTCACCCAGCCGCTGTCGAGCTATTCAGTTGCCGTGCAGCAGCTGATCGCCATTGCTCGCGGCGTGGATATTTCGGCCAAGGTGCTGATTCTTGACGAGCCCACCGCCAGCCTCGATGCCGAGGAAGTGCAATCGCTGTTTCGCATCATGCGCGACCTGCGTGCCAAAGGCATAGGCATAGTGTTTGTCACCCACTTTTTGGATCAGGTGTACGCCGTATGTGATCGCATTACGGTGTTGCGCAGCGCCGAACTGGTGGGCGAATTTGAAACCGCGACCCTCAGCCGCCCGGAATTAATTGGCCATATGCTCGGCAAAGAGCTAGCGGCGCTGGAGCACAGCAAGCCGACGAGCCAGGACGACAAAACTGGCGAAGCCCTGCTCAGCCTCAAGGGTGTTGGCCGCACCACAAGCCTCGCGCCTATAGATATTGCGGTGAAAAAAGGTGAGGTGCTGGGCCTTGCCGGTTTGCTGGGTTCGGGCCGCACCGAGCTGTGCCGGTTGATTTTCGGCGTGGATAAAAAGCACACAGGCACAGTGAGTTTTGCCGGTGGCGAAGTGAACTTTGGTTCGCCGCGCGAAGCCATTACCGCCGGTATGGGCCTCTGCCCCGAAGACCGCAAACACGACGGCATACTCGGCCAATTGTCAATTCGTGAAAACATGATTCTCGCCCGCCAGATTAAACAGGGCTGGTGGAAATTTATTTCGCGCAAAGAGCAGGAGGAAATCGCCAAGCGCTATGTAAAAGAATTGAGCATTGCCACCTCGGATATTGAAAAACCCATTGAGCAATTGAGCGGCGGCAACCAGCAAAAAGTGATTCTCGCACGCTGGCTCGCAGCCGACCCGCAACTGTTGATTCTCGACGAACCCACGCGCGGCATCGACATAGGTGCCCACGCAGAAATCATCAAACTGATTCGCAAACTCTGCGCCCAGGGCCTGGCCCTGGTGGTAGCCTCCTCCGAACTGGAAGAACTGGTCGCCTTCAGCAGCAAAGTCGTCGTCCTGCGCGACCGCAACAAAGTGGCCGAACTCACCAGCACCGACATCAACCCCGACCGCATTATGCAAGCTATTGCATCGGCTTAAAAAATGAAATTGGCACTTACGCAAATAGAATCCCCCTCCCCTATGAGCTCCCCGAGCACTGGAGAAAAATTTGCGCGAAACAAACACGACGTTTGTTTCAGTGACGTCGCGGCATGGATGCCGCGTCGGAACGGCGTGAATTTTTCGAAGCGCGCAGGAAACAGGAGCGATTGGGGTGGTCTTTCTTTGGTTACTTTCTTTGACCACTCAAAGAAAGTAACGCCCGCGGCAGGCGCTGAGAAAATGATTAGTTAATAAAGCTTATTGCTTTGCAAGATTTAAAACTTTTACGAGGCTCATATGAACCTACTCAACAACCCCAGCCTGCGCCGCTACCTCTGGCCCTGCGCTGGCCTGTTACTGCTACTGCTAGTTAACGCCATAGTTTCACCAGAATTTTTCCAGGTGGAATTTAAAGACGGCCGCTTTTACGGCAGCCTGATCGATGTACTTAACCGCGCTGCACCCGTAGCGCTGCTCGCCATAGGTATGTCGCTGGTAATCGCCACCGCCGGTGTCGACCTGTCCGTGGGTTCGATTATGGCCATCGCTGGTGCTGTCTGCGCCCTGGCCATTACCCAGGGCGAGCACAGCCTGGGCTTTGTGATTTTTGTCGGCCTGCTCGCTGGCCTGCTCGCCGGTTTGGTCAATGGCTTTTTGGTTGGCTATATGAATATTCAGCCGATTGTGGCCACGCTGATTTTGATGGTCGCCGGTCGCGGTATTGCGCAGCTGATTAACCAGGGTCAAATCGTCACCTTCGACAACACAGCCTTTTCGTTTTTGGGCACCGGCGATTTTCTCGGCCTGCCCTTCCCGGTGGTGCTAGTGATAATTACCTTTGCGTTAGTGCAATTGCTCACGCGCCGCACGGCGCTGGGTTTGTATATCGAAGCGGTAGGCGCCAACCCCTCCGCCAGCCATTACATGGGTCTGAATGCCAAGGCGATTAAGCTGAGCGTTTACGCGGTGACCGGCCTCTGCGCGGCGGTTGCAGGCATGATTGTCACCGCCGACATCAAGGGCGCCGATGCCAACAACGCCGGTCTCTGGTTGGAGCTGGATGCGATTCTCGCGGTGGTGATTGGCGGCGCTTCGCTCGCAGGTGGTCGCTTCTCTATCGCCCTGGCCATTGTCGGCGCGCTGGTGATTCAAACCCTGAGCGTCACCATTATCCTCAGCGGTATATCGCCCAAATTTAACCTGCTGATTAAAGCCCTGGTGATCATCCTGGTTCTGCTGATGCAATCGCCGCGCTTCCAACAGCAGCTGGCAAAATTAATGGTGTGGAAATCTCGTCATGCTTAATCGTAAATACATTCCGCTCGCGGTCACCCTCAGCCTGTTTTTTTTGCTGTTTGGTGTGGGCGCAATTAAATTCGAAGGCTTCGGCAGCGCGCCGGTGTTTTTCAACCTGTTTACCGACAACGCCTTTTTGATTATCGCCGCTGTGGGCATGACCTTTGTGATTTTGTCCGGCGGTATCGATCTGTCGGTGGGTTCAGTGATTGCACTAACCGGGGTAATCACCAGTGTGCTTATCTCCAAATATCACTGGCACCCGCTGCTGGTGTTCCCGGTGGTGTTGGCCCTGGGCACCGCCTTTGGCGCGCTTATGGGCGCGATCATTTACGTTTACAAAATGCAGCCGTTTATTGTGACCCTGGCGGGCATGTTTTTCGCGCGCGGCCTGGCCAGTGTGATTAGCGAAGAATCTATTCCCATCGACCACGAGTTTTACAATCAGGTATCGGCCTTTGGTTTTGAATTGCCCGGCGGCGCCTGGCTGGGCACCTCCAGCATTATTGCCCTGGTGGTGGTTGCACTCGCCGTAGTGGTTGCCCACTTCACCCGCTTTGGCGGCCGCGTTTACGCCATGGGCGGCGATGCCAACTCAGCGGCGCTTATGGGTATACCCGTAGCCAAAACCACCATCAGTATCTACGCGCTTAACGCCTTCCTCGCCACACTGGCGGGTATCGTCTACAGCTTTTACACCTTCTCCGGCTACTCGCTGGCGGCAGTGGGTGTGGAGCTGGATGCGATTGCCGCAGTGGTGATCGGAGGTACCCTGCTCACCGGCGGCTACGGCTATCTGGTGGGCACTTTAATCGGCGTGCTGATTATGGGTGTAGTGCAAACCTACATCTCCTTCGACGGCACCTTAAGCAGCTGGTGGACCAAAATAGTGATTGGATTGTTACTGTTCTGTTTTATTGGTTTGCAGCAGTTGCTGGTGAAGACAGCGCCTAAGTAAGACCGGTTATATCATCTCTAGTGGAGCAGGCCAGGGGCCTGCTCCATTTACAGGCTCCATCATTTTCCAACTTTTTTCATCGCTCAGTTTACCTCTCCCTTACCGCGTTACTTAAAACACGTTAAAGTCACAACAACACCAGAGACGCATTGGTGCAAGTTACTCACACATTAGGGACATATTATGAAAATAATTGGCGCACTCCTGTTCACCTTTTTCGCAACCATCTGTACCGCTAAAGAAGTCAATGATCCCGCGCAGCCTATTTTTTCCGGAAAGCTGTTTATGACCTTGGTTTTAAACCAAGAAAAAGATGGCAAACGAGGATTTCATCTAACTTACAAGAAAGGAAAAAAAGGCCCTGCGATAAACACTGGCTCGCTCGCTGGTTACGAGATAAAAACTGATACGTTTAATTTTGTGCCAGGCATGCAGACGCTACTCTATAAATTCAATGCCAAGGGCCCGAAAGGAAAGCGCAAGATTTTTGTACTTTATAACGGCTTGCTGAGCTTAATCGCCGAGAATGGATTTTATTTTTACATAGCTGAAGAATATGAAAAAAGCATTCGCTATTACGCGATGTTTGACGCACAACCCAGCCTTGAGCAAGTTACATCTGTTATCGAATCTGCCTTAGCCGATCCAGATACCGCGCTTGTCGCTACACGCTGGGAAGGGAAAGAGTCATCAATATTTATTTACGACTCCGAGCGTTTATCCAAATAATAAATTTAAAACATAGTTGGCCGACACGACTAGCATCCAGCCTAATTTAGCCATCACACAAGGACACAACAACATGAAAGTTGCTTTATCTTTTTCTTTGTTTTTATGTTTAATTGCCGGCCTACCCGCCTACGCAGCCAAGCCTACCCCCTACAAAGTTGGCGATACTCCATTTGAGTATCTGGGCAAAACCCCAGATGGACAGGAAATTCACCTGGCCGATTACAAGGGTAGAGTCGTTATAGTGTCCTTTTGGGCGTCCTGGTGCGGCCCTTGTAAAAAGGAGCTGCCGGTTTTAGTCGGATTACAGAAAAAAGTGTCTACCGATCAGTTGCAAGTAATCTCCATCAACCTGGACGAAAACCGCAGGCTGTTTAAGCAGTTGGCAGAAGCACTGGCCACCACCCCATTAGTGCTGATATCGGATATCAGACACAGAACCAAGCGCAAGTACGGTGTAGAGGGTATTCCTCACATGCTAATACTCAATAGAGAAGGCAAAGTCGCTCAGGTCAATATTGGCTATGGCGATAATATGATTCCTGAGCTGATAAAGCAGGTAAATCAAGTACTGGCCAAATAATTTACTGCAAAAGCAAAGGCGCCTGAACGAACCGCCTGATCAGACGTACTTTAAACCTTCGCTTTTCTAATTATTCCACCGGCGCCATCAAATGCTGATAAGGCGTGCCCGCCCGAATCACATAGGGCTGTTTGGCATCTGGCGTTGGGCCGCTGGGATAACTCGCGTAAAAGCTGGGGTATATACCGCACAATCAACAGCACATCTGCTAATCTAACGCACCTGTATTGGCCTGTGCCCACAGGCTTAGCCAGCACTCCACTAAACCAAACTTTTCTATAAGGAAACCAACATGGACAGACGCTTTATCGTCACCGCACTGGGCTACGCCATCCTCGGCTTGGCTCTGGGGATATACATGGCGGCCACTAAAAACCACACCCAATTGGTTACCCACGCCCATATAATGTTGCTTGGCTTTGTGGTCAGTTTTGTTTACGGCATTATTCACAAGCTATGGATTGCTGGGCAGTTTGCCAGCATGGCCAAAACTCAGTTTTTTCTTCATCAAATCGGCACAGTTATAGTTATTGTTGGCCTGTTTTTACTTTATGGTAACTTTTTGGCTGACGCGGTTATCGGGCCAATATTAGGGATAGGTTCGATACTCGTGTTTATAGGCATGATTCTAATGAAGGTGCTCTATTTAAAATCCAGCAAGAAGTAAACCTGACTGGGTTGGCAAAGCCCGCTTTGCTGCGGGCTTTTTTATTGCAGACAATTCCAGTTTCGGTAACAATTTGCCATTAACTATTTCCTTAGACGTACCCAAGAGCCAACATCATGAGCCTTAGTATTATCACCACCGGCGGTACTATCGACAAAATTTACTACGACGCCAAAAGCGATTACAAAATAGGCGAGCCTCAGGTAACAAAAATTTTGCAGCGCGCCGGCGTTACGCTGGAGACCGAAATAATCCCTGTGCTGCGCAAAGACAGCCTGGAAATTACCGAGGAAGACAGAGCACTAATTCGCCGCAGTGCCGAGCAAGCCCAAGGCGATAAAATTGTGATTACCCACGGCACAGACACTATGGTGCAAACTGGCCTGGCACTAAAAGGTATCGCAGGAAAATGTATTGTGTTGGTAGGCGCCATGTACCCGGCGGAATTTCGCAACTCAGATGCGGATTTTAATTTGGGCGCAGCCATTGCCGCCGCACAAATACTGCCCGAGGGGGTTTATATTTTGATGAACGGCCAGGTATTTGACCCAGAACACTGTGTTAAAAATGTTGCCGAAAGCCGCTTTGAAAGCCGCAAATAAGATAACGGCTCCCAGTGTTTTAGGGCAGGCGAAACGGGTGTGGTGCAGGAGGTTTTCTGGCCATAAGCACACCCTCTGCTTTGCGTGAGTTAAAGGCAAGTTCCCTTTAAACGCTAGACAGAGAATCCTTGACTTGCAAAGCCAAGGATTCTCTCCATCACTCTTGCCTTTGTTTAATACCAAACTTGCGAGCTATTGCCACTACCATAATCAATTCTGCGTATAAGCACTTACCTAAAGCTGCAGCACCAAGGCCTGATAAGGCAAAAGCTCCAGAACTGCACCTAACTGGGGTGGCTGCGGATAGTTGTTGGCAATAATTGTACGGGGAGCCAGCGCAGCAGGAAGATTCAGCGTTTGCGGCGTATTGGAGAAATTTAATAAAACCAACCAATTGTCTGCCCCTAATTGGCGACGATAAGCATAGACATTGGGGTTGTCGGCCAATTCCAGGTGATAGCTGCCATAGACCAACACAGGGTTGTGTTTGCGCAGCTGTACCAGCTCGCGGAAATAATTTAGCGGGCTTTGTGCATCGGCATTTTCCGCGGCCACATTAATGGTGGAAAAATTGGGGTTTACCCGCATCCAGGGGCGGGCCTGACTAAACCCGGCATTGACCGCAGCTGACCACTGCATAGGAGTCCGGCCATTCTCGCGCGAAAAAAAGCTGAGTTGTTTCATCACTTGCTTTGGATCCTCACCGCGCTTTACCGCCTGGCCATACTTGGCCAGGGTTTCCACATCGGTAAATTGCGCCGGGTCGCTAAAGCCTATATTGGTCATACCCAATTCATCGCCGTAATAGGTGTAGGGTGTGCCGCGCAAGGTGAGTATCAGGGTATTGAGCATTTTGCTCGACGGGGCGCGAAACGCGGGGCTGTCATTGCCAAATTTACTGACCATACGCGGCTGGTCGTGGTTGGCTAAAAATATGGAGAGCCAGCCCTTTTGGCTAAAGGCGCCATCCCAATCGCCGATTACTTTTTTCAAATCCATCAATTTAAAACTGCCCAGGGTGCGCCCCAGGCCGACCACATCAAAGTGATAGGCCATATTGAGCTCCTTGCGCTCGGCATCTACCAGCGAGTGGGCATCGGCAAAGCTGGAGCCCACGCCTTCTGACACCGACATCA
>JBNLGJ010000044.1:0-8041 GCA_050305995.1 Cellvibrio sp.
CGGATTAATAGTGCGGCACAGGGATATGCCGCCGTCAGCTGAAGGCTGGCGCTAGCCCTGGAAAATCAAGCAGATTTACGCATCTGCGCCGGATTTTCCAGGGCGCCGATCAAATATGTCAGGACGATATATTTGATCGCCAGGTTAATAGTCGCGAAATAAAAATAACTTGCAGCATTTTTACCAGGTAACTTTAGCAGCGGAATATTCGACCTGGGTCTTGATTCCACGTTAAATAGCGCACATGGCGATGATACTTGTCGTTCAACTGGAGTTTACTATGGCATTGCGTAGAGGTTTTATGGCATTGCACAGGATTTTGTTGGTTTTTTACGTTTGTTTACTCGCACTTGGCTGCAGCCCCAAGCAGCAGGAGTCGGCGGTTATTACTGGCGAGGCCTATTTTCGCGAGCGCATGCTGGTGCCTGCGGGCAGCCAGCTGGAGGTATTTCTCGAGGATGTCAGCCTCGCCTACACGCCTACCAAGCTGCTGGGCAACACCCTGATCCCCAACGCTGGCCAACCGCCCTACCATTTTGAAGTGCGCTACCAACCTAACCAAATCATGCCCGGCCACACCTTTAATTTGCGCGCCCGCCTCACTCTGGGCAAACAACTGCTGTTCACTACAGTCCAGGCCTACCCGGTACTCAGCACCGCCACAGGCAATAACCGCCTACTGCTGGTGCGCGCCAAACACAGCCCGGGGCCATCCCTCAATCAGCCCGCCAGCCTGGCAGGCAGCAGTTGGCAGCTACGGCAACTGGATGAGCAGCTGGTCGCGCAAAATAAGCAGACGGCGCAGATAAACTTTGACGCGAACAACTACCTGAACGGCAGCGATGGCTGCAACCGCATGACCGGGCAATATATACAAGCGGGCGACAACCTCAGCTTTTCCCATCTGGCATCCACGCGCATGGCGTGCCTGGATAATGCCAAACTAGCGGAAGTATTTAGCAATCGCCTGGGCAAGGTGTCGCGCTTTCAAATACTGGATGGGCAGCTAAGGCTGCTGGATAGCGAGGATAAAATATTGCTGCGCCTGAACGCAGTGCCCGTAACAGAATAGGGCAATTAAAGCGGGCGCCCCCGGGGCAGTGCTCCCGAGGGCACTACACAATTACTTGAATACGCAGTGTTTGGCGAAGTCTTTGGCCTCGTTGGTGGTTATGTCACCCGCCGCCTTTTCTTTGATAGCGGCACACCACTCAGGGCTGCCCACCTTGGGCGAACAGGCTACCAGAGGCGTCGCCAGCAACAGCACTGATACGAGAAAAAAGGATTTTTTAAGGCTTTTAACCTGCAGATTTTGCATACAAAAATGCTCCAAAAGTTACTTCAGCACAGCTGTAGTTTGATTGAAATTGTACCCTGGGGTACGCGTGTTATTAAATCTGGTTACGCTGGCGCACGGCCTCAAACAGGCACACACCCGTAGCGACCGACACATTCAAACTGCTCACGCTGCCCGCCATAGGGATATTCATCAGCTGGTCGCAGTTTTCCATGGTCAGGCGGCGCAAGCCCTCGCCTTCGGCGCCCATAAGGATGGCGATGGGGCCGGTGAGCTTGGTTTGGTAGAGCGACTGCTGTGCCTCACCCGCCG
This sequence comes from Cellvibrio sp., assembly GCA_050305995.1. Taxonomy (GTDB): domain Bacteria; phylum Pseudomonadota; class Gammaproteobacteria; order Pseudomonadales; family Cellvibrionaceae; genus Cellvibrio. Next base: position 1,610 of record JBNLGJ010000044.1, read on the forward strand.
CACCATAAAGCCAAATGCCCTTGTCTTTAAGTTTTTGCAGGCTGCGCGCCAGGTTGGTGACTGTCACAAATGGCAGCACCTCGGCGGCGCCGCAGGCAATTTTACGCGCGACCGGCGTCAGCCCGGCAGACTTGTCTTTGGGGGCAATCACCGCATGCACCCCGGCGGCCTCGGCCGAGCGCAGGCAGGCGCCCAGGTTGTGGGGGTCGGTCACGCCATCCAGCACCAGCAAAAACGGCGGTTCGTCCAGGCGCTCCAACAGGCCAAACAAAAACGCCTCGTCGTAGATTTCGCCCGGCGCGCAGCGCGCCACTACACCCTGGTGATTTTCCTCGCGCACCAGCTCATCCAGCTTGTTACGCGGCAAGAGCACACAGGCAATATTATTTACCTCGGCGGCGTGGATAATTTTTTGCAAGCGCTGATCATTGCGCCCCTGCAACAGGTAGACCTCATCCACCCGCTGGGGAGCACTTTTTAGCAGAGCCTGCACCGCGTGCAGGCCGTAAACGTATTCGTATTTCAATTTACATCCTGATTACTGGCTGTTAGCGCTCGGAGACCCGCGTCTCCTTCTCGCGCCATACTCGCCCCTTAACCTCGTACACAGGCTCGGTTAAAAGGGTGTTGGGGTGAACTGCACCATGCAGCCAGCGGTTAATCCGCCGGCGGAGTTTTAACCACTTTTCTTTTAGCTGCAGGCGCCTTCTTTGCAGTGCCAGCCTTGCCTTTTGCTGGCGCCGCTTGGCCTGATTGAACCTTTGCTGATTGAGCCCGTGATGTACTGCGCGCACTTGCCACCTCACCTACTGCTTTGGCCGCCGCAGCGGACTTTTTGCTTGATGTAGTTGATGCTTTCGCCTTGGCCGCTATTGTGCCAGAGGTTTTTTTCGCGGTCGCCTTGTTACTGGGCTCAGCCGCTTTAACGGCTTTGGTTTTAGCCGCTAAGGTTTTAGGCGCTGAGGTTTTAGCTGCTGGCGCTTTTTTAGCGGCTGGCTTTTTAGCCCTAGGCTTTTTCAGCGCTGGCTTGCCTACGCCAGCTTTGGCGGCGGCAGGCTTTTTCGCTGGGGCTTTTCTGCCCCCCCCTTTTTTAGCGGCCTTGCGTGCCGCCTTAATATCGCCCTCTGACTTAAGCGCCGCAACTTCTGCATCTGACCAACCGCCTGCACTTGGCTCGGCGGCGCTGGCGAGTTTAGTCACCAGTTGTTGCGCTATTTTTGCAGACGGCTGCTCAGCCTGATGCCTGGCTTTAGGTTCATGGCTTTTTACCCGCACCTTGGCGGGTTTGGCCGGTTTGCTATCCGCCACAGGGGCCAGTGGCGCCTTGGTGGATTTTTTCGCGGAGCGGGCGTTGGATTTGGGTTTAACCGAGGATTTGGGCCGGCGCACGGCTGCCGTCGATTCCAACTCAAAATCGATTTTGCGGTTATCCAGATCCACCCGCACCACGCGCACCACCAGCTCGTCACCCAGGCCAAACACCTGGCGGCTGCGCTCACCCACCAAACGCTGCTGGGCGGCATCAAAGCGGTAATAGTCGTGGGGCAGCGAGGTGATATGCACCAGGCCTTCAACAAACAGGTCATTCAGCTCCACAAACAAACCAAAGCCGGTTACGGCGCTAACGTGACCGCCGTAGACCGCGCCCACCTGGTCGCGCAGATATTCACACTTAAGCCAGCTGACTACATCGCGCGTCGCCTCATCGGCGCGGCGCTCGGTGCGCGAGCACTGTTCGCCAAATACCAGCATCTCGTTAAGTGTGTAGGGGTAGATTTTTTTCAGCGGCAGCGGCTTGGCGCCCTCGGCGCGGCGCACATGGCTGCTGGGCTGCTCGCTGCGGATTATGGCGCGAATGGCGCGGTGCACCAGCAGATCCGGGTAGCGGCGAATAGGCGAGGTGAAATGGGTGTAGGCATCATAGCCCAGGCCAAAGTGGCCGTGGTTTTCCAGCTGATACATAGCCTGGCGCAGGCTGCGCAGCATCACCGTCTGGATCAGATTGGCATCGCTGCGCCCTTCAATTTGCTTGAGCAGAATTTGATAGTCGCCGGGGGTGGGCTCATCGCCACCGCCCAGGCCCAGGCCCAACTCCGATAAATAGGTGCGCAGGTTGGTGAGCTTCTGCTCCGTCGGCCCCTCGTGTACACGGAACAGGCCCGTCAGATTGTGCTTCTCCAAAAACTTGGCGGCGCAAACATTGGCGCAGAGCATGCACTCTTCAATCAACTTGTGGGCATCATTGCGCTTGATCGGCACTATGCGCTCAATTTTACGCTGCTCGTTAAACACAATGCGCGTCTCTACGGTTTCAAAGTCGATGGCGCCGCGCTCGTCGCGCGCCTTGCGCAAGCACTGGTAGAGCTGGTGCAGGGTCTGCAGGTGCGGCAGCACCTGGCTGTACTCGCTGCGCAGGGCGTCCGCCTCAGGCGTATCCTCGCCCAACATAGCGCCCACTTTGGTGTAGGTGAGGCGCGCTTGCGAGTGCATTACCGCCTCGTAAAATTCATAGCCAGTAATACGGCCAGCGCTGCTGATGGTCATCTCGCACACCATACACAGGCGGTCCACCGCCGGGTTGAGCGAGCAGAGGCCGTTGGACAGCGCCTCCGGCAGCATGGGCACCACATAATCGGGGAAGTACACCGAGTTGCCGCGCGCGCGGCCCTCTATGTCCAGTGCCGAATCCACCTGCACATAGTGGGACACATCGGCGATGGCCACGTACAGGCGCCAGCCGCCGCGGCGGCGCTCGCAAAACACCGCATCGTCAAAGTCGCGCGCGTCTTCGCCGTCAATGGTTACCAGCGGCAGCTGGCGCAGGTCGATGCGATGGCTCTTGTCTTTGGGGCGCACCTCGGCGGGCAACTGCGCCGCCTCGGCCAGCACCTCGGTGGGCCAAACGGAGGGAATACCGTGGGCCTGAATGGCCAGTTCGATTTCCATCCCCGGCGCCATATGGTCGCCCAGCACCTGGATAACCCGGCCCATGGGCAGGCGATTTTTATCCGGCTGCTGGGTGATCTCGGCCACCACAATCTGGCCGTGCTTGGCGTCACCATAGCTGCCAAAGGGGATCATAATGTCGTGGGTGATGCGCGGGTTTTCCGGGCGCACAAACTGCACCCCCTCCTCGTTGTAAAAACGCCCCGCCAGTTGCGTGGTATTGCGGGTGAGCACCTCAACAATGGAGCCCTCCTGCTTGCCGCGATACTGCTCGCCACTCAGGCGCACCAGCACCTCATCGCCGTCAAACACTTTGCGCATCTGGCGGTTGTGCAGGTAAATGTCCTCGCCACCATCGGCCAGTATCACAAAGCCGTAGCCGTCCCTGTGGCCCTGCACGCGGCCGCGCACCACGTCAATCTTGTCCAGGCGCACATAGGCATCGCGCCGGTTGCTAATCAACTGACCATCGCGCGCCATGGCGATCAGGCGCCGGCGCAGGGCTTCTATCTGGTCTTCATCAGTCAGTTTGAGCAATTCACACATCTGCTCGTGGGTCACCGGCTGATCGGCGTTATCGAGCAATTCAAGGATAAATTCACGGCTGGGGATGGGGTTGGCGTACTTTTCGGCTTCGCGCGCCGCGAAAGGGTCGCGTTTGGAAAATTTACGTTTGCTCAAAATGGGCGTCCTTTAAGGAGGGGGATATAGCTAAAAAATAGGCACTCTGGCCCGAGTACAGGCAATTATAGGGTAGCCACACCCACAAACCCACCAGCAAAGCATCTGCCGCTCAAAATAATTAAAATATTTTTTATGAAGTCGTTGACATACCCAGGGCCGATATTTATAGTGCGCGGCCTCAGCTGCTGAAGCGCAAACGAAAGTAAACGCCAACGCAAAAGAGAATGCCCAGATGGTGAAATTGGTAGACACGCTAGCTTCAGGTGTTAGTGGCCCACGGCCGTGGAGGTTCAAGTCCTCTTCTGGGCACCATATTCAAAAGCCTCGATCGCAAGATCGGGGCTTTTTTGTTTCCAGACTTTAAAAAATAGAGTCCATCCTTATCGCACGCCCGCATCCAGAGTTTCGCCCCGCTTAATAAACCAGTGACAAGCCAGGCTCACCTGGGAAGCGGTGAACCTTTTAAACCAAGCCTCTCTATTTCCACTAACACCCTACTCCACTAACACCCAATTTCACCAACACCCACAAGCGAAGCCAAACCATAACCACCAGTTTCAGTCGTCACCTTCGCTAAATTTTATCGGCTCCAATTTTCGGAAGCGCTTTGCAATCAAGCGGGAAAAGCTCTGCTTTTCCCTGAGTGAGTTTTTCAGCAAAAGCCACCGAGGACAAAGGAGTTATTTATGCAGGTTAACAAGCACCCTTCCGGCCACCTCTCCTTTTAAAATTTTATCTACATAGTGACTTACATCATCAAGCGTAATTTCTATAGTCAAATCATCCAAACCGGAAAGCTTCCACTCTGATGCCAGCTTTTTCCATATTTTTAACCGGGTTTCCATTGGGCATTTCACCGAGTCTATGCCTAAAAGCGATACACCACGGAGAATAAATGGAAAAATGCTTACCGCCAGTTCAGGCGAGGCAGTTAAGCCACAGCAGGTAACGGCACCGCCATACTTGGTAGCTTTAATCGCCGCAGCAAGATAATTTCCCGCCACACAATCCACCGCGCCAGCCCAGCGCTCCTTGAGCATGGGTCGCTCATGGTTTTGCAAAAATTCTTCACGGCTAATCACTTCCGCTGCGCCCAATTTTTTTAAAAAATCAGCTTTGTCGGCTTTGCCGGTAACAGCAACTACCGTAAATCCCGCCTTGTTTAACAGCGCAACGGCAGTAGAGCCAACACCGCCGGTAGCGCCGGTTACTAAAATTTCACCCTGCTGCGTGTTCACACCAGCGTCGAGCAACGCCTGTACCGACAATGCCGCAGTAAAACCAGCAGTGCCAATAATCATGGCTTCGCGAGCAGTCAGCCCCTCGGGCAGAGGCACAACCCAACCCGCAGGGACACGAATAATTTCCGCAAAGCCGCCATCGGTTTCCATGCCCAGATCATAACCGGTCACCAGCACCGCATCGCCCACGGCAAAAGCATCCGAGTTGCTCGCTATAACCTTGCCTGCCGCATCAATGCCCGGCGTGTGCGGGAACTGGCGAGTGACGCCAGGGTTGCCAATAGCCGATAGCGCATCTTTGTAATTGAGAGAAGAATATTCCACGGCAATAGTGACATCGCCCGCATCCAGTTCATCAAGCGTTCGCGAAACCACCGCCCGATGAAATCTGTTATCACTGGCTTTTTCTATTTGCAGCGCTCGGAATGATCTGCTCATTTATAACTCCTTGAAATTTCATTGGCTAAACTTGGATTAGGCACATTCTGCCTGTATCATCTTTAAGCGCAAGAACGCACTTTTATGTGGTGTAGTTACCAAAATGATACTATGGAGTAACCGGCGTGTTGCAAAAAAACAGTGCCCAAGCCGAACAAAATGGCGAGCAGGGCTACCGATGTGGCGTTGAGATAAGTCTCGAACTTATAGGTGGCAAATGGAAGGGGGTTATCCTGTGGCACCTGACATTCAAAACCCTACGCTTCAGCCAACTCAAACGCAGGCTTGAAGGCGTTACCCAAAAAATGCTAACTCAGCAATTGCGCGAATTAGAGCGCGACAAGCTGATACACAGAGAGGTATTTGCTGAGGTGCCTCCGAAAGTGGAATATTCACTGACGGAACTGGGACAAACACTGCAGCCAGTACTGAAATCTATGTGTGAATGGGGGCAGCAGTATCAACAGAAATAACGCGATTATAAAAACCACAAGGCTAAACCCCGCTGCAAACAAATCCCAGGCAAGATAGCCCCCAAGACAAACAACACTACAGCCAGCAATAACCTTACTTCATTGGTCATCCGCTTATTCCTATTAACCCGGTGATCAAATATATCGTCCTGACATATTTGATCGGCACATACCTGTGTCGCACTATTAATCCGACAACATTCAGCCAACAGCGGCCCACAAGCCCAGTCATACGCCTGAGTCTGCTTGCAACCTCTTATAAACACGCAATGCTGCGTAGGCATCATTTGCCGCATAAAGCAGTTGATCGCAAGAGAGCTTGGTATTGCTCCAATTGGATGTAGTGATACGTTTGGATTTTCGGAATTTTTCATTAAACAAAATTGCTATGGCCGCCCTGACACCAACCGTTCCAGAATATTCTTTTTTATTAAAGAATCGGCGAAGGTCAACTAGCCCCCTGGGGGCCACACCGAATTTCTTAATCAAAAATTTTCGATCCGAAGCCAAATCAAACCCAACTTTCACTAAATTTTCATTTGATAGCAAAACGAGTAAAGGATTATGACTTTCCAGATTACACAATTGAAAAATATATGCCCGATCTTCGGTGGCAAATTGAACCACATGAGGGCCATCACTCACGTCAT
>JBNLGJ010000045.1:0-79016 GCA_050305995.1 Cellvibrio sp.
TATTTGATCGGCGCCCTGGAAAATCCGGCGCAGATGCGTAAATCTGCTTGATTTTCCAGGGCTGGCGCCAGCCTTCAGCTGACGGCGGCACATCCCTGTGCCGCACTATTAATCCGACAATATTCATCGCCGGATTAATAATTGGCCACTTTATGTCGTATAGGTTTAAGTTGTTTTGCCAGTTCTAGCAGCTGTGGGTTACGGCGAATCTCCTCCGCCACCAGGCGCGCAATGACAAGCGCGCCGCGCTCCTGAAAGTGGGTGCCATCGGGTGCCTGAATACTGCCGCTCCTGCCCTTGGCGTAGTAGGGGTATTGCTTGGGGTTCACCACCAGCCAGTAATCGCGCCAGCCGGGTTCGCCGACAAAGTTGGCAAAGGCGATGCTCACTTTTTCCAAATCAATTAAGGGTAAATTATTGGCTTTGGCGGTATCAAAAATAGTTTGGCTGTAGTCACCGGTAAAGGCGTAATCCTTTCCGGCACTGGCTTTGATGTAGTGGCTGTGGACTACCGGTGTTGTTTGTTCACCTTTTGCATTTTTAATGCGAATAGTGGGGGTAAATAGCACCGGGATAGCGCCTTTGTTGCGCGCAATTTGCACATAGCGCTCCAGTGAATTTTGAAAACTCATCTCGGGTTTGCCCGCGGAGAATTGTTTGTTGCCTTTAGCATCGTTGGGGTAGGTGCAGAGGTTGGCGACATCAAAGCCGCCACGTGCCGGTTTGGCCGCGTCGCAGTTTTGATCGTTGTGGCCCTGGTTGATAAACACATAGTCGCCCGCCTGGATTAAACCGGCCATCTGATCAAACCAGCGGCCATTGTAAAAATCGCGCGAGCTGCGCCCGGAGCGGGAGCCATCCACCACTATCACCTGGTTATTTTTAAATTGGTTTTGAAATACCTGGCCCCAGCCCATGCGCGGCATGCGGTATTTTTCGTAAACCGCCGAGGTGGAATCACCCACAATAAACACGCGAGTTTTCGCCGCTTTGATTTTGGCCATGTCGAGGCGCGCGCGCGGTAAATCAAAAGGCTCGTAAGCGCCCTGGCTGTTCAAGCCCACAATCGGGTGAAAAGCGATATCGGTTAGTGTAGCTACCCCGGCCTGGCCGCTGGCGTTATCGTAATCGCGGTTGTGATGCAGCAGCGCACAAATTTGGCTGACGCCTGAGTTCGGCTGCATGGGGGCTGTGGCCGGGTCAAATTGCTCTGGCTTGTTTACGCCGAGAATCACCAGGGCTTTTTCAAAGCCGCTGCGCATATTGCGCTGGGCTTGCTTGACCATAGCCGGTTTAATTTTTGCCGCTGCTTGGGCATCCACCAGTTGCTGTGGGCCGCTAAACCCGAGTTGCACTGCCACATCCGATACCACTCTATCGGTGAGGGGGTTTACATTGAGTTGCAGCGCCGCTGCCTTGGGCAGCTCAGCCAGTGTGGCGGCGAGGCAAATGGGGCGGTGAACATCCTGGCGTACACAGTCTTCCGCTTTGCCGCCTTCAACGGCGCTGAGTAGCAGTGGCGCTTTAAGGCCCGTTACGCTTAGCTGGTATTCGCCACGCGCGTTGGTCTGCGCCTGCCAGTGTTGGCCTGCAGCATCCACCAGGGTGATTTGCGCATCGTCCAAGGGCATGGATGCAAAGGCGGTGCCTTGAATATGAATAGGCTGGGAGCTGGGCAGCTGGCTGCAGGACATTAACCCCACCGCAAACGCGAGGCTCACGAGAGGTTTAATCGAGCTGTTGCTGAATCTTGTTTTCATCATTACCCCTGAGCTTTAAAAACTATTGCACTTCAGTGTAGAAGCGGGAGGTAAAAATGACCGAATCGATTGCCGATTTATTGTTTAGACAAAATTACTTTTTAAAAACACTAAGGGGGCACAGGCCCCCGTAATGTGTTGACCTACATGCGCTCCATAACTTCTATACCCAGCAGCTCCAAACCCTGCTTGATAGTGCGCGCCACCAGATGGCAGAGGCGCAGGCGGCTGTCGCGCAGTTCGGGCGCTATGCCGTCTTTTAAAATTGGGCAGGCCTCGTAAAAAGTCATATAGAGGCTGGCGATTTCGTACAGATAAGTGCAGAGCAAATGGGGCAGGGCTTCGCGCGCTACCTGGTCGAGCACTTCGCTGAATTGCAGCAGTTTGATCGCCAGGGTTTTCTCCTGCTCGCTGCCAATGTGAATCGCGCACTTGAGCGATTCGGGGGCAACGCCCGCCTTGCGGAAAATACTCTGCACGCGGGTGTAGGCGTACTGCATATAGGGCGCGGTATTGCCTTCAAAGCTGAGCATGGATTCCCAGCTGAACACATAATCGTTGGTGCGGGTTTTACTCAGGTCGGCGTATTTAACCGCACCTATGCCCACCTTGCGCGCAATCTCGGCCAGCTCGGTGGCGCTCAGGTCGGCGTTCTTTTCACTTTGCTCAACCTTGCCGGCGCGCTCCACCGCTTCTTCGAGCAGCTCGGCGAGTTTTACCGTGCCGCCGCTGCGGGTTTTAAAGGGTTTGCCATCGCTGCCCATCATGGTGCCAAAGGCCAAATGCTCCAGGCTCACCTCGGCGCCGACAAAACCGGCCTTGCGCGCAATGGTAAATACCTGCTGCATGTGCAGCGATTGGCGCGCGTCGATAAAGTACATGATGCGCGCGGCGCCCAGCGTGCCGGCGCGGTGGCGCAGTGCCGCCAGGTCGGTGGTGGCGTAAAGGAAGCCGCCACCCTGTTTTTGAATAATCACCGGTGAGGGGTTGCCGTCTTTGTCGGCCAGCTCCGGCAAAAACACCACCTGGGCGCCTTCGCTCTCTACCGCCATGCCTTTGTCTTGCAGCTCTTTCACCAGGGGTGCCAGGTCGTCGTTGTAGGCGCTTTCGCCCATTACATGGCTGTCGTTGAGGGTGACATTGAGCTTTTGGTAGATCTCGCTGGAGTGGTGCAGGGAGATCGCCTTGAACTGCTGCCACAGCTTGAGCATTTTTTCGTCGCCGCCCTGCAGGCGCACAACGTAATCGCGCGCCTTGTCGGCGAAGGCGGCGTCATCGTCAAAGTGTTTTTTTGCTTGTTGATAAAAAACTTCCAGGTCTTTAAGGGCCATTTCGCCATCGGTGCCGGAGCCCAGTTGCTCTTCCAGCTCCGCAATCAGCATGCCGAACTGGGTGCCCCAGTCGCCCACGTGGTTTTGGCGCACCACCTTATGGCCCTGGAACTCCAGCAGGCGCGCGAGGGCATCGCCGATAATGGTGGAGCGCAGGTGGCCCACGTGCATCTCTTTGGCCAGGTTGGGGCCAGAGTAGTCGATCACCACGGTTTGCGGCGCGGCTACCACGCCGATATTCAATCGCCCATGGGTTTGCGCGTTGGCGACCTGCTCACCCAGCCACTCGGGCTTGAGATGGATATTGATAAAACCGGGGCCGGCGATTTCCAGCTTGTCGGCTATGCCGTCCAAATCTAGCTTCTCCAGGATTTTGGCGGCCAGCTCGCGCGGGTTGCTGCCCATGGCTTTGGCGGCGCCCATGGCGCAGTTGGCCTGGTAGTCGCCAAAGCCGGCTTTTTTGCCGGGGGCGATCAGGGCGGGCAGGTCGGCGGGCACGCCGGCGGCGGCCATGGCGGTAAGAACACGTTGGTTGAGCAGTTCGCGGATATTCATAAATTAATAATTACAGGGGATAAATAGGCAGGGGCGCGATTGTACCTGCGCGGGGGCGCTTATCCAACCTTGGTGATTATCTGGCTTTAGCAATTACCTGGTCTGACCCTTATCCTGCCAGGAGGGAGTTGCGGAGCCATTATTGGTAAACCCTTGTCTATACTCTTTCAATCCCTCACTGACGACACCACTCAATAACGACTCATAAGGAACCGCAAAATGATCACTAGTCCCAGCGCCCAGGTTATCGCCCGGCTGGAAGACCGAGTTCTCACCCTTAGCCTCAATCGCCCGGAGCGCAAAAATGCGCTGTCACTGGAGATGTACGTCGCTCTGGCGGAATTAATAGATGCGGCCAATGGCGAGCAGCAGGTGAGGGTGGTGGTGCTGACGGGCAGCGATGAGTTTTTTACCAGCGGTAATGATTTGCAGGACTTTATGACGCAGCCGGAGATTCATGAGGATCACCCGGTGGTGCGCTTTATGAACGCCTTGCGCAGCTCGGCCAAGCCGGTGGTGGCGGTGGTGCGCGGCCATGCAGTGGGTATAGGTACAACCCTGCTGCTGCATTGCGACCTGGTTTATGCCGCCGATGATGCGCGTTTACAGCTGCCCTTTGTCAACCTGGGCCTGTGTCCGGAATACGCCAGCAGTTACCTGCTACCGCGCTTGGTGGGCCAGCAAAAAGCGGCGGAGTTGATGCTGTTGGGCGAGCCTTTTAGCGGGCTGGATGCCGAGCGCATGGGTATAGTGACCAAAGCTCTGCCCTGGGACGAGTTGACGGCCTATGCCCAGGAGCGCATTGCCAAACTGGCCAAGCAGCCACCCGCAGCGGTCAGGCGCGCCAAGGCACTGCTGCACAGTGCGACGCGAGTGCCGGTCAAAATGTCTTTGCAGGAGGAGTATATCGGCTTTGCCGAAGGCCTGGCTTCGGAAGAGTGCAAAGAGGCCATCACTGCCTTTTTTGAAAAGCGCGCGCCGGACTTCTCCCGGTTTTAACCATGGGCGCGTTTAAGCATTGGCTCCTGTCAATAATGATTTTGGGGTATTCCATTTCAATAAAGCGCGAGTCTACTAAAACGCTCGGGTTTTGATTTTTTAACAAGGTCCTACTATGCATTCCATACTCAAATTGCCTAATAAAAATGTGTTGGTGGTCGGCGGCACCAGCGGTATCAATCGCGGTGTGGCGGAAGCCTTTGCCAAAGCCGGGTGCAAGGTGGCGGTGGCCAGCCGCTCCCAGGCCAAGGTGGACGATACCCTGGAGGCACTTAACACCTGCGGTGCGGCGGATACCTACGGCTTTACCCTGGATGTGCGCGATGCCGACGCAGTTAAGGCCGGGGTGGATAAGTTGGCTGAACATTGGGGCAAACTGGATGTGGTGGTGTCCGGTGCGGCGGGCAATTTCCCCGCCCTGGCCACGGGTATGTCGCCCAACGGCTTTCGCTCGGTAGTGGAAATAGACCTGCTGGGCACCTTCCATGTGATGCAGGCGGTGTACCCGCACCTGGCCAAACCCGGGGCTTCCATCATCAATATCTCAGCGCCCCAGGCGCAGTTGCCCATGGTGGGGCAGTCTCATGTGTGTGCGGCCAAAGCGGGGGTGGATATGATTACCCGCAGCCTGTGCCTGGAGTGGGGCAGCGAGGGTATTCGCGTCAATTCGATTATCCCCGGGCCCATAGATGACACCGAAGGTATGGCGCGCCTGGCGCCAACCGAGGGGCTGCGCAAGGCGGTTAAAAAATCTGTGCCTTTGCAGCGCATGGGCGCGGCGGGGGATATTGCCAATGCCTGCCTGTTCCTGGCGTCGGATTATGCGAGCTATATCAGCGGTGCAGTTATTCCGGTGGATGGCGGCTGGTTGCAGGGCGGCGCTGCGGTGGTGGGGGCTGGCCTGGCGGAAATGCTTAAACCCAAGGGAGATGCTTAGCTCCCAACACTAGTGCTGGTTGAGTTTTATCGGAGGTGGCCTATGCCCAGGATAACGGCTAAAAATATCCATATCCCCTGCGATGTACCCGCGTCGCGGCACACAGCCTATGTCGCCAACTTTTTGCTGGCTACGCGCCATACCGGGCGCTTGATGCTATTTGCCGGAGACCAGAAAATTGAGCACCTCAACGACGATTTTTATGCGTCGGGCAGCCCGGGGCCCAGCGCTATAGCACTGGATGATAACGACCCTGAGCACCTGTTTCGCATTGCCAGCCAGGCCTGCATCGGGGTGTTTGCCACCCAGTTGGGGCTGATTAATCGCTACGGGCGCGATTACCCCGATATCACATATCTGGCCAAACTCAACTCCAAATCCCATTTGGTAAAAACCTCACAGCAGGAGCCCTTAAGTCGAGTGCTCTGGTCGGTGGAGGATGTGCTGCGCGCCAAAGAGGCCAGCAGCCTGAATATCGTGGGGGTGGGCTACACCTGTTACCTGGGCAGCGAGCACGAAAGCGAGATGCTGGCGGAGGCGGCGCAGGTTATTCACCAGGCCCATCAACACGGGCTGATTGCCGTGATCTGGATGTACCCGCGCGGCAAGGCGGTGCCCAACGAAAAAGAGCCGCATTTAATTGCCGGTGCCTGCGGTGTGGCAGTTTGCCTGGGGGCGGATTTTGTCAAAGTAAACTACCCGGAGGCCAAGCAGCCGGCGCGGGCGCTACAAGAGGCGGTCGCCGCCGCCGGGCGCACCGGGGTGATTTGTGCCGGCGGAAAAACTACCGATGCTGCTGGTTTCTTACAGCAGCTACATGAACAGATTCATGTGTCAGGTGCGCTGGGCAATGCCACTGGGCGCAATATCCACCAGCGTAGCCTCAGGGAGGCGGTCCAGCTGTGCAATGCCATATCGGCGATTACCCTGGCGGATTATGAGGTAGCGCAGGCGCTGCAGGTGTATCGCGGCGAGGCGGATTTTACATGGGGCGTTAATTCCGGTGTTTAAGCCAGATAAGGGGCAGTTATGCGTATAGGCATATTAACAGGGGGCGGTGATTGCGCCGCGCTAAACGCGGCTATTCACGGGGTGGCGGCCAGTCTGATGCGCGCCGGGGACAATATTATTTTGGGTATAGAGGACGGTATTCTCGGGCTGATTGAAAAACGTATTCGCCCACTGCTGCCGGCGGATCTGGATGGTTTGATGGGCGAGGGCGGAACTTTTCTGGGGACCTGCAACAAGGTGTCGCCCTTCAACTATCGCGGCCAGGACGCCAGCCCCTTGATTGCCAGCTATTACCGCGAGTTGGGGCTGGATTGCGTTGTGGCCATGGGCGGTGACGGCACCATGTCCATGTGCCACCAGCTCAGCCCTTTGGGGCTCAACTTTGTCGGGGTGCCTAAAACCATCGACAACGACATTATGCACAATGATCGCAGTTTTGGTTTTGATACGGCGGTGAGCATAGTCGCGGAATCTATCGAGCGCATTCAAACCACCGGACGCAGCCATCACCGCGTCATGATTGTGGAAACCATGGGCCGCTATGCGGGTTGGATTGCACTGTACGGCGGCGTGGCTGGCGATGCCAATATCATCCTGATTCCCGAATACAGCTACCAATTGGCAGAAGTGGTGCGCATAGTAAAAGAGCGCGAGAAAAAGGAAAAACACACCTTGATCGTGGTGGCCGAAGGCGTAAAAGCGGAAACCGGCGAATTACAGGTCAGCCAGCGGGTGGAAAGCAGCCCAGACCCCCTGCGTCTGGGGGGGATAGGCAAATATCTGGAGCAGGAATTGAGCAAGCATGTGGAGTCGGAAATTCGCACCACAGTGCTCGGCCATGTGCAACGCGGTGGTCCCCCCACGGCATTTGATCGCCTCTACGCCTCCAACCTGGGGGCTTATGCCGCGCGCCTGGTATTGGAGCAGGACTACGGCAATATGGTGTGTGTGCAACAGGGGATAATGCGCAAAGTCCCCTTGGCTGAAGTGGCCAACCAACTGCGCCTGGTGCCGGACCAGGATATGACCCTGTACACGGCGCTGGCATCGGGTATCAGCCTGGGCGATCCCAGTCTTTTAGCCGAGATGGAAGCGCGCCGGGTACTGGCTTTGCAAATGCACTAATTCAACTGCACTGACTCAAACCCGGCGACTAACCTAGACCGGTGAAGGGGAGCCCCTTAGCCTCTGGGTAAGTGCCGTGAAATAGGCAAGGAACAGCGCCGAGAAGGCACTGAAATGCAGTGAATCTATAGTGGTCAATTGCCAAAAACCAAATTCTACCCGCGGCACCAAGAACGACGTCGCGTAGGCGAACAGGGCGTAGACGACCAAAATCACTTCATGGCGAATTAAGTCCGATGGATTCAAGCTGCTTAATAGCGGCAGGCCCAGGATAAGTCTGGTCCAGAAAGGTTTTTCGATAAACTCGTCTTGGTTAGTTTTCACGGCATATAGCTCCCGCTCTAATAGATCGACGTTAATTGCAAATTGTGTCGCAAGAGCGCGAAGTGATGCATAGCTAACCCTGTGGCCAGCTTCAAGACGCTGAATGGTGCGCAGGCTTAGCTGAGTTGCCTCTGCCAGCTGCTCCTGGGAAAGTCCCTGATCCTGCCTAAGTTTTTTAATGAGCATAATCTTCTCCGTTTGCGACAGCGCAACCCTATCGCCTTTGGTCTGCTGGCGGTGACGACACCAGCCGCCAAAATCCCCGCCAAATACACTTTTTACTGATTAGCGCGCAAAAATCCGGCGAGTGTTATCAGATCCAGGCAGCATAAAAATTACGGCGAGGTCAGTTTAAGCAAAAACATTTTCGGCCAGAGTTTTCCCGTTACCCAAAACGCCTGCTTTTCGCTGTCCCAGGCGATGCCATTGAGTACCGCCTCGTCATCGCTAAGTTTTAAACCTTCGCGCAGCGCGCTAAGGTCTACCTCTGCCACTACCTTGCCGCTGGCTGGGTCAATTTTTACCAGGTGGTTATCAAACCAGACATTGGCCCAGACAAAGCCATCGACATATTCCAGCTCATTTAACTGATCCAGCGGCTTGCCGTTGCGGGTGACTTTGATGCTGCGCTGCAGTTTGAAATCATCGGGTTGATGAAAAAATAATTGGTCGCTGCCATCGCTGCGAATTAGCAGCTTGCCATCGCTGGTTAAGCCCCAGCCTTCACCGTCGTAATTCAGGCTTTTGTCATAGGTTAAATCGCTTTGGTTGAATATCATTAGCACCCCCGCCTTCCAGGTGAGCACATAGGCTTTGTCGCCAAGCAGGGTTAAGCCCTCGCCAAAATAGCGCGGCGGCAGTGGTTGCTTGTGGCTAAAGGGCGCGGTGAGCTGCGCCCATTTGCCTACCGGTTCTGCGACTGGGTAGCTCACCACTTGAGATTTGCCGTAGCGGCCGCTGCTTTCGTAAAACTGGCCATCCTGCAATTGCAGCCCCTGGGTAAACAGGTTGGGTTTGTGGCTGCGCTCGGCCAGAATTTGATAGTGAAGCCTAATTACATCTGCCCTGGCGGCGGTCGCCAAGCCGGCCAGAGTCATGCACAATAGCGCGGTAATTAGCGGGATGCGAACCAAGAAAAATTGCACGGTTTTTGCTCTCTGGATGTTTAAATTTATTAAGGCACACATCATGAAGCGTTTGCGCACATTTGTCAGTATTACCCTGCTGGGCGGATTTATGGTGATTTTGCCCATGGCGATTTTTTTATGGCTGGTAGAGTGGCTGTTGGGGGTGGTGCGCGAGGTGATTCGCCCGCTTAGCCAGTGGTTGGTAGAGGCAACTATGGTTACCAACCTGATGGCGGATTTTATTGGTGTACTCTTGTTGCTGGCGGCCTGCTTTTTAATTGGCCTGTTTATTAAAACCAGTATCGGCGAATGGCTGCACGATATTGTCGATGCCTGGTTGAGCAAAGTGGCCCCCGGCTATAAAACCATTCGTGAAATTGTCTCCCAGCTGCTCGGTGGCGAGGGCAATACCTCGCTACTAAAGGGCGATGTCTGCCGCGCTTATATTATGGGGCGTGCGGCGGGGGTTTCGGTTACCGCTATAGTCACCGCGCGCCACGACAATGGCGATGTTACTGTCTATGTACCTACCGCGCCTATTCCCACCTCGGGTTTTGTCTATCACTTGAGCGAGGAGTGCATCGACTTGCTGCCGCACGTTAGCGTCGAGGCGGCTATGCGCACAGTCATTGCCTGCGGCAGCGGTTCGCAAATGATTTCCAATCAGCCCGCCACCTAGTGGCACCACAGTAGTTTGCAAAAAAAAGTAGCAGTAGCAAAAAGCCCCGGCATAGACCTGGGCTTTTTTGATGGACAAGGGCGCCTGTAGCCTTAATTGGTTTTTTTGCGGCTGGCAGATTTTGCTTTAACTGGTTTTTTCTCTGCCTTGCTGCCGCCCACTGGTTTGGTTGTTTTGGCTGGCTTGTCGGCGCGAGTGGCAATAAGTGCAACCTCCAGCGGTGGCATTCTCGGGTCTTCACCTTTCTCCCTGGCTTCAACATAGGCCAGGGCATCTTTTACTGCCTGGGTTACTTTTTGTTCAATCTCTTCCATGTCCTGGGGGGACATAAAAAAGGTCATGTCGACATCGTGGCGGATATAGCGCGGCGGTAAACGGTTGAGGGCGACACAGGCTACATCGGCTAAAAAGTTCCTATCGCCCTGTTGGATACGCTCGCTCTGGGCCAGCGCCTCTTGCAGCACCTGGCGCTCGTAGTAGTTGTGGACGAAATCAGTTTCATCGTGAATGGGTAAGCTTCGGCTGGTGAGCATGGTCATCCCTCGTGTTAGGTTTGCCCAAAAGTATAGACCTGGATTGCGCCAGGGGCATTTTACAAACAAATTCGGCACTAACTTCAGTATTCCAGGCAAGTTGGCCGGCTCTTATATTCAGGCCAAACTAGCCTGGACACGCCACCCCGGTAAGTTTATTCGGTTAAAAAATAATAATTAGAGGCTGATTTTTTGGCCTTAAGTCCTGTGAGGTGAGATATGTCTGCTCTAGATAAGGCAAAGGCTGCGCGATTTTTTTTGCCATTTTTTATAGTTGCTGGCAACTAGCGGCGATTTTTAATCAGGTCGCGAATAATAAAGCGCGCCGGATTGAGCGCATTGGCCAGCTCACGCGCTAGCGGTAGGGGTTCGCCATTGAGTTGTGCCGCGAGCAGTTCGGCACAAAGTGGCGTATAGGCAAGGCCGCGCGAGCCCTGGCCGACATTGATAAATAAATTGGCTAAGTAGCTGCCGGGCGTATTTATGGCAGCGCGGGCATTTTTGCGCAATGGGGCAAAATCGCGCGCGATTGCTGCTGTGTCCGGCACCGGGCCGACCATAGGTAAGTAATCGGGCAGAGTGCAGCGAAAGGCAACGCGGCCAGCTAAGGGTTGCTCGCTTTGCCAGTGAGCCGCTAAGTCCGGTAGTACGCCACGCAGATGCTCCAGGTTTGTCTGCTGGTCTGCCGCGCGCAGTTCGCGCGACTCATCGCGCAAGTTAAAGGTGGCGCCACAGCAGTGTTGGCCGTCAGCGGCGGGGGCGATATAGCCTTCAGCACAGATCACCGTATTGAGCGCAGCGCTCGCAGGTGTTTGCGCCACATAGGAAACCTGTCCGCGAATTGAGCCTATGGGCAGGTCCGCACATTGGCTAAATGTTTTTGCATCGCGCGCGTTGGCGATTATGACTAGCGGAAATTCTTCCGCATAATCCGGCCCACTCAGCTGCCAGATATTATTCACCTGAGTGAGTGATGCTATAGCCCTATTTAATTGCACCTTGATATTGGGGTGATCTACCAGTGCGGCGCACAACTGGCTGGGCTGAAGCCAGCCAGCGTTGGGAAAATAGAGCCCGCTATGGTGTAGGTTTACGCCAGCGATTTGGCTGGCACGAGTGCTGTCGACAAATTCAACCAGTTCGCTGGCCTGAGCAAATTTTTGCTGTAGTTGTCGGTGTAATTTTTCTTCACTAGCGTCCTGTGCCAATTGCAAAACGCCGCAGCGTGAGCCAGCTTGGCCCCAATAGGGCTTGTAGTAGTTGAGCGCGAACTGCAGAGCGGCCAAATTAAATTGCGTTAACGGCTCTTGCTTGGGTGACAGCTTTGCGTAAACAACGCCCTGGGGATTGCCTGAACCCTCCTGCGCGAGTTGCTCGTGTTGATCGATTAGCGTGATTTGCCAGCCGCGCTCGGCCAGGGCGCGGGCGCTGGTACAGCCAGACAAGCCGCCACCGATAATCAGCGCACGTTTTTCGCCGCTGATTTTTGCATTGCTTACCGTCCAGGGGGCGGGGTAGGGCGAGGCATTGAAATTTTGCGTTGGATCGATACTTACACTAAATGGCTCGACGCAAATTGCCGCAACCATTTCGCGCTTGCGACCAAAACCGGGTACTTTTTTTACGCTGAAGCCCACACGCTTTAAGCCGTTGCGCACTATGCCTGCCGCACTAAAGGTGGCGGCGGTGGTGCCCTGGTGGCTGAGTTGGCCTATGGCATCAAACAACTGGTCGCTCCACATTTGCGGATTTTTTGCCGGGGCAAAACCGTCCAAAAACCAGGCATCTATGCTAGCGCATTGGCGAGCAAAGTTAGGGTGGCCGCTGCCGAGCAGTTGGCTAAAGCCCTGGGCGGCATCATCAATAATCAAGGTAAGTTTAATGCGCCCCTGCATAAAGCTGAGCCGCTGGAAACCTTTGTCGACAATGACCGGGTACTGCGCGATTAATTCGCTGGACTGCTCCGCCAGCTCCGGCCAGAGTGCCAGGGCTCGCTGGAGATCGGCTTTGTTGAGGGGGAATAACTCCACACTGACAAAATGCAAAATGGCATCGCTGGGCGCTAGGGATTGCCACAGCTGCCAGGCAGCTAAAAAATTCAGGCCGGAGCCAAAGCCGGTTTCACCAATGCTAAATACATCACCTGGCTTTAACGCTTGCCAGCGCTCCAGCAACTGGTTGTGCTGTAAAAAAACATGGCGGGTTTCTTCCAGGCCATTGGCGCGAGAGAAATACACATCGCCAAATTCCGCCGAAAGTGGTTGACCATTTTCATCCCAGTCCAGCTGTGCGCACTGGATCTGCTCGCGTTTTTTTTCGCGCTCGATTTCGCGCTTGCCTTCGCTCACAGGTCAAACTCTTGTAGCACCTGGGTGCACCACTGCTGGATGCGCGCAGCGCTCAACTCAAATTCATTTTCCTCGTCCAGCGCCAAACCGACAAAATAATTGCCATCGGCAGTGAGCGCTTTGGAGGCTTCAAATTCATAGCCGGCGCGCGGCCAATAACCGCAGGGCAGGGCGCCCCTGTGCACCAGCTTGGAGTGGAGGTAGCCCATGGCATCGAGGAACCATTCCGGGTAGCCCACTTGATCGCCCAGGCCAAAAATAGCAAACTTTTTACCCGCAAAGTTTACCTGGTCCAGGTCGTCCCAAATTTCTTCCCAGTGTTCCTGCAATTCACCGTAATCCCAGGTGGGAATACCAAATAGCAGGTAATCGTAAAATTCCGCCTGCACCATGGGGGTATCGGCAATATTGAAAATATCCACCAGGTGTTCACCAATTTGCTGGCGAATTTTTTCGCTGGCCATTTCGGTGTAGCAGGTGGAGCTGCCGTAAAACAGGCCTATGGGTTTTGATTCACTCATAATGATTACTGCAAAAAATTAAATCTGCGCGCCCCAACTGGCGATCCAATCGCGGGTCAAGCTGGTGGGGTCATCGCCGGTCATGGCATCCAATATTAACGGCTCGCCGATGCGCTTAGCGCCCAAATCGGCAAAGGCGGCGTCAAGCATGACCCCCGCCTCGTTAAAGGTTGTGTAGGAGCTGTCCGCCAGGTTGATAACACCATAGCGGCGCCCGGCCAGGCGCGGGTAGTCGCGGGTTAAATGTAAATAAACTGGTTGAAGGCTATCGGGCAGCTCGCCCGAGCCGGTATTGGAGTGGCAGAGTAAAAACACTTCGCTCGGGTCGCGCACTAAATCCTGGGCGCGGGCGTAGGTGTTTATTTCCACTTGATGTCCCTGGCTGCGAAGGTCTTCTGCGGCCAGTTCGGCCACCTGTTCAGCGCCGCCGTATACACTGCCGACCAAAATTTGTACTTTGCTCATGGTCCTTACCTTTAGATGATCACCAATAAAAACTGCTGGTCATGAATTGCAAAGGGCGCCAGCATACCCCAATTGCCGCCAGGCTTCATAAACCATAACCGCTACGGTGTTGGACAGGTTCATGCTGCGGCTGTTGGCCGCCATGGGAATGCGCAGCACCTGGGCTTGCGGTAGCGATTCGCGAATTGCTACAGGCAGGCCGCGGGATTCCGGGCCAAATAATAAATAGTCGCCAGCGTTAAAACTGGCATCGCTGTGGGTGGCGGTGCCCTTGGTACTCAGTGCAAAAATCCGCGCTGGCTGTTCGCTGGCCAAAAACGCCTCCCAGCTGGCATGCAGGCG
Organism: Cellvibrio sp.; assembly: GCA_050305995.1. Lineage (GTDB taxonomy): Bacteria > Pseudomonadota > Gammaproteobacteria > Pseudomonadales > Cellvibrionaceae > Cellvibrio. The sequence continues at coordinate 14,058 of JBNLGJ010000045.1, forward strand.
CAGGCTTTGGGTTTCGGCGTAGTCCATGCCAGCGCGAGTCACACTTTTTTCATCCAGCTTAAAGCCCAAGGGTTCGATCAAGTGCAGCTGGCAGCCGGTATTGGCGGCCAGGCGAATAATATTGCCGGTATTGGGCGGAATTTCTGGTTCAAACAGAACTATATGAAACATTTGGACTTTTTACCTTTTTAGGCTATGTTCTTTGTAAATGTTATGTTTGCTCGGCTAATTATAAGCAAGAGTTATTAGATGCCTGCTGATTCTGGCTTGGCAACCTTCAAATCATAATTGCCGAATAAAACGGGTAGCAAAATCTGAGGGCGCACTCTTGACGTCGCTTGTTCGAAAAGTAATCAATCTGATGCGCGGATCTCGCGCTCAGCTGTCGACGCTAGGAGTGGAGTTTAGCTCTGAGGGCGTTGCCTTTGCGCAAATTCTGCGTCCTGCCGGAAAACTTCCCCGCGTACTCTATTGCGAATTCCTGCCCTTGGAGCCAGGGCAGGACGCCGCTGAGCTACTTGCCAGTCACCTGGATAAATTAGATATTGCTCGGGTTCCCTGTAATCTGGTGATGACTTCCGGTAGCTATCAGTTGCTGTTGGGGGAGGCGCCCAAGGTTCCGCAGGAGGAGCTGGCAGAGGCGCTGCGCTGGCGGGTAAAAGACCTGGTACAGTTCCCGATTGCCGATGCAGTTATGGATGCGCTATTGCTGCCCGAGGATAGTGCTCGCGGCGCTAGCCGTATGGCCTATGCGGTAGTTGCCCAGCGCAAACAAATAGAGTCCCTGGTGGAGTTTGCCCGCGCGGCGCGTCTGGAGCTGCAATCCATAGATATTAGCGAGATGGCGTTGCGCAATCTGGTTGACGCCTGTTGCGACAGCAAGCGCGGTGTTGCTTTGGTTAAATTGACGCAAGGGGCTGGACAGCTGCAAATTTATCGCGAGGGCAACCTCTATCTCAGTCGCCAATTTGCCATTGCCTATAACGCTGGCCTACTTGACGACATACCCGAAGATGCGCTGGTGTTGGATTTACAGCGTTCGCTTGATTATTTTGAGCGACAAATGCGCCAGGTGCCCCCCGGTAATGTGTTCGTTTGTGGCGAGAATGTGACCGCCGATAAAATTACGCCCGCAATGAAATCTGCCTTTGGCGTAAGCCTGGATACCTTGGATCTTAGTCTCGGCCTGGACTTTGAGGAATCAGTCCCATTGCACAGCTTACCGCTGTGTTTGAATGCCCTGGGCGCTGCACTGCGTCAGGATACGGTGGGAGGCGGGAGTTAGGATGCAGCAGGTCAATTTATATCTACCCGAATTTCGCCCCAATCGTGCACCTGTGCGCGCCGAGCAAATGCTGTGGCTTAGCCTGGGGTTTGTGCTGCTACTGCTGTTGCTGAGTTTTTACACCAATCAAAATAACCGCGCCCTTAGTCAGCAGCTGGTCGACTCGCAGCAACAGTTAAATGGCTTGAAACAACAATTGGATCAACTGATAAAAGCGCAACCCAAAGCGAATTTGGCTGAGTTGGATGCGCAAATTCTTAAATTAAACGCCCAGTATGAGCACCGGCTGCAATTACAAAATTTGGCGAGTACCAGTGATCTCGGCAATAGTCGCGGCTTTTCTGCGCAATTGGCAGCTATGTCGCGCCAGTCGCTGGAGACTATATCGGTGCAAACTTTTTCCTTATTAAATGGTGGTAACTACGTGGAGTTTGCCGGTACCACCCTCGCCAGTGATCAAATCCCCCTGTATTTGCAGCGCCTGCGCACAGAGCCCTCTTTTAGCCGCGTCGCCTTTGGCATATTGCAAGTGGATACTGATGCCCAGTTGCCCAGTTTGCTCCGCTTTTCGCTGGCGGCGCGCAGCGAGGCCAATGCCGCCAAGCCGCACAAGAGTGCTGTACAGCAATTGTTGGATGCCAAGGCGGTGGCGCAATGAAAGCCCAACTAATTGCCTGGCGGGACGGCATTGACGCGCGCGAGTTGCGCGAGCGGATTTTGATTTTAGCTAGCTTGCTGGCGCTGATTTTCTTGTTGTGGAATTTTTTAATTCAAACCGGTTTAGATAAAAAGCGTGCGCAAATTGATCTGCAGCTAGCTGCCCAGGCGCAGGAGCGGCAGAGCATTGAGGCGCAAATTACCAGCATAAGCCTGGCGGCGGCGAGCAACCCGGCGGTGCTTAAACAAAAAGAGATAAAAACCCTGCAGCTCTCGATTGCAGAGGTTGATGCGCAATTACAAAGCCTGGCCAAGGGGTTAATTACTGCTGCGCAGTTGCCTCAGGCGCTCGAATCCATATTGGCAAATGCCAAGCGGCTTAAAGTTGAATCTATTAGCACCTTACCAGCGATAGAGCTGCAACTGCCGGGCGCCAGTCAAGCTGTGGAGAAATCGACAGCAATCAAGGCCCAAGCTGATGAGGATACAGGTACAGGTGTTTATAAACACGGGGTGATACTTAAGTTACAAGGCAGTTATTTTGAGCTTATGGATTTGTTGATCCAAATAGAAGCCTCGCCACTTAAGTTTTATTGGGAGTCGTTGAACTATCAAACCCTTGATTATCCTCAGGCGGAAATAGAGCTTAGGGTATTTACCCTGAGTTCGGAGGAGGGCCTTTTAGGTGTATAAAATTCCTGGCCTTTGTTGTTTGTTATTTGCGCTGTCAATTCAACTTAATGCTGCTGAGTCTACGGCTGCTGAGCCTCATTCCTCGGCGCCTTTAGGGCGCGATCCAACCCGGCCGTTAAATTTTCATTCGTCGGCCAACGCCTTGGCTGTCAAGCTTAAGTTGAACTCCATATTTATCAGTGGTACGCGCAAGCTGGCAGTGATTAACGGCCAAACCCTGAGAGTGGGTGAGCAGCTGGCATCCAGTTCTTTTCGCTTGACCAATATAGCGGAAAACAAGGTTGTTCTCAGCAATGGCAAAGATAGCCGTGTTCTCTATTTGGCACCGCTAGTGGTTAAGCCAGCAGTTAAGTCGGTTGATAAAACAAAAAATTTGGGTCGCCAGTAGCAGGGCTACTGGCGATGACTGTTTTCATGAGGCAAATCTATGTCGTTTTTTGCTGTTAATAAATTAAGGGCAATTGCCAGTCGCGAGCGAAGCCTGGCTGGGTTGCTGATATTGAGTTTGGTGCTTGCCAGCTGTAGCAGCCATCGCGATAAGCCCTTAATTACCGAAACTGCATTGCATAAAACCCTGGCTGAGCAACAACAGCCTCAGCCGCTACAGCCGCCAGCGGCGGTAACCCAGAGCTTGCTGCAGGCTCCAGTGGCGAGTGCCAGTCGCGCCAGTAAAACGCAGGAGCGCTTTGATGTTTCGGTAAGCAATGTGCCCGCGCGCGAATTTTTTCTTGGATTGGTTAACGGCACTGGGGTGAACCTGGTGGTGCATCCAGAGTTGACAGGTTCAGTCACGCTCAACTTAAAAAATGTAACCATTGATGATGTGCTGCGCGTAACCCGCGATATCTACGGCTATGAATTTAAAAAAGATCGCGGCATTTACACCGTGTATGCCAACCAAATGCGTACCGAAGTATTTCAGATTAACTATTTGGATGTGCAGCGCGTAGGTGTTTCCGATACCAGTGTGTTGGTTGGCCGTGCCCAGTCCTCAAATAACAGTGGCACCGGCAACAACAGTAACTCCAATCCGGGTGATACGGCCAATTTGCTTGGCATGCTCGATAATGCCAAAGATAAGCGTACCGGTGGTTCTGCGTCGGGGCTCGTTCCTGGCTCGCGGGTACAGACACTCAATCAAACCGATTTTTGGGCATCGCTGCAAAAAACACTGGGCGCTATTATTGGCGGCGATGACGATGGCCGCGCAGTAACTGTATCGCCCCAGGCGGGTATGGTGGTGGTTAAAGCGCTGCCGCATGAGCTGAGTGCGGTGCGCGATTATCTGGAGCGCTCCGAGCTGAGTGCCAAGCGTCAGGTGATCCTGGAAACCAAGATTTTGGAAGTGCGCTTAAGTGAAGGCTTTGAAGCGGGTGTTAATTGGAACGCTATTTCCGGGCAGATGAGCGCTGCAAAAAATCTGGCCGATGGCTTTGATCTGAATACCAACGGCACCTCGCCAGTGAATGAATTCCGTTCAGTTATCAGAAACTATCCCTATACAGACGCTGATGGCAACCCGGCGAATTTTGCGGTACCGGGCCGTGAAGCTGTGGGTGAAACTGTCGCTGGTCTGATACAGCTGACGGATATCACCAAGTTGCTATCGCTGCTGCAAACCCAGGGTACGGTTCAAGTGTTGTCCAGTCCGCGAGTATCAACAGTCAATAACCAAAAAGCGGTGATTCGCGTTGGCAATGATGAATACTTTATTACCGGTATTTCCAACAACACCACCACCAACGCCTCGGCCACTACCAATACTCCCAATATTGAATTGTCGCCATTTTTCAGCGGTATATCGCTGGATGTAACTCCTCAGATTTCTGAAACCGGTGAGGTGATTTTGCATATTCACCCCATAGTTAGCGATGTAACTGACCAGTTAAAAGTATTCACAGTCGGCAACGAGAATTTTTCGCTGCCCCTGGCACTGCGCGGTATTCGTGAATCGGACAGTATCGTTAAGGCTGAAAATGGTCAGGTGATAGTACTTGGCGGGCTTATGACCGAATCGAGAGATGTGCAGAATGGCAAGCGCCCGCTGCTGGGGGATATCCCGGTAGTAAATAGCCTGTTTCGCACCAAAAACAAAAAAAGCAGTAAAACTGAATTAGTCATTCTGCTGCGCCCTATAGTAGTTGGTGATTCCACCTGGAAGGATGAGTTGGAGGGAGCTGAGGCGCGGATGAAAGAAATGGGTGATACCTACAGGCAAAATTAGCCGATAGGCTCCAGGCAACTGAGGTAAACCATGTATCGACAACACTTCGGATTAAAGGAGCATCCGTTTTCGCTAACGCCCGATACGCAGTTTTACTTTAACAGCCAAAGCCACCGCGAGGTGCTGAGTACCCTGCTAATTGCACTGCGCCATAGCGAAGGCTTTATCAAGGTAGTAGGTGAAGTGGGCACGGGTAAAACTCTGCTTAGTCGCAAGTTGCTGGGCCAACTTCGCCAACAATTTATTACCGCCTATATCCCCAACCCCTATCTCACGCCCGATGAGCTTAAATGGTTCTTGGCGGAGGAGTTGGGGATTGCCTATTCGCCGGCGATGCCGTCCTATCAAGTGCTAAAAGAGATTAACGAGCGTTTGCTGGAGTTGGCACAACAGAAGCGCCAAGTGGTGTTAATTGTCGACGAAGCCCAGGCCATGCCGCGCGAAACCATAGAGGCGCTGCGCCTGCTCACCAACCTTGAAACCGAAAAGAACAAATTACTGCAGGTAGTGTTGTTTGGTCAGCCTGAATTGGATGAGTTACTGGATAGGCCCGATTTACGCCAGCTTAAACAGCGAATTGTATTTTCTGAGTATTTGCAAACTATTCCGGCTAAGTCGCTGGGCGATTATTTAAGTTTTCGCTTGGCCGCAGCGGGGCACGACACTGGGCGCTTATTCAGCCGCACGGCAGTGCGGCTTTTGTATCGCGCCACTGGCGGTGTGCCGCGACTGATTAATGTGATCGCCCACAAAGCCATGTTGTCCGCCTATGGTCAAGCCTGTGCCTGCGTGAGTCGTCGCCATATGGTGAGCGCAATTCGCGATACCGCAGAGAGCCGTAAATTGGGTAGCATGCTGGCGAGGCGAGATCTTTGGCTGTGGCCCAGCCTGGCAGCGATGGCTGCACTTTTGCTGGTGTTTGCCCCTGGGATGCTTGGAGTCTGGCAATGAGCCTGCTCAACGATGTACTTAGCGATCTGGCGGCGCAACAGCAAAAGTCTAGGCTGCCCAATGGCGATCAAGCCCCAGATACTCTGCCCAAGGCGGGGCTGATCAAGCCATCAAATAATCCCTGGCTGACTAGCTTGGTGGTATTTTCCTGCGTGATTATTGTATCTGTGCTGGGCAAGTTTATCTGGCAGGGCCAGTTTGCGCTCTACGCAACTGATGAGGCTATTAATGAAAAAATGGTGGCTGCTGCTACCCAGCCAGCAGTGGTGGCTGCAAAAAATGCCGCTGCACCTGTAAAACTCACAAGCGAAATACCCCTGGCAATTTCCAGCGCAGGTAGTGATGGTGACACGGCGACACAAGGTGCCGGGAAATTCTTGGAAGATTCCAAATTTGTTAAAAGTCTCCAGCAAAATACCAATGTCGGGAAGGGGCTGTCAGCCCAGCAATTGCAAATCCAACAGCTTTTGGCGCGCGCGCAGCAAGCATTGAGGCGAGATAGGTTGACTTCTCCGCTGGAGGATAACGCCTACAGCTATTACCTACAGATATTGAGCCTGGATGAGACAAACGCTCAGGCGCAGCAGGGGCTGACAATTTTAGCTGACAGATACCTGCACCTTGCTCGCGCCGGTTTGGCAGCGGGAAATATGTCGCGCGCAAAAACGCTGGTTCACCGTGCAGGATTGGTTTCACCTGGATATCCTCCCCTGAAAATATTCACGCAACAACTGGAGGCCACACTGGCGAGCGCAGTGGCAGCTAAGGTGAATCTTGAGGCGGAAAGTGCAAAGGGAAACCCGGTAGGGGATGGCTCACAAAACACCTATGCAATACCATCGGCTAAGGCTCAGTCGCAACCTGCGGAAGCGCTGCCTTCACTTGATGCTCAGCAACAACTTGAGGTGGTGCCCAATGTACACTGGCAAGACCAACAACAGGTCGCTAAAGCCCAGCAGCTAATTGCACAGGGCAATACACCTGCGGCGATTCAGCTATTACAAGATTATCGCCAGCAACAGCCTGAAGCTGTCGAGTCGAGTAAATGGTTGTTGGAGCTTTACTGTCGGCAGGGGCAGACACTACAGGCCCAACAGCTACTGCAGGATGCAGATTTTTTGCAGCCAGGCGTGCGCCAATATTTTGCGGCAAGGCTGGCAGTTTTGGCGCAGGATGAGCCAGGTGCAATTAAACTCTTGGAGCAACAACTTAATGCGCAAGGTGTAGATGAGAATTACCGCTCGCTGCTCGCTGGCCTATACCAAAAGCAGGGTAGCTATGCCAAAGCGGCTGCCGCTTACCAAACCCTGTTAGCCGAATATGGAGAAAAACCTGGTTTGTTACTGGGTTATGCCTTGGCGCTAGATGCCTTGGCGCAAAAAACAGCTGCGTTACAAGCCTACAAACGCTTGACGCAATACCGCGATTTGCAAACCGAAGTGCGCAACTATATAGAGCAGCGCATAGCTGCGCTGAGTAGTTAGATAGAGCAGCACAAGCTGTACTGAGTAGTTAGATAGAGCAGTGCATAACTGCGCCGAGTAGTTAGTGCCAAGCCCTTTGCTGGAACATAAGTCCTATGAATCCTAGTCTGCCAAAACGTATTCGTATCGGTGACCTGCTGGTTGAAAAGCAGATGATCTCCGATAGCCAACTGCAACATGCCCTGCAGGAGCAAAAGTTAACCGGGCGAAAACTGGGTGCAACCCTGGTTGAATTGGGTTACGTCGAAGAAAATGCACTGCTAAACCTGCTTTCGGCACAGCTGGCTATTCCCTTTGTCGAGCTCAAGCAATTTCGCTTTGATCGGGATCTGGTGCAGCGTTTACCCGAGACCAGTGCTCGTCGCTATAGAGTGATGCTGCTGCGCGAGGATTTCGATGGCTTGCTGTTGGGTATGGCTGACCCTACAGATATTTTCTGTCTCGATGAGTTGCAGCGGATTTTGCACAAACAACTCAAGCCGGCGGTAGTGCGTGAATCTGAACTGCTGGATATTCTTGATATTGCCTATTCCCGCTCCAGTGAAATCGCCAGCCTGGCAACCGAGCTGGGCGAAGAGCTGGAGGAGGCTGCCGTTGACCTGGCTGACTTTGTCACCGATGCCACAGATAGTGAAGCACCGGTAGTTAAACTGCTGCAAAAAATCTTTGAAGAGGCAATCACGACTAAGTCTTCGGATATTCATATTGAGCCGGACGAAAAAGTGTTGCGCATTCGCAATCGGATCGATGGGGCTCTGCTCGAGCAGGTGATGAACGAAAAGCGCATCGCCTCGGCATTGGTGGTGCGCTTAAAGCTTATGGCTGGTTTGGATATATCGGAAAAGCGTTTGCCCCAGGATGGCCGCTTTAATTTGAAGGTTAAGCAGCGCAATATTGATGTACGTATATCCACTATGCCGGTGCAATTTGGCGAGTCTGTGGTGATGCGTTTGCTCGATCACACCGATGGTGTGCTCTCGCTGGATAAGGTGGGTATGCCAGGGCAATTGATTGAGCGCTTTCGCAAGGCCATTACTCGCCCCCATGGTTTGGTGCTGGTTACCGGGCCTACCGGCAGCGGTAAAACCACGACACTTTACGGTGCTTTGTCGGAGTTAAATAAGCCAGATAAAAAAATCATCACCGTCGAGGACCCGGTGGAATATCGCCTGCCGCGCATCAGCCAGGTACAGTTGCATGAAAAAATCGGCCTTACCTTTGCCAGTGTGCTGCGCGCTACTCTGCGTCAGGACCCGGATATCTTATTGGTAGGCGAGATTCGCGATGCTGAGTCGGCGGAAATTGCACTGCGTGCTTCAATGACGGGCCACATGGTTTTGTCTACGCTACACACCAATGATGCCATCAGTTCGGCGATGCGCCTGTTGGATATAGGGGTGGATGGATTTTTGGTGGCCACTTCACTCAAAGCCATTATTGCTCAGCGCCTGGTGCGACGAATTTGTTCCAGTTGTATTCAACCGGCAAAGCCAGACACCCAACAATTGCAATTATTGGCGGCCATAGGTCGCGGGCGCGATTTTAGCCAGGTTGTGTTTAAGTGTGGCAGCGGTTGCCCCCACTGTCACAATACTGGCTATCGCGGCCGCATTGGTGTATTTGAAATGCTGGAGCTGGATGAGGCTATGGCAAAAGCTTTACGCACCAATGATATTCATGGCTTCACCCAGGCAGCTAACAATAACCCCAGTTTTGTCCCGCTGAGTGAAGCAGCACTCAATTATGCGCTAGACGGTTTGACCAGTCTGGACGAAGTGATGTCTATCTCAGCGCAGATTGACTAGCCTCCGGTTTTTAGGTGTAAACACCATGGCAATATTTGAATTTAAAGGGCGCACCAGCGAAGGTAGATTGATTGCCGGTCAGGTCGATGCCGCCACAGAAGAGGGCGCCGTTAATCAGCTGCTGGGGCGAGGCATCACTCCAGTTAGCCTGGCTGAGCATGTGCAAGAGTTGCCTTTTAGTCAGCGTTTAGAGCGCGCTCTTAAGCTGCAGCGGGTAACTAGTGTTGAACTGATTATGTTCTGCCGACAAATGCACACTATCGCACGCGCTGGAATCCCCTTGGTAAAAGGTCTGCGCGGCTTGGCTGGATCTTCGCGCAACCTACTTTTTCAAGAGGCGCTTAACGATATAGTTCAGCGTCTGGAGGCGGGGGTTGAACTTTCCGCTGCGCTTAGGGCGCACCCAAAGATATTTAATAATCTATTTGTCAGCATGGTGGGTGTTGGTGAATCCTCCGGTAAATTGGATGTTGTATTTAAACAGCTCAGTGAGTACCTGGAGCGGGATCTGGCCACGGTAAAAAGTATTACCGCAGCGCTGCGCTACCCGAGTATGGTGCTGTTGGTTATGGCCATTGCCATTGCCATTATTAATATGAAAGTCATCCCTGCGTTCGCTGGTATGTTTAGTAAATTTGGCGCTGAGTTGCCTCTGCCTACGCGGATACTTATAGGTATTTCGGATTTTTTTGTAAATTACTGGCTGTATTTGGCTGTGGTTTTGCTGGCACTGGGTGCCTGGGTTCATCAGTACGCAAATTCACCATCAGGTAGCCGAGTGTGGGGGCGTAAAAAGCTGGGTTTGATTATTGTGGGTGATATTATTGAGCGCGCCTCCCTGGCGCGCTATGCCCGCTCATTTGGTTTGATGCTCAATGCCGGCCTGCCCATTTCTGCCGCGTTGGAGTTAAGCGCCCGCGCTTTGGATAACCCCTACTTGAGCGATAAGATCCGCGCGATTCGTGCAGGCGTGGAGCGGGGTGAGGGGCTCTATCAAACCCATCTGGTCAGCGGTATGTTTACCCCCCTGGTGTTGCAGATGATTGCCGTTGGCGAAGAGAGTGGCCGTGTGGATTCACTGTTGATGGAAGTGGCCAGCTTTTATGAAAGTGAAGTGGAGTACGATGTTAAAAAGTTGGGCGACCGCATTGAACCCTTGATGATCGTCATAATGGCAGTGTTTGTCGCTGTGTTGGCACTGGGGATTTTCTTGCCAATGTGGAATATGTACGCCATCCAAAAATGAGGCAATCAGCTTGAGCAGCTACAGTCGCGGGCGCTTTGAGTTCTTTTTAGTGGCTAGCCTTATCGCTCTGATCGCAGCTATTGCTTTGGTCTATTATGGTTCGCTGGCGCAGGATGCCAAACGCTTGCAGTTTAAAGTCCTGGCAAGTCATTTTGCCACGGGTCTGGCAAGTGCAAGGGTGGCCTGGATAGTGAAAAGTCGCACGGCGGCAAACGGCCTTCCCCCAGGCTATGTTACCCAAGGCATTGCCGGTCGCGATTTCTATTTTTCCGCACAGGGCTGGCCCATAAGCAGTGCCGGCCCAGTGGTGGAGGGCAGCCTGCCAAGTGCAGAGGATTGCCAGCTGCTCTGGCAGGGGCTGTTGCAAAACCCACCCAAGTTGGCTGTAGATTTAAGTGTGCCTCAGCAAGCGGAATATGGGGTTAGCCGTCAACCAGATAGCTGCCGCTATTTTTGGTTAAACACAAGTGCAGAGTTAGATGAATCTGTGCTCTATTTCGACTACTTCCCGGCGGATGGTAGCTTGGTATTGGGGCCTGGCCTTTAAATCGAGGCGAGTGTTTCTTGGTTGCTTTTAAATCTGCCTATTTTTATCACCAAAAATAGCGTTTAAACATTTAAGTTATGCATTTGAAGTCTAGACAGACTAGGCTATATTTAGTGCATGTTTCGGCTGAGGCCCAGAGCATTGTTGGGATATTTTTAAGCGAATGGATCGCCTCACTTAGTTGGTTTTGTAAAGTTTATCGAGGATAACCTATGAAGCGCGAATCGGGTTTTACCCTAATCGAATTGATTGCCGTGATTGTGATTTTGGGCATTTTGGCGGCGACGGCACTGCCCAAATTTGTGGACATGTCCGATGCGGCAGAAACAGCAGCGGTCAATGGCGTGGCCGGTAATATGGGTAGCGCTATGGCTATCAACTATGCCAATGCGGTAGCAACAGCGGCCGGCTTAACCACCTCAGTGTCTGCAACTTCGGTGACAACTTGTGTTGCAGTTTACAATTTATTGGTGGGTGGACAACCCACCAATTACGCCGTGACAGGAACATTTGCCACAACGAATTTAGGCGATACCACCACCTGCACAGTGACACAATCACCTTCAAACAAAACGGCGACATTCACTGGTATTTATGTTCCCTAATTGTGCAATAGCATGACATGAGGAAATCTGCTTTAGGCTTTACCCTGATTGAACTTTTAACCATTATGATTTTATTGGGTGTGGTTTCCGTCACCCTGATGAGTCGGATAGGTTCAACGGGTAATGCCGCCGTTTTAGGAGGCCGCGATGATATTCTCGCGGCCTTGTCTTTTGCCCAGCAAATCGCCATGGCGCGCGATGGTATTAGCATTAGTTTTACTAGCCATTCAGTTAGTGTTACCGAAAATGGCGTGCCCATCGCCAATGGTGGTGTTGATTATCCACTGGCACTGCCAGCCAATGTCAGTGTTATTGCGTCAACTGGCAGCTTTAACTTCGATCGTTTGGGGCGAACGACACAAGGCAGTATTCAGTTGATTGGCACTGGCACCAGTCAGGGCGTATCGGCAATTATCACCCTTGAATCCAGCGGCTATGCTCATGCGGACTAAGCAAACTCTGGCAACATATTCTGCTTTGCGCCTGCGCTCTGCAGGGGTCACCTTGATTGAGCTGCTGGTATTTATTCTGGTTGTCAGTATTGCACTATTGGCTTTGGTTGGGGTTTTTAATCAGGCCACAAAATCCAATATCGATCCACTCATTCAAACTCGAGCGCTGGAGTTGGCGCAGTCGCAATTAAATGTCGTGTTTGGTTTGAAATACGATGCCAATACGCCCACTGGTGGAATTCCTGCCTGCGGCAGCAGCGGCAGCGTGCTGGCATGCAATAACACCCCAGATGCCGACATGAATGATGTTGATGATTATGACGGTTGGAGCGATCAGCCATTTACAGGCTACAACCGCAGGGTGAGTATTAGTACCCGCGACAATATAAAAACCATCAGTGTTACCGTTACCGGCCCTAAAGGGGTGAGTGTGACCTTGTCGGCCCTGCGAGCAAACTTTTAATGAACGGCCAAGAAATATCTAGCTCGTGCAAGGTTGCTAAGGGTTTTACCCTAATTGAGTTAATTGCCGTTATTGTTATTTTGGCAATTTTGGCCAGCATTGGCGTGCCTTTTATTGCGCGGATTATGGAGTCTTATCAAAGCACGCAAAAACGCGCGCTTATAGTGAATAGTGCTCGCCCGGCACTGGAGCGAATGACACGGCAAATTCGCGCGGCGTTACCTTATTCGGTTCGTTTGGCAAGCGCTGGCGGCCGCTGCTTAGAGTTTATTCCCATTGCTGCCGGCGGTAGCTATTTGGCCGCGGTGCCAGATACAGCAAACGGTGCTGCGGCAAAAGCCTCGCTGGCGGTATCGCCCTATAGCCTGGATTTTGGACAGGCAGTTTATGCCAGTATCGGCGCCCTTGCTAGCGGTGAAATTTACGGTGCCGGAGCAGGATCACGGGCAAGCTTATCGAGTACATCGAGTGCCAACCAATTAGTATTTACTGTTGCGAAAATTTGGCTGCGCAACTCCATCAATCACCGTTTTTATCTGTACGATAATCCGCAGGCATTTTGTGTAGTAGGTGACGAATTGCGGATTTACGAAAATCAGGACATAAATGCAAGTGATGTGGATTTGTCTGCGGGTTATTCGCTATTGGCCCGGGGCGTTAGTGCCGTGACGCCGTTTGTAATTTCTGGCGCAACCGAAAACCGCAATACCCAGGTGACCTTTCAACTTAGTTTTAGCAAAAGTGGCGAGTCAATGGCGTTTGTACAACAGGTGATGATTCACAATGTACCCTAAGCGAATGCCCGTTAATCAGCAGCAACTCTACCTGCACACCTATAAATCTGTGGTGCGTCAGGCGGGCTTTTTGATTCCCGTAGCCATTTTTATTTTGGTAGTGATGGGGGGCTTAGCCCTGGTAATTGCGCGCACCTCATCGCAATCCAATCAAAGTGTGACTCAGGAATTGCTAAGCCTGGAATCTTTCTATGCCGCCGAATCTGGTACTCAGCGAGGATTGCAGCAGCTGTTTTTTCCCGATGCATCGAGTCGCTTGTTGGTAGATTCGCGCTGTGAGGTGCTGAATTTAAATTTGAATTTTTCTAGTGTGCAGGGGTTGCAGCTTTGTTCTGCGCAGGTTTCCTGTAGTTGCTTGTATAAAGACGGCACCAGCTGTAACTCGGGAGTTGGTGTGAATTATTTGCCTGACGCCGAACAGGGTAAGACGAGTAGTTTTTATAAGGTTACCAGTATTGGTCGCTGTGGCCAGGATAGGTTTCTTGCGGTGCGCACAATTGAAGCCGGGGCCAAGTTAGAGCAGGGTGCACCATAGGATGAAGCTATATTTCCACTCTATGCGAAAGACGGTTAAATGCTTATTTAAAGCCCTGCTCGTCATTGCTTTTCCCATTGCGGTGGTTGCCCAGGCAACAACTTATAATTTGAGTGCGGGGAGTTATCCGCCTTGTAATACATCGTGGGGTGTCAGCGGCTCCACCTACACCTGCAATGGCAATGGTCGCGTCACTTTAGCAAGTGGCGACACGCTGGTTGCAAGCTCTAGCGTTACAATTTCTGCCAATAATGGTTTTTCGTTTAGCAATAATACCCTCGGCGCTCTTTCTGCCAATATAAATTTGGTCTCCGCCTACGGGAGTATTGATGCTGTGGGAACCAATACTTTTTACGGCTCCATCACTTCTAGCAGCGGAGTGGTTACGCTCAACACCGCCACAGTTAACGGCAGTATTACCACTGGCGCTAACGTAAATTTAACCGGGGGAGGTGTTTCCGGTAAGGTCACCAGTAGCAGCAATACCATTACTACTAATGGCACTAATCTGCTGGGAGGGGCAACGGCTCAGTCGGGTATGAATATTACCAGTGGCACCCTCACTGGGGATTTTGTCATGACCGCCAACAATCAGTTAGTGTTGACAGGTGTGACCATGACCAGCGGTAGTATTTGGGGAGCAAGTACAGTAACGATTCAAGGTGGCAGTGTACTTGGTACAGCATCTTCATCTATTACTATCAGTAGTAATAGCGGTGCAATTACCGTTAATAATTCTACTGTTTATGGAAATCTCACCGCGCCCAGCTATTCGACCATTAATGTTACTAATGGCGGCAATGTTTACGGAACATGCTTACCAAACTCTACGCCAGCAAATGCGTGCGGTGCGGCACCACTTCCTCCAACACCAATGAATTGTGTGGCAGGAACCTCTAGTGGTATTACTGGCTATTATTACAACAATAGTACACTCACGGAGCCATCAATCGGCACGCGTTCTGATGCGCCTATTGATTTTAACTGGGGTTTTGCGGTACCGGGCGTAAGTGGAGTCAACGCTGACAAATTTTCTGTTCGCTGGGATGGCTATATACGTGCAACTCAAACAGGTACTTATAGGTTTCAAACGGTATCTGATGATGGCATGCGTTTATATATCAATAATACCTTGGTTATTAACCGGTGGAATAATCATTCTGCAATAACTGATACAACTGGTGATTTTAATCTTGTCGCTGGTAATACCTACAGTATTCGATTGGAATATTATGAAAATACTGGCGATGCGATAATTCGATTGCGCTGGCAATTGCCTGGCAGCAGCACTTATGAAGCAATTCCCGGAGGCCCAGTGCCAACCTTGGGGGCCGGTTTATATGAATGTACTCTACCTACTGTTCCTCCTGTCGCATCTTGTGCAACCACATTAACGGCTGGTATTACCGGCGATTATTTCAATAATCAAACTTTGACTGCGCCTGTGACAGCACGCCGCTTGGATGGGCCTATTTATTTTGATTGGGGATTGGGAGTGCCTGGGCCAGCGGGAGTAGGAGATGATCATTTTTCGGTGCGCTGGGATGGGTATTTGTATATCGCTCAATCAGGTTTGTATCGTTTCCAAACCAATTCGGATGATGGTGTGCGTTTAACGGTGAATGGAGCTTTAGTGATTGATCAGTGGAATAATCACGTGGCGACTAAGCATACCTCTATTCCTGTCAATTTAGAGGCAGGTAAAAGCTATCCGATAAAAATGGAGCTTTACGAAAATGGCGGCTATTCCGTAGCGCAATTATTATGGCAAACACCTGACAGCAGCACCTATGTTGCTATACCCAAGGGGGCCAGCTCTTCTCCTGTCTCCGTTGCTGGCTTATATGAGTGTGTCACATCACCTGCTTCCTATTTATTGGCACACAATGCGACTGGCATTACCTGTGCGGCGGAACCGGTGACAATTACCGCGCTTAATACTTCCGGTGTTGCTTACAGCCCTCCTGCCGGTACAGTTGTAACACTTAGTACAAACCCATCCACAGGGAATTGGATAGGTGGATCAAACCCCTATACCTTTACTGGTAGTGAGCAAAGCTTTACCCGCTATTTGCAGCAGACAACTCCGAGCACTTTAACGATCAGAGCTGAAAGTGCAACCGCAGCTAATACCTCGAGTATTACCTTTGTTGATACTGTATTAAGGATTCAAAATAGCAGCTCAGTGATTCCTATCCCTACGCAAGTTGCCGGAACCAATGGAGCCGCAATTGCGAAAGTGATCAGTACCAACCCCAAGACGGGTGTGTGCGAGGCAGTTGTTGCATCAAGAACGCTGCAGGCAGGGCTTGGTTTTACCTGTAATAATCCAGCAACTTGTATCAATGATGGTGTACAAGCTTTCCTTGTAAACGGTTCATCGATCACTGCAAACAATAATTCCGCTGCGGTTTCCTACACCAATGTTAATTTAGCCTTTAATGCAAATGGTGAGGCGCCACTGACAATCAATTATTCCGATGTTGGTCAAGTTACCTTGCACGGACGCGTAAAAATTGACGCCCAGGGAAACAACCCCGAGCTAATTCTAGCTGCCAGCAGTAATGCTTTTGTGGTTAAGCCTCATACATTAGCGGTGAGCAGTATTACCAATTTATCCAATGTGCCCTCCCCCCAAACTACCAATACTGGCAGTGGATTCGTTGCGGCAGGTGATTCATTTAAAGTGTTTATACAGTCGCGCAATGCAACTGGTGCGATTACGCCTAATTTTGGCAATGAAGCTACATCAGAAAAAGATGCAATTGATTTAACCGCATCTACCTTGGTGCATCCACTGGGTGGAGTCTTAAGTCCGTTAACTAATTCAGGCAGTTTTGCAGCTGCTACGCCGACAGGTACCTATGTCAACGCCGGGGTGCAATGGAATCAGGTGGGCAGTGTTCGGATTATGCCAAAGTTAACGGACAATGATTATTTGGGCGCGGGTGATATCCCCAACTATAGCGATGGCAATATTATTGCCGGCCGTTTTTACCCTGACCACTTCAGTATGACAAACTCTACGCTTGCCAATAGTTGCAGCTTGTTTTCGTATATGCAGCAGCCGCTAACATTAAAATATTCAATAGAAGCCCAGGGCGTTGGCAATAATAAATTAGCGAATTACAGCCCGGCTTATGGCGCTATGCCATCGATCAGTTATGTGACAGAGAACGCTGATTCGGGGGTAAATTTGCAGCGCTTCTCCAGTGGTGTGCCTCACACTTGGTTGGCAGGTGAGCTGGCAATCGATTCAGCTGCTGCGCTATTTAGTCGTCAGTCACCTAACCAAACACCCGATGGGCCCTATGACACTTTGCAAGTCGGTCTGCAATTGACTGATACTTTTGATTCGCGCAGTTTGAAAAGCCTAGATATGAATGCGACCTCAACTGGGGGCTGTGCTGGGGCAGGGTGCACTGCGATAAAATTGGGCTCAACATTAAATATGCGCTTCGGACGTTTGCGATTAGATGATGCCTTTGGGCCTGAGTCAGTAAACTTGCCAGTAAATTTTGCTACCGAGTACTGGGCGGGTGGTTTTTTTACTAAAAATATCAGCGATTCCTGCACGCAAATTTTGCGTAGTGCTATCCAATATCCGGCGGGTTCAATCCTCACTCCTGCAAACTTAACTGTGCCCCTTTCTGGTGGTTCAACTAAGGGTATCTATGGCAGTATGAGTTCTACCCTGGTGGCGTTTAGTGGCGGCGATGCCGGCCAATACTTCCAGGCGCCAGTGACGGCCACCGGCAGCTTTAATGTTGATGTAGACCTTACTGCTTACCCCTGGCTGCGCTTCGACTGGAATCAAAATGGCAATTACAGCGATGACACAAGCTTGCCTCAAGCTCATTACAGTTTTGGCCAATATCGCGGCAATGACAGGGTTATTTACTGGCGGGAAAAGCTGCAGTAGTCCTGGTGTTTTAGAGATGTTGTTATGGAAATTACAATCACTACCCCCAGTCTTTTGTTCCCGGCGATCTCCTTACTTATGCTTGCCTACACCAATCGTTTTGTGGTCTTGGCGAATGTGATTCGCCAATTGAGCAATATGGAGGGGGCAGAGCAGAAGGAACTGGTGGTTCGCCAGATAGATAGCTTGCGCATTCGCATGCAGGTTATTCGGTTGATGCAGGGCTTTGGGGTGGTGTCGTTTGTGTTTTGTACGCTGTCGATGTTTTCGCTGTTATTGCACTGGATGGTTGCCGGTCAGTTTTTATTTGCTGCTAGCCTGATTTTTTTGGTGATCTCGCTGCTGTTTTCCCTTTACGAAGTCAATATCTCCACCAATGCGATTAATATTGAGCTGGAGAAATTTGATGAAATATTATCCAAACAAAAAAAGCACCATTAGGTGCTTTTAAAAACAACGATTAGTTTTACTTAAGCGCGTGCTTCGGTGGATGACTCAAGGCGTATGTCCACCGCCAATTCATCGCCAATCTTATCCAACTGGTCGTAGAGCTCATTGAGGTTTACCTCTTTAGGGACTTCAATAATCCCCGTTGCCTCAAACATAGGCTCGCCCGACCAGGGCATACTGGAGCAGGCGGTTTCCAGTTCGCCCATGTTAATATGGCGGCTGGCAAAGGCCTGGGCAATTTCGCGTACAATGCCGGGCCGATCGCTGCCAACCACACTAAAGCTGAATTCGCGGCACTCTTTTTTTGCCACTGTCACGGCGTCTTCGATAACGATTTTGAAGCCCTTGTCGGCGAGTTGGGTCAGGGCGTTGCGCAGTGCTGCCTTATCGGTTTCGTTAACGGCAATTTGCAGTATGCCGGCAAACTTACCGGCGAGTTTAGCCATGCGGCTTTCCAGCCAGTTTCCATGGTGGCTGCTGATGGTTTGCGCGAGCTGTTCGACAACGCCAGGCTTGTCATCGCAGATAACGGTGAGAATGAGTTGAGTATTCACGCTTATTCCTTATTATCCAGGGGAAAATTCAAGATTACTCTGCTTGGATGAGCCAAACAAGCACGCATAGCCTCAGGGAGGGGAGCAGCTAAAACCTAAATTTTAATCCTTGAGATCGGCGGTACAATGATCATCCCCTTTGAGCAAATTTCGCCCGATGCCCTGCAAGCTTTGGTGGAAGAGTTTATTACCCGAGAGGGCACTGACTATGGTTGGGAGGAAGTTTCTCTGGCAACTAAAGTGGAACAGGTTAGGCAACAGTTGCGTCGCGGCGAGGTGGTTATTGTGTTTGATCCCTCTACCGAATCTGTCAGCCTGTTAACCAAGCATCAGGCCCAGGCCTATTTAAGTAATCTGTGCTGAATCCGGGTGCAGGTCCAACCAAAGAGACAATCGTGAATCAATTATTCTTGCACTGCCGCCCCGGGTTTGAAAAAGAAGCTGCGGCGGAGATTACTGACCTGGCCAGCGCACAGGGCGTTTACGGTTATTGCAAAACCAGTGAAGGGGCTGCCTATGTGATTTTCCACTGCCCGGAGGCGCAGGCCCTGGAGTGGTTTATTCGTCAAACGCCGTTTCGCAAACTCATATTTGTTCGTCAGTGGTTCCTGGCGCTGGAACTGCTTGGCGATTTGCCTCAGGCCGATCGCCTCAGCCCGCTAATTGCCGCCGCAAAACAATTGCCCGCTACCGGTGAGTTGGTGGTTGAGACGGTAGATACCAATGAGGGTAAAGCGCTGTCCACCCTGGGCAAGAAGTTCTCTGTACCTTTTACCAAGGCATTGGAGGCCAATGGCTGCCTAGTCAGGCGCAGCGACTGGCGTTTGCATTTGGTATTTATGACGGGTACCCAGGCTTATCTGGGGGTTAGCCCGGCTCGCAATAGCTCCTCCTGGCCCATGGGTATTCCTCGGCTGCGCCTTCCCAAAGAGGCGCCAAGTCGCGCAACGCTCAAATTGGAGGAAGCCTGGCATCACTTTATTCCCGCTGCTGAGTGGGATGAGCGGTTGGCACCAGGGATGCGTGCGGTCGATCTGGGCGCCGCTCCAGGTGGATGGACCTGGCAGCTGGTGCGCCGCAGTATATTTGTCGAGGCGGTGGATAATGGCCCTATGGATGCGCAGCTGATGGAGTCCGGTTTGGTGGAGCATATGCTCAGTGACGGGTTCGTTTACGAACCGCGCAAGCCTGTCGATTGGCTGGTGTGTGACATAGTGGACAAGCCTGCGCGCGTGGCGGCAATGGTGACTCGCTGGTTTAGCAAGGGGCTCTGTCGCGAGGCGGTATTTAACCTCAAATTACCCATGAAGCAGCGCTACGCCGAGGTGCAGAAGTTGCGCGAGCGAATCCTGACGGAGTTGGAGTCTCTGGGGATGAAAGTGGCACTGGAGTTTAAACAGCTGTACCACGATCGCGAGGAGGTCACCGGGCACCTGCGGCTAGTGCGCTAGGGCGCAAAACTGCAGCGAACCTAGTGATAGGGGGTGATATCGCTGGCCGCTGTGGCGGCGTTCTCCAAAATCCACTCGGTAAGCTTGACCCAGTCATCAATCAGGGTACGCATTATTGCGATATGGCTGTTGGGGAGATCGCGTTTATCTAGCGCCTCGCTGCCCAGGTGAGTGAGATGGGCTACAATTCGACCGATAATATGGGGGCTAAGGTGCTCCAGCAAGTCGTTGTTTAGAAGCATCTCGCCGGTAAAATGCGAATGCATGTCGGCGTAATCAACAGGCTTGCACTTGTCTATGGCAATTTTGATGGCATGGGCGAGCAGTGGGCTTTTGCTGTGTAGCAGACGAAAGCTCAGCTCTAGGGTTTGACGGCAAAAAAAGTCAGCGGGCATAGAGTTCTTGGGTATTTTCCGAGACATCGAGCTTGGTTCCCCGGTAAGGTGTTAGATCCCTAGGTTTATTCTCCTCACGATCAAAGAATAGCAATCAAATCGCTATTTGCATGATAATTGATAGATGTTTTAAAGCTATGAATGATGAAATTAAGAAGTATTTAGATGCGAGTGGGTTGCTCTGCCCGGAGCCGGTCATGCTGTTGCATAAAGCCGTTCGAGAACTCGAATCTGGTGAAGTGATCGAGGTAAAGGCGACAGATCCATCGACTACGAGGGATATCCCTAAGTTTTGTCTTTTTTTGGGGCACGAACTCATCAGTCAGACGGAAGCGGAAGGCGCTTATCTGTTTCAGATTAGAAAAAGCTAGCCAGCCCAAATCTAGCTAAAAAAACCAGCGAGCCCAAAACAAAAAAACGCCGCTAATGCGGCGTTTTTTTATTGGATACCGTCGACCAGCATCGAGATGGCCGCCAAGGCCTCGGGGTCTTCGGCTTTGATCTTGTTAGCTATCTGGTGCTGGAAGAAGTAGCGGAAATTCTCGTGAGCCTGGGCCTCGTACAAGCACTCATCACCTGGCAATACGGGTGTGCTTACCACTTTGGTTTGATCGGTAAGCATGGCGTAAATACTGCCATCAAAGTGCAGGCACCAGCTGACTACTTCTGCCAGCGCCAGGCGCTTGGTGCCAGGTACCGCCAGAACCGCGTGGGTGCCAATGGTGTCCGGGATTTCCTGAATCACTTCGTCGCCGCTTTCGCAAGTTACCTCGTAATACTCGGCAGCGGTTTCCAGCTCGATAATTTTGTGCATTGGGGCATCGAAGAATACTTCATCAATACCTGGATCATAGTAACCCTCCCAGTGACCATTGAGCGGGTCGCAAAGGTCGGGGCAGGGAACTATATCGTTAAGCCAGGGCACAAGTCCGACGACTTCGCCATTAGCGCGCAAACCCCAGCAGAGGATGCGCAGGCTGTAGAGGCGTTCAGAGGAGCTGTCATTGGAGTAGAGCATTTCAAGGCCGTCGAGCTCGGGAGAGAGACGTATGAAGCGCTCTTCGTGAAGGGCTGAGTAGGATTTCCTGGTGAAGATGTCTACCACATTATCCATGTTGTGGCCGGTGTTCGAGGTCTTCATAATACACCCCCCTAGAGAACAGGGAACCATGTCCCGGAAGATGGCAAAAACAGCTGCCATCACTACATAAGGTATATGCTAAACCCCCAAAGCACAACAGCTTAGGGGTATTTTTTTCGGCCCCTTTATAACCGGTTGTTTCATGCCCTTTTAGACCCGCCCGGTGCGCGAGGATTCCCACCGGGCTATTGAGATTTTATGAAGATAGTCGCAGACGAAAACATCCCCCTAGTCAGTGAGTTTTTTGGTCAATTAGGTGAAATTAGCCGGCTTCCTGGGCGCCAGATGAACCCCGCGGAAGTTAAGTGCGCAGACGCCTTGATTGTCCGCTCGGTAACCCAGGTGGGGCCTCAATTATTGGATGGCAGCCAAGTGAGGTTTATCGGCACCTGCACCATAGGTGTCGACCATTTAGACCAGGCCTACCTGGATCAACAGCAGATTGCCTGGAGCAGTGCCCCTGGCTGCAACGCCAACTCAGTGGTGGAGTATGTTTACGCTGCACTCTGCCACCTGAATATCAATTGGCTGGACAAAACCTTCGGCATTATTGGCTGTGGCAATGTCGGCGGCTTGCTCTATCGCCGTTTGAAAGCCCAGGGCGTTAAGGTCCGCTGTTACGACCCCAATCTTAGCCTTACGCAAAATCCGGATCTCACCAGCCTGGACGAGGTGCTGAGTTGTGAGCTGATTTCCATGCACACACCGCTGGTGACCGCTGGAGCGCATCCCAGTTTCCACCTGATGGGACTAGAGCAGCTTTCGCAGCTGCGTCAGGGGGCTGTGCTGCTCAATTGCGGCCGCGGCCCAGTGATTGACAATCAGGCGTTGATTCAAGTGCTTAAAAATCGCCCGGATTTGCGCGTGGTACTGGATGTCTGGGAGCCCGAGCCGGATATTTCCCTCGAACTTTTGGACCTGGTGCAGCTGGGATCCCCCCATATTGCCGGCTACAGCTACGACGGCAAACTCAATGGCACAGAGATGATCTACCAGGCCTGTTGCCAGCACTTTGGCTTGGAAGCCACGGCCAGCCTCCCCCGGCTGGTTCCTCCGCTCGAGGACAATATCCTGGTGGCGCCTGATGGTTTAACCCCATGGGAGCTGGCCAAATTACTAATTAAACAGGTGTACGACATTGCCGCCGACGATGCCCGGCTGCGTGACTTGGCCCGCCGCGCCCGCGCTGGCGAAGCTGATTTTGCCAAAGGCTTTGATGAGCAGCGCAAACACTATCCGCGCCGGCGCGAATTCCACAATTACCAGGTAGAACTGCACCAGGTTTCTGGCGATGCCGGGGCTGCCAAACACTGGTTGACCACCCTGGGCTTTCACTGTGTTTAAGTTGGGATTGATTATTAACCCCTATGCCGGATTGGGGGGCAGCGTCGGGCTTAAAGGCTCGGATGGCGAGGCTATTCGCGACCAGGCTTTAGCGCGCGGCGCTGAGCCCCGCGCTCAGGCGCGGGTAAAGCGAGCTCTGGAGGTTATTGGCGATTACCGACAACACGTCAAAATCTACTGTTTTGCAGGTGATATGGGCGAAACTGCGGCCCTTGCCGCAGGATTTATCTGTGAGCTGGTGGGGGCGGCAAAACATTCTCCCTCTGCAGCTGATGACACCACGGCAGCGGCAGAAGCACTTTTACAACTGGGCGTAGACTTGATTGTATTTGCCGGCGGCGATGGCACCGCCCGCTTGCTCGCCGATGCGGTGGGTACGCGCAGGCCCTGCCTGGGAATTCCCTCAGGGGTAAAAATGCACTCGGGTGCCTTTGCGGTGGTGCCCGAAGCGGCTGGTGAAATTATCAAGCAGCTGCTTGCTGGCCAGCTGGTTAATATCGCCGAGCGGGATGTAAAAGATATTGATGAAGAGGCGTTTCGCCAGGGCCAGGTGCGCGCGCGTTTTTATGGCAGCTTGCTGGTGCCAGAGGATTCCCAGCTGCTGCAGCAGGTAAAAAATGCCGGCACTGAGCGCGATGAGCTGGCGCAGCTGGATGTTGCTCAAGAGATGATCGAGCAATTGGAAGCGGGCACCCTCTATCTGGTGGGGCCAGGCTCAACTACCCAGGTATTCCTGGGGGAGCTGGGATTGGAGGGCAGTTTGCTCGGTGTCGATTTGCTGCTGGATGGTCAACTCCAGGGCAAAGACCTGGGCGCACCAGAGCTGCGTGAGTATCTCAAGGGATTCTCCTGCTCGGTCAAAATCATCCTCACCGCTATCGGCGGTCAGGGCCATATCCTCGGTCGCGGCAACCAGCAGCTGGCGCCGGATATATTGCGCCGAGTGGGCAAAGAAAACATTCAGGTGATTGCCGCGCGCGGTAAAATTCTCGCCCTTAACGGCCGCCCCTTGCTGGTTGACACCAATGATCCACAGTTGGATGCGGAGTTCAGCGGCTATCGCCCGGTAATTACCGGCTACCGAGAAACCATTATGTACCCGGTGGGGCTAGATGCAGATATTGCTTGATCGTTTGGCCGATTATCAGGCCTGGATTGCTTCGGGCGACAACACTAATAGTTGCCGCTTATTTCACGGTCGCGGCCAGTGCTATCCCGGCCTGGAATTTGTCACCCTCGACGCCTTCACCCCGGTGCTACTGTTAACCCTGTTTGCCGAGCCGCCTGAGCAGTGGCTGGAATCCTTGCTTACAGCAGTAAAAGATCGTCTGGCTCCGGGTTTTGATTGCCTGGTGGTGCAGCGCCGCTATCTGCCTAATGCCCCCAGTGAAGTGCCTTTAGGGCGGCTGCCAGAGCAGGTTTACGCTCGGCGCGGTGAGCTGCGCTTTCACCTGCACCTGGCCAGGCAGCAAAATTCTGGCTTCTTTTTGGATATGGAACCCGGGCGTCAGTGGCTGGAGCAGCAAGCGCCGGGTAAGCGGGTGCTCAACCTCTTTGCCTATACCTGTGCCTTTTCGGTAGTGGCGGTAGCCGCTGGGGCGGAGAAAGTGGTCAATGTGGATATGAGCAGCCCCTCGCTCAATACCGGGCGCGCTAACCACCAGCTCAACGGCCAGGATAAAATTCGCAGCGAGTTTTTGGCAGAAGATATCCTTAAATCCTGGGGACGAATTAAAAAACGCGGCCCCTATGACCTGGTGATAGTCGACCCACCCAGCTACCAAAAGGGCAGTTTTATCGCCACCAAGGACTATGCAAAGGTAGTGCGCCGCCTGCCAGAGCTGATGCCGGGCGGTGGCCTGGTACTCGCGTGCCTTAATGCGCCCGAGCTCAGTGAGGCCTATTTAAAACAGCAGTTTGAGGAGCAGTGTCCGGCGGCCGTGTTCGTCGAGCGCCTGACTCCCAGCGTCGACTTCCCCGATGTGGATCCCCAGCAGCAGTTAAAACTCCTGGTGTACCGGGTTTAATCGGCGCCCATAAAAAAGCCCGCAAAACGCGGGCTTTGTTACCACTGTGGGTTTATTGCGAATAGTGCGACAGGAAGTCGCCAAATCGGGTCAGTGCTTTGGTCAGATCATCTTCGCGAGGCAGGAATACCACGCGGAAGTGGTCGCGATCCGGCCAGTTAAAGGCGGTGCCCTGCACCAGCAGCACTTTTTCCTGAATCAAAAAGTCCAGCACCATCTGCTGGTCATCTTTGATGCTGTAGCGGTTGAGGTCGATTTTGGGGAAGAGGTAAAGCGCACCCTTGGGTTTTACGCAGCTCACTCCCGGAATTGACTCGATAATGCGCATGGCCGCATCGCGCTGGTCGCGCAAGCGGCCACCGGGAATAATCAGCTCATTGATGCTCTGGTACCCACCTAGCGCCGTTTGCACCGCGTACATGGCTGGCACGTTGGCACACAGACGCATGGAGGCGAGCATTTCCAGGCCTTCAATATAGGAGCGAGCGCGGTGTTTAGGGCCGGAGATCACCATCCAGCCGGAGCGGAAACCCGCCAGGCGATAGGCTTTGGACAGGCCGTTAAAGGTTACGCAGAGCACATCCTGCGCCAGGCGGCCCATGGGGATAAATTCGGCATCGTCGTAAAGGATCTTGCTGTAGATCTCATCGGCAAAAATAATCAGGTTGTGCTTGCGCGCGATTTCGACAATACGCTCCAGCAACTCCTGGCTATAGACAGAGCCTGTGGGGTTGTTGGGGTTGATCACTACGATACCGCGGGTGCGGTCGGTGATTTTGCTCTCTATATCGGCCAGGTCAGGGAACCAATCTGACTGCTCATCGCACAAATAGTGGCGCGCCTTGCCGCCAGCCAGGTTAACTGCAGCAGTCCATAGCGGGTAGTCGGGCGCTGGTACCAGCACTTCGTCGCCATTGTTCAGCAGCGCCTGCATTGCCATCACAATCAGCTCGCTGGCACCATTACCGAGGAAAATATCTTCAATATCCACGCCGGGGATTTGCAGGCGCTGGCACTCGTGCATGATTGCCTTGCGGGCAGCAAACAGGCCTTTGGAGGCGGTGTAGCCCTCGGCGTTGGCCAGGTTGTAAATTACGTCCTGGATAATTTCATCGGGCGCCGCAAAGCCGAAAGGGGCAGGGTTGCCGATATTGAGTTTGAGAATACGGTGGCCTTCTTCCTCCAGGCGGTAAGCGTGCTCAAGGACGGGACCGCGAATGTCATAGCAGACGCCGTTGAGCTTTTCGGACTTCTTGATAGGATTCATTTAAACTAACTTGCCTTCTACTCTGAGTAAAATTTGGTGCTTGGTATGATTTCTCTTAATAGTGCCTATAAAACAGCACTTATAAAATAGGGTGAAATATCAAAGCATCTTCAAGCCTGTGTGCCTTGTGTGTCAAGGGCGCAGGCGCCAGGCTTCCACGATAATCGAGAAAAATGATGAGCGAACAGCCAAACAAAGCCGCGCAGCAAGACGAACTGCACAGCGATGAACTTCGCAATGACGAGATCTGGCGCGATAAGCTAACGCCGCAGGAATACCATGTGTGCCGCGAGAAGGGCACCGAGCGCCCCTTCACTGGTGAGTATTGGCAGGAGTTTGGTCAGGGGACTTACACCTGTCGCTGCTGTGGCGAGCCGCTGTTTGAATCGCTCACCAAATTTGATGCCGGTTGCGGCTGGCCCAGCTTTTATGCACCGCTGGATAAAAAAGCCATTAAAGAGGCTATGGACACCAGCCATGGCATGTGGCGCACCGAGGTCATGTGCCAAAAATGCGGCTGCCACCTTGGGCATGTGTTTACTGATGGCCCGGCACCTACGGGGTTGCGCTATTGTATTAACTCTGCCTCTATCTATTTTTTACCCAGCGAAGAATGAGTGGCTGTTAAGCCGCGCTTGCTGCACTTGCCCTCAGCCGATAGGGTCGGGCAGATGTAAACTAGTGTTAAAACGGGAGCCAGTCACCTCTGTCTCCCGTTATCTTTCAAGCCAATCTAAAAGCCGTTTAAAACGCGCCATAACAAAAAATCCCATCGGCAAATAAATTCTTCAGAGGAATCGACCATGATGCAGACGCCTGGAATCCGGCGGCTATTTAATGCCTTTTTGTTGATGGGAGCTGGTTTGTGTTCAAGCAGCCAGGCTGCCGAAAAATTAACCGAAGTTATTGTGCAGGCCGCAAGCGAGCAAAGTGTTCACTCCACTATCGAAGCCCTGGGCACATTGCGCGCGAACGAGTCCATCACCCTGACCCCCAACCTAACCAAAACCATCACCCAAATTCACTTTGAGGACGGTCAGCGGGTAAGTAAAGGCCAGGTGCTGGTGGAAATGACCAGCGCAGAGGAGTCGGCATTGTTGCAAGAGGCCGGCTACACCGCCGACGAGGCCAAAAAGCAATTGGAGCGGGTTAAATCCCTGGCCAAAAGTGGTGCCGCATCGGCGTCTTTGCTGGATCAGCGGGTGCGTGAATACGAGGCGGCGCGCGCGCGTTACAACGCGGTGGACTCGCGCTTAAAAGATCTGCGCCTGGTTGCGCCTTTTAGCGGCGTGCTGGGGCTGCGCAATGTCAGTGTGGGGGCTCTGGTTTCGCCGGGCGATAAAATCACCACGCTCAATGACGACAGCAAAATGAAACTGGATTTCACTGTGCCTTCGGTGTATTTGCAAAGCCTGCACATCGGCCTGCCTATTTCTGCGCAAAGCCGCGCCCTGGGCGACAAAAACTTTGCCGGCGAAATCTTCAGTATCGACAACCAGATTGATGAAGTGACCCGCGCAATTACCGTGCGCGCGATTCTCGACAACAGCCGCCATGAGTTAAAGCAGGGCATGTTGATGTTGGTGGATTTGCAGTCGGCCAAGCGCCAGGCGATATTAATTTCCGAAGCGGCGCTGGTGCCTCTCGGCAGTGAAAATTTTGTGTTTGTTGCCAAAGCGGATGCCAGCGATAGTCACAAAGCCAAACTGGAAAGCCGCCATATAGTGATTGGCGAGCGCTTTGTCGGCGCGGTAGAAGTGCGCTCGGGTTTAGCGGTGGGCGAGCAGGTTATTACCCAGGGTTTGCAAAAAGTTCGCGATGGTCAAACGGTGGCTGTGCTTTCGCTAGAGGCGCCGGTGGATTTGCGCAAAGGTGATCAGGAGCATCTCAGCGAATTGTTAAATTCCGCTGCACCAAACCAGCCGAGTGCCGCTGCACCAAACCAGTCGAGTGCGGCTGCAGCTAAAGCACCCCATTAAGCGGAGACACCCATGAAGCTCTCCGAAGTCTCCATCAAACGCCCGGTATTTGCGGCGGTTATTTCTATCTTGCTAATTGCCTTTGGCCTGGTGGCCTTTGATCGTCTGACGCTGCGCGAATATCCCAATATAGATCCTCCGGTGGTCTCGATTCGCACCAATTACCCGGGGGCGGCAGCCACTATTGTGGAAACCCGTATTACCAAAGTCCTGGAAGATCGCATCTCCGGGGTGGAGGGCATTCGCTATATCGAATCCTCCAGCGAAAACGGCGTGTCCAATATCACTGTGCAATTTGAAACTGGCTACGATATGGATTCGGCGGCCAACGACATTCGCGATAGGGTAGCGCGCGCGCTCAATAGTCTGCCGCAAGAGGCGGACCCGCCCGAGGTGCAAAAAGTCAGCTCCGACGAAGACGTGATCGTTTGGTTTAGCCTGGCCGCCGACAACATGACCATGCCGCAATTATCCGATTACGCCCAGCGCTATCTGGTGGACAGATTTTCGGTGGTGGATGGCGTGGCACGAGTGCGCATTGGCGGCGAGCAGCGCTACGCTATGCGTATCTGGTTGGATCGCCGTCAACTAGCGGCACAAAACCTGACGGTCAATGATATTGAAAGCGCGCTGCGCGCGGAAAACCTGGAGCTGCCTGCGGGCAGTATTGAGTCGGTCGATCGCCAATATACCGTGCGTATGGCGCGCTCCTACAAAACTGTGGATCAATTTAAAGGCCTGGTGATTAAACGCGGCAGCGATGGCCATTTAATTCGCCTGGGTGATATCGCCAAGGTAGAAAAGGGCACCGAAGAGGATCGCAATTTATTTCGCGGCAATGGCGTTACCCAGGTGGGTATTGGCATAGTCAAGCAATCCACCGCCAACACCATTGATGTGGCGCGCGGGGTAAAGGCAGAGCGAGACCGCATCAATGCCACTCTGCCCAAAGGCATGCGTATAGAAAGCAGCTACGACAGTTCGGTATTTGTCGAGCGCGCCATTCACGAGGTGTATATCACCATCGCCATATCCATGCTCATGGTGGTACTGGTGATTTATTTATTCCTCGGTAGTGCGCGCGCTATGCTGGTGCCTGCCGTGGCTGTGCCTGTATCGATCATTGCCACCTTTACCGTGTTGGCGGTGCTCGGCTTTTCGGTAAATATGCTGACGCTCTTAGCGCTGGTGCTGGCCATTGGCCTGGTGGTGGATGATGCCATTGTGGTGCTTGAAAATATTGTTCGCCACATAGAAGAGAAAGCCAAACCACCGCTGCTGGCGGCCTACGACGGCGTAAAAGAAGTGGGCTTTGCGGTGATTGCTACCACCCTGGTATTGGTGGCGATTTTTGTTCCTATCGTTTTCCTTAAGGGCGATATAGGTCGCCTGTTTTCCGAGTTTGCGATAACCATGGCGGCAGCTGTGGGTTTTTCGGCGCTTGTTGCCTTAACGCTGTCACCCATGCTGGCGTCCAAGGTGCTTAAGCGCAACGATAACCCGCACAACCTGGTGGCGTCGGTAAACCAATTTATGCTGCGCCTGCGCGAGCGCTATAAAAATGCCATTCGCTGGAGTTTGAAACACCAAAAAACCTTGATGCTTTTATTTGCCGGTTTGATCGGCCTGGCGGTTTTGCTCGCGCAAAAAATTCCCTCGGAATATGCGCCGCGAGAAGACAGGGGCAGTTTTTTTGTGATGATTAACGGCCCCGAAGGCGCCAGCTATTCCTATATGGAAGAGTATGTCAGTGAAATCGAACAGCGCATGATGAAGTATGTGGACTCGGGCGAGATAAGCCGGCTGATGGTGCGCGCGCCTCGCGCCTTTGGCGCTATTGAAAGCTTTAACAGCGGCATAGTCATCGTGGTGCTCAACGATTGGGGCCAGAGACGCAGCGCCTTTGTGATTATGGATGAAATCCGCAAAAGCCTGGCAGACTTACCCGGTGTGACAGCCTCGCCCATTATGCGCCAGGGGTTTGGATCGCAAACGCAAAAGCCTGTGCAGTTTGTGCTGGGTGGCGGCACCTATGAAGAGCTGGCGCAGTGGCGCGATATCCTGTTGAAAAAATTGCGCGAGCACAACCCAGGCCTGGAGGGCATTGACTGGGATTACAAAGAGACTAAACCCCAGGTGGAAGTGCTGATCGACACCAATCGTGCGGCGGACCTGGGCGTGAGCGTGAGCAATATTGGTCGCACCCTGGAAACCCTGTTGGGCTCGCGCCGTGCGACCACCTATATCGATGAGGGTGAAGAGTACGATGTAATCCTGCAGGGCGAGCGCGACGAGCAGCGCACCACCACCAGTTTGCAAAATATGTATGTGCGCTCCGAGCGCAGTGGCGAGCTGATTCCCCTGGCCAATCTGGTTCACTTAAAAGAAGTGGCTGATGCCAGCAAGCTCAATCGCTACAACCGCATGCGCTCCTTAACCCTGGAGGCCAACCTGGCGGATAACCTGGCCCTGGGTGATGCCCTGGTGTATCTCAATCAACTGGTAAAAGACAATTTGCCGCCCACGGCGGTGGTGGATTACAAAGGTCTGTCGCGCGATTTCCAAACCGCCGGCGGCTCGGTGATGTTTATTTTCTTGCTGGGTATCCTCATTACCTTTTTGGTGTTGGCCGCGCAGTTTGAAAGTTTTGTGCATCCCTTGGTCATTATGCTGACCGTGCCCCTGGCCATTTTAGGCGGCATGCTGGGCCTGTTTGTCACCGGCAGTTCACTCAACCTCTACTCGCAAATTGGGTTAATCATGCTGATTGGCCTGGCGGCTAAAAACGGCATTTTGATTGTGGAGTTTGCCAACCAGTTGCGCGATAGAGGCATGGAATTTACCCAGGCATTGCTCGATGCCAGCGCCGCGCGCCTGCGCCCGATTTTAATGACCAGCCTGACTGCGGCGGCGGGCGCTGTGCCTCTGGTGGTGTCCTCCGGTGCTGGCTCTGAAACTCGCTTTGTTATAGGCATTGTGGTGATTTTTGGTGTGTTAGTCGCGACGCTGTTTACGCTGTTTATTGTGCCCGTTGCCTACAGTTTACTTGCGCGTAATACCGGCTCGCCCGGTGATGTGGCACGAAAGCTGGCGCAAGAGGAGGCGCATTACACGGGCCTGGATGAATAAACGAAATGAAAAAATAGGCTTATTGGTGTTGCTGAAATTTTCAATTAGCGGAGGCTGAACAGCGGGTATTGATAGACCTGCAACTCATGTGTCCCGCCAAGTTTGTGCTATTGCCGCAATTGCCCAAATAATCGCCCGCGAGTTTTTGTTATCATGCCGCGCGATTAAACAGGTGGCAGTATGACAAACGAGTGGTCGAAATTTAAACATTCTCTGCAGCAGGTAATGGGCGCCGATCGCCATCGCCTGCAGCGCCGTTTGGGCGATATAGAGCAGCTCGCCAAAGCGGGCAAACCCTTTGATAACGCCCTGGAAAAATGGCAGGCGAGCTTTGCCGAGTCGGCTGCGCGAGTGGAAGCGCGCCGCGCCCAGGTGCCAGCGCAGATTGAATTCCCCGCCTTGCCTGTGTGCGAGCGGCGCGAGGAAATCGCCGAAGCCATCGCCCAACATCAGGTGGTGGTGCTGGCCGGTGAAACCGGCTCGGGCAAAACTACGCAAATTCCCAAAATTTGTCTCACCATTGGCCGCGGTGTGTTTGGTCAGATTGGCCACACCCAGCCGCGCCGCATCGCCGCCAATACCGTCGCCAACCGCATCGCCGAAGAGCTGCATTCGCCCCTGGGGGAAAAGGTCGGCTATCAGGTGCGCTTTACCGATCAGTCCACCGAGAACACGCTAATCAAGGTGATGACCGACGGTATTTTGCTGGCGGAAATTCAGCACGACCCTTTTCTCAATCGCTACGACACTTTAATTATCGACGAGGCCCACGAGCGCAGCCTCAATATCGATTTTTTGCTGGGCTATTTAAAACAGCTGCTGCCTAAGCGCCCGGATTTAAAACTGATTATCACCTCCGCCACCATCGACCTGGAGCGTTTTTCCCAGCACTTTAACAACGCGCCGATTATTGAAGTTTCCGGCCGCACCTATCCGGTGGAAACTTGGTACAGGCCCATGTACGAGCGCGAGGGCGATGAAGAGGGTGATAATGATCCTGATCAATACCAGGCAATCGTTGACGCTGTGGAAGAAATTGAAACCCACGAGAAAACTGCCAAGGCCATGCGCGGCGGCGATATCCTGGTGTTTTTAAGTGGCGAGCGGGAAATTCGCGAGGCCGCCGAAGCGCTGCGCAAAGCGCAATTTAATCACCTGGAGGTGATTCCCTTTTACGCGCGCCTGAGTTTGGCCGAGCAGCAAAAAGTGTTTGCCCCCCACACCGGGCGGCGCATAGTGCTGGCCACTAACGTGGCCGAAACCTCCATTACGGTGCCCGGTATTCGCTATGTGATCGACCCGGGTTTTGCGCGCATCAGCCGCTACTCCTATCGCACTAAAGTGCAGCGCTTGCCCATTGAGCCTGTATCCCAAGCCAGCGCCAACCAGCGCAAAGGCCGCTGCGGCCGGGTGGCCGAAGGTATTTGTATTCGCCTTTACAGCGAAGAGGATTTCAACTCGCGCCCGCCATTTACCGATGCGGAAATTCTGCGCACTAACCTGGCGGCGGTGATTTTGCAAATGCTGCAGCTGCGCATGGGCGATATTCATAAATTCCCCTTTATCGACCCGCCTGACCACCGCATGATCAGCGATGGTTTTAAATTGCTGGAAGAGCTGCACGCGGTCAACCGCAAAAATCAGCTGACGCCGCTGGGTAAACAATTAAGCGCGCTGCCGCTCGACCCGCGCCTGGCGCGTATGCTGCTGGCGGCGCAGGCGCAACACAGTGTGCGCGAGCTGCTGATAATTGTCAGTGCGCTTTCGGTGCAGGACCCGCGCGAGCGGCCGGTGGAAAAGCAGCAGCACGCCGATCAGATGCATCGCCGCTTTTGGAACGAACAGTCGGATTTTTTAAGCCTGGTCAGCCTTTGGGATTATTTTGAAACCCAGCGCCAGGAACTCTCGCAAAATCAGCTGCGCAAGCTGTGCAAAAAAGAATTCCTCAATTATTTGCGTTTGCGCGAGTGGCGCGATGTGCACCACCAGCTGTGCGTGGCAATTAAACCCCTGGGCATTCACATCAACAGCGAGCCGGCCAATTACGAGGCCATTCACCAGTCGCTGCTCACTGGCCTATTGGGCAACCTGGGTTTTAACCACGAAGAGCGCGAGTATATGGGCGCGCGCAATCGCAAGTTTATGATTTTCCCCGGCTCCTCCATGGCCAAAAAAACGCCCAAATGGCTGATGGCGGCGGAGCTGATTGAAACCTCCAAACTCTTCGCCCACACAGTGGCGAAAATTGAACCCGAGTGGGTGATTAAAGCCGCTGAGCATTTAATTAAGCGCCAACACTTTGAGCCACACTACGACAGCCGCTCGGGGCAGGTGATGGCCTATGAAAAAATCAGTTTGTATGGCCTGACCATTATCGAGAAAAAAGCGGTCATTTTTGCGCACATAGACCCAGTGCAAGCGCGTGAGATTTTTATCCGCGCCGCTTTGGTGGAGGGGCAGTACGCCCAGCACCCCAAGCGCCGCCATCAGCCCAACAAAGACAAAGACTTTTTTGCCCATCAATTGAATCTGCTGGAGCAGTTGGAAGAGCTGGAATCCAAAGCGCGGCGGCGCGATATTTTGGTGGACGAGCAGGTTATTTTTGATTTTTACAACGAGCGGATTCCGCCTGAGGTGGTCAACTGGGCCGGCTTTGAAGCCTGGCGCAAAAAAGCCGAGCAGGATAACCCCAAGCTGTTATTTATCACTCGCGAAACGCTCATGCGCCACGGCGCTGGCGATGTCACTGCGGCGCAGTTTCCCAACGAGCTGGAGTGGCGCGGCATGGTGTTCCCACTCAGCTATCACTTTGAGCCGAATCATCCGTTTGATGGCGTGAGCATCCATGTGCCGGTGAGTCTGCTGCACCAGGTGCCGGAGCAGCGCTTGGAGTGGCTGGTGCCGGGCATGCTGCGCGATAAATGCATTGGTCTGGTCAAATCCCTGCCCAAAAGCCTGCGCAAACATTTTGTGCCTGTGCCGGATATGGTCGACCGCGCGCTGGCGGCCATGAGCCCGGATAACAAACCGCTAACGGATCAACTGGGGCTGCAGCTCAAGCGCATCACCGGTGTGGATATTCCCAAAGAGGCCTGGGCCGAAACCTCGGTGGATGCCTTTTACTGTTTTAACATTCATGTGGTGGACGATAAGGGCAAGATTATCGCCAGCGACCGCGACCTGCCGGGATTGCGCGACAAGTACCGCGAGCGGGTGCAGGCCAATATCCAATCGGCGGCCACCAGCATTGAACGCAGCGATATCACCAGCTGGGATTTTGTCGAGCTGCCCAGTGCCATCCAGTTGCCGCGCGGCGGTATCAGTATTCGCGCTTATCCGGCACTAGTCGACAAGCAGAGTTCGGTGGCGCTGCAGGTGCTGGACAATCCCCTGCAAGCCCTAGACATCAGCCAGCGCGGCCTCGCTCGTCTGTTGTTCCTTAATAGCAGTACCAAGGTGAAGTACCTGCAAAAGGAACTGCTTAAAACCCAGCAGGTTGCCTTAACCCTGGCCGGTATAGGCAACCGCGACCAGGTAGTGGATGACCTGATTATGGCTGCCATTAAACAGCTGGGGCTGCCAGAGCAAACGCAATTGCCGCGCACCCAGGTGGCATTTGAAGCGGCGCTGGCACAAGTGAATGAGGGCCTTATTCCTCAGGCGCAGGAATTGGAAAAGACTCTGCAGGCCAGTCTGGCGCTGTTGGTGGATGTGAAAAAGCAGCTCAAGCAGCAAAAAAATATGTTGGCGCTGGCCTTTAGTATTAGCGATATCAATCAGCAATTGGGTCAATTGTTTCAGCCAGGCCTGGTGTATGCCACGCCGCCGCAGTGGTTCAGTCAGTACCCCAAATACCTGCGCGCGCTGCAGCAGCGGCTGGAAAAGGCCCAGCTCAATGTGCAAAAAGACAAGCTCAATATGCTCGCCATAGAGCCCCATTGGCAGCGATTGGCTGAATATCTGGCCAAAGAGGGCAGTTATCGCCTGGCGCAAAACGCGGCGCTTATGGATTATCGCTGGTGGATTGAGGAGTACCGCATCTCGCTCTTTGCCCAGACACTCAAGACCCAGGTGCCAGTCTCCGACAAGCGTTTGGATAAGCAGTGGGAGCTGTCGCTGGCTGAAAATTGAGCGGATAAAAAATAATTGA
Source organism: Cellvibrio sp. (assembly GCA_050305995.1). GTDB lineage: Bacteria > Pseudomonadota > Gammaproteobacteria > Pseudomonadales > Cellvibrionaceae > Cellvibrio. The sequence goes on from JBNLGJ010000045.1 coordinate 49,608, forward strand.
GTGGTGTTTGTAACATCCTGGGAGACAACGCATCTTACTGGCAACTATTTAAAACATGCGGATGTTAATTGGCGCCAGCTTTTTCAAGCTTAAGCTATCTAAGTGTCCGGTTTGTGATAGTTTTGTCTACCTCAACCAACCCCTTATGGAGCTTTACCATGAATAACAAACTGTCCTCTCTGTCAGCTGTAATCGGTGCCGCTTTTGTAGCCTCTGCTGCTCTGGCTCCTGTGGCCTCGGCTGCCGATGCCAGCTTTACCGCCACCAATTTGCAAGCCGGTTACACCCTGGCGGAAAACACCGAAGGTAAATGCGGTGAAGCCAAATGCGGTGCCGATAAAAAAGCTAAGCAAGAAGGCAAATGTGGCACAGACAAAAAAGCTGAAGGCAAATGTGGCGCCGACAAAAAAGCTGAAGGCAAGTGCGGCGCTGACAAAAAAGCTGAAGGTAAATGTGGCGCTGACAAAAAAGCTGAAGGTAAATGTGGTGCCGATAAAAAAGCTGAAGGCAAGTGTGGCGCCGACAAAAAAGCTATGTAATTTGGGTTGCCTAGTGTGAATAATTATTCCGCTAATATCTCCGGTGCAGGCCTGGGCCTGCGCCGGAGTTTACTGGACAAGCTCCAGGGGCAAGACAGCCAAGCTATCCAGTTTATGGAGATTGCGCCGGAAAACTGGATTGGCTTGGGTGGTCGCCTGGGTAAACAATTGCACACCTACACCGAGCGCTTTCCGTTTGTCTGTCACGGGCTGTCGCTTTCGCTTGGCTCCCCCAGTGAACTAAATCGCGACCTGCTGCGCGACATTAAAGCCTTTATGGCGGAGCATCAAATTCGCTACTACAGCGAGCATTTGAGTTTTAGCAGCGACCATGGCCAGTTGTATGATCTGCTGCCCATTCCCTTTACTGAAGAAGCAGTGAGCTATGTAGCTGATCGTATCAGCGCGGCTCAGGATATTCTCGGCCAGCGTATCGCCATAGAAAACGCCTCCTACTACTGCGCGCCGCAGCAGGAGATGGGTGAGTCAGAGTTTATTAATGCGGTGGTTAAGCAGGCAGACTGTGCCTTGCTATTGGACGTAAACAATATTTACGTTAACAGCATCAACCATAACTACGACCCCTATGAATTTTTAAAATCCCTGCCAGGTGAACGCACTGCCTATATCCATGTGGCCGGCCATTATGTGGAGGCGGATGATCTGCGCGTGGATACCCATGGCGCGCCGGTTATTGACCCTGTGTGGGATTTGCTCGCCTGCGCCTACCGTGAGTTTGGGGTAAAGCCAACCCTGCTGGAGCGGGATTTTAATATTCCTCCCGTGCCGGAACTGCTCAATGAGCTACAGCAAATTCGCGCGATTCAAGCGACAGCCGGGCGCGCTGAATCGCGTCAGATATTGGCCTGATATGAAAAAATTTCAGCAAACTCAATTTGCACTCACCCATCATTTGCGCAACCCGGCGCTGCAGCCGGGATTAAGTGGCATTGAGGACAGGCGCCTGGCGATTTATCGCGATCTTATTTACAACAATATTGAAGGGTTTATCGCTGGCAGTTTCCCGGTATTACGCAGCCTGATGGATGATCAAAACTGGCATCAGATGGTGCGTGATTTTATTGTCAAACACAGCGCGCAAACACCTTACTTTCTAGCTATTAGCCAGGAGTTTCTCCATTACCTGATGACAGAGCGGGAGCCTGGTGAAGGTGATTATCCATTTATGTTGCAGTTGGCGCATTATGAGTGGGTAGAGCTGGCCGTCGACATAGCCGAAGCGGAGCTGCCCCCGGCCGGTGAGCTGCCGCAGGATTTAGCTGGCGCAAGGCCGCAGGTATCGCCCCTGGTAATGAATTTGGCCTATCAATACCCGGTGCACAAAATCAGTAGCGCTTACTTGCCGCAAGAACCCGCAACAACTTATTTGCTGGTCTACCGCAATCAGGACGATGAAGTGAAATTTATGGCGGTTAATGCGCTTACGAACCGATTGGTGTTTTTACTGCAGGAAGGTGGCGGGCTAAGGTTGGGGCAGGTTATTGATCAGTTGGCACAAGAGCTACAGCACCCCGCGCCTGAGGTTCTTGCTGCGGAGGCCAAAGACCTGGTGACACAATTATTTAGTGCGCGTGTTATCAGCCACTTTGATTAAAAATCCTTGGCTGCAAAATAAAAAAGGTCGACTGAGTCGACCTTTTTTATTGCGAAAAATTACACTAAAAAATCATGTGGTGGGGTGCATTAGTGTTTGCGTGAAAACACAAAACGCGCGAGCAAATTGAGGCTGACCACAAACAGGGTGATGAGCGCAGCCCCCGTCCAGGCCAACTGCTGCCAGTTTTCATAGGGGCTCATGGCATACTGGAAAATAACCACAGGCAGGTTGGCGATAGGTTGATTGAGGTTGGCTGAGAAAAATTGATTATTTAGCGCCGTAAACAACAGCGGCGCCGTTTCACCGCTGATGCGCGCCAGTGACAAGAGTATCCCCGTAATAATGCCGTTGCGCGCCGCAGGCAAACAGATTTTTAATACCGATTGACGCTGGGTTGAACCTAAAGCCAGCGAGCCTTCGCGCAGCATATCGGGCACCAGTAGCAGCATGTTTTCGGTGGTGCGGACAATGATAGGTACGGCAATTATTGCCAGGGCAATAACCCCGGCATAACCAGAGAAGTGCTTCATCGGCAATACAATAATGGTGTAGATAAACAAGCCAATCACGATGGAGGGCGCAGAAAGCAAAATGTCGTTTACAAAGCGCACGAATGAAGAAAGCTTGCCCTGGCGATTGTATTCAGCCAAATAAACCCCCGTGAGTACGCCGATTGGCGATGCGATCAGCATCGCCAAGCCCACCATCATCAGGCTGCCGACAATGGCATTAAGCAGGCCACCTTCGGTGCCGGGAGGGGGCGTCATCTGGGTAAACAGGTTCCAGTTAAATGAAGCCAGGCCTTTACCGACGACGGTAAATAAAATCCAGAAAGGCAGGGCCAATCCCAGTACGGCAATCAGCATGGCCAGTCCAATGGCAAAGATATTGGTAAATTTGCGCTTGTAGCGATAGAACTCTTGGTAAGTCATGTTAATTAACGCCCTGTAGATTTAATTAACCAGCGTGCAGTTGTCAGTACCAAAAAGGCGATGACAAACAAAATCAAACCCAGCGAAATCAGCGCGCCTGCGTGCAGCGGATCTGAGGCTTCAGCAAATTCGTTGGCGATAACCGAGGCGATACTATTACCTGGATTAAACAGGCCGATGTCTATGTTGTTGGCATTGCCGATCATAAAGGTGACTGCCATGGTTTCACCCAGGGCGCGGCCCAGGCCGAGCATCACGCCGCCCATGATGGCAACGCGGGTATAGGGCAGAACTATGTCCCAGGTGACTTCCCAGGTGGTGGCGCCCAGGCCATAGCCACCTTCTTTCAGGGTTTGGGGGACTACTTCAAACACTTCGCGCATTACCGAGGTAATAAAGGGGGTAACCATCACGGCGAGAATAATGGCCGCAGGCAACAGGCCAACACCAATGGGTGGACCGGTGAAAATATCGCCTAAAAACCACACGTGTTTAAAGGTGTGGTTGAGTGCGGGCTGCACATGGTCTGCCATCAGCGGTGCCAGGACAAACAAGCCCCACATGCCGTAAATAATGCTGGGGATACCGGCAAGTAATTCGATAATACTGTTAAACGTCCCGCGCAGTTTTTGCGGGCAGAGTTCAGTGAGGAAGAACGCAATAAAAAAACTGATGGGCACTGCAATGAGCATGGCAATAAATGAGGTGACCAGGGTGCCGTAGACGGCGGGCAGGGCACCGAATTTACCACTGACCGGGTCCCACTCCTGACTGACCAGAAAGCCCAGCCCCAGTTTTTCAAACACCGGGATAGAGCCGACCATCAGGGTTCCCATAATGGCGCCCAGCACTATAAGTACAAATAAGGCGGTGGCCAGGACCAGCAGCTTAAAATGGCGGTCGCGACGCTTTTCCAGGTTAAAGCCCTGGGAGATAAGGCCGAGAGCGGGTGAGGTTCCGTGCATTTACTGATTCTCTTGCAGTAGAAATGAAAAAACAGGGCCATGATAACTCATGACCCTGCCCTTGAATCTATTTTGTTAACTTAGTGCCAAACAGCCTTGCCATCGGCGCTTTTAACAGCGGTTTTCCAGGAGTTTTCAATCAGCTTGGCTACGTTCTCTGGCATAGGCACATAATCCAGCTCTTTTGCTTGGTTAGCACCGTTTTTGAAAGCCCAGGAGAAGAACTCCATAACTTGTTTAGAGTTGGCTGGTTGATCAGCTTTGGCTTGCATCAACACGAAGGTGGCACCCGCGATTGGCCAGCTGTCTTTGCCTGGTTCGTTGGTCAGAACTTCGTAGAAGTTTTCAGCGTGAGTCCAGTCAGCGTAGGCAGCAGCAGCTTGGAAAGTTTTGATTTCTGGCTGTACGAAGTTGCCTTCTTTGTTTTGCATTTGGGTGTAAGTCATGTTGGAAGACTTGGCGTAAGCGTATTCAACATAACCAATAGAACCTTCGATGCGCTGAACGTAGGAAGCCACACCGGCGTTACCTTTACCGGCAACACCTTCTGGCCAGGATACGGCAGTGTTGCAACCTACTTTGTCAGCCCACTCTTGGCTAACTTTGGTCAGGTAGTTGGTGAAAATGAAGGTAGTACCTGAACCATCAGCGCGACGAACGATGGTGATGTCTTCAGCTGGCAGCTTAACGCCTGGGTTGGCAGCAACCAGAGCAGCGTCATTCCATTGCTTGATTTTGCCCAGGTAGATGTCAGCCAGCAGTTGGCCGTTCAGACGCAGTTGACCAGGCTTAACGCCTTCCAGGTTAACGACTGGTACTACGCCGCCCATGATAGAGGGGAATTGCACCAGGCCTTTGGCTTCCAGGTCTTCTTTTTTCAGGGGCATATCAGAAGCACCGAAATCAACAGTTTTGCTGGTGATTTGCGCGATACCGGCACCAGAGCCAACGGCTTGGTAGTTCAGGCTGACTTTTTTCTCATCTTTGTAAGTGGCAGCCCACTTGGAGTAGATGGGATAAGCAAAAGAAGAACCGGCGCCGGTAATTTCTACGGCGGCAGCTGAGAAGCTGGCAACAGAAATAGCAGCAGACAACAGGAAGTGAGAGATACGCATAATTAAGCCTCTGGTTAAGTGTTTTTCTACAGGAACAGAGACTATCTTTGAAATGTTTCGGTTGTGTTACAGCGCTTTATATTTTTCATTTAATTTGATTTTGATGCCATTCCTCTGCCAATTAAATGACGTCTTTAAGGATTTTTACAGTTTGAGTGTTTATTGGACAGAAAATCCCTCAATGCGCCCCAAGGCTCTGTTCAAATGCGAGTAATCTCTAATGTAAATTTATAAGTTGTTGAAATTATTAAAAAAATAGCATTTTTTGCTTTATGAGTCTCAATTTGAGAAAAGTGGTGCCTATAAGGAAACACTAGTTTTTAACCCCTAATTGGCAGTTTTTGGCGCTTAAATTTAGTTTTTTACCAAATTGCTCTTGTTATTTTACTTGTCATATAACTGAAATAATGGGCTTGCATAATGGCGCCACTGGTAACCAAAGTGTCATTTTAAGTCTTAGGAATTACCACCCAAATCCCGTGAATGTGTGACTTCATATATCAACTAAAGTGTGCTTAATAGGAGCTCTCATGAAAAAGACCATACTCGCCCTGGCAGTAGCTGCGCTTCCCGTAGTGGCCTTCGCCGACGTGACCGTATACGGTAAAGCCAACGTTGCTCTGCAACAAGCTGACGAAGGTAACAACTACTCTCAAATCGAACTGGTAAGCAACGCTTCTCGTATTGGTTTAAAAGGTGGCGAAGATTTGGGCGATGGCCTGAAAGCTATTTATCAATTTGAATACCAAACTAATGTTGATGACGGTAAAGGCGGCAAGACTGAGACTTTCGGTCAGCGCAACATCTATGTTGGTCTGCAAGGTTCTGGTGGTACTGTAATGGCCGGTATGTTCGATACCCCAATGAAAAGCGCCCAGGAAAAAATTGACCTGTTCAACGACCTGGAAGGTGATATTGGATACCTGGTTAAAGGCGACACTCGCGCTAAAAACATAGTGCAGTACGTAACTCCAGCTAGCTGGGGTTCAATGGTTGCTAACGTAGCTTATGTTGCTGCTGAGAAAGATGGTTACAACGATGGCATTTCTGCCTCTTTGGCTTATAACACCTCTGCTCTGTATTTGGCTTTGGCTGCTGAACAAGACGTAACTGCACAAGACCTGCAAATTATACGCCTGGTTGGCCGTTACACCACCGGCCCAGTGCAACTGGGTGCTTTGTACGAAGACGCGACTGATTCAAGCGGCGCAAGCGATCTGTCTCGCAATTCTTGGGTTGTTTCTGCCAAGTACAGTCTGGATAACGGTCTGGCTCTGAAAGCTCAGTACGGTGATCGCAGTGAAGACAACATGGCGGTAGGCGACGGCACTCAAGTCAGCGTTGGTTTTGATTACTCTCTGTCCAAAAATGCCATGCTGTTCGGTTACTACACCAACGAAGACAGCAAGATTGCTACCAGCGACAGCTGGGTTGGCGCAGGCGTAGAGCTGAAGTTCTAATCGCCTAAAGTGAATGCTCCGATCTAAAAATCGGAAAAGCTTTTAAAGCCCCTCTTATCGAGGGGCTTTTTTGCTTTAGGGATAAAGGTGACGAATATCAGTTGTTGCCTACTGTCACATTGGGTAAAGTGCCGCCGTCTAAAGGTTACTACTTACTGGGCATTAGGGATAAGTTGACAGGCCCTCAAAGGAACTTCATGCACACTACATTTACTTACTGGCAGCGTTTGGCGCAGATTACCCTAATGGGTCTGACGGCTTTCTGGGCTATTCCCAGTCATGCCAATGAGGATGCTGATCCCTGGCAGGGGTTTAATCGCCGGGTATTCAACTTTAATGAGCGCATTGATACCTACTTTGCGAAGCCTATCGCCAAGGGCTATCACGCGGTAATGCCTGATCCACTGGAGCAGGGCGTTAACAATATATTCACCAATATCCTCAATGTGCCCAGTGCTCTGAATGCTGTGCTGCAATGGAATTGGCGCTTAGTGGGCTATGACAGTGGTCGCTTTTTGGTCAATACCACCTTGGGCATAGGTGGCATATTGGATGTGGCTCAGTATATGAATCTGCCCGCCAAGGATTATGAAGACTTTGGCCAGACGCTGGCGGTTTGGGGGGTTAGTTCGGGCCCTTATCTGGTTTTACCCTTCTATGGCCCAAGCACTCTGCGTGATGGATTTGCCAGGCCAGTTGACTGGTATGCCGATCCAACCACTTATATAGAAGATGTGTCTACCTACAACACTGTATGGGGGTTAAAGTTCATCAACGCCCGCGCGCAACTTTTGCCCCTTGAAGATAACTTGGTGGGTGACAAATACACGCTGATTCGCGATATCTACCTACAGCGCCGGGACTACCTCATCCACAATGGTGAGGTAGAAGATGACTTTGGGGCTGACGACTTTGGTGATGATAGTTTCTAGGCGGATTTTGAAGGGAGTGGGCAGCTAACCCCCACCATCGCAGGGGTTAATTTTGCCGCACTGTAGCAGATATTTAGGCAAGCATCTGAGTGATTTCTAAGCCCAGGCTGTAACCATTGTTGTCGCTCGGTGCAGTGCGCACTACTCGGGCTTTGGCTTTAAGGGTTGGGGCATGGCCATGTCCAGAACTAACTTCCACCTCCAGCTCTGTACCCACCTCCAGTATTTGCTTGGTTTCCACCTGCATTCCACCACCGCTAAGGTCTCGGCAGAGGCCGTCTATGGAGTCGCTCTCCATGGATAATTTGGCATTGAGGGGGGCGCTGATTTTCATGCGGATAAAATCGCGCTTTTCACTGTAAGCCTTCTCGTTGATACCCATGCTTATTCCTCTTATGACTGACGATGGGAGATGAATAGGGCTATTGCCAGTCGATCCCAGCGGGAACAGACTGAGCTGAGTGTAGCACAGGGGGGCTGAGGGAAGGCCAAATTTTCCAGCAAATACAGTGGCTTAGGTATTACTTAATTGTTATAAGCGAGCAACTTTGTCGAGTTGTGAGGCATAAAAAAACCGCGCCTGGGCGCGGTTTTTTTGTCGCTATCAATTAGCGCTCAAGATATTGAAGCTTGCCAGGTACGCCATCCCACTCGGCGTGGTCAGCTGGGGCATCTTTCATCTCAGTGATATTGGGCCATACCTGCGCCAGCTCGGCGTTCAGCTCCAGGAACACCGCTTGGTCTTCGGGGAGTTCGTCTTCGGAGAAAATAGCGCTAACCGGGCACTCGGGTTCGCAGAGGGCGCAATCAATACATTCATCTGGATGAATTACCAGAAAATTGGGGCCTTCGTAAAAACAGTCAACAGGGCACACTTCCACGCAGTCAGTGTGTTTACATTTGATGCAATTTTCCCCAACTACAAAAGTCATAGGAGACTCCAATCTTTACCAGTTCAACAGATGCGTATTAACAAGAGGGCGCATTCTAAACACCCTTTTAGCGTTTGGGTAGGTTTTCTCGGCTCGGGTGCTGCCTTTATTACAACTTTTTGCACATAAGCTTAGAAGCTGAGAATCGTTCTTTTTTATCGATAAGCTTTCGCGGTTTATTTTCCTTTGGCGTAAATTTCTTTTAGGCGATAGAGCTGCTCCAAGGCTTCGCGTGGGGTCAGGTTGTCCGGGTTAATTTTTTTCAATGCATCAACCACCGGGCTGGGGAGGATATCGAATAAACCCGATTGCTGTGGAGATGCCACTGGGGCGGACGGGATCTCCAGCGGATCCACAGGATCAGGCGTAGCTTGTTCGACGTGGATTAACGGCGCTCTGATCGCGTGGGGATGCTCGCCATTTTCCAGCAGGTGTAATTGTTGCTGTGCTTCTTTTAATACCTGAGTGGGAATCCCCGCCAGCTTGGCGACCTGTAAGCCGTAACTCTTGCTCGCCGGGCCCTCCTGCACCTTGTGCAAAAACACAATGTTGTCGTTGTGTTCGGTTGCATTCAAATGCACGTTGGCGATGCCGGTTACTGTCTCCGGCAGGCTGGTAATTTCAAAATAGTGGGTGGCGAACAGGGTAAAGGCTTTAACTTTTTCCGCCAGGTGTTTGGCGCAGGCCCATGCCAATGACAGGCCGTCAAAGGTGCTAGTGCCGCGGCCAATTTCATCCATCAGCACCAGGCTGCGAGCGGTGGCATTGTGGAGAATATTGGCAGTTTCGGTCATTTCCACCATAAAGGTGGAACGGCCGCCGGCCAGGTCATCGGAGGAGCCAATACGGGTAAAAATGCGGTCGACTATGCCAATGGTTGCCTGCTGCGCGGGAACAAAGCTGCCCACATGGGCGAGCAGGGTAATTAGCGCCGCCTGGCGCATATAGGTGGATTTACCGCCCATGTTGGGGCCAGTGATGATCAGCATATGGCGATCGCTGTGGAAGTCCAAGTCGTTGGGCACAAAGGGCGCACTGGTGACCTGCTCGACTACCGGGTGACGGCCTCCGACTATATGAATGCCCGGCTCAAGCGTCAGTTGCGGGCGACTCAGCGCCAGGGCATCGGCGCGCTCTGCTAGGGTGGTGAGCACATCCAGCTCGGCCACCGCATTGGCGGAGTCCTGTAGCGGCAGCAGCTGTTGGTTGAGTAGGTCGATTAGCTCTTCGTAAAGGGCTTTTTCCCGCGCCAGGGCGCGGCTCTGGGCAGAGAGGGCCTTGTCTTCAAAGGCTTTCAGTTCCGGGGTGATATAGCGCTCGGCATTTTTTAAGGTTTGGCGGCGGATGTAATCCGCGGGCGCTTTTTCCGATTGGGCGCTGGTCAGCTCTATGTAGTAGCCGTGAATGCGGTTGTAGCCAACTTTTAACGTGGGAATACCAGTGCGCTCGCGCTCGCGGGTTTCCAGATCCACCAGGTACTGGCCAGCATTGGTGCTGATATTGCGCAGCTCGTCCAGCTCGGCGTCATAACCCTCGGCAATGACTCCACCGTCACGGATCACCACGGGCGGGTTGTCGATAATGGCGCGCGACAGCAAGTCCACCAATTCAGGGAAAGTGGAAATCTGCTGCGCCAGCTGGCTGAGCAGCGGAGCCTGGCTGCGCGCCAGTTCTGTTTGCAACTCGGGGTAGGTGGCAATGGACATCAGCAGGCGCGACAGATCGCGCGGGCGCGCCGAGCGCAGCGCCAGGCGACCGAGGATACGCTCCATATCGCCTACGCGCTTCAATATGCCGTGCACCACCTCAAAAGCATAGTTTTGCTGCAGCTCGGCAATGGCGCCCTGGCGTCCCTGCAACTGCGTCAAATCCCGCAGCGGGCGGTTTAGCCAGCGGCGCAGCAGGCGGCTGCCCATGCTGGTGGCGGCGCGGTTGAGCACCCAAAACAATGTGTGCTCATCGCCGCCGTTAAGGTTGGTATCTATTTCCAGATTGCGGCGGGTAGCGGCATCCAGTACTACCGCCTCGTCGCGATTTTCGTGGGCCAGGCTGCGCACATGGGGCAGGGCGGTGCGCTGGGTTTCGCGCGCATAGCTGAGCAGGCAGCCGGCGGCGCAGATGGCGGCTTTAAGGTGATCGCAGCCAAAACCGGCAAGGTCTTTGGTGGCAAACTGCTGCACTAATAAGCGCTCGGCGGTCTCCAGATCGTATTCCCAGGGGCCGCGGCGGCGCAGGCCTTTGCGGTTTTCCACCAATTGTGGGGTGGTGATCATGTCGCTGACTAGCAGCTCTGCTGGCGCCAAGCGCTGCAATTCGCCCAGTACCGCTTCCAAACCCTCGACTTCCAGTACTAAAAAGCGGCCGCTGGCCATGTCCAGGGAGGCGATACCCCAGGTTTCACCGGCCTGGTGAATGGCCACCAGCAGGTTGTCGCGGCGCGAGTCCAGCAGTGCTTCATCGCTTACTGTGCCGGGGGTGACTATGCGCATAACCTTGCGCTCCACCGGGCCTTTGCTGGTAGCCGGGTCGCCAATCTGCTCGCAAATGGCTACTGAAACTCCGGCCTTTACCAGTTTGGCGAGGTAGCCATCGGCCGAGTGAAAGGGAATCCCGGCCATGGGGATGGGTTCGCCGTTAGCCTTGCCGCGTGCAGTCAGGGTCACGTCCAGCAGCTCTGAGGCCTTTTTCGCATCATCAAAGAACAGCTCATAAAAATCGCCCATGCGGTAAAACACCAGCTCGTCTTTGTGCTGGGCTTTAATGCGCAGGTATTGCTGCATCATGGGCGTATGGTTTTCGAAGGTATCGAGGGTGCTGGACATAGGCAAAGCGGCTTATTTGTCGGTGAAAAGAGGCAGCATTTTACGGGAATTTGGGGGAGGGTAAAGGCGAAGCTTTGCGGTTGGAAACTGAGCATCGCCTGGGAGCATCTACCTCTGCCCGAAATTGCTTGATTTTGTTAGTATTTAGGCGACATTGGGCGCGAAAGAAAAGCCCTGCGTAACAAGGATAAAAAGGATTCGTTGAGTAATGATTATTGTCCCTGCCGAAAAGCAATTTACCTGGCGTTACACCCCCGTAGTTCTCTTCAGCCTGGTGCTGTTAAACATACTGATTTTCTTTTTTTACCAAAGTAAGGATCAGGCCAAGCTGGCAGAAGCCTTTGGCAGTTACCAGTCCCACGGCTACTTTGAGCGCGAATGGCCAATTTTTGCCAACTATCTCCAGTCGGTGAACGAGACGGATGAGCTTGAGCAAATGCGCCAGGCCTATCGTGAGCAGGACTATGATCCCATCGCCCAGGCGATGTTATTTGACGAGGGCTTCTACACCTATCTGCAAGACAATGCGCGCAACTTTTTTTACCAAGATTTCTACGATCAGTGGTTGTATGAGCGCCGCATAATTCACCAGTTGATTAAATCCACCAGTGCTCAGGCGGGCGGATTAAAACCAGTCCAATGGCAGTTTTTCGATTTTATCAGCTATCAATTTTTGCACGGCGACCTAATGCATTTGCTCGGCAATATGTTTTTTTTAATTGTCTGCGGCTTCGCGGTTGAGGCAGCCATTGGTCACTGGCGATTTTTACTGTTTTATTTAATTGCTGGTGTGGTTGGCGGCATTGGCCATGTGCTGGCGAACCCGCAAAGCGCTGCGCCTTTGATCGGTGCCTCTGGGGCAATCTCCGGGGTGATGGCTATGTACCTTGCGGTGTTCCGCATGCGCAAAATTGAATTTTTCTACTGGCTGTTCTTTTTTGTGGGTTACTTTCGCGCGCCGGCGCTGCTGATTTTGCCCATTTATATTGGTATGGAGGTGTACAACTTTTATACCGAGCCGGAGGCTGGGGTTGCCTTTATGTGTCACGCCGGAGGCTTTGTCGGCGGTGCACTCTGCATTGGTATTGCCTATTTGCTCAATAAACAGGTGCTCAATACCGCCTATATTGAAAACGATGAATCCCTGGCGTCACGGCAGGAGGCCATGGCGGAAATTTATTCCGCTCTGGAGAAGTTCCGCTTTGATAAAGCGCTCACCTGTGTGGATGCCTTGATAACTCGAGATGGGTTGGATTTTGATCTGGCCAAATTGCGCTATAACTTGCTGCGCATTGCCAAGGGTGACGCCTTTACTGAATCTGCTCTCGCCTTGCTGACGCTGCCATTGCTGGACGGCGTAAAGGTTAAGCAGCTGGATAAAGTTTGGCGTGATAACCCCGAGTTGCTCGACCGTTTATCTGAACAGCAAGCGTTAAAGTTGGGAATGCAGTTTAGTGAATTGGATAATCCCAGCTCCGCCGAACAGCTGTTTGAACACTTGATGGCTCAGAATTGTAAAAGCCCAGCCATGTCGGTGTTTGCTGAAAAATTATCGGCCGCATTTTTGCGCACGCGCAATCTCAATAAACAAACTTATTACGATGGCTTGGCTAAACGCTTTGGTTTAGCGGCTGTTAACCGCTAGCGACAAGGAGTCACAGTGACTGAATGTAAATATCACCCAATGCAGGGCGCCACCTATTTTTGTAGCGACTGCAAACTCGACTGCTGCGACCAGTGTGTTGACGACGACCCCAAATACCGCGGCGAAGCGCGCTGCTGGCTATGCCGTAAACCCTTGGAGAGCTTGGGGGCTGCAAATGTGGCCGAGCCCTTCTGGCGACGTCTGCAGGCCGCCTTTAAGTACCCGCTAAATTCGTCCTCAATGAGTTTGGTGGTCGGCATGGCACTGGTCTCTGTTATTGCTATGTTTTTACTTTTTTTGCCTCCGTTGGCGATACTACTTTCGCTGTTTGCTGCAGGTGCTTTGCTTAAATACAGCTTTACCTGTATGGAGCAAACCGCCATGGGTGAAATGAAAGCGCCTGATGTGTTGGATGCCTATCAGGGCGGTATAAAGTTGTTGTTTCAGCTATTGATCATTATTGCGGTCTTCGGCTTTTTGCTGGCGGCTATTGCCCATTATTTGGGGGCAGGTTTAGCGGGTTTGTTCGGTTTTTTTCTGGTGGTGGCTGGGCCGGCGATTTTAATCAGGTTTGCGCAGACGGAATCAATTTTTTCAGCGCTAAACCCGCTGGGGGCTCTGACGTTAATTGTTGCGATTGGCATGCCCTATGGGTTGCTGATAGGTTTTATCATGATAATGATGAGCTCGGTGGCGGTGCTGCATGAGCTTATTGGTAATTATTTCCCTTCGCTGGCGCTACTGTTGCAGGGCATTGTCTCCAACTATTACACCCTGGTGGTGTTTCACTTGATGGGTTACATGTTGTTTCAATACCAGGGGCGGTTGGGCTACAGCGCCCGTGCCGAAGAGATGGAGCCTGCGGCGCCGCGCTCGGATATGGAGCGTTTGCTGGCGCTACTGGAGGTATTGCTCAAAGAGGGCAATTACGAGCAGATGATCGACCTTTATTTTCAGGCATTTCGTCAATACCCCAATGAGCCTCAGTTTTTTGATAAATATTTTGAGTTTCTTTACGCCTGCAAAAAATCGGCACTGATGGAAGATTTTGCTTCGCCCTATTTGGAATTCACCCTGCGCAAAAAACGCTATGACAAACTGGTGCCTGTGTATCGCCAGATCGCTCTGCTAGTGCCAGGTTTGATTCCCGCTAAACCGGATATGCGCTTGGAATTGGCGTGTATATTTCGCCAGCAGGGCGACCTGAAAAGCGCGCTTAAAATGCTAAATGGTATGCATAAAAGCGACCCTGATTTTGCCGATTTAGTGCCCGCGTATCGGCTGCTGGCACTCTGCCTTGAGGAGTCTCCTGGAATGCAGGCACAGGCGCAAAAATGCCAGCAGTTGGTTATACAGCTGGAGCAGCGCGCGGCGCAAAAAGCCGCTGAGCGAGAGGCGGTCAGAGTGCAAATAGAAGAGAAAAAAGTCGCCGATAGCCAGGCCGCCGCTGCAAAATCCAAACGGCTTCCTCCGCAGCGGCCTGTTGCATCCAAACGGGAGCTTGCGCTGGAGCTGGTACCTATGGACTTACCTGAGGCAGGGCCAAGTGAGAGCTAGGCCTGTTCCAGTTGTTTGATATCACTCTCATCTTTTAGGGCAACTCTTTTTTAGGGTAATTCTTTTTTAGGGCATCTCCGGCTTGTTTCTGGGGTTTGTTTCTGGTTGAGGGCAGCCTGTGTCAGCCAGAGTAATTTTTGCGCGGCTTGAGTGTATTCGAGCTCTCGGGGTGGATGTTGGAAATACAGTTGCGCTCGACGTCGGTGCGGCCAGGTTTGGGTTGGTGAGATAAACACCCAGTCTATCGGGCGAACTAAGTTCGAGGCACTCTACGGCAAGTGCAGATAAGCCATCGCCTATAACAATTTGTAAATCAATGGTTTTAACGCGCTCGTGCAGATGCAATTTTTCCAGAATGTTGCTATCAAGGCGGCGTCCCCAATCCGGGTGTAATAAAAAGATTGTCACTGGCACGGCTGTGCAGGGTAAATACAGCCAAACCTTCACTTTTTAATTGTTCACAGAGCGTTTCGGTTACCAGGTTTTGTTGCATAGCATTGCGCGCCAGAGTGTGTGCGCCTGGGTGTTACTGCCGCTTTAGCTGGTGCCGAGAGGACGCCCTAGTATCCGGGTGTTTTGCGAGTCTTGAAGTTCGCTGATCGCTTGAGCTGCTGCCTCTGCAGTTTTAAATCCTCTGCCTGGGCGCCCTTCGAGCATGCGCAATATCAGTTGGCGCAATTTTTTGTCCAAGTGGCGCATCGCCCACCGATTGCGCCAATCGAAAACTGATGCTCGCGGTGCCGTGTTGGTGAGCAGGTGGAACAAAATTGCCCCGGCCGAGTAGATATCGCCCTGGGGGCTGGCAGCTTTTTCGGGCAAGTGATACCAATGGCAATCCTCTCCATAGTTGTGCGCCGGAAAGCTAAAATCGCTGAGTTTTAGGTGGTTGTCGGCGGCAAATAAAATATTGCTGGGGCGCAAATTGCCGTGAATAACGCCAAAGGAGTGGGCGCAGGCCAAGGCACTGCACATTTGTTGCGCGATTTGCAATAGCTGGCCCAGGGTTATAGCCTGGGTCAGTCTATTCTGCAGGCTGCCGGCAGCTAGGTATTCGCTGGCGAGAATAAATACCCGAGGATTTTTGCCGGTTCCGTAAATACGAGCGATATGCGGGTGCTGCACATGGCTTAATTTGGCGGCGGCTACCGAGGCATTGCCCAGGTGATTCAGGGCTTGCTTTTTAATCACCAGCAAGCGGTGTCGGTTGGGGTCGTTAACCAGATAGGTGGCGCCAAAGGGGTTTTCCTTAAGCACATCCAATAAATTGTAGTTGGGCGGTATGTTGTCGCGGGTCGATTCCATGCCCCAGCGGTTGTTGCGTAAGTGGCGCCCTTGGGCAATCAGCAGTAGCGACTGGCGCATGTCTTCCACCGACTGCGGACGTTTGGCTGGATCTACCTCTACGCACTGCAGGATCAGAGGGCGCAGGCGCGCTGCCAAGTTGAACCTATCGCTGGCCAGGGGTTTATAGCTGGCTTCTGTCGCCATCAGTGGCTGCACGCCGTAAATGACCTCGTGCATGAGTATCCCAAGGGAGTAGATATCGCTTAAGTGGCTGGTATTGGCGGTGCCGCGCTGCTGCTCAGGAGCCATATAGGCGCCCGTGCCCATAACTAGCTCTTCCAGGCTGGGCTGAGGCTTCTCTTTATTGGCGGTGAAATATCCTGCTATGCCAAAGTCCACCAGGCGCACATGGCCGTCGTAATCCACCAGTACATTGCCCGGTTTAATGTCGCGATGTATAACACCATTGCGATGGGCATAGGCGAGAGCGGCGCATATCTGGATTAAAATATCCAGTTTGCGCGTCATGCTCACATCGTCCCGCTGTAAAATGCTGTCGAGTGAGATGCTTTTGACATAGGGCATGACAAAGTAGGGCAGCCCTTGGTCAGTAACCCCTTGATCTATCACTTGCACAATATTGGGGTGATTGAGTTGGGCAATGATTTTGGATTCTTGGGCAAATTGGGTCTGCACCAGTTCATCTTTGCTCAAGCTGGCATCCAGCACTTTTATCGCTACAGGGCGATCAAGGGATTTTTGCGTGGCCAAATAAACGCAGGCCATGCCGCCTTCGCCAAGTGTGGTTTTTATGTGGTATCCGGGAATTGTCTGCACGTCCAAGGTCCTGCCAAGCGCTGCCTTGGATTATAGATGCCTGGCGACTTAGCGCTAAGGACTTGATATGAATAATGATCTTTTCTTTTTAAGTGAGCGTTTAGGGGTGTTGCTCAAGGCGCGAAATTGGCAAGTGGCTACGGCGGAATCCTGTACTGGAGGCGGAGTGGCCGCCGCTATTACCTCTGTGCCGGGCAGCTCCGATTGGTTTGGCTATGGCTTGGTCAGTTATGCCAATCAGGCCAAACAGAAATTATTAGGCGTTCGCCCCGAAACTATCGAAACCTATGGTGCGGTAAGTGCAGAAACCGTCACCGAAATGGCTAAAGGCGCATTGGATTTGTCGGGGGCCAACATAGCTGTGGCGATAAGCGGCGTGGCCGGCCCCAGTGGCGGCACCTTGGAGAAACCTCTGGGTACCGTCTGGTTTGCCTGGGCACGAACTGGTCAGGGGGTGGAAGCGAGACTGCAAATATTCAAAGGTGATCGCCAGGCGGTGCAGCAACAAGCGGTTAAAGCTGCGTTGAAAGGGCTAATCGAGTTTTTGGAAAAAAATACTGTATAAATTACTAGTACTGTTTGCACATACAGGTTTTTGGTGTATGCTTCCAACCATTGATAAGTGATTGGCGCCATGAGCACTAATGCGCTTGTCCCATAACAACAGGTTTAAATTCATTTTTGGTAAAAGTTGAGGTGTTCAATGGATGCGAATAAAGAGAAGGCGTTACAGGCCGCGCTGAGCCAGATCGAACGTCAATTTGGTAAGGGCACTGTTATGCGCATGGGTGACCGTGAGCAGATGGCGATTCCCGCTATATCAACCGGCTCATTGGGGTTGGATGTGGCCCTGGGTATTGGCGGCCTGCCTAAAGGGCGCATCATTGAAATCTACGGCCCTGAATCATCGGGTAAAACAACGCTGACTTTACAGGTTATTGCCGAAGCTCAGCGTCAGGGTGGCACCTGTGCCTTTATCGATGCCGAGCACGCTTTGGATCCTATCTATGCAACCAAGTTGGGCGTGAATGTTGAAGATCTGATTGTTTCTCAGCCAGACACCGGCGAGCAGGCCCTGGAAGTTACCGATATGCTGGTGCGCTCTGGCGCTATTGATGTGTTGGTAGTGGACTCGGTTGCAGCTTTGACGCCGCGCGCTGAAATTGAGGGGGAGATGGGTGATCACCACGTAGGTCTGCAGGCTCGGTTGATGTCTCAGGCGCTGCGGAAAATCACCGGCAACATCAAAAACGCCAACTGCCTGGTGATTTTTATTAACCAGATTCGCATGAAAATTGGTGTAATGTTCGGCAACCCCGAAACTACCACTGGTGGTAATGCGCTTAAGTTCTACGCTTCTGTACGCCTGGATATACGTCGAATTGGCGCGGTTAAAGAAGGCGAAGAGGTTATCGGCTCTGAAACTCGCGTCAAAGTGGTCAAAAATAAAGTGGCCCCTCCATTTAAGCAGGCCGAGTTCCAGATTCTCTATGGCTCAGGGATAAACCGCCTAGGTGAAGTGATCGACTACGCTGTTAAATTGGGCATGGTTGATAAAGCTGGTGCCTGGTATAGCTACCAGGGCAATAAAATTGGCCAGGGTAAAAACAATGTTATGAAATTCCTGCAGGAGAATAGCGCTATTGCTCAGGAGCTAGAGCAAAAAGTTCGCGCGGAACTTCTCGCCTCAACGGCCCTCTCATTGAGTGCCGGTGGTGAAGATGTTTCTGATGAGGCTGAGCTGATGTAATAGCTGGCTGTCTGATCGACAAAAAGGCCCCATTTGTTGGGGCTTTTTGTTATCTACTATTCACTGCTGTTGGTGATTTTAGGTGCTATTAAGCTCATAATTGGTGTCCTAAACCTAGACTCTCAGTTGGGGTCAGATAATAAATTCGTCTTTTTTGAACTAAGGGTAAGAACATGAAACGGTTAAGTAGCGTGTTAATAGCGGTTGGCTTTTTGATGTTAACCGCCTGTGCAACCAAGCCTTATGTGGAGACCGATTATGATCAGGCCTACAGTTTTGCTGGATTAAAGACCTATACGGTCGCTGAGACTAAACAAGATTTTAAAGACAGCATTTTGGTTTCGCCTTTTACCCTTAGCCATATACAGTCGGTGCTAAACGCGGAGTTGGCTAAGCGCTACCAGGCGCCTGCAGCTGGCGAGAAGCCCGATTTTGTGGTGAGTTATCATGTGGTGATGGAGGAGAAGATTGATCCTCGCAGCTACAACGATCTCTACGGTTTTGGCTGGTATGGTCGCGGATATTATTTAGCACCCCGTCCATTTTTCTATGGTGTTAATTCGGGGGTGCGCACCTACAATCAAGGGAGCTTGATTATCGATATTGTCGATGGCAAAACGGATAAGCCAATATGGCGCGGCGTTTCTGAAAAACGCTTAAGCCAGGGGATGTCACCCCAGCGCCAGCGGGAAATTCTCTCTATGGCGGTTGCCGAAGTTGTGGCTGAATTTCCACCCGTCCATTAGTTTACTTATATCTCATCGGAAAAAGGCGAGCTTACTCGCCTTTTAAGCTAATGTCTGACTTATCGCCCCTGCAATCACTTAAGTCCTCCGCGCTTAAATTATTAGCTATGCGTGAACACTCTCGCACTGAATTGCGTGAAAAGCTCTCGCGTAAATGCGCTGATGAACCTTTTTTGGAGTTGCTCCTTGCTCAGCTCGAGGAAGATGGCTTGCAAAGTGATCGTCGCTTTGCTGAGGCGTTTGTTGCAATGCGCCAGCGTCAGGGAAAGGGGCCTGTGTTATTAAAGATGGAGTTGAAGCAAAAAGGTGTAAGCGCGGACCTGATTGCAGAGCTGCTTGATGAGCAGGATGACTGCTGGCTGATCAGTGCTCGCAACCAGCGAAGTAAAAAATTTGGTCAATCTATACCCTCGGAGGCCAAAGAACGTGCACGGCAGATGCGCTTTTTGCAGGCTAGAGGCTTTTCCAGTGGCCAGATTCGCCTTGCACTTGCTGGGGGAGAGTTTGATTTTTAGCCTAACGCTCTGTAAATAAACAACTAATATGCAATCAAGGGGTTTGGGTTGCCGGTTAAAAAGCGCTTGATAACACCCTAAAAACTAATTTGTAGCAAGCTTTTTCATTGAGCCGCTAAGGCCTTTCTGATACTCTGGCGCCCCGTCCTAAAAGATAAACCCCTGGCACTGAAAACACTGGCCTCAGGGGGCTTATCTCCATTTCCGCTCCGCATATCAAAGAAATCAGGTTTTACATGACGCGATATATTTTCGTTACCGGTGGTGTTGTTTCTTCTTTGGGCAAAGGCATAGCCTCAGCCTCTCTGGCTGCAATCCTGGAGGCCCGCGGCCTTAAGGTGACCATTATGAAGCTGGACCCCTATATCAACGTAGATCCAGGCACCATGAGCCCTTTCCAGCACGGTGAAGTGTTTGTAACCGAAGACGGCGCAGAGACGGATCTGGATCTGGGTCACTATGAGCGTTTTATCCGCACCAAGATGACGCGCCGCAATAACTTTACCACGGGGCGCGTATATGAGACGGTGCTGCGTAAAGAACGTCGCGGCGATTATCTTGGCGGCACAGTTCAGGTAATCCCTCATATTACCGATGAAATCAAGCGCCGCATCCTTGAGGGTGGTCGCGATGTTGATGTTGCCCTAGTTGAAATCGGTGGCACTGTCGGTGATATCGAATCCCAACCCTTTCTTGAAGCTGTACGCCAATTAAAGGTTGAGCTTGGTTCGCGTGCGCTGTTAATGCACCTCACCCTGGTTCCCTACATTGCCACTGCTGGCGAAACTAAAACCAAACCAACCCAGCACTCGGTAAAAGAGCTTCGCTCTATAGGTCTGCAGCCGGATATTCTGCTTTGCCGCTCCGAAAAAATGGTTGATGAAGACTCGCGTCGCAAAATTTCACTCTTCACTAACGTGGCCGAGCGCGCCGTAGTACCACTGCCAGATGCAGATACTATTTATTCTATCCCTCGTTTGCTGCAGAGCTTTAGTCTTGACCAGATAGTGGTTGAGTCCCTGGGGCTGCAATGCCCGGAAGCGGATTTGTCCGAATGGGACAAGGTTGTTGAAGGTAAGCTTCATCCTACCCATGAAGTCACCATTTCGATGGTTGGCAAATACATGGAGCTGTTGGACGCCTATAAATCTCTGATTGAAGCCTTGACTCACGCTGGTATTCACACGAGTACAAAGGTCAAGATTAACTACATCGACGCTGAGCGAGTTGAATCCGAAGGCGTGGGTATTCTGTCGGATGCCGATGCGATCCTTGTCCCTGGGGGCTTCGGTGAGCGCGGCGTTGAAGGCAAACTGATGGCCGTGCAATATGCCCGCGAAAATAAAGTACCTTATTTGGGTATTTGTCTGGGTATGCAGTCAGTGGTCATTGAATTTGCACGCAATGTTTTAGGGTTGAAAGGTGCAAACTCCACTGAGTTTGATAAGGCATCACCTTATCCTGTTATTGGTTTGATCACCGAGTGGATCAACGCTGAAGGTGCGGTAGAAAAGCGCGACGAGAGCTCTGACCTTGGTGGCACCATGCGCTTGGGTGCTCAAGAGTGCCGCCTGGTATCTGGTACTAAAGCACGCGAGATTTACGGTTCTGACGTGATTGTTGAGCGTCACCGCCACCGTTACGAGGTGAACAACAACTTCGTTGATCAATTGCAAAAAGCGGGTTTGCGCATTGGTGGTTGGTCTGCTGATGACACTTTGGTTGAAATGGTGGAAATTCCCGATCACCCCTGGTTTGTGGCCTGCCAGTTTCATCCGGAATTTACTTCCACGCCGCGCGATGGTCATCCACTGTTCAAAAGTTTTGTCGAAGCGGCTTTGGTCAATAAAAAATAGGCCAACAAAAAATACCACTAGAGCTGCCTTTGGCAGCTCGCTTTTTTAAGGAATAATTGTGTCACAAGAAATCGTTAAAGTTGGCAAGCTTCAGGTAGGCAATAACCTGCCGTTCGTGCTGTTTGGCGGTATGAACGTACTGGAGTCTCGCGATATGGCGCTGCAGGTTGCCGAGGCCTATGTCAAAGTGACTGAAAAGCTTGGTATTCCTTATGTGTTTAAGGCGTCTTTTGATAAAGCCAATCGCTCGTCAATTCACTCTTACCGCGGCCCAGGAATGGAAGAGGGCTTGAAAATTTTCCAGGAAATCAAACAGACTTTTGGTGTTCCTGTAATTACTGATGTACACGAAATTGATCAGTGTCAGCCAGTGGCCGAAGTTTGCGATGTGATTCAGCTGCCAGCCTTTCTTGCGCGTCAAACTGACCTTGTGGTGGCTATGGCCAAAACCGGCGCTGTGATCAACGTGAAAAAGCCCCAGTTTTTAAGCCCGGGGCAGATGAAAAATATTGTCGAGAAGTTTGCTGAGTGTGGTAATGAGCAGATTATCCTCTGTGATCGCGGCACTAATTTCGGTTACGACAATTTAGTCGTGGATATGCTCGGCTTCCGCACTATGCGTGATGTCAGTGGCAATGCCCCGGTTATTTTTGATGTTACCCACTCGCTGCAATGTCGCGATCCTATGGGCGCTGCTTCCAGTGGCCGTCGCCACCAAGTGGCCGAGCTGGCGCGCGCTGGCATGGCGGTGGGTCTGGCAGGTTTATTTTTAGAAGCACACCCAGATCCCAGTAAGGCCAAGTGCGATGGCCCCAGCGCATTACCGCTCGATAAGCTCGAGCCATTTCTGGCGCAAATGAAATCCATCGATGATTTGGTCAAAGGTTTTGCACCTTTGGATATCCAATAATTTGTTTTACACATTAACTAATTTTGTAGAAACACACTCTGGAGAAGATGAATGACTAAGATTGTTGACATCAAAGCCTTTGAGGTTTTGGACAGCCGCGGCAACCCCACTGTGATGGCAGAAGTAATTCTGGAATCAGGTGCTGTGGGTTCTGCTTGCGCTCCATCTGGCGCTTCCACTGGTTCTCGCGAAGCCTTGGAGCTGCGCGATGGCGACAAATCTCGCTACATGGGCAAGGGTGTGTTGAAGGCTGTTAACAACATCAACACCACCATCAAGTCTCTGTTGGTAGGTATGGATGCGCTGGATCAGCGCGCTGTTGATAACGCCATGCTGAAAGCCGACGGTACCGATTTCAAAACCGTACTGGGCGCCAACGCCATACTGGCCGTGTCTCTGGCTAACGCCAAAGCGGCTGCAATCGCCAAAAAAGTTCCTCTGTACGCACACATTGCCGACATCAATGGCACTCCTGGCAAATACTCTATGCCAGTACCTATGATGAACATCATCAATGGTGGTGAGCACGCCGACAACAATGTCGACATCCAGGAGTTTATGGTTCAGCCAGTCGGTGCCAAAACTTTTGCTGAAGCTTTGCGCATGGGCGCAGAGATTTTTCACAACCTGAAAAAAATTCTGCACGACAAAGGCCTTAACACTGCTGTGGGTGACGAAGGTGGTTTTGCACCTAACCTGCCATCCAACGAAGACGCTCTGAAAGTTATCGCCGAAGCCGTAGAAAAAGCCGGCTACAAGCTGGGCGACAATGTGACCCTGGCGCTGGA
This sequence comes from Cellvibrio sp., assembly GCA_050305995.1. Lineage (GTDB taxonomy): Bacteria > Pseudomonadota > Gammaproteobacteria > Pseudomonadales > Cellvibrionaceae > Cellvibrio. The sequence goes on from JBNLGJ010000045.1 coordinate 72,811, forward strand.
CTGTGCCTCTTCTGAATTCTACAAAGATGGAAACTACGATCTGGCTGGTGAAGGTCGTGTATTCTCTACCAACGAATTCTCCGATTACCTGGCTGATCTGGCTGCAAAATACCCAATTATCTCTATCGAAGATGGTAAAGACGAAAGCGACTGGGATGGCTGGGCTGACTTGACCAATAAAATTGGCGACAAAATTCAATTGGTAGGTGACGACCTGTTTGTTACCAACACCAAGATCCTGAAAGAAGGTATTGAGAAGAAAATTGCCAACTCTATTCTGATCAAGTTCAACCAGATCGGCTCTCTGTCTGAAACTCTGGATGCTATTAAAATGGCTCAGGACGCAGGTTACACGGCGGTTATTTCTCACCGCTCTGGTGAAACTGAAGACACCACTATTGCCGACCTGGCTGTAGCTACCGCTGCCGGTCAAATTAAAACTGGTTCTCTGTGTCGTTCTGATCGCGTTTCCAAGTACAACCGCCTGCTGCGTATCGAAGCAGAGCTGGGTGCTGCGGCGCCTTACAAAGGTCGCGCAGAATTCAAGTCTTAATACTTGAAGTGAACAAAGGCCGGGTGACCGGCCTTTGTCAGTTTATCGCCTCTTATCCTAGCGAATGGTTTAGCGGTAATTTGCATGCGGTAATAAATCTATGAAATGGCTACTTGGTGTTTTGTTAATCTTGTTGGCTGCACTTCAGTATCGTTTATGGATAGGTGAGGGCAGCTTGGCGCACGCCCATAGATTGGAAGCCGATATCCGCCTGCAAAAAGCCGAAAATGAAAAAATGCGCGAGCGCAACCGCATTATGGATGTGGAAGTTGATGAGCTTAAAACTGGCTTGGATACCATTGAAGAGCGCGCGCGCAATGATATAGGTCTGATTAAAAAAGATGAGACCTTTTTTATGATCGTGGATCAAAATCCGTGATCATTTTCCCGCTTCACTAATTTTTATGCCTCCCTCAAAAACAGTTTCTTATTCACCTAACTTTTGGTTGGTAATTCCCGCTGCGGGAGTCGGCAGTCGCATGGCGGCGGATCGCCCCAAGCAATATTTAGATTTGGATGGAAAAACTATTCTTGAGCACACGCTGGAGCGATTGCTGTCGTTGCCTATCTGGTCGGGGGTGCTGGTGGCCATCAGTGAAACAGATTGTTATTGGCAAGATCTAGCTATATCCCGTCATTCCCGTATTGCTCGGGTGGTTGGGGGTAAGGAGCGTGCCGATTCAGTATTAAATGCACTTGATTTTTTGCAGGATCGAGCTGCTGCAAACGATTGGGTTCTGGTGCACGATGCTGCGCGCCCTTGTGTAACCAAAGAGTCTATTGAACAGTTGCTGGCAATTGCCCATGTACCTGTTGGTGGAATATTGGCAGTTCCTGTGGCGGATACATTGAAAACTGTCGATGTACAGCGACAAATTTCAAATACCTTAGATCGAAGTGGAATCTGGCTGGCGCAGACACCGCAGATGTTTCGTTATGGGTTGTTATATAAGGCTCTGAGTCAAGGTTTGCAGGGGCGGGCCAGGATTACCGATGAGGCATCGGCTATAGAGCTGCTGGGGTTTCAGCCTTTAGTCGTTGAAGGTCGCAGCGATAATTTAAAAGTCACTCGTCCCGAAGATCTGGCGCTGGCCAGGTTTATTCTCTCTCAACAGCAATAGTTTTTGGAGTTAGTTATGTCACTGCGTATTGGTCAGGGCTTTGATGTGCATGCCTTTGGTGAAGGTGACAAAATTGTTTTAGGTGGCGTAGTGATTCCCCATGGCCAGGGTTTGGTCGCGCACTCGGACGGTGATGTTTTGCTGCATGCCCTCTGTGATGCGTTGCTGGGGGCTGCTGCTCTGGGCGATATAGGTAAGCATTTCCCGGATACAGATATGCAGTACCGCAATGCGGATAGTCGCGCACTCCTGCGCATGACCTATGCCAAAGTCAATCAGGCAGGTTGGAAACTCATCAATACCGATATGACTATTATTGCCCAGGCACCGCGTATGGCTCCATATATCTCCCACATGGTGGAGACTATTGCTGCTGATTTGCGGGTTGCGCCGGGTCAGGTGAATGTAAAAGCCACCACCACTGAGCGCTTGGGTTTTACCGGTCGCAGCGAAGGTATTGCCTGCCAGGCTGTTGTTATGCTCGAGTCTATTTAATTCATTATTGGTTATGTCAGAAATAATATTCTCTTTAGATTTCCCCCGGGCTTATGGGGCCCCCATAGCCTCCGCTGTATTTCGCCAGGAGCCTGAAGATTTTCAGGTTGATGAGGATTTAGGTTTTACTCCCAGCGGTGAAGGTGAGCACGTTTACCTGCATATCTGTAAGCGCGGTGAAAATACCGCCTGGGTTGCCGAACAAATTGCTCGCTTGGCGCGAGTAAAGCCGATGGATGTTGGCTATTGCGGCAGAAAAGATCGCCATGCGGTCACCTTGCAGTGGTTTAGTGTATATCTCCCGCTTAAAAAGGGAGAGCCGGAACCTGACTGGTCGCAGTTAAATTCACAAACCGTCAGTCTATTAAGTGTTTCCCGGCATTCTAGTAAATTGCGAAAAGGTGAGCACAAGTCCAATTTTTTTGTTATTCGGCTGCGCGATGTACAAGTGAATGACCGCTCTGAATTGGAGCACCGTTTAGAGCGTGTATTTGCTGAGGGAGTGCCCAATTATTTTGGTGAGCAGCGATTCGGCCGCAATGGCAACAACTTGCAGGAAGCGCAACAGCTGTTGGTTGATGGTCGGCGTTATAAGGACCGTCAAAAGCAGGGGCTGATTCTTTCCGCTGGCCGTTCTTATCTGTTTAATTTGGTTTTGGCCGATCGCGTAAAAGCAGGTAACTGGCGTGAGAGCTTGGCAGGGGAGCCGGAGGTATACCCCAGCGGACCTTTGTGGGGGCGGGGGCGAACACTTGCTCAGGCTTGCTTGCTGGAAAGCGAAAACCAATCCTTGGAGCCCTGGAGAGATTGGTGCCTTGGGCTTGAGCATATGGGCTTAAAGCAGGAGCGTCGGCCTCTGGTGTTGGCCATCGAGTCTGCTTCTTTTCAATGGCTGGAAGATAAGCATTTGGAGTTAAGCTTCCGCCTGGAGTCTGGCGCTTTTGCAACCTCAGTGTTGGCCGAAATATCGGAATTGACTAGTTTATTAAGTGGCCAAACTGCTGATTAACGCTAGCTTGTTTACATGTTAATGAGACTTTAGTGCTCCCTGAGCTGTGTTATAGTTCACCGTTTGATGCGATCTAGAGTAGTTTGCTGGGGAGATGCAGGTAAATGACAACTTTGCTGCTTCAGGGGGTTGGGATGACCTCCTTGCGTACACGTGAGCGATTGATGCAGCGCTTGCGTGAACAGGGGATATCCAATATGCGCGTATTGGATGTAATGCTTAATACTCCGCGTCATATTTTTTTGGATGAGGCGCTGGCACATAGAGCTTATGAAGATACGGCGTTACCAATTGGTCACGGCCAAACCTTATCTCAGCCTTACATTGTTGCTCGTATGACCGAAATTTTGCTTGGCGCTGCGGGCAATCCCCAAAAGGTACTGGAAGTTGGCACCGGGTCTGGTTATCAAACCAGCATACTCGCTCAGTTAGTTCCCCAGGTTTATAGCGTCGAACGTATTAAACCTTTGCAGGACAAAGCTCGCGAGCGTTTGCGCCAGATTGGCTTGAGGAATGTTCAGCTTCGTCACGCTGACGGCGGTTTTGGTTGGCCTGAGGCTGGCCCTTACGATGCTATTCTTAGTACTGCCGCGCCTTTATCCGTGCCGGAAGAATTGCTCAATCAGCTGGCTCCGGGTGGTGTCTTGGTTATTCCGGTTGGCGGGAGGGAGCAGCAACTACAGCTGATAATTCGCGATGCTGAAAATGATAAATTCATAACCCAGGTATTAGAGCCGGTCAAATTTGTCCCTTTTCTGTCGGGTACTACCCGTTAATTGGGGTAGTCGTTAGACACAGGTAAATACCTGGCATCAATCGCGATTTTCGGCTGGGGTTTGAGATAGTTTTCGTGTTTAAGCCTGAAGAAAGTGTATTTGCATATGATAAATTTAGATAAATTTTCAATAAAGTTTGCATGTTGATAATAAAATGGAATAAAAGTGAGCAAAAATAGCTCAACCAGCTTGTTGATATTCGCTTTCATTTGCACTGTTGTTGCAAGACTGTCCTCTCTATTTTTGTTCAATATTTTGATCGTTTTTTTGTTGGCTTCTTGTGCCTCACCACCACCTGCGAAGGTGAGGGAGGAGTCCTATGGTGGTGGTCAAATTCCTAATACCTATAGAGTTATCCCGGGGGACACTCTTTTTTCTATCGCATGGCGATATGGGCTTAAGTACGAGAATTTAGCTAAAATTAACCATATTTCCCCACCCTATATTATAAAACCATCGCAATTAATTCGATTGTCGGCAGGGGGTTCAGCAGCAGCTAAGCATGATGCCAAAAGCTTTTTAGTCAAAAAGAATTCGTCTGGTTTAGGGAGATCTATTAATTTACCAACGCCAAAAACTGGGTTGGTTAGTAAAAATAATAAAACAGCCGAGTCCAGGAATCTGAGACCGCAGAACATGGCATCTCAATCATTAGTATGGGGTTGGCCATCTGAAGGGGCGGTTCTATCTAGGTTTCAAAGTAATAACGGGCTAAATAAAGGAGTTGATATTGGTGGGGATTTGGGAGAGCCTGTGCTGGCGGCTGCATCTGGGCGAGTAGTTTATGCTGGAAGCGGTCTGCGAGGGTACGGCAAGTTGCTAATTATAAAACACAGCGAATCCTTTTTGAGTGCCTATGCACACAACAGCCAATTGTTAGTAAAAGAAGGTGATCTGGTTAAAGCTGGACAGCGAATTGCCGATATGGGTTCGAGCGGTACTGATAGGGTAAAGCTGCACTTCGAGATTCGGCGGGAGGGTACACCAGTTGATCCTTTGGTTTATCTGCCCAAAAAGTAAAATGGTTTCATCTGAGCTTCAGGGCGTATTGGGGCTAATTTGAGTTGCGAGTGCTGCTTGGGCATGCTGGGTGACTTGAAGGTGCAAAGCCAGCCGGTAAAAAAAATATTGATATAAGGGGCTGATAAAAATGACTATACAAAATAGGGACTCAACCGCCTATGAAAATGAAGATGTATTTCTCATGCAAGACTTGGAGTCTGAGGATACTGAAGCGCTGTCACCCGTAGAAAATGAAACTCCCTCTAAACGAAGTACCCCAATCACCTCCGAGCGCTTTGTTGACGATAAATTTTCTAAGACACTCGACGCCACCCAGATTTACCTTAACGAAATTGGCTTTTCCCCTTTGCTGAGTGCTGAGGAAGAGGTTTTCTTTGCCCGCAAGGCACTGAAAGGCGAAGAGGCTGCACGTAAACGTATGATTGAAAGTAACCTGCGTTTGGTTGTGAAGATTTCCCGCAGATACGTCAACCGCGGCTTGGCTCTACTTGATTTAATTGAGGAGGGCAATCTGGGATTGATTCGTGCAGTAGAGAAGTTTGACCCTGAGCGTGGTTTTCGTTTCTCCACCTATGCTACTTGGTGGATTCGCCAGACAATTGAGCGCGCCATCATGAATCAAACGCGCACAATTCGCCTGCCAATCCATGTGGTTAAAGAGTTGAATGTGTACTTGCGTGCGGCGCGCGAGTTGTCGCAAAAGTTGGATCATGAGCCAACTCCAGAGGAGATTGCCAATCTTCTTGAGAGGCCGGTAGAAGATGTCGAGCACATGCTCAGTCTAAATGAGCGCGTAACCTCTATAGATGCTCCCATAGGCATGTCTTCTGATAGAACGGTCGCTGATACTATCGCTGATACGCATGTATCTGATCCTGCCGCGTTGCTTCAAGATAGTGATCTGACGACCAGTCTTGATCACTGGCTTGATGAGTTAACCGAAAAGCAGCGCGAAGTATTGGCGCGTCGCTTTGGTCTTCGTGGGTATGAAGTTAGTACCTTAGAGGAAGTTGGTCATGAAATTGGATTGACCCGTGAACGCGTTCGCCAAATCCAGGTTGAGGCTTTAAAGCGTCTCCGCGATATTATGGAGAAGCAAGGGTTAGACAGCGAAGCGCTGTTCAGTAATTAATAAATATTGGCAAAATAACAAAGGCGGTTTAACCGCCTTTGTTATTTTGGAGTTTAGTTTTCATTAGCTAAGTAATGCCATAGCTGCTTCCATATCC